>JBBPIC010000062.1:0-41333 GCA_038040525.1 Acidobacteriota bacterium | reverse complement strand
TCACCGTAGCTGAGTTGCTGCTCTTCGAAGATCACCGCTACGGCATCGGGCGCGCACTCCACCTGCGCTTCAAATAATTGATGCAGGCAACTGGCTGGCGTAGCCGCGGTGGTTTGGTTCCATTCAAACAGCAGTTGTTGCCGTTCTGCCTCGCCCAACAACTCCAATTTGCTAATCTGAACCTCAGGGTTGCTGAGCGCACTTTGTAATAAGCTTTGATATTGTCCCGCCAGGCGTTCTATTGCTTCGGCTCCGAAGAGATGCGAATCGTAGTACAGTTCTGCAATCAGCACCCCGTTGCTCCGGCTACAGCAAAGTTTGACCTTGAACCGCTCGACTGTCACCTGTTCCTTGTAGATAGAAAACGACGCACCAGCGCAAGTATATTCGGGATGCGCTTCGGCAAGTTCGAAGGCAAAGGGGAAGAACCCTATCCCGTCGTGGCCCGCGTCGTTCTGGGCTAGATGCTCCCAGGTGAAATACTCTTGCCACTTTGCGCGTTCAGCCATCTGCTTATCCACATGCCGCAGAATAGTGCTGAAGGATGTGCTCGCCTTGAACTGAGAGCGTATTGGCAGATGCTTGGCAAAGAGTCCGATGGATTTGTCCAGTCCGGCATAAGTACGGCAATCGTAAGTGGTGCCAACGATGATTTCTGCTTGCCCACTCAATCGCCAGAGCAGTGTTTGCCAGCAGGCTAATAAGAGCGCCGCGGTTGTCGTCTGATACTTCCGCGCCAGCTCTTCAACCTGCGCGAGCGTTTCGCCAGCAATCCTCAGGCTCACAGAACGCAGTTCAAGAGTCCGTTCGTCCGGCGTTTGAGGCTCATAAGGCAACCGCGCCAACCTAAACGCCGAGAAGTCCTCGTCTCGCCAGTAATCCCGTCCGGCTTGAGTGTCTTCGGATTCAAGCAGCTCATTCAGGATTTCGGCAACATCGGCATATTGCAGAGCTTCGGCGGACGTTTCCGCTTCAACGCCGCAGCATGCGCCGTAAGCATCAGCGATTTCACGAATCAGGTTGGCGATTCCTGTACGATCAACGCAAAGGGCAGGCAGGCTCAATGCCAGCAGGTGCTTGCGCGTAGAAAGCTTCACCAGCGAGACGTTCAGCGGCGCGGCGTCTCCAGGACGCTGCTGCAACATTTCTTCCATCTGAGAATCAATCCCTGCTTCTTGCACGTCTGCCGTCAACTCGCTCGCGTCGCTCTCTTGCATCTCTAGCGCGCCGTGATCAGCGATCACTTGAACAGGCACAGTCATCGCTGGGAACAACTCAAAGTTCGTGCGCAGGATCTCATGCCGATCGACGACTCTTGAGAGCGCGCCTCTCAAGACCTCTGGCAAGAGCTCGCCTTCGATCAGAATGGCGCAGGCGGCGCGCTGCGGCAATCCTCCTCCTGCGCCAGGTTGCTGCAAAAACCAGAGTCGTTCTTGTTGTGGTGAGAGGCGATAGCCTTCGATTGTTTCGTTCCGCATAGAAGTGCCCTGGATTTTCAAATACTCAATAGCTCTGCTGCGATGCCCTCTGAGACTACGGGAGTCGCATCACGAACTCGCTTTGAGTGCGATAAGAAGTTGAAGATTTACTGCATCCGGAGGCTAAGATGAGAACATTTTTCGCGAGCGTGAAACGTCGCTTGTCGGCTCGGAATTCATCGTCAGGCTGAAGTGACCCGTTTGCGCCGAACCTGCTTGAATTTCTCAAGACGCGCTTGCGTGAGATGCTGTTCTTCGGCGATTTTTCGTTGGCTGTCGGCTTCAACCAGAGCCTGCGTGTATTCGCTCAACCGTGCATCAGGCCGCGCAACAATTCGCAGCAGAAGTGTTTCGTACCGCTTGAGCATTTGAAGAATGGTCGCAGCCTCATACAAATCTGTGCTGTACTCAAGGGTTGCGATGAGTCTCTGGTTCGTTTCCACTACGGCAAAGTCTAAATCAAATTTTGCCGTTCCCGTGGGAGCGCCGAACTCCGTCATTCCCAAGTCTGGTAACGTAAAAGTCTTTCGCGGAGCGTTCGTGAACGAAAACGCAACTTGAAAGAGCGGCATGTAGCTCGTGTTTCGCTCAGGTTGCAACACTTCTACCAGCTTCTCGAAGGGCACGTCCTGATTGGCCTGCGCCTGAAGGACGGTCTCGCGCACTTGGCTGAGCAACTCTCGGAAAGTCGGGTCGCCGGAAATTCTCAAGCGCAATAACAGGGTATTGACGAAAAAACCGATCAAACCTTCGGTCTCCACCCTGTCACGCCCAGCCACAGGCGTACCGACAACAATGTCTGTCTGCCCGCTGCCGTAATGCAGTAGTATCTGAAACGCCGTGAGTAAAGCGATGAAAAGCGTGGCACTGTGCCGACGGCTCAACTGCCTCAGCGGCTCTCTGAGCGCTTCAGCGAGTACAATGGACTGAAACCCGCCGTTAAAACTCTGAACGGGTGGCCGCGCATGATCTGTCGGCAACTCCAGCAGCGGCGGGCTGCCGTCAAGCTGCTGCTTCCAGTAAGCGATCTGCGTTTCGAGTACGTTGCTGCTCAACTCTTCTCGTTGCCTGCGCGCGTAGTCACCATATTGTATCGGCAACTCAGAAAGCGGCGATGGTTTTCCCTCGGAGAAAGCTTGATAGAGCGCCATCAACTCCTTCACGAGCACGCGCATTGACCAGCCGTCCGAGACAATATGATGAATGGTAAAAGCCACCACGTGATCTTCGTCACCCAAACGCAGCACGTTGACTCGCAGGAGCGAACCACGCGTCAAATCAAAAGGCCGTTGCCATTCTTCAGTGACCAGCCTCAGCGCCTCCGGCTCACGCTCGGTCTCCGGCAACTCGCTCAGATCAGAGAACCGCACAGGCACAGGCTCCGGCGAGCCGATTACCTGGACCGGTTCTTCTCCGGCGACTGCAAAGGTCGTACGTAATATCTCATGGCGTCGCCTGATTTCATTGAGACTCTGTTCAAAGGCCGCGAGGTTGAGAGGCCCTTTTAGACGCACGCCGGCCGGAATGTTGTAGGCTGTGCTGCCGCGCATTAACTGATCCAGAACCCAGAGCCGCTCCTGCGCAAAAGATAGCGGATGACACTTTGGCCGTTGGACTTTCTGGCGAAGCAGTTGCGCCAGCAGAGCACGTTTCTCCTCGGGCGAAGCCTTAGCCAATCGCTCTGCGATTTCGCTCATTGAGTAGCTCGCTCTTCAGCCAGAAAATCTTTGAGCAGCGTATCCACCTCTTGATCTGATAGCTGATCGATTCGCGTCAGGAGCTGTTCTTCTGTGTCCGGCGGCGCGGCGGCGCGGCTGCTATCGGCTTCCACCCCTTCACCATTGCTTTGAAGCTGCGCGATGGTCTCAGCCAGACCGGCTATCGTCGGTGTCTCAAAGAGGCTGCGTAACTGGAGTTTCAACTGGAACGCTTCCTGGATGCGGGAAATAATGCGCAACGCGAGTAGCGAATGGCCGCCTAACTCGAAGAAGTTGTCATTCACTCCAATTTGTTCAAGCTCCAGCACCTCGGCCCAAATACTCTCCAGCAGTTTCTCGACTTCCGTGCGCGGCGCGACGTAGCCTTCGTACAGATCAGGCCGCAACTGATCCGCGACAGGCAGTGCCATTCTGTCCAGCTTACCCTGTTGAGTCCTCGGTAGAGTTTCCAGGATTGCAATCGCCGACGGGATCAAAAACTCCGGCAGACGTTCCTTCATGAACCTCCAAAGCTCGCTGCTCGTCGCCACGGCCTCAGACTTGATCACCACATATGCGGCCAGCCGCTTGCCCTTGGCGGCATCCTCCACTGCGAGTACAACTGCGTCTTGAACTTCAGGATGCTGAAGGAGGACCGTCTCGACTTCTTGAGGTTCAATTCGGAAGCCGCGAATCTTAACCTGATGATCTATTCGTCCTCGAAACTCTATGTTACCGTCCGGCAAATAGCGCGCGAGATCACCAGTTCTGTAGAGCCGTGCGCCGGGTTCTTTGCTGAACGGGTTCGGAATGAATTTCTCAGCCGTCAGCTCGGGATGGTTAAGGTATCCGCGTGCCAGGCAGTAGCCAGCGAGGTGTAATTCGCCCAGGACTCCGACGGGCACAGGTCGGAAGTTCCGGTCCAAAATGTAGGCCTGAACATTGGCAAGTGGTCGACCCAGTGGCACGGTAATGTTTGAGCTATCATGCCGGCCCTTGTTTATGCGGTAAGTCAGCACTCCGACGGTGGCTTCTGTTGGGCCATAGTGATTAATGATGGCGCAGTCGCCTGCAAGCGCTTCCACTTTCTCCACCCAATCCATCCGCGACGCTTCCCCTCCCAGCATCAACACTCGGCCCGGCAGCGCTCCCTCACCGCGCCTCGCGCTCAACAACGCGGCCAAATGTGACGGTACTATCTTCAGGCAGTCGATCGCGTGACGTTCCACGTAATCGAAGAGCCCTGCCGCGTTCAGCGCCCTCTCTCTTGAGATCAGATGCAGCCGTCCCCCCATGCATAACGAGGGAAACAGCATGGTATGTCCGAGGTCGGCGGCGAAGGTCGAAACCATGGCGAAGCTGGCAGCCGTTGGCAACCCCAGTTTCTCCGTAATGGCCCGCACGTAGTTGCTCAATTGACGATGTTCCACCGCCACTCCCTTGGGCCGACCGGTGGAGCCGGAGGTGTAGATCACATACGCCAGATTCTCCGCACTAACCACTCGCCCGACACTCTTCTCGCTCTCCCCAGCGATCAACTCCTGCTCCTCGTCAATCCGCACCACTTTCACTTCCGGCGGCGCGAAGTTTTCAAAGCTCCCTTGCCGTAGCAGCATCTGCACCCCCGCATCCTTGACCATCATCGAGAGACGCTCAGCCGGATATTCCATCTCCAGCGGGACATAAGCGCCCCCGGCCTTGAGTATTCCCAAAATCCCGACTACCGCTGCCACCCCGCGCTCCAACAACAGCCCCACTCTCACTTCCGCTCCCACCCCCAAGCCCCGTAAATAGTGCGCTAACTGATTCGCTTGCCGGTTCAATTCTCCATAGCTCAACTCCCCATCTTCAGCAACAACTGCTATCGCCTCCGGACTCAGTAAAGCCTGCTCCTCAAACATCTCATGGCAGCTCCTCTCGTCCTGGTACTCCACTGCGGTGTCATTCCACCCTGCCACTAGCTGCTCTCGTTCCCCCTCGCTCAACAACTCCATTTCCCAAATGCACTGCTCGCTATCTCTCACCACCTCCTTACACAACCCCTCCCAGTGCTGCCCCAGCCGCCTGATCGTCTCCGCCTCGAATAACTCCGTGCTGTACTCGAGCCCACACACTAAGCCGCCCCCGCTCTCCTCCACCACCAAACTTAAATCATACTTAGAGACCGCCGCCCCGCCTCCTGCCCCGCTTACCTCCAGGCCCTTTAACTGCAACTCTCCCTGCGGCACATTCTGCATCACAAACATCACCTGAAAGATCGGCTGTCTGCTCGTGTCTCGTTCCGGCTGCAATTCTTCCACGATCTTCTCAAACGGCACGTCCTGGTTGGCGTACGCCGCCAGCGTCACCTCTCGCACCTCTCGCACCAACTCCCGGAAACTCTCCCGCTCCTCAAGCTTCACTCGCAACGCCAGCATGTTCACGAAGAACCCGATCAACTCTTCCGTCTCATACCGGTTGCGATTCGCGATCGGCGTTCCCACCACCAGATCCCGCTGCCCGCTGTAGCGCCCCAGCAGTGCTTCAAACACCGCTAACAAAACCATGAACAGCGTCGCTCCTTCGCGCAACGCCAGCTCCCGCAACTGCCCCGTCAACTCTGCCGAAACTCCGAAGATCTCTTGCCCCCCGCGCATGCTTTGCAGTACTGGTCGACTCTTGTCCGCCGGTAGCTCCAGCACCGGCGCCCCCGCCAACTGCTCTCGCCAGTAAGACAACTGTGACTCCAGCGCCCTGCCTGACAGCCACTCTCTCTGCCACAGCGCATAATCCGCATACTGCAGCGGCAGCGGTCCCAAGCTTCCCTCCCAGTTGCGAACAGGGGTAAGTTCACCAATCTCCAGTGTTTCTTGTTGCGCGTTATAGAGAGTGGCCAATTCTCTCAGCAGCACGCCCAGCGACCACCCATCCGAAACGATGTGATGCATCGTCAAACTGGCGATGTGTTCCTGCTCTCCCAGCCGCATCACCTGGGCTCTCAACAGTGGTCCGGCTGTGAGGTCAAAGCCCAACTTGGCTTCCTCCCCTAACACTCGGCCAACCTCCTTCTCCTGCTCTGCCCCAGCCTTGGACGTCAAGTCAATCACCGGCACTTCCAGCAACAACTGATCTGCTATCACTTGATATGGCTCGCCATCTGCCATCGCAAATGTGGTACGGAGGACTTCATGTCTGTCAATCACCCACTGCAAACTGCGCAGCAACGCCTCCAAATTCAAGACCCCGCGCAATCGCACTGCCAGGGGCAGATTGTAAGCGGAACTCTGCGGCTGTAGTTGGTCGAAGAACCAAAGCCGCTGTTGCGCATATGAAAGCGGAACCCGAGCGGGACGTTCCACTGCCACCAGCGGCGCTGCCGCTTCCGTCGTCATGCCGAACCCCAGCAGCACTTCCAACTGGCCCGCTAACGAGTTGATCGTCGGCGCTTCAAAGATCATGTGCAACGGAACATCCACGGAGAGCGCGTGGTGCAACCGGGACACCAGCCGCGTGGCCAGCAGGGAGTGGCCCCCGAGTTCGAAGAAATTGTCATGAATGCCGATCTCTTGTAGCCCCAGCAGTTCGCTCCATAGCCCCGCAAGTATCTCTTCCATGGGAGAGCGAGCAACGTCAGAACGTGAGACGGAACCTGTTTGCTGAGCGTCCGGCAGCGCGCGGCGGTCGAGTTTGCCGTTGGCAGTCAAAGGCAGTTCGTCCAGCAACAGAAACTGTCGCGGTATCATGTACTCTGGCAACTTCAGCTTTAAGAAACTTTTCAATTCCAGGATCAACTTGCCGGGATCGACTTGTCGGGTCGGAGTGTTGGCATACTCCTTCCACGGCCTGACTCTTAGGCGCTTTGACGGACGCATCTCACCCACAACTCTGCCTTTTCCCGGTATCTTTCTTCTGAGGACTACGTCGTACCCTTCGTCAGCACCGTAATCAGACCACGTAATATCTATGTCGTACGGCAATTCTTCGCCCAAAACCCACAGGCTTTCAGGGTCGACCCCTTGGCTCGCTTTCTCGCTGATCAATGCGCGCAACCTCCCCGCATCGGCTGGGCAGTTCTGCGTTTCCAACATCTCTACGAGCTGCAAGTCAGCCAACACGCGAGCATTGGGCACACGACGGATGCCCAGTACTTCCGGCTGGTCCTCCAAAAGTAAACGCCGCACGGAATCTACGGTCAGGCTCTCTTCAGACCAATCCAGCGAGGGGACGATTTTTTGCTGACGAGGCTCGGTTCCAACACGCAAGATCACGTCATAGCGAAATTTCGTCAGCTCGTTATGCTGATGACCACGAAGGAGATGAATCTCAACATCGCTGATATTCGGAACGCTTTCTTTCGCGGCGCGGAAAAAGTCCGGATCGACCGTCAATTGATTTTCCAATGTTAACTTTCTCTCAATGCGCTTCTTCAACACTGTTGTAGTCAGCAAGGAGGGGGCTCGATGCAGTTGAACCGAAGCATGAAAAGCCTGCAGCAATCGTTTGCTCCGTACATCTCCGAAGAAGACGAATCCGCCCGGCTTCACCGCTCTCACCGAGCGCTCCAGCACTTTCAACAGAAAATCGATGTCAGGAAAATACTGCGCGACGGAGACACAAAGGACGGCATCGTAGGCTTCGACCTCTGACTCTTGAAATTCATGCGCACTTTTTTGTTGCAGTGTAACTGCGGGTATTCCCTGCTCAATCTGATCTAATTGATGTTGAAGAATACTCAGCGCATTTTCTGAAATGTCCGTCGCATAGTATTCATTGCAATGTGGAGCGACTCTAAATAGCGTGAGACCGCTGCCGCCACAGCCGAGTTCTCTGATTCGAGTAGGTTTTAGCGACAAGATGCGCGCGACCGTCTGGTCCATCCACTCCTCGACTTCATTATCAGGCATGGCTTGGCCCGTATAACTGCTGTCCCACCCTTTAATATAGAATTGTGTCCGCTGATTAGGGTCGGCGTGTCTATAGAGATCATTGAAGACGTCCCTCCATCGCGAGACCTGCTCGAGAGATGAGTCGGGCGCCACCGAGTTGCCGTCCGCGCGGTCATATGTGGGATCGGCCACCACGTACGCGATCAACTGCTTGTCACCCGCCTCGTCTTCTCTGGCTGAGACGACTGCTTCACGCACATCTCCATGAGCCGTTATTACCGCTTCGATCTCCTCCAACTCGATGCGGTAGCCCCTCACTTTCACTTGTTGGTCCAAGCGACCCAGGAACTCTATCTGTCCATCAGCCCGATAACGTGCCAGGTCGCCCGTTTTGTAGAATCGCGATCCGGGCCGAACACTGAACGGGTTTGGGATGAACCTTTCAGCGGTCGACTCCGGTTGGTTCAAATACCCACGAGCCAGGCCTTCTCCGCCAATGTATAATTCGCCCGGCATGCCGATCGGCATCGGCTGTAGGTTCCGGCCCAGGATGTAGACTTCCACGTTCCTTACCGGAGAGCCAATAGGTACTTCCCGGGCTGTGGCACCCGCGGCAGGCTCAGCTTTGAGCTCGCAAATAGTCGAAACTATTGTGGCCTCCGTTGGGCCATAACTGTTGAATAAGCGAGCTTGGCTGCCAACCTGCTCCTGCCATGTCTTGACCGAACCACCATGAGCTTTTTCTCCGCCAATGATCACCAGCCGCAATTGCTCCGGCAATTTCAACTTCTCCGCCGCGCACTCCGCGGCAATGATATGCCAGTAGGCTGTCGGCAGATCCAGAACCGTCAATTCGAGTTCACGGCACTCACCCAGAAAATGGTGCGCCGAACTCAATAACCCATCTGTGCGCAGCACAAGCGTCGCCCCGCGCGTCAGGGTGGGAAAAATCTCTTCGGCGGCAGTATCAAAGCTGATTGAGGCGAACTGCAAAACTTTGTCGTTCGAAGTGATGTCGAAGTCCAGGCTTGCGCTCTCCACGTAATTGACCAGGGATCTGTGCGTGATCACGACTCCCTTCGGTCTTCCGGTTGAGCCAGAGGTATAGATGACGTAAGCCGCATTCCGAGGCTCTACATCGCTTTCATGATTCTGTTCGCTTTCGGCAGCGATGAGTTGCCAGTCGGTATCCAGACAAAGGAGCGGGCAGGTCCCTGGCGCCAAGATTTTCAGCAGTCGTCTTTGCGTTAGCAGCATGGCGACCTTCGCATCTTCTAACATCCATGAGAGACGCTCCTGCGGAAATTGCGGGTCCAACGGAACATAAGCACCGCCGACTTTGAGAATGCCCAGAATGCCGACGATCATTTCAACCGAACGCTCGACGCAAATGCCTACAAGAGACTCCGGGCCAATGTCCAT
This sequence comes from Acidobacteriota bacterium, assembly GCA_038040525.1. GTDB lineage: Bacteria > Acidobacteriota > Blastocatellia > Pyrinomonadales > Pyrinomonadaceae > PSRF01. The sequence continues at coordinate 31,871 of JBBPIC010000062.1, read as the reverse complement.
CCCGCGCAGGTAGTGCGCTAGTTGGTTCGCGCGAGCGTTCAATTCCTGGTAGGACAAGTTCTCGTCTTCAAACACCAACGCTGTCGCGCCTGGCGTCCTTGCGACCTGATCCGCAATCAACTCGTGCACGCACTTGTTAGTGAAAGGCGCCCTCGTTGCGTTCCAATCGTGGAGCATCTGCTGCTGGTCATCCGCTGTCAGTAGCGGCAGATCCCAGAGTCTCTGCTGCGGATTGATGACTACGCTTTGGAGCAAGCTTCGGCAGCCTGTCATCATGCGTTGTATAGTCTCGACATCGAAGAGATCTGTGTTGTAGGTGCACTCAAAGAGAAGAGCACCGTCCGTCTCGATGAAGCTCATTTCCAGATCAAACTGGGCGAGGCTTCTGGGATTCTCATAGATGGATACATCCAGATCGTGGAACTTCATCTCAGGTCCAGATCTGTCAAAATTAAATGTCACGCTGAAAAGTGGCGAGCGGCTGGAGTCCCAGGGAAGGTCAAGGCGGCGTATCAATTCGCCGAATGAGTAGCTCTGATGCTCAAAGCCTCGCATCAACGTTCGGCGCGCGGCGGCAAGATATTCAGGGAAGGTGGGATTGCCCGTGGATTTACAACGCAATGGCAATAAGTTCAAACAGTAGCCAACAGCATCCTTGAAACCGGACGGTAGTTGTCCGGCGGCGGGCGTTCCGATAACGATATCTTCCTGCCCCGACCAGCGGTGCAGGAAAATACCGCAGACCGCAAATAGGAGCATGACTATCGTAGAGCCTTGCTGCGCGCTCAGCTTTTTGAGATCGCTATAGAGCGCGGCCTCAATCGCCAGGCGCTGCTGCGCGCCGCTATAGGTTTGAACCGGCGGACGCGGGCGGTCTGTCGGTAGCTCCAGCATCGGAACATAATCTGCAAATTGTTCGAGCCAGTAGTTTTCGTCAGAAGCCATAGCCGGACGCTGTTGCAGGCCCACCTGACGTTCGACGAAAGCGCTAAATGGCTGCGGTGGCGGAAGGTTGGAGGGAAGGCCCCGACATTCAGCCACGTACAGCTCTCGCAAGTCGTTCAACAAAACGGATGTCGAGCGACCGTCAACAATAAGATGATGGTAAGTGAGTACAAGCAGATGCGAGTCCGCTTCCAGTTTCACAACGCCGGCGCGAATGAGCGGCCCGCGCACCAGGTCGAAAGGCTGTCGCACCTCTTCTTGCAACCACCGGTTCAGCTGTTCTTCACGCTGGCCCTGTTCCAAACGGGAGAGGTCTTGTAGCTGCAGTTCGAGCTTGAGTGCCGGCGCAACCCACTGGCAGTCGCCCTCAGGACTGAAGGTGATGCGCAGCGATTCATGCCGGTCGACAAGTTGCTGCAAAGCATTGTGTAACGCCGGCAGATCCGGCGAGCCACGCATTCGCAGACTGATAGATTGATTGTAGGCAGTGGAAGCCTCTGTGCTCACTTGCGAAGCTATCCAAAGTTGTTGCTGTGCTTTCGGTAGAGGGATCGAATAAGCACGATCTGTCCGGGCGGGTGATGACGCAGCAGGCGCCGCCGGTTCCTTCGCTGGCTGGGGCTTGTCCTGGATTGCAGGTTGTGCTGCGTCATTTGGCTCTGCTTGCTCGCCGTGGCCGGTTGCAGTGGACGCTGGCTCCGGGAAGAAGCCGCCGTCCTGCATCTGCTCCACGCTGCTCGCGACCGCGCGCAAAATCTGATCCAGGTCTGCAGTGGTGTGCGCTGTTGAGAGAAAACAGTTGCGACCTTCCCAGGTGTAAATGCCGTTCTGCAAGAGGTGATAAAAGAAAAGATCCATCCACTTGATTGCCGGGGCGTGCACGAAGCGGAAAAGCGAGCCAAAGTTGATGGTACGAATGGGCAGCGCCATCTGCTCGAAGTAAGCGTTGAGCGATTCGGTGAAGCGTGAAGTGCGCTGATTCAGTTGCGGGAGCAGTTCCGGTTTGTCCTTCAGATGTTCAAGCACGGCAAGACTCGCGGCCATTGTGAGTGGATTCTTGAAGAAGCTGCCAGCGAAGATCGTCTTCTCCGTCTTCGGATACGATCCATCGTCATAGTTCCACCAGCCGCCGTCGAAGGCATTCATGTAGGCCGCTTTGCCGGCGATGACACCAATCGGCAGACCGCCGCCAAGCACCTTGCCGTAGGTTACTAAATCCGCTTGCACACCGAAATAGGCTTGCGCGCCGCCGTTGTCAACGCGAAAGCCGGTCACGATCTCGTCGAAGATCAGGACCGTCTTCATCTGGGCCGTCAAATCTCGGAGTTCCTGCAAGAAGGCTTTGGGTTGAATGTCCGGGCTTCGACTCTGAACGGGTTCGACTAAAACGGCGGCCAGTTCCTGGCGATGCGCCTTGATGATCTCCAACGATTGTGGATCATCCCAGTCCAGCACCAGGACATCCGCAACAGCGTGCGAGGTGATGCCGGGCGCGACTGGAACTGTCTCGGTTTTATTTGGGTGTTTCAGTTGCCGCGCCATCGTTCCGTCAGACCAGCCGTGATAGGCGCCGGCAAAGATCGCGATCTTGTCGCGCCGTGTAATGGTGCGTGCCAGACGCACAGCCCCGATGATCGCCTCAGTTCCAGAGTTACAAAAGTTCACTCTCTCTGAACCCGTCATTTGACAGATTAGCTCGGCAACCTTGCCCGCCAGCAGAGATTGCGGGCCGAGTTGCAACCCTGCCTTCATTTGCTCCTCTAATGCTTCCATGACAAAGGGCGGAGAGTGTCCGAACAGGTGCACACCGAAGCCCATAGCAATGTCAATGTATTCATTGCCGTCGACATCCCACATGCTCGCACCCAGCGATCGCTGACCGATAATCGGATAGATCAAATCCTTCCAGAGAAGACGGAATCCGACCGTCGAGCGGCTGTCGGCCAAGAATTGCCGATTGGCTTGCGTCATCCTCTTTGATTCGCGGGTCCGCTTGTTGTAGTCCGCTATCAACTGGTCCAAGTATTTTTTCTGCCGTGGAGTTAGGCCGCTTGCTGACCCTGGTCGAATAGGCTGATACGGAACGTAGGGAGTGGACTTGATCGCTGGAATTTGTGCTGTGGACGAAGGGGTGGGCGGCGGCGCAGAAGTCTTCTCCAGGCGGTCCTCTGCCTTTACCTTCTCTATTTGTCCCGGCTCAGATTGCGTCTGTTCTGTATGTACCTCCTGGGGAGCGCGCGTGGGCAACACAAACTGGGGCGCTGAGGGCGTAGGCTCGTTGACTGAATCGCCGCGCAAAACCTCGAGCTGCTGCGTCATGATTCTTAGTTGCTCAGCGATAATCCGTTGGAGTGCATTGCCGTTGACAGCCACTTCCCCGCTCTCGCCTGCACGATCCACTTGCTTGGGCACCAGAACTCCATTCTTTTGGTCACCGACAGAAGTGGTGACTAATCCAGCCGTGAATGGTGATGAAGTTGCGATGGATGGCGACTCCTCCGGTTGATCGATGGGCGGTTGAGAAGGTAGAGCCAATTGAAGGTCCAACACGCTAGTTTCTGCTGTTGACGAATCCTGGATTGGCAATTCGAAGTCAGCGTCCGGGGGCAGTTCTTGATCCAGATAAACTGCGATGGCAGTGATGGTTGGGTACTCTTCGAGTATCTGAATGACAGACAACTTGACTCCGAATTTCTCTTCCAGGGCGATAGTCGCCTGAATCAACGTCAGGGAATCTATTCCTGCTTCTAGAAAGTTTGTGTTGATTTCAATCGTCTCAGAAGCTATTCCAGTCACTTCAGTAACGAGACTCTTTAATGCGCCGACTAGTCCTTCCAGACGTCCGTTTTCTGATGCAGAGATAGATTGAGACACAGACATAGAGTCCTCCCTGGCCCTTGTTAGTTAAGCGGAATAACTTTAGTTGGTTGAGATAAAACCCCGAGCCGGTTGGCGCGAAGAAGATTATCAATCGAAGGGCTAACCACGTTTGCGCAACAGTTCAAGCTGTCGCGCCATGACTTGGAGTTGCTGCGCGATAATTCGTTCGTGCTCATCTCCCGGTGCTACGGGATTGGCTGCGCCGTTGCTTGCAGCGGGGCCTGAGCTTTCGCCCTGAGCGACGGCAACGATGTGCTGCGTTCCCTGACCGGGCAGTGCCGGCGCCTGAGATGGTGCAGGCGGACGCTGCTCTTGTCGCAGCTTGCCGTCAGTTTCGTTGTTCCCATTTGGCTGTGGTCCATTCAGACTATCGGCCGGCGCAGTGAAAGTTTCGGAACGCCCGACCCAGTAGCGCTGCCGCTCGAACGGGTAAGGCGGCAACGGCAGGCGCTGACGGTTCTCATCGGCAGAGAACCTTTGCCAGTTCACCTCGATTCCCGCTAGCCAGAGCTGTGCTAAGGCTTTGAGCAAGTACGCCTCTTCCGGCTCCTTGCCTTTCGCGGGCTGTAACGAGTTGAGAATGGCATGTTCATCCAGCCTGGCCGGGTGGCGCTGAGCCAGCGTGCGCAGAGTCTGTCCTGGGCCAATTTCCAGCAACACTTGCTCCGGTTCTTTCAACAATTCGGCCAGCCCTGCGCCAAAGCGCACGGTTTGTCGCGCGTGCCTGGCCCAGTACTCGGGCTGTGTTGCTTCTGCTGCGGTAATCCAGCTTCCCTTAACATTGGAGATGTACGGAATCTGCGGCGGCTTCAAATCTATCGTGCGTACTACTTTGGTAAACTCATCGAGAATCGGCTCCATCATCTGTGAATGGAAGGCGTGGGAAGTATGCAGCTTAAGACACGTTACCCCACGTGATTTTAGCTGCTGGTCCATCTCGTCAACTGCCTTCGTTTCGCCGGAAATTACAAATAGGTCCGGCCCGTTGACGGCAGCGAGTGAAAGCTGCTGGTTAAGGAGCGGTGTGACCTCAGTCTCTTTAAGGTGCACGGCCAGCATCGTCCCCGCCGGCAACTGCTGCATCAACCTTCCTCTCGCTGCCACCAGGGACAGAGCTTCCTCCAGCGAAAAAACTCCCGCCAGGCATGCCGCAACGTACTCGCCAATGCTGTGACCGATCAACGCTTGCGGGCGTACGCCCCAGAACATCCAGAGCTTAGCCAACGCATACTCGGTCACAAAGAGGGCTGGCTGCGCGATAGAGGTTTGGTTGAGTCGCTGGCGAGCTGCTTCGACTTGCGCCTCTTCAGGGTAGAGCGCTTCGCGCAGGTCGAATCCGAGGTGAGGGCTGAGAATTTGCGCGCAACGGTCTATCTCCGCGTGGAACGTTTTTTCACTGCGGTATAACTGAAGCCCCATGTTGACATATTGCGTTCCCTGACCGGAAAACATAAACGCCAGAGGGCGCGTTCGGGCCCTTTGCACACTGGTCCATACAGATTTCTCGTTGCGTTCAGTGAGAAGCCGGCTTCCTTCCGAAACATCTTTGCAAATGGTCGCGCGGCGATGTTCAAAGACCTTGCGCCCAACTTGAAGCGTGTAAGCCAGATCGGCGACCTTCGTTTCCGTATTACTTAGCAGATAGGCAGCCAGGTTCGTGGTCGCAGTTTCCAGTGCAGTCTTTGTTCGGGCCGAAAGCAACAACAGTTGCCACGGTCTCGAATCAGAAGACTCCGCCCGAAGAGGTGCTTCTTCAAGGATAACGTGCATGTTAGTTCCGCCGATTCCGAATGAACTGACTCCGGCTCGGCGCGGTGTTTCGCCGTTTTTCCAATCGCTGAGAGTGGCATTGACGTAGAAAGGGCTGTCCGCAAAATTAATCTTCGGATTCGGCTCAGTAAAATGCAGGTTTGGCGGAATCATCTTGTGCTGAAGCGAGAGGATAGTCTTAATCAGACCCGCGATTCCTGCGGCGGCGTCAAGGTGTCCGATGTTCGTCTTAACTGAAGCAATTGCGCAAAAACTTTTCTTCGCGGTGTGTGCACGAAAGGCTTTAGTCAGGGCAGCAATTTCGACCGGGTCGCCCAGAGTCGTACCCGTTCCGTGAGTCTCGATGTAAGTAATGGTTTCAGGATCAACATCCGCCAGCGCCAGAGCTTCGGCAATTACTTTTGATTGTCCCTCGACTCCGGGAGCGGTGAAGCCTACCTTCAACGCACCATCGTTATTGATCGCCGAGCCTTTGATTACCGCCAGAATATTATCTCCGTCAGCGACGGCATCGGCCAACCGTTTCACGATCACAATACCGACGCCGTTGCCGCCGAGCGTTCCCTGCGCTTTTGCGTCAAAAGCGCGACAGTGTCCATCGGGAGAATTGATACCGCCCTCTTGAAACAAGTATCCGGTCTTTTGCGGAGTTTTGATGGAAACGCCTCCGGCCAGAGCCATATCACACCCGCCGCTGAGCAGACTTTCAATGGCCAGGTGAAGGCTCACCAAAGAGGTCGAACATGAGGTTTGAACGTTGAGACTTGGCCCTTTTAGATTGAGTTTATAGGAAACGCGGGTGGTCAGATAATCTTTTTCATTTCCGAGCATAATCTGGAATGCAGTTACTCGCTTGAGGAGATCGCGGTTGGAATAGAGATTCAGCAAATAGGTGCTCATGCTCACACCCGCGAAGACGCCGATTACGCCGCGATAGCGTTCAGCGTCATAGCCTGCGTTTTCCAGCGCTTCCCAGGCACACTCTAAAAAGAAACGGTGCTGTGGATCCATGATCTCAGCTTCGCGTGGATTAATACCGAAGAAGGCTGCGTCGAATAGTTCAATCTCGTCGAGCGCCGCCGACGCTTTGACGAGACGGGGATCATCCAGCAGCGAAGGGTCCACGCCCGCCGCCAACACTTCTTCATCTGTGAGCGGTGAGATCGCCTCCAGTCCGTCGCGCAGGTTTTGCCAGAATTGCTCGGTATTCTTAGCTTGCGGAAAGCGCCCAGCCATTCCGATGATCGCTATCTCGGATTCCGAGTACTGCTCAACTGTTTCAGAGTTATTCAAGTCGCTCTTCCTTCGGTTGGTTGTTGGCGCGCTGTTGTTTTCGGCGTTGTCTTTGTCGTTCAACGGTTTTGCGATGAGTTTCGACGCGCTCTTTTCTGGCTTCGACAGGGACCGGCTCGGCCGGCGTTTGACTGAGATGTCTGGCGATGGTGGCGATGGTCGGATGCTGAAAAGTATCGACCATTGAAATCTCTGTCATGAAGGTTTCCTTCAGCTTGCTGTGGACGCGCAACATCAGCAGCGAATCGCCGCCAAGGTCAAAGAAGTTGTCATTCACGCCCAATTCTTCCACCTGCAATACCTGCTGCCAAATCTCGGCAACGCGCCGTTCGATTTCCGTTTGCGGAGCAGCATAAGAAGTGTCTGTTGGTGCCGCGGGCGCGCCATCTTGATTCGGCGTCTCCTCCTGTGCCGATGCAGCCCAGGCAGCTTGAAGTTCTTGTATTTCCGCAGAGAGAAGATCAGCCTGGTGATGTTGGGCTTGCGGCTCTGCGGCTATGGCGTGCAGAACGCCTGCATAGTGTCCGGCAATCGTTTTAATCTGCTCCTCGCTTAATCTTCTTGAGTCGTATTCAAGGTCCAGGACCACCTGGCCTGAGATGAAGGCGAGGCCGAACATTGCACAAAGAGCAAAGTGTGTTTCTTCGGATCTTCTGAGGCCGCCTTTCAGCACCTCTACGTTGCCGGAACGCAAGATCCCGTCGAGCGCATGAAAGTGCACGAAGTTGAACTGCGTCTCGCAAAGAGTTTGATTGCCCCAGCGCTTCTGCATGGCACTTAGCGGAAAACGGCGAAAAGGCAGCAGTTCGAGCTCGGTTGCAAAAGTCGCCTGAATAAGTTCGAGCCATGTTCCTTCCAGCAATTTCAGGCGCAGGGGAACTGTATTCAGGAAAAGCCCCCGTACCTCTGTCCCGCCCGTCACTTCAGGCCGACCGTTTGAGGCGAGCCCGGCGAGGATGTCTGTCTGTCCACTGATGAGGCTGAGCGTTTTGAGGTGCGCCGCCAGCAGTACGCTCTTGATCGGAACTCCCGCAGCCCGTGCTGCTTGTTTCAATCCATCCGACAATTGCCGTGAGACGAAAATGGACTTCGTTTGGACTCGTGGGCCGCCGAGTGCGGTGGACGAAGCGGGACGTCGCGGCAATCTGAGCGGCGCGCAGTCTCTCAAGACGCGATCCCAGTAGTCCTGACATTCCGCAGCTTCTAAGGCCATTCGTTCCAGCCGCACAAAATCACGAAAGGCAACAGCGGGTGGCGGCTCATCGGCTGGCCTCTCACCTTTGAGCAAAGCGAAGTAGCGGGTGAAAATTTCGGCCAGTGTCGAGGTCAGGCTCCACCCATCGAAGATCGCGTGGTTTTCTATGAGCGTTAACTCAAACGTGTCGTCCGTGCGTCTGTGGATATGGAATCGCACCTGGGGCGCGAGCGAGAGGTCAAAGCGATTGCGTTTCTCGTTCTCAGTAAAAATGTCCAGAGTTTTCTCTTGTTCAGCAGGCGAGAGATGCCGCAAATCTTCGACAGTGATCGGCGTGATTGCCGTCTTGTGTACGAGTTGTAACGGCTCGCTATAGGAGGTCAAATCGAAGGACGTACGTAAGACTGCGTGGCGCGCGACTGCATAGTGCAATGCCTCGCGGAGAACGCCTTCATCGAAGTGTGCGCGCAGTTGCCAGTCGTCAACATTGTGATAGACGGGGGAATCCGGCGTGAGCTCCATGTGATAGAACATTCCGGCTTGGAGCATCGTGAGCGGATAGGCGTCTTCCAAATCGTCCGGCAGCTTTTGGCGATCCTCGGCCGAAACAAGACTAAACGGCTCGCTTCGTATTTCCTCGAAGGGTATGAGTTCGCCGAACTGAATCTCTTTGGCCAGTTCGGCAATCGTTTGACACTTGAATAACTGCTGAATGGAAAAGCTCAACCCCTTTTCTCTGGCGAGGGCAACTAATTGAACGCTGCGAATCGAATCGCCGCCAAGAGCAAAAAAATTGTCATGAATACCCAGTCGTTCGACGCCGAGAATCTCAGCCCAAACCACCGCCAGCAATTCTTCAACCTCGGTGTGCGGCATGTCCTGGGCCGTATCTTTTGCGGAACCTTCATAATGCGGCGCCGGCAACGCACGACGATCGACTTTTCCGTTCGTCGTCAAAGGCAATCTCTCGAGAACGACGAAGGCCGAAGGCATCATGTATTGGGGCAGCTTTTCTTTCAAATACTGGCGCAGCTCGCGGACCGTCGCTTCCTGTTTGAGCGTCACATAAGCGACCAGCCGCTTCTCTCCATCCGTGTCCTGGCGTGCGATCACGACCGCCTGGCGCACTGCGGGATGACCGCTAAGGGCTGTTTCAATTTCTGCGATCTCGATGCGATGCCCGCGTATCTTCACCTGATCGTCAATGCGTCCCAGATACTGAATGTCGCCATTCGTGACTCGTCGCGCCAAGTCGCCGGAGCGGTAGAGCCGCGCACCTGCCTTACTGCTCCACGGATGGGCGATAAAGCGCTGAGCAGTCAGCTCTGGCCGGTTCAAGTAGCCTCTCGCCAACCCGGCACCGCCGACATACATTTCCCCGGCGACCCCCAGCGGAACAAGCTCCATCTGCGAGTCCAGCACGTAGATGGCCAGGTCTGGGATGGGCTTGCCGATCATGCTGCCGCTAGCCTCGCGTATATCCTTCGCGCTCACCGGGCGATAGGTGGTATGCACGGTCGTTTCCGTGATTCCATACATGTTGACCAACTGGGGTCTGGTGTCGCCGTGACGTGCGAACCACGAGTCAAGGCTGCGAAACTCCAGTGCTTCACCGCCGAAGATCACCAATCGCAGTTGTAAGTCGGAAGCAGCGGCGAGCGAGTCGTCAGCGCTCAGCAATTGGCGGAACGCAGTCGGCGTTTGGTTAAGGACGGTCACCTGTTCGCTGCGTAACAATTCGTAGAAGGCTTCCGGCGCGCGGCTCACGTCATAAGGCACGATGATCAATCGTCCACCGTAGAGGAATGCCCCCCACAACTCCCAGACCGAAAAATCGAACGCATAGGAGTGAAAGAACGTCCAGACATCTTCCGAATTGAAGTTGTACCAGGCTTGAGTCGCGGCAAGCAGGCGCACGACTTGCGCATGCTCGACGACCACGCCCTTCGCTTTGCCGGTTGAACCGGAGGTATAGATCACGTAAGCCGCATTCTCAGTAGCCACACGACAGACTGGACTGCTCTTGCTGTGTTCGGCAATCTGCGGCCCGTCCGCATCGATGCAAGCGATCCGGCCCGCATAAGCAGGCAGCAATTCAAGCAAAGACTGCTGCGTCAGCAGCACCGGAGATTGCGTGTCATCCAGCATGAAAGCGAGTCGTTCTTTTGGGTAGGCGGGATCGAGCGGCACATAAGCTCCGCCTGCTTTGAGGATTCCCAGAATTCCGACCACCATCTCCAGCGAGCGCTCCATGCAAATGGGGACCATCACTTCCGGCCCTACGCCATGCGCTTGTAGGTAGTGGGCCAATTGATTGGCCCTCCCGTCTAGTTGCCCGTAGGTGAGTGCTTCGCCTTGAAAAGTTACTGCCACAGCATCCGGCGCGCGCTCGGCTTGCGACTCAAACAGTTGATGCAAACACTCCGCCAAGCCGAAGTCGTCCGGTGCCTTGTTGGACTTCGTCAAAAGCTCGTGGCGCTCCTCCTCAGTCAGGAGAGGCAACCGGGAAATAGTCTGGCTGGGATTCTCAACGATGCTGCGCAGCAAAGTCTGAAGATGCGAGAGCATCCGATTTGCCGTCTCCGGGTCAAACAGGTCGCTGTTGTACTGTAGCGAGATCAGCACTCCTTGAGAGGTTTCGTTGACCATAAAGGTCAAATCAAATTTCGCCGTGGTGTCTTCGATTTCTTGCAGTTGAACGTTCAAGCCCGGCAATTGGGGCGACTGCCGTGCGGCATTCTGCAAGACGAGCACCACCTGAAAGAGCGGTTGGATACTCAGGTCGCGCTGCGGCTGGAGTTCATCCAGGATTTTCTCGAAGGGCAATTCCTGATGGGTATGAGCGCCGAGCGTGACCTCACGCACCCGCCGCAACACTTCAAGAAACGACGGAGCGCCTGCAAGGTTTGTTCGCAGCACCAGCATGTTGATGAAGTAGCCGATCAGTTTTTCGGTCTCCAGCCGATTGCGCCCGGCCAGAGGCGTGCCGACCGCAATGTCTTCCTGGCAGGTGTAGCGATAGAGCAGAATGTTGATTGTGGCGAGCAGCGTCATGAAGAGCGTTGCTCCTTCGCGACGGCCCAGTTCGACGAGCGCATTGCTTAAGTCTTCGGAGAGCGACAAAGAATTGATCCCACCTCTAAATGACTGCACTGGCGGGCGCGGGTGATCGTTCGGAAGTTCCAAAACAGTGATGTCGGCGAGCTGTTCACGCCAATACGAAAGCTTTTGTTCCAGTCGTTCGCCCTGCAACCGCTCTCGCTGCCACACGGCGTAGTCCGCATATTGAATCGGCAATGCAGGCAACGGCGAGGGTTTGCCGTTCGAGTAGGCTTCATAGAGGGCCACCACTTCACGAACCAGGACATCCAGAGACCAGGCATCGCTAATGATGTGGTGCATCGTCATCAGCAGTTGATGCTCCTCCCGAGCAAGCCGCAACAAACTGGTCCTCAGGAGCGGTCCGCGCTCTAAATCAAAGGGCTGCTGCGACTCCTGCGTCGACAGCCGTTGCGCTCTGGTCTGCCGTTCGGCGTCAGGCAAATCGCTGAGATCAACAATAGCCAGTTTCAAGCTCAACGCCGGAGCAATAATTTGCATCGGCTGGCGATCAATCATGCTGAAGGTTGTGCGCAATACTTCGTGACGCCTAACGACTTCGTTGAGAGCCTCTTGCAGCGCCGAGATCTCAAGTCTCCCTTTTAGGCGGGCGGCGACGAAAAGGTTATAGACGCTGCTCGACGGGTCTAGTTGGTAGAGAAACCAGAGGCGCTGCTGCGTCAAAGAGAGCGGCACTCTCTCTTTCTCGCGGCGTGGTGAGACCGCTGGCTCCGTTTGCACCTCAACGCCCTCTTCCTCCAGGAGCAGGGTGAGGAGTTCAAGTTCCTCAGTTGAGAACCCGCTCGTTTGCGTGACGTGTTCTCCATTCATCGTATTTCACCTTTCGCTCGCTTCTTCTTCTCGTTGAGAACTGCGACCATGTCTGCGGCAGGCATGCTCTTGACCTTCTTCATCAGCAAAGCAATCTTTTCGGTCTGTCCCGGTCGCACTTCGTTCTCGATTAAAGCTTGGGTCAACCCTGCAACGGTCGGAGAATGAAAGATTGACCGTAGAGGCAGTTCCACCTGAAAGGCGCTGCGCAGCCTGGAAAATAGTTGAGTAGCCAGCAGCGAGTGCCCGCCAAGCTGAAAGAAATTGTCGTGTATTCCGACTAGCTCAAGACGCAGGACTTCGGCCCATATCTGACTCAACATCTCCTCGATGACTGTTCGCGGAGCGACAAATGTTTGCGATAGATCGGGCCGGCTTTGCTCAGGCGCCGGCAGCGCGCGGAGATCAAGCTTGCCGTTCGGAGTCAACGGCAGCGTCTCCAGCGTGATGAACGATGAGGGAATCATGTAGCTCGGCAGGAACTTTTCCAGGAAACTGCTCAACTCGCCGCCGTTGAATTTTGTTCCTTCGTTTTTCTGGCGCACGGCAATTTTCTCGTCGGCAAAGAGTCGTTCATACAGAGCGCTCTGACGGTAAGACCGATCGTGGTGCGTAGAGGCGTAAGAAAAGTCAATGCTCTCGCCGTTGCCGCGGCGTAATTGGCCTGCGATCTGGTAATTCGGATTCAGCTTGTTCTGACACAATCTCGCAGTGATAGTCGCTGTTATCGTGTCGCCCGCGTTGACTTCGATTCCAGGGTAGAAGACTGGCAGGTAGACAGGCAGCCAGCTGTGCTCGTGCTTCAGAATGTCAATGACTTCGCTCTCATCCGTATAGAGTTTGAGCCATACGAGAAAACCATCCATTCTGGCGTCTCTGCTAATTTCAAAGTTCACCTTGCGGCAATATTCGGGAGCGACGCGATCCGTGAATTCCAGGTCCTCAAAGACATCACTGTTTGAAATCAGGTGCGAGGCTTTGACGCCTTTCAGGCTCAGGCGCAAATCGAATTTGTATCCCACGTGCTCGAAGACCTTCTCCACATAGCCGCGCGTCATATCGCTGAAGCCCGGATTCTCGACAAACTCTGCGGGCAAGCTCACGGGAGCAATCATGGTGAGACTGCGCTGCGGAATCATCCTCCCCGCCGGAGTCAGAAAGCGCCGTGCATCGTTGAGGATGACGGCTGCGCCTTCCACGCCGCCGATGGGCCCAACAATCTCTGAGACGCAGACGTCCACCGGTTCAGGCAACTGCACCTGCGTAGAATCGCCGTTGATGAGGACGATGCGATCCTCCAGTTCTAAACTCTTGATGGTTGCTGCGGCCCGGCGGTAAGTATCTTCCAGCAACTCGATAGCGTAGACCTTACGCGCGCCGGCCTCGAGGCAGAGTCTTGCGAGGATCGCGTCCGGCCCCGTCCCAATATCAACAGCTACCTTATCTTTTACGGCCCGCTCAAGGGCTACCCGATAGCTCTGGTTTCGTCTTTCATCGTTGGTCATGGCGTAGTAAAGAACTTCGTCGTAGATGAAGTACTCGGCGACGGAGGGCCATAACTCGATGTCTGTTGCACCCGTTTCTCTCTGTGGAACCAGGTAAGCGATCAAGCGCTGGTCGCCTTTCACGTCTTCACGCAGAACCACAACGGCGTCTTGTACACCTCGATGTTCGTTTAAGCGACTTTCGATCTCGCTCAGCTCGACACGATAACCCCTGATCTTCACCTGATTGTCCATCCGGCCCAGAAACTCAATCTGACCGTCGGGCAGGTAGCGCGCCAGATCGCCCGTCTTGTACATACGTGCCCCCGGTTCTGGGCCATGTGAATCAGGGATGAATTTCCTGGCGGTCAACTCAGGCTGCTGCGAGTAGCCTCGCGCCACTCCGATGCCACCGACGTACAATTCACCCACGACGCCGATAGGCACTGGCCGCAAATGCGCATCGAGAATGTAGGCTTTCATGTTGGACATGGGCCGACCGATGGGAGGGCGGCGGCCATCAACTTCCAAGGCGATAGTGGCGCAGACAGTCACTTCTGTTGGTCCATAGGCATTGATAAACCGCCTTCCGGCGCCCCAACGCGCGGCGGTCTCAGCCGCGCAGGCTTCGCCCGCGGAGACGATAGTGTGCAAGTCCGGCAAGCTTGCGGCTTCCATTACCGCAAGCACTGAGGACGGCAGGGTGACTTCGGTGATTGATTGCCGGCGCAAGAGATCGAGCAAATCCGGCCCCGGCATCAGCGAGTCTTGTTTAGCCAGGCACAGAGTCGCTCCAGCCAGCAGCGTGACAAAGATTTCAGAGACCGATGCATCAAAGCTCAACGAAGCGAATTGGAGAACTCTATCGTCCTTGCTAACAGAGAAGGCGCGACGCTGTGCTTCAGCTAAATTGCAGACACCGCGATGCTCCAGGAGCACCCCCTTTGGTCGCCCCGTCGAGCCGGAGGTATAGATGACGTAGGCGAGGTTGCGCGGCTGCACTCCGCTCCGCGGATTGTGCGCTTCCTGACGTGAGATCTTCTCCCGCTCTTCATCTACACGGATCACTTGGAACGCATGTTCTGGCAGTGCGCGATGCAATTGCCTGTGCGTCAACACCAGCGCCACTCCTGCATCTTCCAACGTCGCGATCAGGCGCTCCTTTGGGTAGGCAGGATCGAGCGGCACATAAGCTCCTCCGGCCTTGAGTATTCCCAAAATCGCCACTACCGCTGTCACCCCGCGGTCCAGCAACAGCCCCACTCTCACTTCCGGTTCCACTCCCAGCCCGCGCAGATAGTGCGCTAACTGGTTCGCTTGCCGGTTCAATTCTCCATAACTCAACTCACTATCTTCATCTACAACTGCTGTCGCCTCAGGCCGCAGCAATGCTTGCTCCTCAAACAACTCATGACAGCACTTCTCGTCCGCGTACTCCACTGCGGTCCGATTCCACTCTGCCACTAGCTGCTCTCGTTCGCCCGCCCGCAGCAACTCCATCTCTCCAAGCCGTTGCTCGCTATCTCGCACCACCTCCTCACACAACCTTTTCCAGTGCTGCCCCATCCGCCTGATCGTCTCCGCCTCGAATAGCTCTGTGCTGTACTCGAAACTCGCTATCAACCCTCGTTCAACTTCCTGAATCACTAATCCCAGGTCCATTTTCGTGACACCAGAATTAGCCCCTTCCATAAGCGACTCCAAGCCGGATAGTTCCGGTTTCTCCTGCGGCATATTCTGCAAGGCGAACATCACCTGAAAGATTGGCTGCCGGCTGGTGTCCCGCTCCGGTTCCAACTCTTCCACGATCTTCTCAAACGGCACATCCTGGTTCGCATATCCCGCCAGCGTCACCTCTCGCACCGCTCGCACCAACTCCCGGAAACTCTCCCGCTCCTCAAGCTTCACGCGCAACGCCAGCATGTTCACGAAGAACCCGATCAACTCTTCCGTCTCATACCGGTTGCGATTCGCGATCGGCGTTCCCACCACCAGATCCCGCTGCCCGCTGTAGCGCGCCAGCAGTACTTCAAACACTGCCAACAAGACCATGAACAGTGTCGCTCCTTCGCGCAACGCCAGCGCTCGCAACTGCGCCGTCAACTCTGCCGAAAACCGGAATGTCTCCTGCCCTCCGCGCATGCTTTGCACCAGTGGTCGACTCTTGTCCGCCGGTAGCTCCAACACCGGCGCCCCCGCCAACTGCTCTCTCCAGTAGGTCAGCTGTGACTCCAGCGCCCCGGCCGACAACCACTCTCTCTGCCACAGCGCATAGTCCGCATACTGCAGCGGCAGCGGCGGCCACGCCGCCCGCAACTCACTGCTGCTCTCGTCTACCGCAGCGTTGTAGAAAGCTGCCAACTCACGGATCAACACACCCAGCGACCACCCGTCACTGATGATGTGATGCATCGTCAAACTGGCGATGTGCTCCTGCTCTCCTAGCTTGATCACCTTCGCTCGCAACAGTGGCCCCCGACTCAAGTCAAAGCCCTCGGCTGCTTCCGCCGCCAGCAACTGCGCCGCCTCCAACTCCCGCTCCGCTGCTCCCAGCTCGCTCACATCAAACACCGGCAACGCCAGCTCCAACTCTGCCGCTATCACTTGAGATGGCTCCCCATCTTCCATCACGAAGCTGGTGCGTAAGCTCTCATGTCTCTCAATCACCCGATTCAAACTGCGGACCAACTCCGCCAACTCCAGCCTGCCTCGCAGCCGCACCGCCAAAGGCAGATTGTAGGCCGCGCTGTGCGGCTGTAACTGGTCGAAAAACCACAAGCGCTGTTGTGCATACGACAGCGGCAAGCGCGCTGGTCTCGCATCAGCCACCAGTTCCGGCAACCTTGCACTCCCACGGTCGAAACCCAGCAACTCTTCCACCCGCGCCGCAAAGCCCGAGATGGTCGGAGCTTCAAACAGGGTGTGCAGCGGCACCTCCAGCGAGAGCTGGTGGCGCACTCGCGAGACCAGCCGCGTCGCCAGCAGTGAATGTCCGCCCAACTCAAAGAAGTTATCGTTAATCCCCACTCGCTCCACCCGCAACACCTCTGCCCAGATACCCACCAGGATCTCTTCCAGCGGCGAATGCGCGGCAGCCAACACTGTGGTCGACGAGCCTGCTGCCCCCGCCTCCGGTAGCGCCCGCCGGTCTACTTTGCCGTTGGCTGTCAATGGCAGTTCCGCCAGCACCACAATCGCTGACGGCATCATGTACTCCGGCAGCTTGTCTCTCAGATAATCGTTCACTTCCTGTACTGAGAGGCCGGCGCGGTAGCGAACGGGTCGTAAGGTTTCTCCGGATGTTTTTTCTTGCGCTCGGTGCCTCGAGCGGTGAATCGCATAGATGTTATAGACGCCTGTCGTAGCGTCAAATGAGCTATCCTGTTCGACTGTCAGTTTGTAGCCGTGGCTCTCGAGCAGTTCGCTGATCTGGGCCAGCCTTCCTCGTATGTCGTGAACCTCGATAACAATCTGTTTGATCTTCTCCCAGTCACTTTCCTTGATTCCCTTGAGCACGTCGAGTTCGCTTTTTTCGACATCGATTTTTAGTAAGTCAACCTGTGCGATGTTCTGCTCCGCGATGATCTCGGAGAGTGTGCGAACCTGGCAGTCGTAGCTCTCGCTTTTCAACCTTCCTGCCATCAATTCATCTGCATACTCAGTCAGCGAATCATCCTGGCGACTCATAAAAGCTCTGATAACGCGCTCGTCTTCGGCAGCATCGGCATAGCGCCCTGACATCGCAGAGGATTTCGGGTAGAAGGTAAAGGTCGCCATTCCCGACTCTTGACCGAGACCGCACTTAAAGAGCGTCGTGTTCAGGCCGTAATGATTGACGTTGGCTTGGAGCACTTGAAAGATTGGAGGAATGGGTTCAAACGCATAGACGCGGGCGTCGCGGCATCTTTGATGAACGAAGAGGGTGAAGAAGCTGATGTTTGCTCCAACATCAAAAACAGAGTCGCCGTCGTTAAGCGTGATGCCGTGCTTCAAATAGACCTGATCTTGAAATATCTCTTTGTAGAGGAGGTCAGTCTCATTCTTGTTGAGATGGACGATCTCAAGTTGGTTGGGTAAGAGGTAAGGCTGCATCCCGTTGGAGGCAAGTGGGGCGTTTCCCTGTTCGGGAACTACGTAAGCCACCAAACGTTTTTCGCCGTTTGACTCTTCTCTGGCGGCGACGACAGCGGCGCGCACTCCCCGATGCTGGGTGAGTAACGCCTCAATCTCCCCCAACTCGATGCGGTAGCCTCTAATCTTGACTTGATGATCCAGGCGCCCCAGAAATTCAATGCGTCCGTCGGTCTGATATTGCGCCAGATCGCCTGTCCGGTAGAGTCTGGCGCTCGCTTCGCCAAATGGATTCGGAATAAACCTTTCGGCAGTTAGATCGGCGCGCTTCCAATATCCTCTCGCCAGTCCGACGCCGCCGATGAACAACTCCCCAGCCACGCCGGGAGGCACGGGTTGCAGATACCTGTCCAGGATGTGACATTGCATGTTTCCGATGGGCCGGCCAATGGAAACGACGGCTCGTCCCTCCCACTCTCGTTTGACCTCGCAGTGCGTAGCATCTATGGACGCTTCTGTTGGGCCATACAGGTTATGTAAAACAGCACGGCTGCGTTCATGGAAGCGCCGCGCCACCTCCGCCGGCAATGCCTCTCCACCGCACCACATCTGCCGCAGGCTCAGGCATTGCTCCAACTCCGCCTCCTCGACCATCACCGCCAACATCGAGGGCACCAGCTGAAGCGTCGTCACTTGCTGTTGCCGCACGGCCTCGATCAGATATTTGCTGTCTTTGTGGCCACCGCGCCGCGCCAGTATGATCTGCGCCCCCGCCAGCAAAGGCATGAACAACTCCCAGACCGAAGCGTCAAAACTAATCACGGTTTTTTGCAAAACGCGATCGTCGGCCGTAAGCGGGTAGTTCATCTGCATCCAGAGCAGGCGATTGACGATGGCACGATGCGTAATCATCACACCCTTAGGCTTGCCGGTGGAGCCGGAGGTGTAGATCACGTAGGCCAGATTATCGGCAGTGATAATACTGTCGGGATTTTCGTCACTCTCGCTGGCGATCTTGTCCCAGTCCAAATCAAGACGAACGAGGGGCACGGGCGTCTGCGGCAGCACGTCGACAAATTGCTCCGCTGTCAGCAACACAGCGATGCCGGCGTCTTCCATCATGAAGGCAAGCCGCTCCTGGGGGTAGTCAGGGTCTAAGGGAACGTAGGCGCCGCCGGCCTTGAGAATGCCGAGGATGCCGACCAGCATATCGAGCGAGCGGTCGACAAGAATGCCAACCGGGACATCCGGTCCAACCCCCAAGTGTTGCAGGTGATGAGCCAGTTGGTTGGCCTTGCGGTTCAACTCGTCGTAGCGCAATTCTTCTTGTTCGAACAAGACTGCTACACGCTGCGGCGTGCGTGCAACTTGCGCTTCAACCAGCTTGGGCAGGCGATTCTCCGGCCCGTACTCTGCTGTTGTCCGGTTGAAGTCTACGAGGAGTCGTCGGCGCTCTTCTTCGTCAAGTATCTCTAAACGATCAACCGCGGCGTGAGGATTGCACATGGTGCTCTCGATCAGACGTTGCAGCCACCCCACCAAGCGATCGATGTCGGTCTGCTCATACAAGCCTGCATCGTAGGCGAGTTCCGCCCGCAACGAATGATCCGGCTGTTGCTCGCAGGTGAGCTTGATATCGAAGCGATCAAAAACCACCTGCTGTGAGACCATCGTGAAACGAAGGCCGTCAACACGCATCGCCTCGTTTGCCTTTGCAAATTCAAAAGCAAAGGAAAAGTATGAGATTTCATCGCCGTCACTACCTGCGCCGAGCTGCTCCCAGGCGAAATAGTCTTGCCACCTATCGACTTCACGCATCTCTGCATCCACTCGCTGCCAGAGCGAAATGAAGGGCAGATCTCCTTCAAGCGATGCGCTCAGGGGCAGATGTTTGGCGAAGAGGCCGAGCGCCTCCTTCAACTGATCGTGCTTGCGCCCGTTCGATGCAATGCCAACGACGACCTCCGGCTGTCCCAGCAGCCGGCACAAGAGCACTTGCCAGCAGGCCAGCAAGAAGGTGGCGGGCGTCGCGCCATTCTCGAGAGCAAGCGAGTCAATGGCCTCAACCGTGCTTTGAGCGATTGCCAAACTTTGCGTCTGCAGCTTGAATCCCGCCGCTTCCGCGGCCTGCATCTCGAAGGGAAGCTTCAAGATCGGAATCTGGGAAGCACCCTTTTGTCGCCAAAACTCTCTGCCCTCAAGCATCTCGTCAGACTCAAGTAATTCGTTGAGCCATTCGGAGAGGTCTGCATACTGAATTGGCTCATACGGCGACTCTTCACCTTTGAGACAGGCAAGGTAAGCGTGGCCGATTTCGCGCATCAGGTTGTAGAGCCCCATACGGTCCGCACACAGTGGAGGCAAGTCAATTAGCAGCACATGCCTGTCCGCCGACAGCGCAGCCAGCGAGAATTTCGGCTCGGTTACACTGAAATCCGACTGCTGTTCGCTCGCCTTCAGCAAGAGCGATTCGAGAGTGCCGCGCTCTCCGTGTACAGCCGTCACGCCGCAGTCGTACTGACTAAGTGACGATGAGCCGCGGTCAGCGATCACCTGAACAGGCACAGTCATCGCTGACAACAACTCAAAGGCTGTGCGCAATATCTCATGCTGCTCGACGACTCTTGAAAGCGCCGCTTTCAGAATCTCTGGCGACAGCTCGCCTTCGATCAAAATGGCGCCAGCGGCGCGCTGCGGTAGTCCTCCTCCGGCAGCTTGCTGCAAAAGCCATAGTCGTTCTTGTTGTGGTGATAGGCGATAGCCTTCGATTGTTTCGTTTTGCATAGAAGTAATAAAGATGTCGAAGTTAGATGCCTCTGTCGCTAGAAGGTTCGGCCATCCCTACCATGATTCTTCGCACCCCGGCGTAAGGCGCGCGCCCATGTGCTACGAGCATATTGTCGAGCATCAGGATGTCGCCCTCCTGCCACGGGAAAGCTATTGTTTCTTGTCGATAGGCGTCTCTTAGGTGGTCTAAGACTTCCGGCTCAATCGATGAGCCGTCGCCGTAGCACGTGTTGGTTGGAAGGTCTTCTTCTTTGAACTCAGCGACGAGCGCTTCACGGATGCTCGGCTCTAAGGTTGAGACATGGAAGAACGTGGCGTGATTGAACCAGACCATCTCTCCGCTAAGAGGGTGTCTGGCAATAACGGGACGAACGGCGCGCAGGCGCAGGCGATCGTTGCCTTTCCACTCAACCGTAATGTTGTTCTTCGCACAATGTTCTTCGACCGCAGCCTTTTCGGTCGTTTGCAGTACGGTCTGCCAGGGCAGACCGAATCCGTCGCCGAAATTGCGTATGTACATCCAACCTTTTTCGATGAAACGCTCTCTGATCGCAGGAGCGATGCGCGCGTAAATCTTTCGGCAGTCGGCGATGGGCGTCTCTCCGCCCTGTTCGGCAGCCTGCGCGCAGAAGAAGAAGATTTTCATGGGCCAGGTGTTCTGGTACGAGTTTTCGTTGTGCAGGAAGATGCTTTGATTAGCCGGATAATCGGTTGACGTGTAAATCTTGCCGCTAATTTGCGTGCGCGGGGACGAACGCTCGCGGTACTCCAGCAACTCTGCGCACAGACACACGATCAACTGCTCAAGAGCCGCCGCCGTCCTAACGTTGAAGTTCCTGAACAAAAGCCCGCCATACTTCACTAGATTTGTTTTGATGAGCTCCCGGTTCTGCGCCGCCCAGGCGATGAGGTCCAGGCGCTTGACAGCAGGATGAATCACCAGAGGCAGAGTCTGCTGCTGATGCAGAAAATCTGTCTTCACCAAAGTGTTGGCAGAGACGACAACGGGCCTGCGTTTAAGCGCTTTCCACTTGCTGGCACTGTTCTCTTCACCATGAGTCATAGGTCGACATTCTCTGCGAGTCGCGGCGTTGCGATGATGGCCCTTCGTTTGGCCTTTCTTAGCTTATGAAGGCTGGCCTCTTCGACCTCTTTCTCTCTGGCGAGCTTCTGCCGGCTGTCCGTGTGGGCCAGCGCCTGGTTGAGCTGGTCAAGTGTAATATCGGGCCGGGCCACGACCTCGCGCAGAAGAATTTCATAATGGTCTAAGAGCCTGGCGATGTTGGCCCCCTCGAAGAGATCCGTGCTGTACTGCATAACCGCCAGCAGCCCATGGCCCATATCAACCATGTGCAAAACCAGATCGAACTGAACCGTTGTGCCGCCCACCCCCAGGAACTTTACGGTCAAACCGGGAAGCTGCGGGGCAGTCGGGGCAGCGTTTTCCAGAGTGAAAGACACTTGAAAGAGCGGGTTCTGATTCAGACTGCGCACGGGCTGCACTTCATCGACGATCATTTCAAAGGGAAGCTCCTGGTGAGCGTGAACGTTCAGGGTCATCTCGCGCACCCGGCACAACAATTCGCGGAACGTGGGATTACCGGAAAGGTCTGAGCGCATGACTAGCGTGTTGAGGAAGCAGCCGATGAGTTCCTCCAACTCGATGCGCCCGCGGTCGGCGAAAGGAGTGCCGACGAGAATGTCCTGCTGACCCGAATGGTAAGAGAGCAATACGTTGAAGGCAGCCAGCAGCGTCATGTAGAGCGTGACTTCTTCCCGCCGGCTCAGTTCTTTGACCTCATCGCAGAGCGCCGAGGAGAGCAGGCGCACCTGACTTGCTCCGCGATAGCTCGGTACGGAAGGCCGGGCGCGAGCATTGCGCAGGTGCAGCGTGGGAAGCGGACCACGCAGATGTTTTCTCCAATAACTCACGTGAGCTTCCTTCATCTCTCCTTGCAGCCATTGTCGTTGCCAGTAGGCGTAATCCGCATACTGCACCGGCAAGTCCTTAAGCGGAGAAGGTTCGCCCCGGCTGAAAGCTCCGTAAAGCACTGTCACCTCACCGAGCAATTTCGGTATCGTCCAGCCATCGCAGACGATATGATGGAGCGTAAACAGGACCACATGCTCCTCTGCACCGAGCTTCAACAAAACCACACGCAGCAACGGGCCGCGACGGAGGTCGAAGGGGCGATGAACTTCTTCGCTTGCCCGCCGCCGCACTTCGGCCTTCCGTTCAGGTTCCGTCAATTCGCTCAAATCTATGGGAAGCAGACTGATGAACGAGGCCTCATTGATGACCTGCACGGGTTGCCCGTCAACTGTCGCATAGGTCGTGCGCAGGACTTCGTGTCGTCTGACGATCTCGCTTAGTGTTTGCTCCAGAGCAAGGCGATTAAGCCGGCCGGTAAGGCTCACACCAGTAGAAATGTTGTACATAATGCTGCCCTGCGTGAGCTGGTCCAGAAACCACAAACCCTGCTGCGCAAAGGAGAGCGGCAACGCGCCCGCATCAAGATCCTCGGGACGAGGTTTAAGCTGCTGGTGCGGTGCGGCGGCGCTTCCCTTCTGCTTGAGTCGCAGCTCCAGAAGCGTTCGTTGCTTGGGGGAGAGATCCTCTATTTTGATGGCTGGCATCATCAACGTGAATTCGTCTGCACGGCTCTAAGGTAAGGAAAGGCCGTGGTGGTCAGCTTGATGCGAATTTGATTGACGGCTGCAAACGTTGGTGTGATTCCGAGCCGTGCGAGTAGCGCCTTCATGGTGCTCTGCCCGTCAACAGCCTCGAAAATCTCCTTGACCGAACTGTCCGGTGGCACTAACGGATATCGCACCGGTGTTGGCGACAACCTGTACGAGCTGTCGTCCCTACGAATGTAGCTCCACTGCATCGCGCCGGTTCTTTCAAAGGCAGTCTCGAGAAACTCATCGCACATCTGTTTTTCCGTTTTCCGCTTGCGTCGGGAATCTTTGCGTTGAAAGTAGAACCAAAGCAACGGCGACTTCTCGTTGAGCAGGAGGTTTGTCACCTGCCAACGACGCGAATCCGGCAGAGCGTCGTATTGCTCCTGCAATTCGGCGTCGTCGAAAGTCAGATTCCACATGAACGTTGCCAGATTCTTGGCATACGGACTGATGCAGGGCGCCACTAGTTCAAGATTACAACTGCCGACGAGCATCTCAAGAGATTCAACAGTGTAGCTGTGCTCGACAGGCTGAATCAGCAGATCCGCGAAATCCGATTCCGAGAAGTCCATGTATTGAATAAATGCTCGCTCGAGCGAATCCTTGACCGACAGGCTGTTGACGATCTTCTGGGCCAACGAAAACTCGGCCTCAAAATTCACCGCGCCTTTCTCTTCAGCGAAAATTCGGATAGCCTTCTGGAACGAACTGGTGATGAGTCGATGAAAGCGGTTATAGACCATCAGCTCGAGGATTCCGCCGGGCTTGAGGGCGGCGACCAGTTTTTCCAGGGTAGACTGCGGATCGGCGTTATGGTGAATCACGCCGGTACAGGCAATGTAGTCGAACTGATTCTGATATGGCACATCATTGATGCTCTCCTCTTTCAGCTCCAAATTCGTCAGTCCGACCGCTTGCGCATTATGAGCGCAGATTCCCAGGGACTTGCTTGAAACATCAGAACCCACGACGGTCGTGTTGCGAAACCGCAGGGCCGTGTGAATAGCCTGGTTAGTTCCACATCCGGCCACCCAGACGTGCGGGTTCTCAGGAAGGACCTGGTGCGTCCAGTCGCCCACGTCCTGGTTCACCATAACGGTCTCGAAGTACGGATCATCCAGGTAATCGAACTTCATCGCGGGCCAGGGCCAGGGGAATCTGCCGTAGAACTTAGAGAGTAGTTCGTCTACTGACCCGATTGACTTGGCAAGGACAAGGTTTTCATCATCGCTCTGGAGCGGAAGTGACTCCTGGTCGCGCTTCTGTTTGAGCCGGCGTTCAAGCAGTGCTCGCTGTTTGGGGGAGAGATTGTCTAAAGTGTTAGCTGTTACGCTCATAATGCCTCATCAATGTCTTGCTGGAAGAGTTCCAGTGTCGACCTTCAGTTGAGTAATTTCCTCGTCGAGGGTCGCGTCCAAAACGTCTTCGGGCATCGCTTGAATCTCTGCTATTAGCCGTGCCATCTCTTCATCATCTTCCTGCTCCACCTGAAGCTGCGTGATGGAGAGGGCCATTCCGGCTATCGTCGGCGCGGCAAACAGATCACGTAAGGGCAGTTGGATCCTCAAGGTAGCGCGGACGCGCGAAAGAAGTTGAGTGGCCAGCAGGGAATGCCCGCCTAACTCGAAAAAGTTGCTGTGGATGCTGACGCGCTCGGCGCCGAGCAGTTCTCCCCACATTTTGGCGATCTCCTCTTCAACCGGAGTGCGAGGAGCAACAAAGTCTTGCTGCTCAGAACGAGCCTGTGCCGGCGGGGGCAGCGCCCGCCTGTTCACTTTTCCACTAATCGTGCGCGGCAACTCATCCAGGACGACAAAGGCCGAGGGCACCATGTATTCAGGCAAGGTTTGCTCAAGAAACTCTCGCAGCGTGTTTGCTTGCAACCCTTTCCCAGCAACCAGATAGGCGCACAGGTATTTGTTGTGAGCGGAATCTTCGAGGTCAACAACAACCGCGTCCTTCACCGCCTTGTGCCCAAGCAGCAAGCCTTCGATCTCTCTTAACTCGATCCTGACGCCTCTAATCTTTACCTGCTGATCTTTTCGCCCGAGAAATTCAAAATTGCCGTCTTCCAGGATGCGGCCCAAATCGCCCGTCTTGTAGATAATGTCGTTGGGGTTATCGGTGAAGGGGTTCTGGACGAACACTTCCCTTGTCAGTTCTGGCTGGTTGTAATAACCGAGCGTGCGGTACGGAGTCCGAATATAGATCTCGCCCACCACCCCTGGCGGACACACCTTGCCTTTGGCATCGAACACCAAAGCACGCGCTCCATCAATCGGCTTGCCGATGGGAATAGTGCGCAGATCGCTGTCCGCTGCCGTGACGAAATATGAGAACTTCGTCATAGTCGTCTCTGTTGGCCCATAGAGATTGACGAGTTGAATGCGCTCGCCATACACATCCATCCATTTTCTGACATCCGCCGGAAGTAGAGGCTCGCCCGCTAAGAGGATGTATCGCAAGGCCGAGAATTTGTGGGGATCGAGTTCCTGATTAACAAGCGAACGGAATAACGAAGGAACACAGTGAATCAGGTTGAGTTGCCGCGTATCTATCTCGTCAATCAGCTTGCCGCCATCGAGGAGTGTCTGGGCGCTCTCCGGCACGCAGACTGTGCCGCCCACACACAAGGGGGTAAAAACGTCTCTTAGATAAGCATCGAAGGCGGGCGTCGTAAACTGGCTGACGCGAGTTCCCGGCGTGAGTCCGAGCGTTTCGATTTCCCAATTGATGAAATGAGCGATCCCCTTGAGACGTCCCGCAATCCCTTTCGGTCTACCGGTAGAACCAGAGGTGAAATAAACGTAGCACATGTCATCCGGCAAACTGGTCCGGCCCGGAATCGCGGCATCATGGAAGGCCGAATAATCCTCAACGCGGATGTCTTGCGCCTGGCCAGTTTCCGTCCTGCTTTGATCGATACAGATGATTCGTGGTCGCAAGCCACCTTGATCTGTGAGCGCGCCAAGGCGAGGCAAGAATTTGGACTCTGTAATGAACCAGGTCGGGGAAACTTCCGCCACCAGGATTTGCATTCTCTGTTCAGGGATACGAGAGTCCAGAGGAACGAAGATGCATCCCGCCTTAAGAATACCGATGATCGCTGTGATAATCGCCACTGACTCTTCGGCGAGAACAGCGACCATAGAGCCTTTGGTTGCGCCCTGGGAGATTAGATAATTCGCCAGTGTGTTTGACTTCTCTTCTAACTGCGCGTAGCTGATGCGTTCAGTAACGCCTTCGATGGCGATACTGTCTGGGAATTCGCCAGCCACCTGGCTAAACCATTCATGCACGCTTTCATGTTTCATAGGTTTTCCTTTGCCGCTTGCGCCACTTCCTTTGCGATAATGGTTAAGGGGTCAACGCAGCCGTATTCTCTTCGGCTACCGTTTTCTTTTTCATAGTGCTTCGCCAGCAGATGTATCTCCGTGCAGCCCGCGATGAATGAGTTGGCCTTATACTTGGCGAGGAGACATTCCAGGGTGCGGATCAATCGGCGCGGGTCGTGCCTCTGCTTGATCCGGTAGATCAACTGATGGATCAAGGTCTGATCGTCTTCGTCAGGTAAGATGAACTGGTCCTTTAAAGCCTGCCATTGAGCGTGATTTTGGAAGACTCCCAACTTGCGCGTCCCGCTCGAACAGAGCAGGAGATGTCGCTCTCGGCTCAATGAGACATGCCGGAAAATCAAGTCCAGCAGCGACCAGATGGGCTCTCTCAGATCATCCCGCAGCCTCGGCAAGAGGTGGTGAATCGTCACGCAGCAAATGACAATTCGGGAAACGCTCAGGCGCCGCAAACACTCCAACGCCTCGATCAATTTTTCAAGCAAGACGGCGTCCGCGCCAGCCAGCAGGGTCTCCGTGCGATCAGGGAAGGTCGGATCAGAGTACATCACGACCTTCGCCGATGCCTGTTCCGATTCACCCTGGCTGCGCTCGTAAATTGTCTTGAGAAATTCCGCCGACGCCAGTGGCCCAATTCCGCCGACAATTCCGAGCAGGAAGGATTTGCTCCACCGAATATCTGTTGCCATTCTTAATGCCGCTTAATTCAAGTTGGGCAATCTGAACGAGTCCAAAAGGATGTTAAAGGTAAGCACCACCATCAGGAGGTCAATTTCGAGGTGCGGGTTCAAGTTGAATCCGCACTGCGAATATTGAGACTTGAGTCTTTCCGTCACTTCAGGATTGAAGTAGCCCTGCCTTTTGATTCGCTCAGGCGAAAGCAGGTCGTTAATCCATTCGATGTTTTGCCTGAGCAGGTAAGGACTGCCGGGCGCGCGAAAACCAAACTTCTCACGCTTGATGATCTCAGGAGGGACAAGGCCCCCGGCCATCTTCTTCAGGATATATTTCTCAGTGAAGCTGTTAAGCTTCAAATCAGGCGGGATCGTCGTTGCAAACTCCACCAGCTCTATGTCCAGGAACGGGTAGCGCCCCTCGGTGGAATTAGCCAGCACCATTCGATCTCCGTGCTCGGAGAGCAAATGATCCGAGAGCCGCAGCTTGAAATCCAAATAGGACCTCTGGTGAACAAAGTGTCTGTCTCGCAACTGTTCTTTGTTGACTAGTTCCCGGTTGAGGCAGTCGAAATCCTCAAACAAGTCATTCAGGCCCGATGAGTATAAAGCCGACTTAACCTCTCGAAAGCGAATTTGTTCCACCTCGTAAAAGATGTCCTTATCGCCCCAGAGCGCTTCTCGAAGTTCGTCCTCCAGGATGGTTTCAAGGTCATAAGGCTTGGAGTTGCGGAGTCCGAGTTGATCAAAACGATATCCGACATAGCCAGCAAACAGTTCGTCTGCGCCCTCGCCAGCCAAAACCACCTTGACGCCCGCTGCTTTGGCCGCCGCCGAAAGGGCCATCGAGCAGGTATTGAAACTCTCTTTAACTGGACTCTCGCAATGCAGAATCATCGCGCGCAATCTCTCGGCGATTTCGCTCCACTCAAAAATAATTTCATGATGCTCGGAGTTGACGTGACGCGCCATCAGCCTCTGAAATTTGGTTTCGCTAATCTCGTGCTCGGTAAAGCCGATGGAGAATGAATGCCTCTTAACATCGGGCGAAGTGCGCGCAATCATCGCTGCGACCAGCGCGGAGTCGAGCCCGCCGCTCAAATAGAATCCGGTAGGCACGTCCGCTTGCAAACGATACTTCACCGACTGCGCAAACAGATTTTCCAACTGGTCGGCATAATAGCTTTCCGGCTTGTCGTAGGAGAGTGCGCCGATCTTCGGATAAACCAGATCCCAGTACTCTGTCACCTTCACCACGGAGTTTTTCACCGTAAGATAGTGACCGCTTTTCAGGCTCTCGATGCCTTTAAAGAAGGTTCGCGGGCTAATCAGACCGGGGAACGACAAGACCTGGTCCAATCCCGTCAAATCCACTTTGCGCTCGACCAGAGGATGTTCCAGAATGGCCTTAATTTCAGAAGCGAAGATTAGGACACCATCGGCGACTGTGTAATAAAGTGGGTTTATCCCGAATTGGTCTCTTGCCAATAAGAGCTGCTGCTTCTTTCGATCATAGATGACGAAGGCAAACTGACCGTTGAGTCTGTGCAAGAGGTCGCTGCCTTCCTCTTCATACAGGTGCAGCAATACTTCTACGTCGGTGTTGGTGCGAAACGCGTGGCCGCGCTTAATCAGATTGGCTCTTAGCTCACGATAGTTATAGATCTCCCCGTTACAGACCAGGACGAGCGACTGGTCTTCATTATAGAGGGGCTGATCCCCGCCTTCCAGATCAATGATGCTAAGCCTCCGAAAGGCCAGGCCGGCATTATTCTCCTCAAAATATCCGGACGAGTCAGGGCCGCGATGAATCAACGTGCTCGCCATCCGAATAAGGATGTCAGGCTCCGCCCGGTGCTCGCCGCGTAAATCAAAATATCCAGCAAAGCCGCACATAAATAATCTTACGCCCCAAAAGTCATCTTCAAGCCACAAAGAGGCACGCAAAACACAAGTGAGTTTTTCGTCATAGATGTAATCCGTGATGTTTTGATCGCTTTTGAGGGGGTGAGCGGTCTCTCGCTTACTCTTCAATATCGTCAACAAATACTTCGAGGGCCGTTCGGGTATTCTGCCTGAGTGCATCTGCGGAAAATGATGCCCGCAGCCGGTCTAAGTAGTTTAGGCTTTCCATAATCGCGTCTTGATCGTCCAAAAAATCTATCAGGCAGGCTATCTCGTTGACTCCAATTTCCTCCAGTTGCCAGATTAGCGGCTGAACATCCGCCGGCGTACCCATCAACGCTGCCGTGAGGAAGTAACGATCAAAAGTCAGGTCGAGCAATTCTTCCATCGTCTCAGACGGTATCTCATGTGGGGCAATCCTGTGACCGCCACTAATGACACCGCCGCTCATCGCGGCTCTTTCTTCGAGGCTAATGGCCGAACGCAAGTACTCGCGAAATGGGCTTCTGACTTTAGCTTTAACTCCAGCTGTCTCCTGGCCCAGAAAAGTATGGAGCATCAGAGAGACCACACCCTGCTCCGGGTCGAAGCCGTGACTCTCCCTGGCTTCTCTGTAACGCTGAATCTTCCCGGCTAAGGTTTCTATATTTTGGCCGATCAGATGTGTGAGGACATTTGCGCCAATAGCGCCCGCACTGGAGAACGTTTCGGCGTTGCCTGATGAGGTAATCCAGATTGGCAACTCTTCCTGCAGCGGGCTCGGGAAAAGATAAACCTCTATCTCATCTCCGAGACTGTTGGCTTGAACGATGTGCTGGCCGCTCCATAGCTTTTTGATGAGCTCAATCTGTTCATACATGATGGCGTGGCGTTCTTCATATCTTTCAGGGAAGAAGACGAAGTCATTGATGTTCCAGCCGGAACCGAATGAAATAGCTACTCTTCCTTCCGAGAGGTTATCAACCACAGACCATTCTTCAGCAATGCGAATCGAATTATGCAGGGGAGAAATAAGACTGCCCGCACGCAGTTGAACCCGCCTTGTTATTAAGGAGAGAGCCGCGCTGGTGATGGCTGGATTAGGAAACAATCCTCCGAACTCGTGGAAGTGCCGCTCAGGAGTCCACACGCAACAGAAGCCATGCTCATCTGCGAATTTCGCCGCCTCGACGACCAACCGATACCGATTGCCGTTGGCCGGCTGAGTGCTGCTGGAAAAAAACATGACACCGAAGTCCATAACAAGCCGTTTGCGCTACTCGATCAAAACGTCATTGAAGCCATAAAGCCGGGGCGTTTCTTCTTCGGTCGCTAAGCCGAGTCTCTGTAGCTCCCTGTCCG
This sequence comes from Acidobacteriota bacterium, assembly GCA_038040525.1. Classification (GTDB taxonomy): domain Bacteria; phylum Acidobacteriota; class Blastocatellia; order Pyrinomonadales; family Pyrinomonadaceae; genus PSRF01. The sequence continues at coordinate 1,558 of JBBPIC010000062.1, read as the reverse complement.
GGTTCTGAATGACATCTGCCAACAGCGCCTGAAAGTGTTCCAGCATGCGTATGATAGTTGAGTCGTTGAATAAATCTATGTTGTAGTCCAGGATTCCGCTTAACCCCTGGACGCCGGATTCCATTACCAGAGACAGATCAAACTTGGTGATAGTCGTCGGAAGTTCAAGTGCGGAGATGGTCAGGCCCGTGAACTCCAGCGGCTTGGTAAAGGAGTGATGAAAAACGAAGGAGACTTGAAAGATCGGGAAATGGCTCGAATTGCGCTCCGGTTGCAGAATCTCAAGGAGCTTTTCAAACGGCACATCCTGACAGCCGTAAGCCTCCAGCGTTACCTTACGGATGCGCGCGAGCAGTTCGCGGAAACTCGGATCGCCTGAAAGGTCGGTGCGCAACGCTAGTTGATTGAAGAAGCAGCCAAGAAGATGCTCCGTCTCAAGATGGGAACGGTTAGCGATGCTCGTCCCAACGACGATGTCTTCCTGCCCTGTGTGGCGCAGCAGCAAAGTCTGAAAGGCAGCCAGCAGCGCCATAAACAGAGTAACGCCCTCATCCCGACATAACTGCTTGAGTCCCTGGGTCACATGTGCAGGAAGCACAAACTTTTGCCGGGCGCCGCGAAACGTTTGCAGCGCAGGACGCGGCCGATCCGTCGGCAGCTCCAACACTTTCACTCCGGCCAACTGCCGCCGCCAATACTCCACCTGCTCGGCCCACACCCCGCTCGCCAACATCTCCCGCTGCCAGACCGCATAATCCCCATACTGTATCTCCAACTCCGCCAGCTCCCCGCCGCCTGCCTCCGCCCCGTTCACATTCCTTTCATATAACTCTTGCACCTCTCGCAGCAGCACTCCCAGCGACCAGCCATCACTGATGATGTGGTGCATCAGCAGCAAAACTATCTGCTCCTGTTCTGACAACTTCCAGACACTCGCTCTTAACAAAGGCCCGCTCGCTAAATCAAAGCCTCTTTGCGCTTCCTGCTGCGCCTGCCGTCTCGCTTCTCTTTCTCCTTCGCCAACCGGCATGCTGCTCAAGTCCACCACATTTAAGCTCAACTCCTGCTGTGCGGCGATTTGCTGCCGTGGCTCTCCCTTTACTTCCACGAATCTGGTCCGCAGCACTTCATGCCGATTGATGATCTGCTGCAAAGTCTGCTCCAACGCTGCCAGATCAAGAGTGCCGCGCAGGCGCACCATCAGCGGAATGTTGTAGATCGCTTGTCCCGGGCTGATCTTATCCAGAAACCAAAGTCGCTGTTGCGCATATGATAAGGGCAGCTCGCTTTCTCTGAAGACGGCCGTAATTGGCGGGCATTGTAAACAGCGTCCTGTCCGACTAGCCGCCTCGATTGCCTCTGCAAGTACGGCCACCGTGGGTGACTCAAACAAAGTGCGCAACGGGAGTTCTACGCCGAAGAGTTCGCGCACTCGCGCGATCAGTTGTGTGGCAAGGAGCGAGTGACCGCCTAACTCAAAGAAGTTGTCCTGCACCCCCACTCGCTCCAACCCCAGCACCTCTGCCCAGATACCCGCCACCAACTCTTCCACCACTGT
>JBBPIC010000157.1:0-2433 GCA_038040525.1 Acidobacteriota bacterium | reverse complement strand
AGTACCGTGAGGGAAAGGTGAAAAGCACCCCGGGAGGGGAGTGAAATAGTACCTGAAACCGCATGCCTACAAGCAGTCAAAGGGTGTTGCCCGGGGGCTTCGGTCGCCGGGTAGCCTGATGGCGTGCCTTTTGAAGAATGAGCCGGCGAGTTACTCGTAGGTGGCAAGGTTAAGTCCGCGAAGGACGAAGCCGCAGCGAAAGCGAGTCTGAATAGGGCGATTGAGTCGCCGCGAGTAGACCCGAAACCGAGTGAGCTACCCATGGGCAGGTTGAAGCGGGAGTAATGTCCCGTGGAGGACCGAACTCACTAGCGTTGAAAAGCTAGGGGATGACCTGTGGGTAGAGGTGAAATGCCAATCGAACTCGGAGATAGCTGGTTCTCCCCGAAATAGCTTTAGGGCTAGCCTCGGGGGTTCAGTCACGGGGGTAGAGCACTGAATGGGCTAGGGGGCTTCCCGCTTACCAAACCCAATCAAACTCCGAATCCCGTGATTCCATACCCCGGGAGTCAGACTGCGAGGGCTAAGCTTCGTGGTCGAGAGGAAAACAGTCCGGACCGACAGCTAAGGTCCCAAAATCCAGGCTAAGTGGGGAAGGATGTGGAGTTGCACAGACAACCAGGATGTTGGCTCAGAAGCAGCCACCATTTAAAGAGTGCGTAATAGCTCACTGGTCAAGTGATTCCGCGCCGAAGATCCAACGGGGCTCAAGCCTGGTACCGAAGCTTCGGATCGTGCGCACCTTCGGGTGCGGCGGTGGTAGGGGAGCGTTCCGTCAGCAGTGAAGGTCGACCGTGAGGACGGCTGGAGTGGACGGAAGTGCGAATGCCGGCATGAGTAGCGAAATGCACGCGAGAAACGTGCACGCCGTATGTCTAAGGTTTCCTGAGGAAGGTTAATCCGCTCAGGGTTAGTCGGGCCTAAGCCGAGGGCGAAAGCCGTAGGCGATGGACAATCGGTTGATATTCCGATACCGCCAGAGATCGTTTGCACCGCAAGGTGCCTGGCTCGTGGACGCTGGTGAGCTGAGGCGACTTCGGTTGTCGAGGCAGCCAATGAGAAGCGGGCTTGGGAGCAAGGGCATGACCGGGAACGGTAGGTTGAGCGCACTTTTGGCTATGTGCGTCTAAGCCGGTAGGGGGAGAGGACAGGCAAATCCGTCCTCTCATTCAACTCCGAGCAGCGAATGAAAGGCGAAAGCTGATTCGACTGAGCCGATCCTGCAAGAAAAGCGTCTAGCGAGATCAAAGGCGTCCGTACCGCAAACCGACGCAGGTAGACGGGTAGAGCATACCAAGGCGATCGGAAGAACCCTCGTTAAGGAACTCGGCAACATGACCCCGTAACTTCGGGAGAAGGGGTGCCTCGCAGCCGCGCATTTCGGTGTGCCGCTGATCGAGGCCGCAGTGAAACGGCCCAGGCGACTGTTTAGCAAAAACACAGGTCTCTGCTAAAGCGAAAGCTGACGTATAGGGGCTGACGCCTGCCCAGTGCCGGAAGGTTAAGAGGAGGGGTGCAAGCCCTGAATTGAAGCCCCGGTAAACGGCTGCCGTAACTATAACGGTACTAAGGTAGCGAAATTCCTTGTCGGGTAAGTTCCGACCCGCACGAATGGCGTAACGATCTGGGCGCTGTCTCAACGAGGGATCCGGCGAAATTGAAATACCTGTGAAGATGCAGGTTACCCGCGGCAGGGCAAAAAGACCCCGTGGAGCTTTACTGCAGCTTGATATTGGACTGAGGTTCAGCATGTGTAGGATAGGTGGGAGACTGGGAAGCTGGGGCGCTAGCCTCGGTGGAGTCAACGTTGAAATACCACCCTTGTTGGATTTCGGCTCTAACAGCGTCCCGTAATCCGGGCGCTGGACAGTGTCTGGTGGGCAGTTTGACTGGGGCGGTCGCCTCCTAAAGTGTAACGGAGGCGCCCAAAGGTACCCTCAGGCTGAATGGAAACCAGCCGAAGAGTGCAAAGGCATAAGGGTGCTTGACTGCGAGACCTACAAGTCGAGCAGAGACGAAAGTCGGGCTTAGTGATCTGGTACCTCCGAGTGGAAGGGGTATCACTCAACGGATAAAAGCTACCCCGGGGATAACAGGCTTATGGTGCCCAAGAGTTCACATCGACGGCACCGTTTGGCACCTCGATGTCGGCTCGTCGCATCCTGGGGCGGAAGTACGTCCCAAGGGTTTGGCTGTTCGCCAATTAAAGCGGTACGCGAGCTGGGTTCAGAACGTCGTGAGACAGTTCGGTCTCTATCCGCCGTGGGCGTAGGGAACTTGAGAGGAGCTGCTCCTAGTACGAGAGGACCGGAGTGGACGAACCAATGTTGTGCCAGTTGTCGCGCCAGCGGCATTGCTGGGTAGGTATGTTCGGATGGGATAAGCACTGAAAGCATCTAAGTGCGAAGCTCGCCTCAAGATGAGGTTCCCCAC
>JBBPIC010000061.1:0-41808 GCA_038040525.1 Acidobacteriota bacterium | reverse complement strand
AAAATCATGAACAAAATCAGCAAATGTAAAGAAGCGTTAGACGCACTACACTAGTTATGATTGCGGCAGCTCACCCACCGACCAAAGCGGCGCCGGGCCGCCGCGGGCCAAAGCGCCGACAAGGCGGCGCACTCCAAGGTGTAGCCTCCTGAGCAGCTTACTTCTTCACAGTAACTACCTTCTGCTTCCTTGGTATTAGCGGGAGAAGTCTCCCGTCGGCGAGCGCGCGCCCTTCTGCGATGCTGCTTGTATCGACTACAAACTGCGTCCGCCGCGTCACTTTGCCGAGTATCTGTTTCAGCATTTTATCGTCCACGTCCGACACATCAACGCCGGCCGATTCAAGCTCCGCGCGGAGTAGCCGGGGAACGTTTGTACGTCGATTATATACATCCGGGTAAATGTGCAGCACACCTTCCTCGATGACCATCGTGTCGTAGTTGATGTCTACCGGCACGGGTTCTTCGAGATTGACGACAAGCATGCGCGTACTACGCTTTGCCGCGGCAATCCGCCTGGCCGAGACAGCGAGACTGCGCGCGGCGATGACCTTCTCCGCGAGGTCATACAATTCCGAACGCAGCATTCGCACGCACCCGTGTGAAACCAGGTTGCCCACGTCGTTCACCGATGCTGCCTGGTGAATAAGGTAGCGATCGCCCAGCGGGATTTTCATCTTGCCCAGCGGGTTGCGCGGATCGCTCGCTTTGATGATCTCGCCCGACGTAACACTTTTGATCTCGCTAACCCAGGCGCTGTCGGGTGGTATCCAGTCAGGGTTCCATATGATCTGCGTTGCTTTGCGATCGCCGATGTAGATCGGATGGTCCTTCATCCCCACACCGATATACCAGGACTTCACTTCTTTCCCATTCTGCCAAAGCGTCAAACGAAACGAAGGGACATTCAAGGTGACGCGCAGGTCCGGCTGGCCCGGTTCAAACTCCGCGGTCTCGACGCGTCCGCCCGTCAATGTATCCGATCGCTCCGACGCGTGTACGTCGGCAGCGGTCTGTGACCAGGATGTCTCCTTGCCAAATGAGATCACGAAGAGCAACGCGACCAGTAAGACTCGAGCTGCTCCGTAGTTTGGGTTAACGACTAAGCTATTGGGTTTAAACTTGAACATAGAAGTGATTGCTTTAGCGTCGAGCGTGGGAAGAGGGAGTGAAACAGGTCAATGTTCGACTGCTCGATTGCGTTTGTGCTCGGGAGTTGACGTCCTACATCTGCGGGGGTTCGGAGTAATAGTAACACTGCAACTCGACCTTTTCGAACCGTGCGGAAGATCGGCAAACGATCCACGACATTACACGAAATTTCACGAAGAGGGTTGGTGCAGCTTCGTGTGATTTCGTGGATCGTTCACTCGTCAAATTTAGGCCACTGTTGGATATCGGGTGTTGGTGCGGTTGAAATCCCACCCTTGAACAGTCTTTGTGGTGCTCAGGCCTCAGTGCCTGAGGGTCGAGATGTGGAGGCTCGGGAATCAGCCCTCCGGACTCTCAGAAAGTAGCCGGTGGTCGGAGCGAAGCGTAGACCACCGGATCGCTCGTGGCAGGAGCCAGCACCCAGAAGGGGTGCTAGAAACGAGATGTCAAACATTGCTCGCACCCCGCCGGGGTGCAATTTCCGTTTCACCCGGTACCGGTGGTCTACGCTTCGCTCCGACCACCGGCTACTTTCTGAGAGCCCTCCGGGCTGATTCGGTGAAACCGAAGCCCGTTGCACTTCGAACTTGAATTCACGATTAATCGTCACTAACAGCTGACGATTAATCGCGGACTATTACAACTGACCACTGACAACTGATCACTATCTAATTGTGATGACGGCTTTGTTGCTGACCGCGCCACGCAAGCTGACGCTTACCAACACGTCACCGGCATTGGCAAGTCCGTCCGGCAATCTGACATTCACCTGCGTCAACCAATTAAGGGTAGGTACTTTCCCAACGTACTCAACCGTTAACGGAAATATTCTGTGCGCGGAGTCTTCGGCTTGCGCCGTGACAACAGAAACATCCTCGCCGGGCATTAACTCCAAGCCAAACGCAAAGAGCATGATGCGAGTGCGCTGATCCAAACTGAAGTTATGAGGGGTGGTCACAGGGAAGAGATCGCGCATTAACGTCACCGAATCCAGCGCTACCGCCCGATTCGTGTTCGCTTCGGTGAGCAGTGTCGGAGCGAGTGTGCTGTTCGGCGTAATAGCAAAGTTTGGCAGCGAGATATTAAAAAAGATGTTGCCGACGGACTCGACTTTGATGCGGGCCGTAGAAGTTGGCGCGTTTGGAACAGTAATCGTCGCTGAGCCGCTATTGGGTACGCTGGATGCCAGGGTGAACGGGAAACTACTGCCTCCATCGATGGAGAGCAAGACTCGAACGTTTGTGCAATTAACCGGCGCACTTGAGCTGTTGGCGACGTCCCATGTGACAGTCTGATTCGAACCGGCTGTCCACGAGGACGAAGCACCCGGTTGCGTAACAGCGAACGGCCCACCCCCTGCCACAACCCTGACCCGCATCGCAGCGGTGTTCACTCCGCCGCCGCCGGGATGGTTGTCGCGCACCGTGATACGGAAAGTCATTGTCCGGTTCGTGGTCGGCAGCGACTCGCCGAAAGTTGGAGTGCTCGACAAAATGTCCGCCAACTGCGGGAACGTGCGCGCAGAGGTTGGCACAGGCGCGAACGAGCGGAAGATTGGCCGGTTGCCGTTATCTGTGTGCGGAGGGCCCGGCGCTCCTAAATCAAACTGTTCCCAGCAATAGGTGAGGGCGTCCGCTTCGGGATCGCTGCCCGTCGCCGTAAGCACAAATGGTGTATTGGCTGGGATCGTATAGTCGGCTCCGGCATCAACATTTGGCGGATTATTCTCCGTGCTTGAAATCGAGGGGCAGAAACTGCCGTTGCCAAAGGTGGTGTAATTAACGATCTGTTCAATGTTCGCAGCGTGGAAGTAAGTGTCGGCCGAATGCAGGTCCTCAGCACCACAAAGGGGAAAATATCTCCCGTCAGGTAGGAGGCCGCCTCGGTAGCCCATAATCGTCGAGCCACTTCCAGGTTCATATGCCCCGTCTGAAGTACGACTGGTCCCGCAGTCTTCAAGGCCGCCGTTAAACGAGTGCAGCCCGCCGAACTTATGACCCATCTCATGAGCGACTACCCAGATGGCGCTGGTCGTTGACGGCTCTGTGGAGCGCAGGATTGTGACGCCTTGGCCCTTTTGCCCGTTGACGCATACGCTCCGCACCCGTCCCTGGCCCTCGAATATGAAATGGCCCGGCAGGTAAGCGAAGACGAGACCGTCAAAGACCATGCCGACATCGTAATTGGCCGTTCCGATCCGCTGATCCAGGAGGGCTTGATTCTGATTGAACAAGGTCGTGGCGTTGTCACTCGTATATCCGTCCGTAGCCGTGTTCGTAAAGATGATGGCGTCCTCGTTATCAATCAACTTCATACGAATCGCCAGATCGCGCTCGAAGATGGCGTTAACGGCATTTATCATCGTGGTTATGACGGCGAGCGTGCCGCTGACAGTCCCGCCGCCATAGGTTTGCGTGAACTCGGCGGTCGCCGCCAGCGCAAGACGGTAAGTGCGCAATGTCGAGCCGGTGGGGCTGGAGAGATTCGCATCACTCTTGCGCAGCAATTGTTTGCTTGGACTCGATGTCGATGACTCGGCGTCGGAGACGCGGCAATTAAATGAGCCCGCGCCTTTCGGTGCATCATCCTGGTTATAACTAACATACTTGCGGGCTTGCCCACTCCCGGCGGGCTCAATAATGACCGTACCGTGGGTGGAAAGCACGATAGCGTGAAAGCCGGCGGGAGTGACATCAAAGCGTGTGGTGGCAGTCGGATCATCAAGACCGCGACCACGATAGGTCCTGATAGCTGGAAAACGAGCGGCAAGTAGCGGCGACATCACGGGTGATTCCTCAACGCGAAACCGGGAAAGTGTCCCATCCGGCATCGGCAACGTCATGACTACTTGATTCTGACTGGCCGCCACACTGAACTCCATTGGCGCATGGCGAAGAACCTTTCTTTGTGCGTTCACATCGAGGCTCAGCGCTCGGTACGACTTCGGTAGGCCTCCGTTCTCGGCACCGCTTTTCCTAAGACCAACCCGCGGGTTCTCACGACCAACCCGAGGATTCTCACGCCAGAGATGATCTTCGTGCGGGGCGGATTCAGCGAGCGTTGGACCAAATGAAGCCAGACGGGGAAGATTCAACACCGGCGGACGTAACTCTTCCAGGCGGTTTTGTGCCTGGGGTGCGGCCGTGACGCGTACATTGCCATCGAACGAAAAGCTGATTCCCGTCACAATGGACATAACGAACAGAAGCATCGCCGGCGGGCCAAAAATTATGGAACGCGAGCACACATTGCTCCCGACCGCCTGACTCAGGCGGGTTCTCTTTATTTCTTTCATTGCTACTCTGCGGTTCTTTCAGGAATACAGAAGGAAAAGAATTGAGGCCACTACTGTACTCGCCTTTTTGCGAAACCACTAATTGACGCGTACTGATGCAGTTTGGAGCAATGTACCTAATTACAGAACCCAGCGCGGTAGCGCGGGATCCCGGAGGCAACTTCGCCGCAAGGTCGGCAATGCTTGTTAATACTCAGGTTCCTGAAGGATCCCGCGCTACCGCGCTGGGTTCTGTACCTGAGTAGCGTTTCAGCCGAAACAATCAAACTGCATCAGTACCAATTGACGACCAACTTAACAAGTGCCTGGCTAACTCGACGACCGGGTACACCATTGTGATCCTGGGGAAGCATGACGCGCCAGCCGGGGCGGTGGTGATGAAGATCCGTTATTTGGCCCAGACTACGCCAGCTCGCACTTCGTTGCGGTCTTAGCGGTAGAGGCCAGGCGGCCATTGCGCAAGAGCACGGCAGTTGGGGTGAAAGGAGATTAGCTTATCGGTGAAAATTTGGACCTCACGATTCGAGCGGGGCAACTCAAAGTAGTTCTGAAGTTATCCAACCATTGAAAGTATTTCGTAAAAGTACTTGACAGGTTTGATGGTCCTATCTTATACAAGATGGCTCGCGTGATGAGGCATAGAATGTAACGCGAGTTAGAAGGTCAAAATGATGATGAGCTGGACATATAAAGAACACAACGCCAAACGGCAGCCGTCGACCGGCATGCGTAGGGCCTTGTGTGTCCGAAGTCTGAGCTCGTTACCCATCAATACGTTTGGCGGCGAACTTGGACAAAGACCGGCGTCCATAGATAGCCGGCATATCAGGCATTAATTCGCGGGAGCGGCCTCCCGCTCCCAAATCTCAAAGAAAATCGCGAGAATTGTTAGGAGCGGGCAGCTTCCCTGGGAGGCTTAAAGCCCGCTCCTTTTTGTTTTTTGACAATCGAAATACCTTTTTGAGAGATGAAGGCAGGGAGCCTTCAGTGGATGATGACGCCGTTGCTTTGCGAGAGTCCCGAGCGTCGCCATCCTCAGGAGAAGTGTGCCTCGAAGTGTGTTCGCGGCCGCTATCTCTCTGCCTTCATCTGTTTTTTTAACACAATGAAATTTATTAGGCCAATGTGCTTACTGCTCATTCACCCAGCGGCATGAGGGGTAGCGGGCGTTAGCGCCGGCCTGTAGATCCTTTCGGAACCCGAGAGCCGGTGCCAACGTTCGTGATGACTTGAAACACGGGCTCCAGTTGGAGTCTGCCAAATTAGAAAGAGAGTGTATGCGAAGTCAGTTGGAAATCATGTTTGAACGCATGGGAGCACGAGTGAAGTTTCACGAAACCGTTAGCCGGTCGCGTCCTGCCGGGATCGATATTCGATCGGACAGGCAGGGCGAATACTTCGACATCGGAGTCGAGCCGACCGACCTGGTTGAATATCAAGTGATTGATATTCAGCCGCGTCAGAAGCACTTGCTCCTGATGGCCCGACGAGACGATGGCAAGCAGAAGTTTCTTTGCGGTGGCATCGCGTGTTGATGAACACCGAAAACTTTGCGCCAGGCGCACGGGCAGTTGTTTTTCTCGATTAACTTTTAACTTCAAGAGCGGTGAATCGCACTCTGCCTTTCTCCCTCACAGCCGCTCTTGACTCCAAATTTCACAGTAGGACAGACATTCCTGTCTGTCGGTCTGTGGTTAGAAGCGAGTAAAGACTGAAAGGTCTCTTGCCAAACTGTGACAGACAGGAATGTCTGTCCTACTTGTCGGATTACTAAGAAAGGAGGTGTCGGGTGATGACACTTAATGGCCGCGTTCTATTACTAAACCAAACTTACGAACCGCTCGGCACCGTCAGTGTCGCGCGCGCGATAATCATGACTTTTAAGAACACCGTCTTCGTCGAGGAATGGGACGGTGATCGCGTACTTCGCTCCGCACGTGATGAGTTTCGAGTCCCATCCGTAATTCGGCGTCGCACCTACATCAATGTGCGCCGTCGTCGCGAAGCATCGGGCATGAAGCGCCTGCGCATTTACATGCGCGACAAGTTCCGATGCCAGTACTGCGGCGAGAAGAAGGCTGTGAGCGACCTAACGCTCGATCACATCCTGCCTCGTTCGCGCGGTGGTGATAACTCGCCGGTGAACATCGTCACGGCATGCATCGGGTGCAACAACCGAAGAGTGATCGCACACCGGGAGAAGCGCGAATGCCGCTGCTGACTTCGCAGTCGGCGCTGCGAGTGAGACTCGAGCGCGTAGTGCTTTGTCACTATGCAGAGGATCGCGCTGAATGGCGCAAGTATCTCTTCATGGACGTTCACGATGATCGTGACACCATGTCGCGGGTGCACGCTGAGCAGAAGCGGAGAGTCTTGGGTTGATTGCCGATTGCCAATTGTCAATTGGCCTGGGTTCAACAGACGAACTTCTACCGAACGAATAGCGCTCCTGATCAGAGGCAAATCGGCAATCGGCATTCGGAAATCGGCAATGTACTGGCCCGGAGCTCGAGTGACAGAGCAGCGGACTTTTAATCCGTGGCGTACGGGTTTGAGCCCCGTCGGGCCAACCAAGATGGGTGTTGGGTGCCGTGTGTTGGGTGTTAGGGTGAAGTTTCATCATGGTGCGCAAATTGGCTTTTCCTTGTGAATCAACTACTTAACTGAACCTCTTAACTGCTCCCCGACACCCGATACCCGGCACCCAACACCCTTCTTCGATTGCGGGATGGTGTAACTGGCAACACGTCGGGCTTTGAACCCGAAGATGAAGGTTCGACTCCTTCTCCCGCAGCCACTCCCCATCAATTCAACTCAAAAAGGTGCTTCGATTAGTCATTCGACGACAGCAGAGTCTCAAGTGACGGACGATCAGCCTCTCTTTGGAGTGCGGCGGCCTGGCGCCGCTTTGGTCCACCGCGAGCTGCCACGACCTTCCCGCTTGAATGCTGCCCGACAGGACTGCGCGAGGCCGCCACGGGCCAAAGCGGCGCCGGGCCGCCGCACTCCAAGGTGACGTCCTCTTCAAAGGGCCGTCAAGGTAGGAAAAGTAATGTTCATCCGATTTGTCAGCAGTGAGATTGATGAGCGCTCGCACGTTGCGGCTGGCTTGTTTTGTGCTGTCTCAAAACTCACGTGGAGTGATGCACTGCCTGACTATGAATTCGATGCGCTTTGGGAGTTGAGGGACTGGTTCAACACTAATGGTCGCTTACACAATGGCCAGCGCGAACGCTGACATTCCGCAGATTGTTTGCAACGCTCTGCAGGATGCAATGGAGATCGCAACGGCGAATGTCCACGAGTTTTCGGGCCAGGTCTACGTTTTTCCGGATATTTCCGGATCGATGCACTCGGCTGTGACTGGCTACCGTAGCGGTTCGACTACGGCTGTCCGCTGCATTGACGTGGCGGCGCTCGTAGCCGCAACGGTGCTGCGCAAGAACCCGGGTGCGGAAGTTATCCCGTTTGAGTCGAAGGTAGTTGAGCTGCGCCTCAACCCGCGCGACAGCGTAATGACTAACGCCGGGAAGCTTACGAATCTACCTTGCGGTGGTACCAACTGCAGTGCGCCGCTGGAGTTTCTGAATCGGCGTCGCGCTAAAGGTGACCTGGTGATCTACGTTTCGGATAACGAGTCGTGGATTGACGCGCCGCAATATGGCCGCTTTGGTGGTAGCGCGACCCAGACGATGACGGAGTGGGCAAACTTTCGTCAGCGCAATCCTGAGGCGCGAATGGTCTGTATTGACATTCAGCCTTACGGCACGGTGCAGGCGAAGGAGCGTGACGATATCCTGAACATCGGTGGATTCTCGGATCGGGTTTTTGACGTGATCGCGGAATTCGCTGGTGGTCGACTCAATGCAGACCACTGGATCGGTGTAATCGAGTCGGTGGCGCTCTAAGAATTTCGAATTGCGGATTTCGGATTGGGGAGTTAAAGACAGTTCTTCAAATTCGCAATCCGCTCTTCGAAAATTGAGAATTGGTTTGGGCCGAATGCTGTTGGGACTACATCACTTCGCTTGAAACGAAAGTTGTCTCAGCGATTCCTTGTCGGCCCCTTTAGATGGAACTATGGCGAATGCTGGTCGAGAGTACATGGTAAGCGTAAGCGAAAGGGTTCGAATCCCTGCTCGCCTGATTTGCTTCGGGCGGGATCCTCTCACCGATCTTGTCGCCAGAAACGGGTAAATGGTGAATGGTGAATGGTAAATGGGAATGTGAATCGTGAATAGCAAATGGTGGTGAGAGTAGTTGGTGAATGAACGACCGAGTAAAGAAAGGAGGTGGTCCTATTTACCATTCACCATTTACCATTCACCACTCGGTGGTCCTTCACCATTCACCATTTACCATTCACCATCCATTCACTATTCACCTACTCAGCGACGAATGCCGATGGAACTACATGCCTTAACGCACGGGTTCCGGGTTCGAGTCCCGGTGGCTCCAACAAACTGCGGGGCCATAGCTCAATCGCAGAGCACGCGTTTCATCAATCTTTTGTCGTCGCTCGTTGTAGGTCAGCAGAGGAAGGCTACCATTTAAGAACTGCCCCGGTATATAACGTCGTTAGGTGTTTCATCGCTTCAAACGAAACTTTTCCTACTTCTATGGCGTCCTTTTGGAGCTGTTCTTTTTAATTGCGGCTTTCCATTAATTAGACCTCCAAAACCGAAAGCCCCGGCGAACCGGGGCTTTATCAGGTTTCACAGAAACAACTCCATTTTTACTGAGGCTTACCAGAACCCTTTTGTCTCATTGCCTTGATAGTCTCATAATCTATTGGCAAGCCATTCGGTAGTGCAACGACTGATGCATCCGGTTCACCGAGCGTAAGGCTGATTGGATCGTGAACTGTCTTCAGACCCGTCTTATTATCGGCGATGACCTCTTTGATGATTTCCCCTCCTAACGCGGGTACAACGTAGAATTCCGAACCTGTCCGGGGGCGGTTACCGGACGATACTACAATCGCCTTATAGCCCAACAGAGTTTCGGTTCGTAGGTAATTTCGCGAATTAACCAAGTCCTCCTCGGTAAGCGGAGGCAGGACGGGAAGCTCTGAAACGAAATAGAGCTTATCTTTTTGCTTTCTAAACACCCCCTTATTTGGTTCGCCAAAGCTTTCCTCGTTTACGTCCGCGCCATTCTTTACAGAATGCCATTTGCCGTTCCCAGAAACGTAACGAGTCTCTATATATCTGGGTATGCTAGTGCCGTCGGGAAAGTAATCCGTTACTTGCCAAACGACTGTAAAAGCCGGCGATGGTTTCTTGAGAGTTGAATTGAAGGCGGTACGAACGCCATAACCCGCTGTTCCGGCGATGACCGCTAAAACAACCAGCAGCAAGATACTCTTTTTCATGACTATCCTCCGTTATTCCCAGTCCCACATGCCGCACTGCCCGCCGCAGTATTGCGACTCATATATCTCGATTGAACTGCATCCAGCGGGGTCGCCGGTTCCGCGACCCCGCTCCTTATAACAACAGGCAGCTGCGCAGTGGCTTTCAATTGATTTCGAACACGAGAGCCACAAGCAAGTGTAGCTTTGGACATAGTAACTGCAAGGTGTTTCAATTGTGGTGCAGGTTGTTTGCGCTGAAACCGGGGGTGCCAGCAATGCGCCAATTGTGAAGGAGAAGACTGAGACGAGAACTATTTTGAGTGACGTGAGTTTCATGTAACTGTCTTCCGTGAGATAGATGGGTTCAAGGACGGCCATATGCTACGCCCGAAAAAACTCTTTGTCAAGATTTCAAGGCTGGGTAGCGAGGCCCGTATCAACGTCGTACTTCTTCTATTTTATTTATCCAAGAGTTAGTATCAATCATGGCCGGAAATTGCTGTTTTCTGAAAGATGCAAGTGGTTTTGCATAAGTCACCATCCGCGATGTTCTCCCCTGACCTGTCCCTCATAATCGCCAACTTTAAACCGATGCCTGGACAGGGCAGACCTCCAGGGAAGCACGTAGTTTCTTACCTGATTGTTTCTAATCGCACCTGGAAGTGCATCCTGACTGAAATCGAAAAGTGTGAAATGAGGTGCGCCAGCTGCCACCGGAGAAAAACGGGCAGAGCAATTGGGTTGGTACAAATGGAAAAAGACTCAACATCAATCAGCTAGTCCAAATCAAACTTTGAAAACTAGTTGAAAATGCTAGGTCCTTAACCTACAAGAAATGGTGAGCCGAGCAGGGCTCGAACCTGCGACCCGCTGATTAAGAGTCAAATTTTGGCTGTTCCAGTGAGTTCTAGGGAAGTCCATCTAATGCCAAGGAGTCCGCTTTCATTGGAGAAAAGCGAATTCGTAGTTCGCGGGAGTCAGGTAAAAACATGGATGTTCCGCTGAGTTGGCCCACTAGTGGCCCACTAAAATAGAGAGGGATGAGTATTGCTAAGCTGATGGAAGATTACAATTGGAGTCTATCATCGTCCAATGTTTTTGAGGATCAAGAATGAGCCCGAAGCGGATTCTGGGATGGTTGCAATAGTAGTGAGGGATTAGCCAAGTGAGATGTCGAGAGTTGTTGTCCGCCAGGATCGACGATGCGGTTGTGCCACTGTTTTCTCACCGTCGTAAGAATGGCAAGTTTTATCGTCTGCCGAAAAGGAGTGCCCCGACTTTCTCTGCTGCATCCTTGCGCATTGAAGTTAGAACGTGTTGATAGGTGTCCATGGTGAAAGCGACGCTGGAATGTCCTGCGGCTCTGCTTACGCTTTTTAGGTCGGCGCCGGAAAGTATGGAGAGGGTGACGAACGAGTGTCGGAGGCGATAGAGATTTACTGGTCCGTCAATCTTGGCACGTTCCATGATCGGTTGTAGGTGTCTCAAGACTAGGTCGCGGAAGCCTAGAGGTGTTCCAATTCTTGTGGCAAAGACGAAATTGTTGTTGTGGTATTTTTTGCCGAGTCGAAGGCGTGTTTCTGCTTGGGAAGCTTTATGCGCTTTTAGAGCGGATGCAATGGTTGCATTGAAATTAATGGTTCTAAGGCTTGATTGTGTTTTCACTTCTTCAAGTTTCCAACCGCCTCCCTTTGGCCACCAAATTGATTTGGTGATGTTAACTTCCTTTTTATCGAGATTGAGATCGGGCCACTGAAGTCCTAGATATTCTTCAGGTCGGGCTCCTACTGCGAGAGCGAACCAAAAAATGATTCCACGAGGATCAGTTTTGGCCGCTTTCATGAATCGCTCGGCTTCTTCAGGGGTGAATACATCAATGGCTTTCTTTTTGCGCGGTGGTCGGCGCGTTGAGAGGGTTGGATTGTAATCTATCAAGTGTCCTATGACAGCCTGATTGAGCGCGTCTCGAATTAGACTGTGTGAGAATGAGACTGTTCTGGGAGATAGACCGTTTTCTGATAGCTGGTTGTAAAACTCTTGGATTCGTAGCGTAGTGAGTTCGGATAGTCTGTCTTTTCCGAGATATGGGCGAACGTATTGGTTGAGTATGTATTCATATCCGGCTAGTGTTCGCTCTTTAACGGTGTGTTTCTTGAATGCGGTTAACCAGCTATCGAGGAATTTATCGAGTGTCGGATCTTCGATAGCTGGTTTGTCGAGGGTTCCGAGATCGCGTTTAGTTTCTGTTTCACGCGCATATCGTTCGGCGTCTTTTTTTTGGCCGTTGATTAGTTTGCTATGACGTTTTCGTTTGCCGTTGGCGGCGTTTCGCTCAACTGAGATTCGAACAAGCCATTTGTTTTTGCCGCGAGGGATAATTTCAGCCATTTGTTTTGAGAGTGCCAGGTTTCTGTTTTACCGCGTCGCTAACGGTGGTAGTTGTCGCCCGCTGCTTTTTTATGCTGCTTGTATTTCTTTGGCTAGGCCGCCATTGTTTATGACTTTTCTAATGGCTGCTCGACTGAACTTAATGCGTCTGGGACTAAGCCTTACCGAAGGAATCAGTTGTTGAGCGGCGAGATTATACACGTGTTTTCTTGCGCACAAAATAGTATGTTCTGTTGAGGTGTCGCGTCCGAGCATTCTTGCTACTTCAACTGCGTCTACGAGGTCTTCGTCTTCGTGATTGGCTTCTCGAATCCCCAGGGCGCGAATCATTTCAGGTAGTTTTGTTTCTACCTTTTGATCAACGATTCGATCAATTTCAGTCATAAGATTCGTGACAATGGCTTCTATTGGTGTCATTTGTTCGTGTCCGCGCGAGGTTATAGCTTGGGAGAGCTATCGGTGTTTTTAGAGCTTTGCTCTCTCTCTCTCTCTCTCTCTCTCCTCAGGCGGCTTCGCGCTGATAGCTGCTCACAAAGCCTGTGCCAAAGCCTTTCCGGGTTTTGGTAAAAGATCCTGTTCTCTTTCTTCTTCAGTCTGATCTATGACGGCATCGCTGTTGCAGAAAGGCCGAGGCTGGAGGCTCGTCGATCATGCAAATCAAAAGATATCTTTCCTTTAATTTAACTGTACTAGCGTTGGCTGCGGTGTTGTGGCAGGCGGAGGCTAATGCTCAAACGAGTCAGGCTAATGAAGCACGGCCACGATCGAAAGGTGTCGGCGATCGCAATCAAAACTCGAAAAACAGGTGTTCGCAAACGCAGACACCTGCGGTTGAGACAATTTTCGCGAATGAGGGAAAGGGCGCGGCTGTATGAGCCTTTTACTGCGGCTGCTGCTCGTAAACATGGAGTTGATCCTCGGGCGTTGTGGACCATTGCGTATTTGGCTCGGTTTAGAGCTGAACTGGTATCGCCCGCGCGGGCGCTAGGGTTGATGCAGTTCGTTCCAGGAACGGCGAAGCGCTTTAACTTAACCAATCCCATGATGGGCCGGCGGCGATTGACGCGGCCGCGATATGTAAAAGAGATCGTCGCCCAGTTTGGCGGTCGTTTAGATCCCTCAGATCAACTCACAAAATCTCGTCAATTGAAAAATACCAAAACTTCTCTCCCGTAAGTGCGTCGTTGCACGCGCTCACACGCAATCTTTGTTCAATAAGACCTCGGATTTCATTCACATCCGAGTCACACGAATTTCCCTTTATAAGCGTGTTTTAGTTGAGGTCTTCATCTCGCCAATTAGCTCTCACGTCGATAACCTTGAATAGTCTTCCAAAGTCGCTCATCGATTCTCCGGGGGCCAAGGATTATTTGTAACGCGGTGAAATTGTGGGTTCGGTGATTTATGAGAATCAGTAACTTACGGGCGCGATTCGATCGTTAAGTGAAAATCTGTTCGGGCTTTGAGAATTTCCTACAGTTTTCGTGCATAACGTGAAAGTCTCGGCACTGGGTTGGTTGGCACTCACACAACCCTGCGGTCAACGGATTTTAAGTCTCCCAACGCGAGTTTTTGTGCGTTCTGCTGTGTATCTGCTACTGCTTATTTAGGGATTCTCACATCTTCAATAGTCTCACTGTGCGGTTCAGTGTAGTTAAGTTTCGCAGAGTTGGCACACTATCGGCACACAAGAAAGAAAGCACCCCATGCCGGGAGTTCGATCTTTTGTGGTGGGAGTTTTCGCTTGCTTACTTAGAACTTGTGACAATGTAACAGTGTCAAAAGAGGTATAAAGCGTAGATCGCTACCCGCGTCGCGGTTCGCTGACCCTAGCTCGTCGCCTTGTTTGACTTGTCACAGTTGGCAGCCATCCACTTCTCGCAATCCTTCTGGCTCGCCGGCCCGAAGACTTGGCTGTAGATTGCAGGATAGGGATCGCCATGTGGGATCACTTTACAGTCTTCATATTTCTTGCCGGTGCTCGCTGTCAGCGCGATGACGATATAGCCTTTTAACCTTTCGTCGTCCTTGTCAGGCATGAGGGGTCCTCCTTCTGCTCTCTGCGGTGGTGGTTTAAGTAAGGCTCGCGAGCGGCAGGCTCTCGCGGGCGGGTGCGAAGTAATCAGGGAAACGATAGGCCCACCGGACGAGTGATGTCAACGCATCTGACATCGTGCTTGCCACGATCCTTCTGAAATGAAAAAAAATAACGCTGTTGATGCAATTGAGAACGTTATCTATCAGCGTGCACTATCCGGCGATTTTATCGCGGCGATTTTCTATCTCAAGGCCCAGCCCGTCCAAAGTTCCGGGATAGGTTAAACATTAACGTCGAATAACTGCATAGCGAAATCGAAGAGGCATTCGACCGCCTTCGCGCAAACCCGGACTCGCTCTTGAAGCGGTCAGTGTTACAGATCTCAAAGTTACGTACCCCATGTCAGAGTCATTATAAACGGAGCTTGATCCTAAGAAAAACAGAAAAACTTGCGGTGAAGATCAGTGGGATGATCTGGGTGTTGTAAGTTACGCAGCAACCCAATGCCCTATTGCGTCGCATTTTATTCACCTAACTATGTTCACTAAACATTATGGGACCGGGGGCACTCTCGGTGGACCAGAAGAAATCGCGCTGACTCCTATTGGTAATCGTCTGTGCCAAAAACTCGTTCGTCATGGCATGCAAAAACTCTGGCATCTTTTGTGCGACTTGGCTTGACGGGTTTTTATTGACACGTTCAGTTCTTCTCACGTAGATTCCGCCGCGTAGATTCTCAGTCTCTTTGTTCTCTCGGAACTCCCAATCTCGCATAACCATTACGTCAACGACCGACTGAAACACGAGCCATAGAATCCCTTAGCTTACACACGAGACCTAATTAAGCGTGCTAGACCTTTTCTATTGGATGATTTACGCGTCATGAAACTCTGCCATTGACGAAGTTGGCACCCGGCTTCATACATTGTGCCTCGTCTTGAATTCTCATTCACGTGCGCTCTCGCCGCGCGTCAGCCTTACGTCAATGAAAAGCGATTCCAATGTGCCGTGGATGTTGTAGCCCGCTGTTTACGTCCGAGCGAACGGCGGACGGCACATGCTCACGGTGTCATCGAAGAGCTGGATACGTTTTTTGACAAACCAACGGCAAAGCTACTTTTGCCACTAAGCTTCGGTTCGGTCGCATGAGCTCACATAGACTCGGAGCTTTTGTCTCGAGGGGCAGAGATACTGGCTACCTCCACATATTTTGTCGGTTACTCAGTTTGCCGTAGAGCAGTTCGTTCTCTTCTTTGCAGTGCTCGGACCTGCTCCTCAAGCGCTCTGATGCGCTCTTTGAACCGGACGATCTGCGCATCTTTGCCGAGTCGCTTTTGTTTGATGTGATCGGTCTGGATGGCCCTGATTGTGGATTGAATGGTGCGGCTGGAACATCACCTTCCCCGCCCGCCAGAAGATCTCCGGCCGGATGTGTCCGCAATGCGGCGCCGGCTACACGAACCTCGAGATAAAGGCCCAACCACCCTCACATGGAGAATTACTTGGGGTGGTTGGCAGTACGTTATCCGGTTGGATGATTCCAGAGCCTTGGTCAAGCCCGCAGGCTACTCAAGTTGAATTCACGGGCCGAATGAGCAGCGCCGAGAGACGCAAAGACTTTATAGAAGCCAGAGGATTGCGTGACTGACGACACTAGAGCATGCGAGGTTATCCGCGCACTGATTCGCCGCGGAGCATATCGTGAGGCAGCAGCCTTTGCGGAAGATCTTCCACTTGAGATCAAGGGCAGCCCTGCTGTGGCTCGGGAGAGGTCGCGCGGGTTCCTAAAACAAGGACACCCGATTAACGCCGAAGATGCTTTGGCGGCGGCGAATCTGCTGCGGGCAACTCCTGGAGAGCGACTAATAGTTGCATTAGAGGCGGCGGCACTGCAGGTGTATCGTCATCTGAAAATCAAGGAAGCTATTGCCATTGCCAATCAGGCGCTGGCCGCAACGTACCCTTCGGTCGATCCGTCGGATCAGGCAGAAGCGGAACGCGTACACGCGCGCATCCTGCTGATCGCGGCAACTTACTATGAAATCACTCCTGAGGAAGGGCAGCAGGCGCGGGACCGGCTTCTCAGAATTTCTGAGACGCTGGAACAGGCGGGACGGATCGACGAGGCCCTGGCGGCTCGCTTGACGTATGCGGAGAGGCTGGATGATCCACTTACCCGCACCGACGCATTGCTAAAGTTGGCGGACGATGCTTTAGAAGCGGCCCGCCCAAATTTAGCCGCTGAGGCAAAATTAATAGCAAGTGGCCAAATGATGCTCGCGGGTGAACCAAGTAGTCGCATTGTCGAGACCCTCGACCTGGCCGCGGCGTTGTATCAACAAGGCAATCACGCGCACGGCCAGATCGACGTGCAACTCGCCAAGGCAAAATTGGCTGTCGAGCGCGAGTTCGCAGATCCGAAAACTCTGGAAGCATGTCTTCGAGCCTATGCGGAGCTTGAGTTTCCGCGTGGTGAAATAAGCGTCCTCATGGACCTATCGCAACTCGCGCATGAGCGCGGTGATACAGGCGCCGCAGCAGAGTATCGTCGTCAAACGCTTGCCCTGTCTGAGCAGGTCGGAATGGGATTGGCGCGGGACAGCTTTCAGACCGCTCAAATCGATCTGATGATGCGACATGCCGACTATGGGGGCGCCATCGAGCTCTGCCAGGCGGCGATCACCACTGAGCCACCTGCGATGCTCAAGGCCGGTTACGAGCAACTTCTCGGGGCGGCGTATTCATTTATTAATGATTTGGACGCGTCCTGCGTACACACACGAAAAGCTATCGAAATGTGGGTCGGCTTGGGAGCCATCGATTCCGCCTCAGACGCAGTCGTGAAACTTGCGAGTGACCTGTCCTCCCTGCGACGAGAAGAAGCCTGGCAGGAAGCGGAAGACCTGCTGCCAAAGTGGTCGGCAAAGGACGAAGAACGGCGCGACCTGGCGGCCGCGGTAAGCAAGCAAGAGATGGTTGGGCAAGTCAAAATTGCGCGCTACTTGTACTCCCATTTGTATCGTGGGGAGGCGCGCTTGCTCGCAGAAGCTGAGGAAGCGATCGCGAAGGCTGAAGTACTCGCGCATGGCCTGGCAGAACGCGAGGCCATTCAGCGACTCGGCAACCTGCAACAACTACGCGGGCAGGTTTATCAAGCAAGAGAAGACGAGGATGGCGTATTACAGGCGTGGCGAAATGCACTCGCCCTCTATAAACAAGCCGGATTAGAGATGTATGTGGCGAACTGCCACTTTATGCTTGGAGTTATTTTTCTCAACCGGTCCAACCAGGACTTGGCGACGAATTTCAGCGAGTCGGAAAATAATCTACGCAAAGCGCTTGAATACTACGAGACGGCGAGGATGCGCGGGCAAGCAGCGGACTCTCGGTTTATGCTCGCTCGCTTATATGTCAACGCCTCTACCAGAGTACTCGCGGATCTGAGTGTGCAGATGATCGACGCTGCGCTGGGTCATCTGCTTGACGCCGAGTCCGACTATGATGCGATCCGCCAGGAGTTTAATGCCGGTGCATCTATTCTCGAAGTCCAGCGTGGCAAGCGCGCTTTGATCGAAAAAAGCCAACGCATTTACGAGTTGGCGCTTGATATTGTCTGCCGGTTTCGACCTGATCCCACGGAAGCTTGGAAGTTGGTCCAACGGGCCAAGGCCCGGGCCTTGTCAGATATTTTGGGAACGGGCTCAGCGCCGCCGTCACGGGTCATGGCCGAACTCGAAAGACATCCCGATTCATATGAACTGGTCGCGCAGGAAAGGGAACTCGCTTCCAGGATTGGAAGGGTTCCTGCGGAACAACGCCTCGAGTTACGCGCGGAGCTGGACACTGTGCGACAACGCATGAGTCGGGACCCGCTGCTGTCTGAGTACCAGGAACTCCGCATCGGTGCCGCGTTGGATTCTGCAGATTTGGAGTCGATGTTAAGTGACGACGCCTTGGCAGGACAAGCCTGCGTCTGTATCGATTGGTTTGCGATCGGTGATCTACTGTTTCTTGTGGCAGCGCGCCCCGGCTGTCAACCCGAGGTGGTCCCCCTGCCACTGACGCTTAGCAAAGTGCGCGCGCTCGTCAGAAATGATTTGGGGCCGGAGAGCTTTCGAGTCACCTTGCAGGATGTTCCTGAGTTGCTCCGCGAACTTGATCCGCTAATTTCGCCAATTGCTGGCCTGAGCGACTGGGAGGACTTGCTCATCCTTTCGCCGACGGGACCGCTGCATGCTTTGCCTCTTCATGCTTTGGAAATAGATTCCGATCCTCTGCTTGTTCGCAATCCCATCGTTTATTGTTCCAGTTTGAGCGTGATGAGGCAGTGTCTCGCTCGCCATCGGATCCGCAGAGCGAGTCCGGTGACGGCTCTCTTTGGCGATCCAAACGGTGATCGACCGGAAGCTGCCAAACTCATGACTCATCTCGAGCAGCTTCTTACAACAGAGGCGTTTATTGGTAAGGACGTAACCCGTGCAGCCTTGATCAGCGCCATATCCGGCCGCGACTTCATTCATTTTCAGGGCCACGCGGTACACCAACCAAGCGAACCGTTGGATTCATTTCTTGCTCTTGCCGACGGCAATCTGACAGCGCGCGAAATATTCGACTTACCTAACCTACAGGCTGAATTGGTCACGTTAGCTGCCTGTGAGAGTGCGGCTAGCGTCATCGCCACCGGCGATGAGCCTCTGGGTCTGATTCCTGCGTTTTTGTATGCTGGAACTAACTCGATGGTGGCCACTCTTTGGAAGGTAAACCAGACATCCGCAGCACTGACAATGCGGTTATTTTATGACATGCTGGCAAACGGAAACACGCCGGTTGATAAGGCGTTGGCTTTGCAGCAAGCGATGCTGGCGGTGCGTTCCACTCCAGGATTCGATTCTCCCTATCACTGGGCGCCATTCATTCTCCACGGTAACTGGCGCTAAGACGAGGTAAGTATGAGCGAACGAGAAACGCTTTTGGCGGATGTGCCTTTGGTTGGCGATCCGAATGCGGACGAAGAAATGGGCGCGGCCGACATCGAAGCCATCGCGGACGAAGACTTGAAGGGAAGCCGGCTGCTTCTGGTCCGGCGAGTAGTTGAGCCCATTGACCTCGAAGGCACACCTGGCGGAATTGTCCAACTCGTATGTACTTTTCAACCAGCCGAAGGAACACGGTTCAACTCCGCCCAATTCAGATTGCGTCTTACCACGCCCGTAGGACTGCAGGTTATTGACCTCGCCCCTCGGAGCCTGGACGATGCCCACCCGGTCGAATTTACTATCGACCGGAAGGGTAAGCTGGGGATCAAGATTCCTTCAATCCCCATTGAGCCTGGGTTCGAGATTGGCACGAGCAAGAAATACGTTAAGTACCATTGCAGCGTACAAGGTTCCGGCGAAGGCACTAGCCTAGTTCGTTGGGATTTCAGGGAGAATCCCGACCGTCAGGATGGTATAGGCCGAGAGCAGGTGCTCACATTAACGCTACCCGTGATTGGACCCGTCACAGGTAGCGTAATCGTTAGTGCTCGATTAGTCCGATCTGGTCTTCGTGGTCGGATCGAAGCCGTACGAGACATGATTGTCGGTGCAGAGCCAAATGAACGCTCTTATCCAATCGCGTTTGATATACCTAAGATTCCGTCGCCCGATGGCCTTCTTCAGTTCTTAAGGTTGTTCTGAGATCGCGTGTCGGTTGAAGACAGTACGTCCTGCCGCTCTTGTTCAGGTTTTCCCGCCGTAGCCGCACATAAGCGGCGAATGAGCCTTACTAATTTCGATGAAATGATTTCTTCCTCTTATCTAAGCCGGCTTTATCACTTATACACATTATCCCCTTAAGACTCTTGTTGGTACCGAACTGCGCGTCTTGTGCGGTCACAAGGGAGGTGTATTTAGCGTTGCCTTTTCTCCTGATAGCAAGTACATCGCCAGTGCCTCGCAGGACAAGACACTGCGGGTTTGGGACGCTCAGAGCGACGCTGAACAGCGATGTCTTCAAGGGCATGAAGACTATGTGACAAGTGTGGTGTTTTCGCCCGATGGCCGCCACATCGTGTCGGGAGGTTGGGATAACACGGTGCGTTTGTGGGATGCGACCACCGGCATTCAGCTCCGATCCTTATCCGGACAAAAAGGCCGAGAGGGCGTCTCTCTGTGGTAACGGTCGTTGTCGTTTCGATTAGTCAGATGTTTGTTCTCAGCCTGGGTGATGTAGTCGGCACATGCGGTTTGGACAGTCGTGAGAGTTTTCTCAACTGGTGGATTTAGACCATAACGTTCTTTATTGCCGGCGACTATTAAGGCAGCCAGGGATTTCTTAGCTTCTTGTTCGCTACGAAAACTGAAATCCCTGAACCGTTTTCTCTTGCCGGTATCCTGACGAATGTATATATCGTAGCCCCAGCACTTTCCTCCGGAGCGTGTCTCTTGTCGTACTTGAGCTTCGCCTTTTTTCCGGCGTTGTTTTGGCTTGTTCATAGTCGCTCCTTGGATAGCCGCTGATTTTTTCGGCGGATTCTACAGTTTAATTACTCACGTTTCCAAGCTGAGTTTGACGCTCAACTTCTTCGACTTGGCAAAGTAAGAAGCGGACGCTCTGTTTGCCAAATGGAATTCGTCGCAGGAGGCTGACGTCGGAGTTTCCGTGATAGACGGCGCTTCTTGATAGACCCCAGCGTTCTGCGAGTTTCTTTGCTGAGATGAATTTCTGGTCGAATGCTTGCCGTCTCTTAGGGCTTGTAGGTATTTCTTCTTTTGGTTTGGCTTTCAGTGGTTAGTAGCAATTGATTTGAATTTACCCGAGTGAGGGTCGTGCAAAACGGGGCAATTGCACATGGTGTGCCATTTGGACGTAGGAGCAGGGAGGGGTTATTTCAAAAAGAGAAGAGATGATTTTAGGCGTGTTTTCAAAGCTTTATTTGGTTGAAATCTACTTGATGGGCTAATGAGTAGTATAGAGTCGGCTGGGTTCAAAGCAGCAGTAAGATGGTGAGTTCGGTTGGTGTTCGCGGTTGCTGACACCAGGTAGTGAGAGGTGTCTGCGCTCGCGATCTGTCCGGGCTGGCATATTAAAAACTTGTGTTGCTTGCAAAAACTGAGAAGGCCGGGTTAGTCCGGCGTCCAGTTCGGTTGGCGGGAGACGTTCAGCCTGCGAGTGGTTATCGTCCTCACCTTGAGAACCACCAATACCGGCTAGTTGGCGGCATTTTTATCCAGGTAAAGTTTCGTGTCAATGCAAAAGTTCCTGCTAAGGAGCTTAGAGGAAGGTGGCAAAATACACTGTCGCTACAAGCCCAACTTGGGCTCATCCGGTGGTACTGGGACAATAGCTTTTGCTTAAAGACGAAACGTCGCTTATTTCGCTTGCGTTCTAGACGCGGAATTCTGACCGAGGAATTCGAAGATTACCTTAGGCTCTGTTAAATTGACGAACGTTGCCGCTACTGTCATCTCCCAGAGGCGGTTCGAGAGGTTGTAAACTGGCCTTTTCATCGTTTAGTAGTATTCCAAATGTCTCTGGAAACAAGCTCCTTGACGGAGATGGAACTGCCGCACTCCTAACTACAACTGAGACAATCTTATCATTCTTACCTCTCAATCTTAAAGAATATGGATCGACCTTCTGTCCTCCCTTCCTGGATTCTTGGACGTTTTTATACTGCTCAATGCTTTCCTCATCTGCACATAAGGAGCGAAATGTGTGCTTCTGCATTTGCTTCACTGAGTTTTCGTTTGGCGGGTAGCCAAGTTTCTGACAAAACGAAAGACTACAATCGAGTATCGTGTCTTTAGAGTCCAGACGAACGTAAGGTGTGGGTGACTTATACATCACTTTTGCGACTTGGCTGAATGCCTCTTGGTATTCCCTTTTGCTGCGAACGGTTGCGCCCCATAAGTAAGTGAGCAAAATGATCATGAGGCCAAACGAACCGAAGGAGGCCGCCGCAATAAACGAAGTCTTCCTTTTATATTTGATAAAATCCAGATTTATCAGAGCTAGTCGTGCCTTCTGCTGCTCGCCTTGTATGTCCGCTGCGATCGGAACCGAAATGTGCATTGCATCGCTGTTGGCGCCTGCGTTAAGCACTTGAAGGTTACCCGCAATTTCCGAGCGCTCGCGAGGAATACTGCGTCCCCGTATGTATTGTCCAATTTGATTAACCAGTAACCGTTCAGAATTTCCCAACGGAGTAGTGTCAATTCCTTTGTCCTTTTCGCAGGTTACATCCTTTCCGGGTGTCATATCACATACCACCGGAACAATTTCACCCTCATACCGGTGTACACCGTTCTTTAGAATTTCATACACGTTATTTTCAGTGGTCACATAAGGGAGATCGAAACACAAGACAGCCTGTACAACACCTCCGATGATGAGTCCGCGGGCCAGTGTAATCACGATCCCGTTGCCCGCCAAATCCAAATAAGGACGAGTAACGTAAAAATACCGGCCCACGGATGCCTCTTCGCTTGACGGCTTGAAAATGGTGCTCCAATGCTGATGTTTAATACCCTGTTGTTCAGTGTCGTTATTAAGAAACGCTGGCCAGAAGTAAGGTCGACTTGGGAAAAACGTTGTGGCAGAGAATTGCGTCCCATAATATAACTCAGGGTCAGGTAGTTGATTGTTAAAAATCCTATTAAGCCCATTCTTGGTAATCACATATACTTGTGTGGGAGTATTCTTGATTAGCCCGCCCAGCTTCTCAGATCTAGGTTGAATTATTGCAGTCGATGTCAGGTTATGTAATTCTTGTGCTAAATATCCAGTTAGCGCTATATCCTCTTTCAACTCG
Organism: Acidobacteriota bacterium; assembly: GCA_038040525.1. Taxonomy (GTDB): domain Bacteria; phylum Acidobacteriota; class Blastocatellia; order Pyrinomonadales; family Pyrinomonadaceae; genus PSRF01. The sequence continues at coordinate 18,786 of JBBPIC010000061.1, read as the reverse complement.
GCATCTAATCCCACTTTTGGATCGATAATTCTTGACTTCGCTTCAGAGTCGAAATATCCGGAACTCAGCTTTTCCAATTCTAGGGGTTTCAACGTGGGTCGCAATACGTAGATGGGTAGGAAAAGAAAGCCGGGTTTGATTGTGTCCGTTAGAATTTTCCCTTCATTCTTTCCTTTAGCAACTTTGACCTTAACGGTCGCGACTCGTTTAGTGGGATCAAGAGCCAGATATTCATCTAAACGCTTTTGTAGGTTTTCACAGGCGGCAACAAAATCTGGATGCAGTAGTTCTTGCCTTAACTCATTACTAATATCAACGTCTGATGTCTGCTTCAGCGTAGAAAAGATAAACGCCTCCAGCCCCTTAAAGTTCTGAGGGGTTGCCTCCATATTAGAGCCGAGGGTACTCCGAACTATTTCGTCATATTCTGATGATCGGTGCCAGTACCAGGCCCCTAGCAGAAGGGATATACAGAGAAGGAGAATAGCGCTTATCAGTGCGTAGGGTTGATGGCTATAAAGTTGACTCAGAAAATCATGAAGTTTTTTCCATGGAATCATGTCCTTTAGGAAACGAATGATGGTATCCATCCTGACCCTCTCTCGAAGTGAAGGTTGCTAGTTGAGGTTTGCCGAAGGAATATGGTTAAGATTATTCCCGTCAACTTGGCAGAAAAAGCAGCCTAACATAGGCCTGATCTCTTAGCCCGTCAAGAAAAAACACCGTGCTTTGACTATACTGGAGGTGGGCTCGACTATCCCTACTTAAGCGCGGGGCCTGCAAAGATATCAGGTACGCCAAAATATAGGGAGTCTTAACTGAACTGTGAAATTTGAATTTATAATCAACGGTCCCTTCAACCCCCCTCCTGGAAGTGAGATTCATTAACGAGATGAATCTGTTGGCACAACACGGAATTCGAATCACGTCGTCGGTGACACAATCAGTGTTTTATTGTATGCATTTCGAAGCGAGCGCTTGACGGAATGCCCTTTGACGCGTGGTGGGACCAAGCCACCCTCTTCACCGACAGAAGAACTGTTGTTACAGGCGTTCGAACACACAAGAAGGCAACCGCTAATAAAAGAAAAGCGATTATCGCACGCAATCTGGTATTTACGTTCACCTCTCAACCCCTTTGAGTACACACCACGAAGGACCAAGTCCGGGTCTAAATTAATCTCCTACTGGCCGACTGTAATAGCGCCGTGGCAAAAGATGAACATGACGGCGAGGGCTGGAATGGCGAACACCAAGAATTGTTTCAAGCTATTACTCCTTAACTCGTGCAGCCTAAGGCCATCTTAAGGCCATGAGTTATACCGTGTTTTTGTAGTTGTGAATCTATCAGAAGAATGGTTGAAGGTTATGGCTTGAATCCAATCTCCGTCCAGAATCGTTTAACTTCGTCGAGTGGTGTATTGGTGAGTGTTGCGTACCATTCGGAGATTGTGAGTGTTGTTAATTGAATATCTTGCTGAGCTGCTTCGTCGATTCCTTTAGGTCCATTCCAAAAAACTATCTTTGTCGTTGTAGTCAGGCCATGGGCTATTGAGTCCTTGGAGCGCTGTGCTATCAACTTGGCAAGCTGCCGGCAAACGGCTGAGTTGGTTCTATGATCGGCATCGAAAGCTATTAAAGCATTATACGGTCGAGCGGCTTCAATGATGTGGGTATGCGAGCAGCTAACGCCGGTGGTGGCGATTACCTGGGCTTTCGGTCTGAACCTGACAAGTGTTTCGGCTTTTAGTGCGCCTTCCGTAATGACGACCGTTTCATTGGGTAGAAGATCGCGCGGTCGAAAAGTAAAGTGAATGGGCGTACCGGAGCTGGTGCCATGTCGTTCAAGGGGAGAGGCAAGCCAGCGGTATTGTTTTTCGCCCGCGGGAATGTCGTCTGGGTGAAGTCTGATTTGGCAAGCTTGGATCAGGCCAGCGGCGTCTTTGTAGGGTATGACAAGAACCGGCATGCGGTAGTTGCGGGGTTTCCAGATATGGACCATGCCTGATGGTTCTTGCCAAAAGCCTGGTATGCCGACTACGCCGGCGCCAGAGTAAAGTTTGGCGTACTCAGGAAAAGTGTTGCATACGAATCTGCGTAGCGCAGTGGCAAGCGTTGCGCGTTCTTGTTTTGTTGGAGGTAGGGCGCCGTAGTCTTTGGCGTGTTCTTTAAGCAGTCCTCTTGAGTAAAGACCTCCTGCTCCGCTGACTAACTGTTGTTGATAGCTCGAGGCTGGGGAGATATGAATAAGCTCGCGAAACACAGCGTCTCGGATCTCGAGTGGTGCAAGCGGTATTGATGGTTGAGCAGGCTGGAGCTTTTGCTGGATCGGTGGAGTAAGAGCGATCTCTGTGTGAACGTGAATGTTGCCGCCGTTCTTTGATTCGCCGCGGTAAGTGGGTCCGTTACTTACCCACATGCAAATGGAAGTACGTTCGTCAGTTGAGTAACCACAGTAATAGGATCTCCCGCAAATGCGGCACGGTCGCTGAGGGGATGATTCGTCCTGGCTCGCGATCCCATCTCGACTTAATTGGACCATCGATTTATTGCTCAGAAGATCCGTCGATCAGGAAAGTGCTCATTTTCTCTTCGCCCGCGTCGAGCAACGCAATAACCTTTTTGAGGGTGAGGCCTATAGAAGGTCGATCTAAAATAGCAGTTGACGAATTGGAAAATGATTCCGTGTTTAGAAAGGGGGTTACAATTTCCTTGCAGCGCAACAGAATATTGTTGGCCCAATCAAAAACTTGATTTGAAGACAAGCACTACGGTTCGTGAAGGAACAACGGTGTCGACGGCCGAGCCGAAACCGGGTGCGCCTATAGTTCTAATTGGCAATCCAAAGTTTGCGCGGTTGAACAGATTGAAAAACTCCACACGAAATTGCAGGTCTTTCGTCTCCTCGAGTTTAATAGTCTTGCTGATAGAGAGATCAAGGTTAATGAAGCTGTCGCCGCGGAGCGTGTTGCGGCCAACAACGCCATTCTTCTCGAGGACGAAAAAGTCTGTGAATGAGCGTCCCGGTGCTAACCCGACTCGACGTGGTCCGTCTCCGTTAAAAAAGACGAGACCATCAGTAGTCGAAGGGCGATCAGAAAGATTGCCATCGAGGTTTGCGTCGAAAGGAACATTGAGCGTGAAGGGTTGTCCCGTATGTGCCTGAAAGATCGAGGCAATTTGCCATTGGCCGAGGAGTTTTCCGGCGACGCCGCGGGAATTACGGTAGAACGGCAAGTCCCAGAGTAGAGAGGCCGCAAAGCGATGGCGAATGTCGAAGTTGGCGGACGCGCGTTCCGCGCGCAGATTAGAGGAGTCTTGCGCTACAGTCGGAGCTCCGGCGATGGGAAAGAGATCCGAGACGTCGTCTATCGCATGAGACCAGGTGTAGGCGGCTGTGAACTGAAAGTTGCGGTTGTAACGCTTGCGCACTTCAAGTTGCAGGGCATGGTAGCTTGAATTGGCTGAGCTTCCGAAGATCTGGTAAGAACCCAAAAACGGGTTGGGCCGATCATCTGCTTCAACACAAAAGTCAGTACCTGGGGGACCGGCCTGAGTGCCACCACCAGTGTTACATGTTTGGCCGTTTGGCAGAATGCGGATGAATCCGGTTTGCGTCTGTCGAGTATTGAGCAACCGGGAGCCTTGGAACTGGGAGACTGGAATCTGCGGGGTCACGATTGGTCCCAGGTTGGGAGTAGTCAAACGTATCAGCTTTGTTCCTTTGGTGCCTACATACGCGGCCGAGAATAAATAGCTGTCCAGGATTTCACGCTCGAAAGTCAGATGCCACTGTTGTGCATATGGAGTGCGCAAATTTTTCTCTGGAAGGGTAAAGGAAAGTCCGCCATTTCGGTTCTGAATGAACAGTTGACTGACAAACGCAGCAAAGTCTTCTCGACCGCCACCCAATTGATTGCAACTACCAAATTGATTACATGAGCTCGAGGCAAACAATCGGACCGGAGCGACAAGATTGTTGAGCCTATCCAGAGTGAACGCCAGGAAGATCGGATTATTTAGATTGACGACATCAAAACCTAGGAAGTTTGGATCTACATCAATTGGAATTTCATTGGGAAAGACGTTGCGAGACTGGCTGACGACGGCGCCGAGAATAGTGTCAAAGTAAATGCCGTAACCGGCACGCAGTGTGGTTCTGCGTTGGTCATCGAGCGTCCAGGCAAAGCCCGCATGCGGGCTGAAATTGTTGCGGTCCGGATCGTAGATTCTCGAGCGACCGTCAAGTATCTCTCTGAAGGCGTTAACCGCCGCATTGTAACGGAAGACGCGATTGGGAGTATCGAAGCGGGCCGTGCCTGCGACTGGAAGACCTTCCAGGCGAAGAGCGTCTTCGATTCGATTGTTTACGTCGCGCGGCACTGTATTCAGTTCATAGCGCAAGCCGAAATCAATATTGAATCGCGGGTGAACCTTCCAGTTGTCGTTTATGAAAACCCGAAACTCGGTGAAGCGTAGATCAACAGTCGAATTGGGAGGCCCACTTGTCACTGTCTGAAAGACGGACGACGCCACTCCAAGGCTCGCCAGGCGCACTCCGGATATTGGCTCAGGTGCAACGCCGGGCCGGATCAATAATGCACCTCCATAAACGGCCTGTGGACGATAAAGCCGATCCTGAAGACTGTTCAATTGATAGTGGCGAATGTCGCCACCAAACTTGACCAAGTGGTTGCCGGTCAACCATGAGATTGAGTCGGCAAACTGGAACGTATTGCTGGCGCGCTGTTGTGGAAATGTGAAGACGTCAACGCCGACTGGGCTATACGGTTCGACTCGCAATTCGCCGATCGGACCCGTTTGCGCGATACGAGGTACATCTATAGCACCTGCCCGAACCGTTCCACTCAAGCTGGAAGAGAAGATGAACGGACTTCCCGGATACTCCGAAAAATTGAGCTGGGTGCGGCCAAAGGAAAAGCGCGCTTGACTAAAAAGTGCAGGACCGAGCGCACTATCGAAGATGATTGAAAGATTGTTTGAGCGCGTGTGGGAATCAAGTGTCGAGCTAAGCGCGCGGTTGACGCTCGGCAGAATCCGCTGATCATTAGTGAAGTTGTAGCGGACGTTAAGCGAGCTATTTGTCCGGAGCTGATGCGTGAGCCTAAATGAGAAGATGTTTCCTGTGCCGTCCGCAGGGAGTATTTGTGTGAAGGTGTTTGCTCCGTATGGGCCGGCGGGATTGTCCGGAATAGGATAGAAAGTAGAAAGGACGCGTTCGCCCAGCGGAGTCACACCGCCCGGAAAAGGACCAATAGGAAAGTTAGGGTTAATATTGAGTGGATCATTAGGAAAGCAACCGATAGGACAAGTAGCAACGGCCACACCGACAGGGAGAATGGGGTTTTGGGTCAGGAAAGGCTCGTTTTTACCAAAGAGGCTGCGTTCGCCGTCCGTTGGCGTCGAAAAGTGCTGCGTCGTCGAGGCTCTGGTCTGGTCGTGCTCAAAACTGGAAAAGAAGTGCGTGCGGTCGTGGACAATCGGCCCGCCGAAGGTTAAGCCTGTCTGCGTGCGGGTAAACGGTGTCTTGCCACCAGTGTCGAAGAAGTTCTTAGCATTAAGACTTGAATCGGTCAGGAACGAATAGAGTTGGCCGTGATACTCATTCCCGCCATATTTGGAAACCGCGTTTACCTGCCCGCCGAAATTGCGGCCCAGTTCAGCATCCCACAGCAGCGTTGAAATCGAAATCTCTTTCACTGATTCGATCGATTGCGGAACCAGAGCGACGAAGCCCTGTCGACGAACACCGACGTCCGGATCATTGTTATCCGATCCGTCCACCGAGAAATTGTTAGCCCGCGCGCGCATGCCGTTGACGGAAAACTGTCCGGCCGTGCCGATACCATAGCCCACGCCCGGCCCTCGGACTCCTGGTGTATACGGCGGTGGCGCCACACCCGGGATGAGTAGTGCAAATTCGTCGAAGCTGCGCATCGCAGTCGCACCGCCAACCGGTAGCGAGTTGATTTGTCGTTCGGAGAAATTACTACTGCGCGCGGCATCAGTTGTATTCACCAATAAAGCAGCGTTGCTGTCATCCTGATAGGCCTGAGTTGTTGTTGAAGTTGTCTGAGTTACGGTGTTCGGTGGTTGACCTGTGGCTTGGAGCGGTACAACTGTCATTTGAGTGAGGATGATTGGCGTTACCTTTCGGATCGCCGACGTTTGGCTGAGACTCACAAGGCGCAATTGAGAATGCTGGGTTCGCTTCGTTCGTCCTCGACGAGGGCTTTGAGCGGCCAACCACTGGCTTCCACTGTCCGCCGAAGATCTCGAAGACACTACGGCCACGACTTCCGAGTCCATCGTCTGCTCGCTGAGTCCAATGCGAGACATCGCAGCCATTTCGCGTTGACCATCTGCCCATAAGACCGTAAGCGAATAGTTGCCCAGGAGCAGGTCGGAAATAATGTAGCTACCGTCCTGATTGGTGACTGTTTCGTGAGTGAGCTTTTCCCTATCATCAACAATGATGACTCGTGCCCCAGACACAGCATTGCCCGTTGGGTCAACAACGGTGCCCTTTAGCGTGGCAGTGAGAAGGGTGATTTTCGGCGGCCTGATATGATTCACCTTATTAAGGTTCACCGCAAAATTCCTGAGGATCCCGCTTTTGAAACCTGGGCTTGAAGCTGTAATCCTATAGTTGCCTGTTGGTAGGTAGGTTGCAGTGTAAGTTCCCTTATCGTTCGTCCGGACTTTACGCGAAGCACCGTTGCGTTCATTCACGATGGCAACTTCCGAGTCCGGCATGGGTTTGCCGGTCTGATTCTGGACTTTGCCTTCGAGTGTCCCCGAAGTGGTCTGCGCACTCACCGGAAAACTTACCGGTAAGATTGGGAGAACAAGAGCCAAAGTGAGTATCACTCTTTGGATTTTTCCGACCGGTGAGGGCGTGGGCATTACGAACTCTCCTTTACATTACACTTGCTTACTACGAGCTTTGGCTCTTTCAAGTCCTGGAGCACCTTTCACCTCCTGTGACGAAGAGGGGCACTCAGACTGGCAGGGCCCCGAAGGAGCGCGAGATAGTTCCAGGTCCCACGTGTAAAGATAGGAAACCCCTTCTCACAAGACCCTGACGGCTACTTGCCAGCGGTAGCTGATCTGTGGAATGGGCAGTCCGGCCCACAGATCGGGACAGTCACCCACTCGGGCGAGTCGAAAGAGCGAACTTTGTGCGCGCGGTGCGAGGATCTCCAGTCTTGGACGATCTAGCTTAATTCTGGCGACGCCGGTTTTTTTTGGTGGCAGCGTTATCAAGGGTTCAGAACGGGCGCAGCATACAATAGGCGGGAACCCCACGCAATAATTTTCAGAGTCGGCACGAGCTCATTTAGGCCGCACTATGTTTGGAGGAAGGACAAATAGACCGTACACAGAAAACTTCTGATCCCCGATGGTGCGAAAGCCTATGCTTCCACTGGTAAAGGTGTTGTGTTCATCTGTCCATTCGCCGATATCAAATACCTGGCCTGTTTGGTTGGACTCCATGGAAGTTGTGATCCGGTTCCCGTTCGCCTTGATCGTGATTTGGTAGGAATTATTTGCTTCAGGGCTCTCAGTCAAGGTGACCAATAATTCGTGCACCTTTGGAATTTTGTTGTCATGCACGATGTAAATGACAAAACGGTCGGGATTGTCTCCCTCCGGCCCCGATATGTAAAAAAGGTAGTAATCCCGTGCGTTCGGCTGTACACGTATGGCCCATGCGGCGCCCTTTGCGCTTTCAAGCGTCAGATTAAAGCTCATTTCTAAATCGCCATAGTTTTTTTCACGCACATAGCCAATCTCTGTCTGATTCTCAATAAACAGTCGCTCATCTTTAACGGTCCAACCTGAGGGCGGGTAAATCCAACGAGTCAAGTTAACAAAAGGCGCTTCACTGAATTCAGTCGTGGTGAGCGGCCCAGGTGGTGGAGGCTTTGGCGGCGTCGGCCTATGCTTGAGTTTGCTGTAGCCGATCATCGCGCCAATCACTGCTACCAGTGTAACAGCGAGAACGATTGCATAGAGCCTGGCCTTGACAACTAATTTTGACGGCTTAGCTGCGAGCGGCTGAGATGGTTTGGCAATCGCGGTGGCAGTTTCTGAACTAAAGGGTTGAGCTGTTGCGGCGTTGTCCTTCACATCAGGGTCTTTGCTGGTTCCGCCAGTGGGGGTCGGAGCGATGAAGGATTGAGTTGTTGCGGCGTTGGGCTTCGCGTCAGGAGCTTTGCCGGTTCCGCCAGTGGGGGTCGGAGCGATGGCGGCTGTGATCACCTCACAGATTTCCACCAGCTGCTTATTCAGAGTCGCCGGTTTCAGACTGTCCAGGGGCCTTGCCGGATCGTTGGCGGCTTGATAGTCCTTGATCGCCGTCGTTGTATATGCGCTGGCGCTTACCGCCACCCAGAGAATGACTAGCCCCTCTGTGCGAGCCGACTCGAGCAGAGTTGGCAGTTCATGATTAGCGATGAAATCAGAAGCGAGGAAGTTTGGACTAACCAGCAGTAGCGCCACCTTTGCCGATGACAACGCCGTTTCAATTTCATCTCTCCATTTCGCACCAGCACCAATCTTCGTGTCGTCCCATACCTGGATCCGGTGAGCACGCTCAAAAGGCTTCAGATGTACCTGGAGTTTTTCCAGCCAACGTTGATCGGCGTGGCTATAACTGATGAAGACCTGATCGCGCATAGTGGTTGATGGGTTTGTTATCCAATAAACCGAAAGACTCACGTCGCTCGAGATCAAAGCGACCAGGAGAATTGAATTCACGGCCTGGATAGGCTTGCCCGCTTAGGAGTTTTCTTGTTGCCGGTTTCACTGTGTCGGCACTGCGGGATGCGAGAGGGCCGGCTTCAATTCCGTGATGCCGCATTCTAGCTGAGTTACCCAGATCTGAACAGCCCGATGTACTGATCAAAACGGGTGCGCAAAGTATCGCCAGGTTAAATGCAGACTCCCTACCATATGACTCCTGGTACTGGTGCAGTTTGATTCAAGGAACCAACTACAGAACCCAGCGCGGTAGCGCGGGATCCTTTAGGCTATTTAACACACGTAATTAAACCTTTTAATGCTTGCTAACCTGCATCATCCCGCGCTACCGCGCTGGGTTCTGTAATTGATCAGCGAAACTGGATCAGTACCTGACTCCTCACCATATTGAAAATTTGGAGTTGAGGGTGTATAACTCCATCGTTCCTCGCGTCCCATAACCTCTGACCTCCGAGAGGACCTATGCAGTTACCGAGATGTGTTTCTTCTCAAGGCGACGAAGGCGACCGACCTCAAGAGCAGTTGATACGCTGATTAACTTCTCCTAAGCAGCCGGCAATTCAGAACCTCTTCTCATACTCGTAACTGTTTCAGATCTTCGTTTCCAGATTTGCTGTTGGGAATCGGCCGCAAGTGAATCTCACTCGCTAAGGGAGCTGGTCATGGCCCGACAAATGTTAGGCGTGCGCCCCATGGCGCTGGTCCTCATTTCGCTATTGTTGATTCTTGCACTGCTTGTCGGAGTAGGAGGGTCGAAGGCGACGGGTGTTTCCACCCCGGGTTCTAAACCCTTGTTCGCCTCAGATGAAGTCCCAAGCCGGGGCCAGGGGAAAAATCCGGCCCTGCAAGCAACGCTGGATAAACAAGAGAGTGAGATTCTGGACTATGCCAAAGGCGACGTTCATGAAGGTTCTCTACCGCAAGGTACGAGCGGCCCCAATCCCGCCTTCTCGGCAAGCAACTACAATCCATGCGCGAATCAATCGGTTCAGTTCGTCGCACTGAACACTGCAGGAACCACCTACGCCTGGGATTTCGGCGACGGCAGCCAGGCTAATGACCCTACTCGCTCGGTGACGCACTCCTACATGGGCGCCGGGGCTTACAACGTGACGTTGACGGTGACTAGTAGCAGTGGCTCCGCCTCTTCCTCGAAGCAAGTCTTTGTCACGAACTGTGTGCCGATGGGCGGCAGCCAGGCCAACTGGTTCTTCGGGTTTTTTGGCGAATTGCACTTTAACACAGGCGAGCCACTGCCGGGCGATGCCGCGCTCACTCACAACACGATCTTCACCTCGGAAGCCAGCATTACGCAGAGTGATGCGAGCGGCAAACTGCTGTTCTATAGCGATGGCAAGCAGGTATGGAATAACCAGCATGTGCAGGTATGTGGCGGGCTCAGGGGTGGCGACCACCCCGCGCAGGCTTTGTCAGTCCCAGACCCGAATCCGTCCAACCCAGGTTCCTTTTACCTCATCTCTATGCCCGGCTACAGTTCCTCGGACCGCAACACTTCCCCCAGCCCGGAAGGGGGCTTCGGTTACACGAAAGTCGGCGTTAACGGCAGCAACCAGGTGTCGTGCTCAGTGAATACAATTATTGCTCCGCCCGCAGGCGCCGACAAAAACATTGCTGAGATGATCACTGCTGTTCCCGGCTGCGGGACTAACTACTGGATCATCGTTCACGGATCGTTTCTGGACGCCGATGCTGACTTCAGGCACGCACTTTTTGTCTACCCGCTCAATGCGGGCGGACTAGGACCACCTGCCGTTTTCTCGATTGTTGGGTCAGCTCTATTCGGACAAATCAAAGCCTCTCCTGACGGAACTCGAATCGCCTATGGAAGCGGAGACATCAGGAGCTCGAAAGGAAGCAATAGCGGCTTCTCCTACGTTTTGGACTTCAATCGAAACACCGGGATGCTCAGCAATCCGAGGGTAATCAATCGCCGCGCCTACGGCGTCTCGTTTAGCCCCAATTCTGAATTGCTTTATTTCACCGAGTCCATCAGCGGCAGTGAAAAAATCTTCCAGTATGATCTCAACAACAATCTGAGCGAGAAGCTGGTGGCGGAAGTGCCGGCGGCTTATTCGGCTTTGCAACTGGGACCGGACAACAAGATCTACGTAGCGTTGAATGGCGGCAATCATCTGGCGGTAATCGACAATCCAGATAAACGTAACACTCTGGCGGACCCGAACGCTTGCGGATATAACTTCAACGGTCCCTCCTTGAACACCCCTCCGAGTAGCACCGCGGTAATATCCGGTTTTGGCTTGCCGAACATGATCGACGCCCGTAAGCCGTCGGTGAATTTTTGTCCGCACCTCCCGTTGGTGATTAGCCGATTCAGGGAGAACGGACCTGGTGGGATGGACGATGAATTCGTTGAGATCTTCAACCCGAGTAGCTCAACTCACATTGTAGCGTCGGTTAACGGTTCCGGGTATGGAGTTTTTGCCAGCGCTGGAAATGGCACTACGTCAAACGATCTTTCACTCGCTTGCAGGATTCCGGATGGCACTGTGATTCCGGCACGAGGCTACTTTCTGTGTGCGGGCGCCAGCTATAGCCTGGGAAATTTGGGCCGTAATGGAGGGGTCGCAGGCGCTACCGCTGTTGGAGATGCCGCGATCCTTGTTGACATTCCCAACGACGCTGGGCTCGCCTTATTCAACGTCAGTACCCCTCCAACTTCGAACTCTCTTGTTTTCGATAAGGTGGGCTTTATGCCGTATGGGGCCAGTGCTCCAGCCCCCGAATATCCATCCGGAGCACCATTCTTCTGCGAGGGAACGTGCCTTCAACCCGTCGGCGATGCAAGCCTGCTGGGTGCGTGTACCAATCCCTCCGGTCTCTTCCCGGTGGTCGCCGCGGGTCCAGCTTGTTACGGGCAATCAGGGCAGTATGAGTTCCTGCGACGGCAGACAGCGTTTGACTCGAGCGCGGGCACCCTGCATCGAGATACGGACAACAACGCCGATGATTTCATATTCGTGTCGCCCAGTACGGTTACCAACGCTGGTCAGGCCATCACCGGAATACTGGGAGTAAACCCAGTGCTTGGCGCCGCCGGACCGCAGGGCTCGGCCGCTCCACCAGACAGTCCATTAACGAGCCTGACCCAGATGCCGTTTGACGTGGGGTCCCAACTCGGTCCGCGTAACGCGGAGCGCAACTACGGACACGATCCGACGATAGCCAATTCCGCTAACGATCCGCATGGCACATTTTTGTTGCGCTTCCGGTTCACTAACAACTCCGGCAGCACCATCACCGGTCTGAGATTCAGGCTCGACAATGTGTCCACGCTGTGTGGTGCACAGACGACCATTGTAGGAACTGGGGACGCGAGGAATCTGTCGTCGTCGTCAGACTGCGGCGGCGGCAACTTCACTGCGATTCTCAAGCTGTTGAACTCAACGCCGGAAGTCGTGGTAGATAGCGGAGGCACGGCTTGGATCGTCAATGGGACGGTGATGGAAGATCTTAGCATGCCTTCGTTATCACCCGCTCCGCCGGGGACTGGACCACTGTCCCCGTTTGGCGGTGGTGTTGATAACTCAATTATCATCGGCCATGCTGACAATGCCGGCTTCATTGGTGACGGCGTCACGGGAGGCGTTGGGAACTTCGGTACTACTTTGGCCACTAGCGGCCCGACTAGCGTGCTGCGAGTCAAGGTCAAATTCGGGGTGGTCAGGAGCGGACGGTTCATAGTGCTCATCACTCCGATGGCGAAAATTTCCCCGTCGCCTTGATGCGTGATCTGGCACTTCAAAAGTACTCAGCTACCTTGCGACAGCTTTGGACCCGGCAACTCGGTTGCATTCGCTACCTCAAATCTTGCCATTAGCGCGGTCACTATCTCGCATCGTCGTCGTTGTTTCATTCAAGGTGTTTGCTCCAGACTTGAGCAGTGACATTTTCCCCTGACCGCTTGCTTTGGGTCGTGCTTTCGCGGGTCTGTTGGCAGTGGCGCTCAGCACTGGTCATCGTCAAGCCGGAAACGGTAATTGCGTGGCAGCGGAAGGGGTTTCGATTGTATTGGCGTTGGAAGAGTAGGGCAGGGAAGTCCGGTAGACCATGCGTCAGCCGCGAAGTACGAGAGCTCATCAGGCAGATGAGCACCGCAAATCCCCTGTGGGGAGCACCAAGGATTCATGGCGAATTGCTGAAACTCGGAATAAAGACCTTGCAGGGGACGGTAGCGAATTATGTGGTGCGTCAACGAAAACCGCCGTCACAAACGTGGCGCACGTTTCTCGAGGAATCACGTTAAGCAGTCGGTTTCGACAGATTTTCTGGTGGTGTCGACCGTAACCTTTCGCATGCTGTTTGTCTTCGTAGTGTTGGGCCACCATCGGCGTCGCGCAATTCACTTCAACGTGACGGCCCATCCCACTGCGGAATGGACGGCGCGACAAGCCGCAGAAGCGTTTCCCTGGGATAGCGGGCCGCGTTATCTGTTGCATGATCGAGATCGCATTTACGGAGCAGCATTCCGTCAGCGACTTGGGGAAATGGGCATCCGCGAAGTGGTGACAGCACCCAGACCCGTGGCAGAACCCCTATGCTGAGCGCTTCATCGGCTCGTTGCGACGGGAGTGCCTGGACTGCATTATTGTATTCAATGAAGCTTCCCTGGACCTGTCGGAAAAGGTGAGCAGGGTCAAGACAATGAAAGATAACGCTAAAGCAAGAAGGCTTACCGGTCCGGCGAGCGGCGGATGATTGCTTCGTGGTGGCGAAAAGAGCCGGCGGGTACATATCGGAGGCTCGACTCGTCAAGTTAGAGCCTGCGTCCGCTTCAAAACCGATGAATGTCGCTAAATCGTTTCTGACCTCGTCCGAAGTACACGTCTGGGCCGTTTGGTTGAATGCATCCACTCAGCTTTGTTGTGCTTACCGCGATCTCTTAGTCGCGGAAGAAACCGCGTTTTCTACTGAACCACAGATTAAGTTTCGGCTGCGACAGCGAGATGCCAATCCAGTTGCGGCACAGCCGGGCCGAAAATGAGCCACAAGAAAACTCTTGCGAGTTTTCTTGTGGCTCATTTTTGGCGGGGCTGAGGAAGAAACTGAGCAGGGTTGGACGTCTCTGGGACTCCAACGATCGCTGACTAAGGGAGCGGCCATGGCCTAAGTCTCCGATCACCTGAATCGGAAATCGATCTTTTCAGGCACGACTAAATAGGTAATTTTCACGTGAACCATTCGTATTCTTTAGCCAAGTAGCTGTACAGCCCCTCCGAGTTTTGCCGCTCGACGTTGGGCGATTAGTTGAGCGACGCCGAATACTTTATTTGTACGGAGTCTGCCGCCAATTCTTACTGATTTCAATTTTACGGTTCCGAATCTGATGGACAACGAAGGTACAACGGAGTGCGTTTAGTGCGCTCGGTGCGGTTGGGGCGGGTTGGAATAGTGCCTATTTTGCTAAGGAATTTGAAAAAGGCGTGAAAAACACCGTAAAATCAAAGGCTTTCAGAGTCCACCCTTCGGCAAATCACCTCTAAGTCCAATTATTGCATTATTTAGAAGAGCCCCCGCCGGCTGATAACTGAGCCAAATAGGGAGTCAACCCGACCTTGAAGGCAGCTAAATTAGGGAAGAGGAGTCGAGTTCCACCTTTCGGCACCAATTAGCCAACCCCCTTTGGTTGCAGCTGTTTTACTCCTTGGATGTCTATGAAACGAATCCGAACTGCGTCCGGTGGCTTCCTAACCAGCCTACCGTTCTCACCATTCCCCATATCACTTGGGCCCAAGAGTGGCCCACTAGCACGCATTTCTCGCTGAACAAGACCGGCCCTTGGAGCATTGATCTTACTAAGTCTCTAACTCACGGACCTAGTGTCCACTGAGTAGGGTCCAAAACCGCCGAGTGAATCTGGACGACATTTGATTGATTCTATGAAGCACCTCAAGCTATTATCCAAGCGTTGAAACTTAGGGTTAGTTCTCATAATAAGTCGCTGGCTGTAAACACCTATGGACAAGCGCATAAACGGGTCCTCCCTCAGATTCGATTGGAGCCGAGTTCTCTACGCATGATGTGTTCACCAAGCGTACCTACAAAGAGCCTACGGTGTTTTCGCTAGGAAGGTACGACGAGAGTCGGTCTTTAAAAATGATTTGAGGATTAGGGTCGCTAAATTGGAAGGATTTTCGTTCCGGCTGCTGGTACTCATTCTCTCGGCTCACCGATCGAACTAGCGCTCTCAAGCTAAGCCGATGTTCCATTCGTAGTACCAACTACCTCCCTCGTTTTTCCTTGCAACCGAACTCTTACGCGGACGCGGTTGGATGACCTCATGGATACTCGAGTGAACGTCGTGATCTCCTATTTGGGAGATAATTTGCACCAAGAGCTTGATCTTGATTATCTCGCCCAGTTGGTCAATCTTTCTTCATCCCGTTTGCGTCATTTATTCAAAGACCAGACCGGTTTAAGCTTTGCTACCTACATACGATTGCTTCGCATGCAGAAAGCAAAGGAGATGCTTGAAAATACATTTCTGAATGTCAAAGAAATTATGTTTACTACTGGCATAAAGGACGAGAGCCATTTTGTTAGGAATTTCAAACAGATGTACGGACTCCCTCCTGGGAGATACCGTGTGAGCTCCTTCAATCCCCACTCCTTCAATAAACTCCGTACCCGAAGAGCAGCCAATGCGGCTAATAAATAGCCAGGACAGCCAATGAATAGGAATTGTTAGGGCTTGGGGTTTGAGCTATCTTCGCTTCGCAACACTCACGGACGCAAGGAAACTAGAAAACAGTTTCTGCTGAGCACGTAGTGCGACTGTTAGCTCGGATTTCTACCAAAGACTATTCCTTTCGATATGCAGCATCTCGCAAGCCAAATCGCTTTGGCGAACTCCTTTATGGCTGTTTGAATTACCAATAGAGAGTAATCATCCTAGCTCACATCCTTCACCCGGCTTCCTCGCAAGTCGCCTAATACCGTGAACTCTAGATAGAGGAGATATGATGCCTTCAGTCAAGCCATCCGAAACTAAG
Source organism: Acidobacteriota bacterium (assembly GCA_038040525.1). Taxonomy (GTDB): domain Bacteria; phylum Acidobacteriota; class Blastocatellia; order Pyrinomonadales; family Pyrinomonadaceae; genus PSRF01. The sequence goes on along the minus strand of JBBPIC010000061.1, from coordinate 2,968 downwards.
AAGCCTGAAGATAGTACCGCAACAGTAAAGGAACCAAGTCAAAGCATTAACGCGGTTTTCAACCGACACTACTGCGATTATCAGCTCGCCCTGCATCAGATCCAGGCGGATGCGAAGAGAAGTTGCGACGAAGCACAAGACCGCTTCTCAAGAGAAATTCACAAAGCACAAGTGGATGCATTCCTTGGAGGCCAGGAAGCCTATCACAATTACTTAACGGTCCATAACAAATCGCAAAAGGATCCTGATAAGACCTCTGCCGCCGAGGTTTATCAAGCATACCGTGATTATGTGAAAGCGTATCAAGCCGGGCAAGAAACAACGCAGAAGGTTCATGCCGAAGCTGAACACGCCTGCCGGAAAGAAATTGAACAATGTCAGGAGAACGTTCACGCGAAATGGCGCTCAGCGTTCGGTGACTATGTTCGAGCCTTACAAAATGGGTGGAGTGAGGTAGAACCTGAAGCTATCAGCGCTACAACTCTGGCAGCCCTGGGACAGAGCATAATAGCTGCAACGACTTCCGCGATTTCTAACGAACAAAGCTATTTCGCACGGTAAGAGTTAACCTTTTCAAGTATTAAACGCAGGAGGTTAAGACATGGGTCTATGTTTTAACGGCATCGAACTAGATAACGATCCGGACAAGTTTGGGGAGATGAAGCAGTCGAACGATATCGTAGATGATCTGCCGGCTCTTAAACAGCGGATGATAGATGATGGCTATCTCTTGTTTAGAAATTTTCTGGATCGCGATGTGGTGCTCCGGGCGCGGGAAGAGATTCTCTTAAAGTACGCAATTGTTGGGGAAATTGATTCCATTAACTATCCCCTAATGGATGCAATTTACTCTGAAAACACTTTTATCGATCAGGTTAACTTAGTTGCCTTGACCGAAAGCATCAGATCCGGTTTGGCCTATCAAACCGTCATCATGAATGAGAGGCTCGTCAAATTCTTCGAGCGGTGGTTTGGAAAAGGGCCGGTTCGCACCTTCGACTTTAAATGGCCGAGATTTTTTCGCCCGGGAGAAGGCACGGGGTTGCATTGTGATGCGCCTTACATAAACAGAGGAACCGAAAACCTATATTCGGCCTGGATACCTCTCGGCGACGTTAATAAAGAAAACGGCACTCTGATCGTTCTTGAGAATAGTCACAAACTAGAGGAATTGAAGCAATCCTACGGAAACAAGGATGCAGATCGAGATAAGCTCGGCTGGCTAAGCACTGACCCGGTCAAGTTGCGAAACCGATTGGGTGGCCGTTGGCTTACTACCGACTTCACAGCCGGCGATGTCTTCATCTTCTGCATGTACCTTGTCCATGGCGGAACGGACAACGCTTCTCCAAGAAAGCAATGTCGCCTTACCTCGGACACACGCTACCAGTTGGCCGATGAAGCACTCGATGAGCGATGGAACGGAGAGAACATGAATCCACACGGCGGGACCCGCGTGTTTCTTCCAGGGTTGGGCAAATGGAATAACAACAAGGAGTTTGAGGAAGAGTGGAAGCCAGTAGATGAGTTGGGGCGGCTCCTATTGTTCGAGAGACACGCCCAAGCTTAGTGTTTGGAATTCTGCCCGGGACGGCAACAGGTGAGTTTTTGGAGCGAGTGTGATGCGCCGGCTGTAGCAAAAGAGGCTACCTCATCTCTGAACTTTGAACTTTGCGTCTGGCTTACATAAGGAGAAAAATTATGGCAAAGACAATCGACGAAATCGTGGAATACGTTCGAAACCACCGCTGCTACTCACATCCCATCTTTCATAATTGGGCAACGGTAAATCCTCCGACCGAAGTGGTGGGGGCGCTTTTCCATCAAATTCAACGCTTCTGCGCTTCGACTCGCCCTGGCGGAAACTTTCCGACCGCAGTGAAGGATCTTGGACTATTGGACGAGAGTTCGTTGCTGCAGGAAATCGTCGAAAGCGAGGAGGATCATGGCCCGCACCTCGCAACTATGGCTGGTTTCATTATTAACTGTACTGCGACGACCAGGGTTTTCGCCGATCTTTATGATAGAGATGCTGTCGAGAGCAAACTGAAGGAGTATTCAGACCAACTCCTGGGCAACTTGCCGGGTTACAATCTGTCCTCAGGACAAACAACTCAGTGCCGGCGTGCAAGGGCGGTCTTTGATCGTCGCAAGCAAACTGATACGGAATCCACTTTTCGTAACTTGGGTAGCGCTCTCGCACTCGAGATCATCTCAAACCAGCAATTAATTCCGGGTGAAAAGCACTGCCTCATTGATAGCGGTTTGTATGCTGCAAAGATGAGCGATCCGGAGATGCACTATCTCCTCGAGCATTGGGGCGAGATCGGAGCGGAGCAGCATCATGAAAAGAATGCAATCGCGGCCGTTGCATCCGTGCTCAACGAGTCGACCGAACCCTTGATCATGGAGGGCGTCATAGATTTTCTCGACTCCCTGGTGAACCTATGGGACATTCTTGATGCCGCATTACTTGAGTCCGGATGCAAAAGTGAAGTGGCCCTAGCTGCATAGGTTGAGTTTTAAGGCGATTTGAGCCTACAAATTCTGAAGAGAAGCTGCGCTGAGGTTCTTGACCGCGGGATTCGTATCTGTATCAAAGGGTCGTTTGCATCTTTGCGCCAGTTCAGTGTTGGCTGGTTCTCTGCTCAGGCCCCAGTCATCATGAAGTCTGGTCACGCCAGTTGGACTTTCACATCCTGCAGCCACAACTCTTATGACCTGGGAATTTCTGCCGCCATCAGCCCAATAGTCGTGATGCTCTAATCAAAGACTCGGGGGGCTTGTATGACATGGTAATCCAGTCGTCCCAAACCTCTTTCGTCCTCTGCAGAAGAGGAGGAATCTCATCAACGGGCGCAAAGTATTTTGGCTGAGCCCACAATCCATCAGCAATTAATCAAGTCTCAGGCTCCGCTGTCGTATGCGCAGGAGCGGCTGTGGTTTTTGGATCAGTTTCAGCCGGGGC
>JBBPIC010000060.1:0-42772 GCA_038040525.1 Acidobacteriota bacterium | reverse complement strand
TTGTCTTGCTAAAAGCGATCTCGCTCGCGGGCGGCGCACCCACCCGCTACCCGCGTGGTGGTACTGACTTCATGACACTGGAAGCTTCAGTATGGCGCCGCGATCGCGGGCCATTCGAACTCTTTTTATTAAAGTTGTCGCGTCATCTTAAGTAGGACAGACATTCCTGTCTGTCTAACGTTGATGAGTTGGCTGCGCTGTCAAGAGCAGGTTGCTGTGTCAGTAGGGATAACGGTCGTTAATGACGTCGACCGCATCGGCAATCGCTGCCGCATTGTCTACGTTCAAAGGAATGAACAATGCGGTTCGACACGCAGAACAGTATTGAATTTCGTTTCGGTCCATGAGGCAGCCAGTTTCTCCGGGCGGCATGTGCTGACCGGCGCCAACATCATCTATAGTGTCGTAATGGTGTGGCACTCCCATTACGTGACCAAACTCGTGATTGAAAATACCCTCGTAATATAGGTATACGTTCTTCCCCGAAGCGTTCGAGGCGTTCGTTGGGATCCCAGCGATTACGTTCGCATACGAAGTACTGGTGTTACCTTCGAAGGTGAATTGGAAGTCATAACCGGCATACGCAAGCTCTGACATACTCGCTAATGCATTCATGTGCTGCGTCTCGCTGGTCCAGGGAGGGTTGTACGCGATTGGCGCGCTGTCGTATCTGAAAGCAATCATCATCACCGCCGGCCTGATCTCTGCCCCCTCGAAGATCGGCTCATAGCGGCTTCTGTTCGCGAGCATCCACTGCTCCCACGCGCTGTCTTTGCCATAGAGCATGCGAAATGAGTGAACATGTTGTGCGTAAGGATCACCGAGAGGGATTGCTGGATCACTATTGCCTGTGCGGCAGTGCTTCAGTCGGAATTGGATCCGTCGGATTAAGCACAGAATGTCACGACTTCCGAGCGTTACGATTAGCAGCACAATCAGTGTGAGCAGGATAAGAAGATTGAGAATTGAAAACAGTAGACAGGTGAGGGCCGAGGAAGCCTTAAAGACCGGGGCGTAACATGTTCCCTTGGAAGCGAGCGCATGGCGCGCGGGGACCGAATTAGGCGTCTCACATACAGCAACATCCGGTCGAAAGTGCTTCATGACTTCCTCCTTGGAGTTACAAGGCAACTTATTGCTTTGCGGCGAGGGCAGCCGCTTTATAACATGAGCGTCTTACAGGTGGCTAGAATTAAGCACTGAAATTAAACACTGAAATTGTCGTGGATGTTTATATAATGAATATCATTCCTGGCCGTCGACTGTTAGTCCGAAAGCAACCCGCAGTTTCAACGGGTACTGATGCAGTTTGAGTATTTTGGCTGAAACGCAATCAGATACAGAACCCAGCGCGGTAGCGCGGGATGCTTCAGGAACCTGACTATTAAGAAGCATTGTCGACCTTACGGCTAAGTTGCCTCCGGGATCCCGCGCTACCGCGCTGGGTTCTGTAATTAGGTGCATTGCTCCAAACTGCATCAGTACAGTTTCAACGAATTCCCTGGAGGTTAATACATGAATGAGGGACCCCGACTAGCTATGATGGTCTTCGCGCTCATGACTTTGATGCTGGCAAACGCGTTCGCGCAAGACAGTGCTCGCCGGATTAATTTTCAGCGTGGGCGGTCGTCAGCAGTTGTAAAAGGCGTGGTTCGCAGTGACGACACCATCACCTATTTAATAGGCGCACGATCTGCACAAACTATGGACGTTGATATTTCAAAAGGAGCGGCTTTCAGATTATTCACTCCAGCAGGAGAGCCTCTTCAGGGCGGGAAAGGTGTGTCAGGAGCGACAGAGGTCCTTGAAGAGACAGGAGATTATCGGATAGAAGTGGAAAGCCGCAGCCGTAAGAGGAGTGTGCCGTTTACCATCAAGGTCGCTATTCGTTAACGTAAGTCATCTGAGGCGATCCACGAAACGACACGAATCACTAAGTACGTGAGTGTTTTCTTCGTGTGAATTCGTGGATCGTATTTCAAATAAACCACGAGACACGAAAGGAGGAACAGAACATGGGTCGGGTACTTGCTTTCGTATACGGGGTGATCAGTTATTTGATTTTTTTCGTCACGTTTCTCTATGCCATAGGGTTTGTTGGGAACCTTGTGGTGCCCAAATCAATAGATTCCGGGGAGCCCGCGCCCTTCACCGAAGCGCTTCTAATTAACGCCGTGCTTCTTGGTCTCTTTGCCGTGCAGCACAGCGTCATGGCGCGTCCTGGTTTTAAGCGTTGGTGGACTCGGTTGGTCCCTCAGCCGATTGAACGTAGCACCTATGTTCTGCTGGCGAGTCTGGCCCTGATTCTGCTCTTCTGGCAGTGGCGACCGATGCCGGATGTCATATGGAATGTTGAGAAGCCCGCCGCCCAGTACGTCTTGTGGGCACTGTTCTTTCTGGGCTGGGCCACGGTGCTGGTAGGCACATTTCTCATCAACCACTTCGATCTCTTTGGCTTGCGGCAGGTTTACCTGTACCAGCGTGGAGAGAAGTATTCCGAGTTGGGCTTCAGGACGCCCTTTCTTTACAAGATTGTGCGCCACCCGATCATGTTGGGTTTCATTATGGCTTTCTGGGCCACGCCTTACATGACCGTCGGGCATCTGGTCTTCGCTGCGGCGACAACCGCTTACATTCTGATCGCTATTCAGCTTGAGGAGCGCGACATAGTGAGCATTCACGGAACGGCATATGAAGACTATCGGAAACAAGTCTCAATGCTCCTGCCGATTCCGAAACGAAGGTGAATTTCACTGGTTTGTTCCACCGCTGCGACCGTGTGAAAACTCTCAGGTTGGGAAGGAGTATAGACCGGTGGTGAACCCCTGTTCGGAGACATGGTAGACACATTGAAAGAAGGGTGGCTTGCCCCTCTTTGGTCGGTAGCTTAATCGATCACAGCAAAAAGCAAGTGTAGTGATCTCGAGGTTGGGAAGGGTGGCTTGCCCCCGCTCTTCTACTCACCAGAAGACCGCTTGTGATAAGTCCTCCACCCACGTTCCTTCATTGCTTTTGAAAGTTTCATGGAGTCATCGGGCCACCACCAGTCTTGATCGACAGCCATGGGTTCCTCAGACCCTAAATAGAACACACCAAAGCTGGACCACCGATAGTCCTTCGTCGAAGCCACCAATCCCGCTTTGACTGGATTCGCATGAATGTAATTGATCTTCTGCCAAATCATCCAAGCGCTCCACAGGGGCATGGCTTTAAAGCTCTCCTGCCAGACTTGATGGATTGAGCCATCGGCTCCTGGTCTTGGTAGCAAGAATAGATCGCCTGTCAACTCGCTGATCGACCTGGCTAACTTGCTCTTCAGCGCGCCGGAAAATCCCTTAATATCTCCATCTTTGGGATTGGCAATCATGTGAAAGTGGTCCGGCATTAACACGTAGGCTATCAGCTTGGCTGGCCAATCATTTCTTAACTCGTTGCAGACCTTGAAGAACTCCCGGCAGTAGCGTTCGTCTCTGAAAATTGGAATGCGGTTACAGACATTGCCTGTTACGAAGTGCAGGGCGCCAGGAATATTGAGGTTGGACCATTTACGAGCCATGGCAATGGAAAGATGATCATAGTGCGTACCGAATGAGCGGAGGCAAGCCGTCCTTCCCGACCTCGAGAAAACCAAAGATGCCAGTTTCTTTTCATGGACCCGAGGTAATAAACGAAGAGCGGGGGCAAGCCCACCTTCCTTACCTGAGAGACAGCTAAGACGCCTGAAAGTTTTCACATAGTCTCTATCGCTTCGTCGCTGGCGCTCACCCGGCTCGACGACTCAGCCGCGCTTGCACCTTCGGACTCGTCAACTCTCGCAGCGCGTCCTTACCGACCCATCGGCAAGCTGCTTCCTCAGACTGGGCCAGTCGCCGGGCCGACGCCACGGCGGCGGCGTTGAGCGCCAGACTGCGCTTCCCGATACTCCGAAGGGCCCAGTTCACGGCCTTCTTCACGAAGTTGCGCTCGTCGTGCGCGCCCTTCTCGATGAGGGGCAACAACGCCAGAAACTGCGAGTCGGGAGCGGCTTTATCATGCACTGTCAGGCTGGCCATCAGCGCGAACGCGGCGCGCTTAACAAACTCGCGAGGTGAGGTTGACCACTGGGCCGCCTTCTCCCATGCAAACGGTGTCCGGTCGAACAAGTGGAAGCAGGCCGTATCGCACGTGGCCCAGTTGTCGAAGTCGGCAGCCCACGCATTCATTTGCCGCCGCGTTACACTTCCCGGATCATCCACAAGCGCGGCCAGCATTTGCCCTTCATATGAGCCGCTCTTCCACAAGTCGATAGCGAGGGCATGGTCTTTCCCCAACTTCTTCGCTAGTGACTGCATCGTCCCCATCGACACACCAAACACGCGCCGGTCAGTCTGAATGCCATATCGAGCCATCCCCTCGACGTAGCGCCTGCTTCCCTTTCGCTCAAGCCACTTCAATACTTCGTTTTTATCCATCGGTTAATCTCAGCGTTAATACGCGTATTAGTTGTTGAGCGTCACAGTTTGTCTGAAGATTTACGTCTCTGAAATGCTCTCTCGGACAGACTGGATTGCCTGAAAGAATCCCATCGGCATCAGAACCTACTGAGTTCGACTTCCGAAACCAAGACCGGGAGGGAGGAGGGATCCCGGCGGGGTAGCCCCGCTGTTCTGCTAATCCCTCCTTCCCTCCAAGAGATGCACTACACCACTCCGATGACTAAGCGGTCTTGGTTGTTACGTCTCTTTTGTAAAACTCACTCAAAGATGAAAGCACGAACGGAAACACGGCTCGTGCAAATCTATTTTCGAGGAGACGAGGATCATGTTAAGCGCAACGCATACACCAGCAGTTAGCGGTTCGAAACACAGCTCACAGAAACATCAGACCGCTCCGCGTCCGAATTGCCTCTTATGCCGTGTCCTGTGGCCCACCATCCTACCGCATCGCCACCTTCTAATAGAGGCTTCTTCGGAAGCCAAGACGCTCTGCGCAGAAAAATGCTTCTCGCGATAAGGTAAGGCCAAAAGTAGGTTCCACCACCAACCGGTTTGTCTTGACTGGGGGAGCATGGCGATGGTCCACCACTGTCAACACAGTTGGTTAAGTCGGTTCCAAAGGGCTTCGACTACGTTTCCTTCACCCGCGAGTTCTCAGTCCATCATCTCCAGCACTGATCAAACACAAGGAATTCTGTGATCGTTTCCTGGCAGCGTTATGTTTCACCTGGAAAATTCACTCACAAATGCAAGCACGAGACCGAAGCAAGGTCCTCGTCCATTGACCACTCAAAATAAAAGGAGAAACCCGATGAAGAAAACACTAACACTGGCTCTGGCTCTTGTCGCTCTGACAGTCCTGACATCCTTTAGTTTGGCTCAGGAACGGCGTGAGATCAAAATTGAGCCGGCGCTGCAAGTGGAATCGCGATCACCGTCCCTGCTCTGCTGTGGACGCGGCAGAGTGTCTCAACTCAACCTAAGCACTGGACAGGGCGGTCCGATAGATCCTCTGTGGAAAGTAAATGGAGGAGCGGCCTACATTACTCCGCCATACCCTGGCTGGGCGACCAACCTAGGTCCGGCCAAATGGATTCAGCCGGTGGCTGCACCCACTCCGAGCGCCAACGTCGCCGTGGGAATTGTCAAGTACACCGTACAGTTCAATGTTCCAAAGTGCGGAATACCGAGTGAGGTGCGACTCGATGGCACGTTCGCTGCTGACAATGGTGCTAACGTCACCTTTGACGGCAACCCGGTTACCTCATGTCCTACGCCCTACTGCTTCAAGACGCCTGGCCAGCCATTGACTGTCACGGGCATTTTAGCCGGCACACACACGCTGACTTTTGAAGTGAAGAACGAGGGCGGACCTTCCGGCCTCAGTGTTAATGCAAAACTCACTCGGAAGTGCCTGACTGCGAATCCTACAAATTACACTACTAAAGCAGAGTGTGAGGATCATGAAAAGCAAGAATGTATGGAGTATGCGGGCGCCGGTTGGCATGTAAAGACTTGCGACTAGAAACTTGCGACAAGTGAATCAATTTCCAACGTACATTCGACGTCAAAGTGAAGAATGATCCTTGCAGGCCCTCGGGAATGTTCGTGAATGCCCGGCTGACCGGGACTTGCACGAATGAAATCGTACCTGCACGAATGAAATCGTCAAGTCGAGATAATTCCGGCGCATATCGCGTCGGAGAATCTCGTTACAGAAGTCCCAGGTCTGATTCGCCTGGGACTTCCGTCGTATGACCACGCACCCAAGGCTGGCACTCACGGCTCCAGCAAACTGTCGATCCTACTTCGCCCTCGAAACTCAGATTTGTAACCAGCGATTTCCAGTTCAAATCAAGACGCTCAAAGCGTTGAGACCCAGCGCCATCGTTACGTTTCTTCGAACAAGAGCACTCACAGATGGCCAACACGAATTCGTGTCGGCAGTCGGTCGCGGTTGCGATCAGCCTTACAAGCAACGGAAAAGGAGATTGGAAATGAAGCAGTCCTCAGTGAAAACCCATCATTTGGCACGAGTGGTCGTCCTCATCTTTCTTGTCCTGAGCTTTATGTTCCTGGCTCTTAGTTCTAACCCCTGGGAAACGGCCCACGCCGTCAGGCGAGTTGAGACCAACGAGACAACTAGCTCATTACTCTCAATCAACAACGCCGGCACCCATAGTCTGCGCGTCACGAGCAAACTCAAAAATCTTCGCTTTAATGAACTTATTGATTCATCCCTGATTGAAGCAAGCGGCAAGCGCATTACCGACACGTTTGATGCCAGCGGACTAAAGAGCAAATCTTATAACGGTAAGGATGATGAGCTGACCGTCGAGATGAACGTCATCGGATCGATGCTGCTGGCGGGTGGAGGTAGGGCGAAATGGAGCACTGCTAGTCAACCCGACGGCAACCCGCTGCTTACCGTAAACAAGCACCACGAACCAAACCAGAGCCAGGCAACTTGGCAGATTGGCGTCCCTATTACCTATGTAATTAGAGTCGGTAACTCGGGCACTGCAAACTCACACATCACTGTAGCCGACACGTTTCCTACCGGATTTGTGTTCGTCAGCGCCACGTACACGACCTCTTTCGGAGCTACCGGCCCGAGCGGCGCGATCGGGCCTTCACCATTTGGTCCATTCTTCATGCCTAACGGCGGCCAAGTGGAGATTCGGGTAGTCGGATACTTTACGACCTCAGGATCGAAGGACAACACCGCGGTTGCGAGTGCCAAGGATGACAGCGGCAATCCTTTAGCTGTAAGCCCCGACCCTAACAGCCCCAACCCCACCAACAAAGCGACTGACTCTGTTTTTGTCCCACCCACCGGCGCGTTTCCGAATATTGCGGTAACGAAGTCAGTGACTCCAACTTCGGCGACGCTTTCGCCAAGTGCGACGATGCACTACACGGTCACTGTGGCCAATACAACGGCGACCGACGTGTACCTAGGAGGAATCGCGGGTTTGCGCGATGTCATGTTTGGCAATTCTATCCCCTTGAACTGGACGGTGAGTTTTCCTTCCACATGGTGTACCCCAAGTAACGGAGCCGTTTGTCCTGACTCGCCGGCCCCGGTAGCCAACAACACGTCAACGATTCAGTTTCCCTACAACGCGGTTGGCGGCCCGGCAGCAAACAATGCGGGATCTCTGCCCGGCAATTCCTCTTACAAGATCGAGTTCGACGTTACAGTTTCCCGCACCGTAACCTGCGGAAGCGCAACCGCACAGTTTTTCAACCAGGCGTTTCTCGACTCCTCGAACAACACGTTTCCTTCGGTCGCGTCGAGCCAGGTCAGTACGAACATTAACACCGGACTCACTACTCCTTGCGGCGGCGGCGGCGCAATCGCCTCCATGTCCAAGACCCAAAGGGACGTGATCTCGGGCGCGCAGATCAGCAACGCTAACTGGAATACGCCGGTGAAGTACCGCATTGAAATCAGTAACCCGACAGGCGTATCCGTCGTAATTCCTCTTACTGACCAAATCATCAAATTCGCCGGTACCCCCGCGTTCACGGCAACCGTAACTTCCAGTCCATCTTGCACTGGTTGCACCAGTCTCACCACCCCTGTTCTTACGCCTGCGGTGGTAAACGCCGATGGTCAATGGTTCACCCTGTGGACCGCGACCGCTACGGTCCCGGTCTTGAGCACGACTCAAAGGGCCGTCATTGAGTACATAGTGGTCTACCAGCCCATCTGTGAAACTGACTCCCGCGCTGATTTGATCGTCAATCGCATCGGAGGCAGCTCGGCAGCATCAGCATCACAGGTAAACACTAACCTGAGCGAATTCGATGGGTTATGTAATCTCAAAGTACAAAAAAATAACGTCACTCCCGGGCCGATTGTCTTCGGTCAACCCCATTCGTATGAGGTGATCTACCAAAACCTCTCTGCATCCCAGATGGACATTTTCGTCCGCGACGTCTTCTCGATTAAGAGTAATCGCTATGGAACCTTCTCTGTCAGCTCAGTCTCTTCCTGTAGCGTTACCGCAGGTACCGTCACTCTGCCCGCCGGACACCCCGCAAACGTTGTGGGAGCTAACGCCACCTTTCAACCGGTAGGCTGGCGTGGCATTAGGCTCATCAACGAACATCTGACGTTTGGGCCGGGCTCAACTCTCAAGTGCCAGGTCACCGTAACTGCGCAACAGCCCAAGGACAGCAATCCGCACTGCCAGGGAGCAGACAACCCGCAAATCGTCAATTCAGCATACATGGATCCCAACAACTTCAATGAGAACGGGGCGAGTGCGCCGAACTTCTACAGCTTCGTGGAAACTCTGCTGCCTCTGTGTCGCAATTTGATCGTCACCAAGACGGCGAATGCGAATAGTTTTGGACCCGGTCAGCCTATCGATTACACCATCACAGTCGAAAACATTGGTGAAGATCCAGTAAGCTCATTCGAACTCCACGACACAATCCTGGCGCCATTAACTCTGGTAAGTGGCACTCAAGTTTCGGCCTGCACACCGCTGCCCACGGACTGTACCACTCCACCAAACGTAACCAGCGGCAACCAGATAGATGTCGCCTACGGCATATTACAACCTAACCACCACCCGGTGTCGTTTGTGGTACATGCGCTGGCTCCCCAGGCTGGGGGTAGTTATCCCAACGTTGCAGTGGGTTCTTTCCTGCCCGTTGGAAACTTCTATTTTCAAGGCGATTTGGCGCACTTCTTGGAATCCGAGGAGAACATTCAGGTACTCACCCCGACGCTGACGAAGGCGTTTGACCCTGTGCAAATCGGCCAGAACGGAACCTCGACGCTCACTTTCAACGTCACTAACACCAACAGCGATCCGAAACAATCCGGCATCGCTTTTTCCGATAAGTTACCGGCCGGACTCCAGATAGTCAGCGTCATTGCCAATGGATGCGGTGGCAACGTTACTACTTCTACCGATGGTCGCACGGTAACGTTGACCGGAGGCCAACTCGTTGGTCCGAATGCGGACGGCTCGGGTAAGCACAACTGCCAGATTTCCGTGAGCGTGAAGGCGAAGGGCGATTGCGGAGTCTACAAAAACACTAAAGACAACTTCTCGAATGTCTTGAATCTGGACGTTACTAATATCAATCAACAACTCGAGGTGATTGGTTGCCCGCCGCCAACAGAATCATGTCCCGTGAAAACCAACGAAATCTCCTGCAAGGCCGACGGCACGGGCGGCTATCTCTATACCTTCACCGTCACCAACAACACCGGTCTCGTCGTTACTGATGTACTTCTCACGCCCGTACCGGGAAGCGGTATCACTCTCAACCCGAAACAACCACAGCTTCCTGCTGGTGGGATGGCCATCGGCGCCTCGCTCACGTTCCAGGTGACAATCACCGGCGGACAGCCACAACAGCAGGCCTGCTTTTATGTGACGCTCATGACCACAGATGGAGAGTGTTGCACTACGCGCGTTTGCCCGGTGCTTCCTGATTGTTGCGGTATCGCCAGGGACGAAAGCATCGAGTGTAACCAGGACGGAACCTATACCCACACGCTGTCCATCGTTAACACCGGCGTGAACACGATCGAGCACATCTATCTCTATCCGCCTCCGGGTGTGACCATGACGCCAAACTATTTCCAGGTGTCATTGAAACCGGGTGAGACCTTCACGACCAAGGTAACTATCAAGGGCGGAAAGCCAGGAGACAAGCTTTGCTTCGACATCAGTCTCCATACCGCAAACATGGAGAGCTGTTGTAAGGGTCAGCACTGCATCGTTTTGCCTGACTGTCGGGTTTCCGACCGACGTTAATCACCTTTAGGTCTTGATACCCGCTGACCCATGAGGCGGGTATCAACTTTCCGGAGGACTCGAGCTTGAGGGAATTCGTTAAATCTCAACGATCGCGGATATTCGAACGCCGATGATGCAAGGCTTCTCTCACTAAACTGTTACTTCACCTCAACGGGTGTGAAAGGCACTCTTGGTAGCAAGACATGGCACCCCGGCTACCTAAATAGGTAACGCAAATGTCACCCAGCAGTCGTCGTATATTCTTCTCTTTCTTAGTCTGCAGCGTGCTTCTCGTAGTCCTGGTTGCTTTCATGGAGTTTGCTTCGGCGAAACAGGGCGCGACGAATAAGCCCGCCTGGCCGGGTAGCCTGGACACTAACGTTATGGCCCGGAGCAAGATTACGATCCGCAATCATTGCAAGCAGACACACTCCTTTACGCTCGTACCGAGTGACGTTCCTTACCTGCAATTGCCTGCGTCGCCTACCGTCAAGGTGTCAGGTCGTTCCGACCAGGAGTTGGGTGTCGTCTTTAACACGATTGGAATGCGACCCGGCGACTATCGCGGTTCAGTCGCAGTTAAGTGTGAGACTTGCGGCGAGGAAGAGGGATGCAGTCAGGATAACCAAATACTGCCGGTTCACCTCACGGTGACAGCTGCGACGCCTGTACCCACGCCTACAGCAACGCCATTCCACGAAGTGTCGCCAACACCGACTCCAACTCCCACTCCCTGGCTCACCGACGGACCGGGCCTCGGTGTCGCCAGGATAATGGGCCAGAAAGTAAACGATCTAAATTGCAACGGGAAGAATGACAACGAGCCCGGCCTTTCCGGATGGACAATCACTCTTAAAAACACCGGCACGGGCGCGACCTTAACCACTGTTACGGATGCAACTGGATTCTATTCCTTCAATAGTGTTCCTGCTGGCACCTATACGATCTCTGAAACCTCACAGTCCGGATGGACGCAGTCGATGCCCGCTAACCCCGCGACTCATACAGTCACGGTCACGGGCGGAGGGGTGCCGAACCTTACTTTTGGCGAGACTATTCGGAAGGACTTTGCCAACTGCAAACAAAATGTGGAGGTTGGCAAGTTAACTGGGAGAAAAATAAACGACCTCAATTGCAACGGCAAGGTTGAGGCAAACGAGCCTGGCCTGGCTGGATGGGTAATCGCGGCAACAAACAATAGTGGTGGTCCATCGGGATCCACGGTTACCGATGCAAGCGGATTCTATTCCTTCAACCTCGTTGCGGGAACCTACACGATTTCTGAGAGCCCGATAACCGGTTGGACACAAACATTCCCTGGAGCCCCAGGAACCTACTCAGTGACCATCATCCCTGGGCAAAGTATTGAAAAGGACTTCCTCAACTGTAAGAAACATCAAGAGGTTGGCAAGTTAACCGGCAGAAAAATAAACGACCTCAATTGCAACGGCAAGATTGACGCTAACGAGCCAGGCCTGGCTGGATGGGTAATCGCGGCGACAAACAACGGGTCCGGTCCATCGGGCTCCACGGTCACCGATGCAAACGGATTCTATTCCTTCAACCTCGTTCCGGGAACCTACACGATTTCTGAAAGCCCGCAAACCGGTTGGACCCAAACAATGCCTGGACTTCCGGGAACCTATGCGGTAACCGTCGCGCCTGGGCAGAGTATTGAAAAGGACTTCCTCAATTGTAAGAAGCGCGACGACACCCGGGAATGCGCGACCGTTACTGCCCGAGAAGCTGTCTGCAAGATGGACGGTTCAGGCGGCTACACATACACCTTCAGCGTCACTAACAACTCCGGTAAGGACGTTATCCAGATTCTCCTGACGCCGTCCGTTGGCGGCGGATTGGTCCTTAGCGATCAGACTTTCCCCCTTACGACTCCCTTGCCTAACGGCCAATCCACCACGATCACGGTGGACATAGGAAACGTAAAACCGGGAACTCCGCCGTGCTTCTTTGTCACGCTGATGACCAAAGATGGACCATGCTGCACGGTCAAAGTGTGCCCGGTGTTGCCGGATTGCTGCGCGACGGCAACTGGCAAGTTCGCGTGTGATCCGAAGGGGTCCTACACGGGCACTGTCACCATCGTTAACACGAGCCCAAATACCATCAAGAACATTTACCTTTATCCGCCGGCAGGTGTGACGATGTCGCAAACCTATTTTGCCGTCACGCTGGCGCCTGGTCAGAGCTTCACGACGCCGCTGATAACCATCAAGGGCGCGAAACCCGGCAAACTCTGCTTCCGCGTCAGTATGCACACGGAAGATATGAAGGACTGCTGCAGCGTCGACGTATGCATCGTGCTACCTGAGTGCGGGTATCCGGTCGGCGACGGTTCCGGGATCCCGATACGGCCCCGGAACTAGTTCAGGACTGGCGGCGGCGAATTCCTCGCCGCCGCATCAAGACTCAACAAACTTAAGTACAGCCTATTGACTATCGACTGAAAGGAAAAGACCATGAAAACTTTGCGTCTAAACGCTTCCTCCGCGTCGCAGAACGCGACGACTCCAACGGCCAGACGCGTTCAACCGGCTTGCTCGCAGACTCTTAAGAAACACCTTCGCAGAACCTGCTTTCTCATTGGTTTCAGTCTGATTGTGATTCCTGCCCTGCTTATTACCTCCCCACGAGTGCAGTCGGCAATTCGATCGGGAATTGCCCAAACGATAAAAATTGTCGAACCTTTCTGCACAGACTTTAATGATAATTCGCTACACGGGTGGGGTAACGGCGGGTCTCAAGTGAAAGTGGAAATCAAAAATCCTGGGGCGTCCGGACAGCCTTCTGATCTTTATTTTCATGCCACCGACAAATCCGGCTCATCCTGGATCAGTGCCAGCCCTGAATATCGCGGCGATTGGACCAAGCTGGCTGAGAAAGGCTGTGGCGCACTTTGCTTCGACGTCAGACTCTTCATCGACGGGCTGGACGGCGGCCACATTGGCGACGACCATTTATGTACCACGACGTCAGGCGCTTGCCCGCCGAATACATTCCGTCCCATCCGCCCGCAGTTGATTCTCATATCAGATCCGGATGGACCAGGAGGAAACCTGCCGCTCCGCGCCGTGTATAGGGCCAATACTTTTATCACCGAAGATGGCGGATCCAATCCCGGCTGGCATCACATCTGCGCACCCGTTACGCTCCTCGCAAACTCCAATCTACCGAGCGACGCCAACGGAACATGGCTGATGGCTGACAACGCTCCCAATTCCAGTTGGAACAGCCTACTGGCAAACGTTACTGACGTTCAGTTCGGGATTGACTTCACCGCCAATCCCGCGGAAGAGGTTGGTTATGACAACTTTTGCTTCAAGGACAATGCATGTCCACAGACCTCAAGCTGCGCCACCATTGAAGGTCGCGAAGCCGTCTGCAAGATGGACGGCTCCGGCGGCTACACATACACCTTCAGCGTCACTAACAACTCCGGTAAGGACGTGACCGAGATTCTCTTGACGCCGCCCACCGGCAGCGGGTTGGTCCTTAGCGATCAGACTTTTCCCCTTACGACTCCCTTGCCTAACGGCCAATCCACCACCATTACAGTGGATATAGGAAACGTAAAGCCGAGAATACCGCCGTGCTTCTTCGTCACCCTGATGACCAAAGATGGACCATGCTGCACGGTCAAAGTGTGCCCGGTGTTGCCGGATTGCTGCGCGACGGCAACTGGCAAGTTCGCGTGTGATCCGAAGGGGTCCTACACGGGCACTGTCACCATCGTTAACACGAGCCCAAATACCATCAAGAACATTTACCTTTATCCGCCGGCAGGTGTGACGATGTCGCAGACTTATTTTGCGGTCACCCTGGCGCCCGGACAGAGCTTCACCACGCCGTTGTTAACAATCAAGGGCGCGAAACCCGGCCGACTCTGCTTCCGCGTCAGTATGCACACGGAAGATATGAAGGACTGCTGCTCCGTAAATGTGTGCATCGTGCTGCCCGAGTGCGGATACCCCGTCGGGGACGGTTCCGGGATCCCGATACAGCGACCCCGGAACTAGCTCAGGATTGGCGGCGAATTCTCTCGCCACCATTGGTGAGAGTGCGCGCGCATTTGTCTTCGATGGCGTAACGAAGAATTACTGTCCTCACCCAACCAAGAGCCCAAGCCCCTCACCGGCTTGGGCTCCTCTACGCCCGTTGGTCATAGGCACGAAAACACAAGCAGTTACCTACGAGTTTCAAAGTCTGGATCAACCAGCGTCTGTACCTGTTGAGTACCACACTTTTGGATTAGGCATTTTCAAGAACCGGTAGGCACCAGAACAGTGCGGATCGCGTTACGTTTCTCCGGTAAAGCGTCACTCACAGATGTAGGCATGAAAGCATGCTGAGCAGGCAACGTGGGCACCGTTACGTTTCACCGGAGAAGGTCACTCACAGATGCAAGCATGAATTCGGACCCGGACTCGGTGACTCAAAGATTCAGGAAGGAAGTATCTTAAGAACTCAACAGTGGACCACCTCGTTTAGTCCTTAACCCTCATCAACCCTCAAACGCAAGGAGAAAGAAAATGAAAGTCGTGCTAAATACATTGATAGGGATAGTCTCAATCGCGGTTTTTCTGTGCGGCTTTAGCAGCATTGCTTTCGCCCAGGGAGCAAATACACTTCAGGTCAATCAGGATCCGGATTTGCAGGCAATTAGGAACAACACTCTTATCGTCAAGGGTATGAAGTTTCCCAAGTTGCCCTCCCAATCCAATTTAAGGACTAGCGGCCCGAGTTGCTGTAATGTCGGAGATACAAGGACCCAGGATGTCTTCAATCCGTTTCGTAAAGAAGAGCAAGCTGCTAAAAAAGGTAAGGTCACTCATGAGAGCACTACACCTTATTCTCCCCCCTTAACTTGTTGGGTTATTTCGTCGCACAAACTGACCGTCCTTTCGGCCCGTGGCGCTTCGTATCATTTAACAGCTGCTCCGGCTGGGTACAGTTTCGTTACCTCCAACCAATATCAACAAACTTATGAAGACGTAAAAAACCTGGTGCTCAACATGAACATTCTTGATAAGTATAAGATTGATATAGTCGCAAACCTGAAGCAATTTACGAACAACTATGCTTCTTACTCACAATCACTAAGTGTCTCTCATGGGTCGCTCCTGTTATACGTAAAACTGGAAGGCCAGGGAATATTTAACGGGCGATCGTGGTTTGAAGGAACAGTAACTGACACTGAAACCTGTTGCCCGCCGCAAATTACTGACCCCGTGGCCTTAAGGACGGCCTTAACAACCTGGGTTGAAAACACCGTAAACGCGCTTCCGAACAAGGGACGAGGACCGGGAAGAATCCTTAATTATGGAAACATAATAGGAGTACCCATCGACCAAAAAGACATGAAGGGTTACGTTTTCACTCCTGGAGCTACTCCCACGCCAACTCCCCGCTAGGCAAGAGGTTGAATTCTTCGACCTTGAAACAACACTCGAAACCGCGGTGTGTTAGCGAACTTCCCGGCGCATGAGCCGCAAGAGCCCGAATCCTCACCGGTTCGGGCTCCTCACCTCTAAGTGACGAAATCTTGTAGGGTCTTGGATGACAATTGCGTTATCCTATCGACGAACGTGCCAGCTACCGGATCGGAGCCTCCAACGATTGCCGGATTCAAAGAAAAAAAAGGAAGTAACACGGGAAAAGTTTGCCAGCTTTCTCGAGTGGCTTAGTCCTGACCGCGACAGCGCGGGCGAGGAGTATGAGCGACTCCGGTTTCGCTTGTGCACTTTCTTTTCGCAGCGTCACTGCACCTTTGCCGATGAATTGGCGGATGAAACTATTAACCGCGTGATCCTGAAAAGCTCAGAAGAACTAATCGAAAACAAAATCGCTTATTGCTACGGCGTAGCCAAGAACGTTTATCGCGAGTCGTTACGGAAAGAGCGTCCGCACGTGGATATCGAAGAGCTGAGAATTGCCGCGAAGGACCCCGAGGAACCGAGTTTTTCGGATGAGTGTTTGGATAAATGTCTGGAGGAGCTTCCCCCTGACACTCGATGCCTCCTCCTTGATTATTTTTCGGAAGCAAAACTGGCGAAGATTGAATTGCACCGGCGCATCTCTGAAAGCCTGAAGCTGACGCAGACTGCTTTGCGCATGCGCGTTATGAGGACCAAGCAGAAGCTGAAGACTTGTGTCCAGGAATGTATGACCTAGCGGATATTGAAAAAGGGTTCAATCTTTGGGGGCGGACCCATCCACGAAGTCAGACGAGATAACTCGAACAAGGGCTAGTTTCGTGCGGCTTCGTGCTCTTTCGTGGATCATTTTTAGTTTTGAGTAGAAGAGCGTTACATAAAGCGTCGGAATGCCACGCTAAAGTGGGGCGGCAAGATGGACGAGTTGAAGAGTGAAGAGAAGGTCCGCGAATACCTCCTGGGGCGAGTTTCGGATGAAACCACGCTCGAGGGGATCGAGGAGCTTCTGTTCACCGATGAAGAGTATTGTTCGCAGGTCGCACTCGAGGAAGATGGCATCATCAACGACTATGTGTTCGGACGGCTTGACGACGAAGATGCCGACAGTTTTCGCAAAACGCTGGAAAGCAACCCTGAAAGACGTTTCAAGCTTATGTTGACCCAGGGACTAAGAGAAAGAGCATTAGCCCGAAAGCCAAAGCCGGCTGCAGACGAGCCGTCGTTCTTTGCTTCCCTGTCCGCCTGGTTTCATCAGCCAAAGTATGTCGGCGCGTTTGCGGTACTGTTGATTGTTGTGGTGGGGTTCGCAGTTTACTGGAGCCGAAGAAGTAATCCTGACGAGCTCGCCGAACTCCGCTCCATCTACCAGCAGGCACGTCCGACAGAAACTCGCATCTCGGAATTTGGGTATGCGCCATTGACCCAGTTGCGTGGAGCGCCCGAGCCTGGTGATCAGAAACGTTTGCGCCGGATCGAAAACAACCTGCTGGAGGCTACTGAAAAGACTTCAAATGCACGGACGCATCATGCGCTCGGGGTTTTTTACCTGACGCAGCAGAAGTATCGCGACGCGGTCAAAGAACTTGAGAGCGCATTGAAATTCGCGAATCAAAATCCGCAGATCCACAACGACCTGGGCGTTGCCCTTTTCGAGCTCTCGAAAACTGAGTCCAAAGAAAATAAGTTGGAAAACCTGGCCCGCAGTCTGGAAGAGTTCACCAAGGCGACCGAACTCGACGGGAATTTCCTGGAGGCTCTCTTTAACAAGTCCCTTGCCTTGCAGGAGTTCGGATTGCCGCGCGAGGCAAAAGAATCATGGAGGCTGTATTTGCAGAAGGATCCGTCGTCGCCGTGGGCGGACGAGGCGCGGAAAAACATGGGCCGGATTGAGGGCGAGGTCTTGCTAAAGAGCGATGAGCAGGTGTTGTCAGACTTCATGGCTGCCTATCGCGGTCGCGAGCTTGCGCGCGCCCAAAAAATTCATAACGAAACCAAAGGGTATCTGAACCTCACTACCGTGCCGCTGCAACTTTCGCGACGATACCTTATCGCTAAGCAGCGCGGCAGCGATGAGGAGGCCAAAGAGAGCCTGGACGCACTGACTTTCATCGGCAGTTTTGAGCAAGAGCAAAACGCCGATTTTTTTTTCCTTGAATTCGCCAATTTCTACACGAACGTCGGGGCTGACAAGATTCAACCGTTGATGAAGGCGAAAGATACTTTTGCCGGCGGGTTGAAAATCATTGAGAGCGATCTCGAAAAGGCCAGAGCACAGTTTGAAAAGAGCAGAGATCTTTTTACGCAACTCGATCACCTTTGCGAAGCTGCCATTGCGGAGATTTGGGCCAGCCAATCGCTCCCAGACGTCGCCAAGATCACCGAAGGCCGCCAACGTCTCACGGCGATAATTGAGACCGCCGAAAACCGGAAATTCAAAGTGCTTGTGCCCACGGCGTATTATTGGCTGGGGATTAGCGAATACCTTCAGAACGCTCTTTCGGCTTCTACCAGGAGCTTTAAGATCGCTTTGCGTCTGGCAGAGGCCGGAAAGAATACGTTCGAGGTCCAACATGCGCAGGAGGCCATTGCCAAGAATTATTCCGAGCTCGGTGAGCTGGAACCGGCACTTTTTTATGCAAGCAAACTGCTCCCCGACAAGGGACTTTACTATCAGGGCCGAAACGAATACTGGCGCGAAAAAGGAAGGCTTGCGGATATCTCACTCAAGTTGCACTTCTTTTCAGCGTCTTTGAGTTTCGCTAGAGAACGTCTCACGGTCATCCAGGAAAACTTACCCGGCAACGCCAGAGCGAACAGTCAGATTATTACGACTCTCCGGCATATGGTCTACGCAGCGGCGGGCAGAAAAGATTTTGACACGGCCTTGAACTACGCCCACCAGTCAATTCAGATCGCGCTCAGCCGCCCCGACAACTCGCAAAACGCGCGTGTCACTGGCGACGTTTATTTCTTGCTGGGGGACCTGAAGAGTAAGACCAAAGATTGCAATCAAGCTTTGGTGGATTACGACAGAGCACTCGAGCTCTACGGCCGGCTACCGGAACTTACTGTTCGCTCGTATCAGATTCACAAAGGTAAGCTGTTCTGTTTCGAACAACTGGATCGGTCAGAGGATTTTGCCGGCGAGCTTGAGAATGTCCTCAAGTTGTCGGAACAGTATCGCGCGGCGATTCGCGAAGACACCTCGCGTCAGGCATTCTTCACGAATGAACAGGCTGTATTCGATGCGGCGACTGCGAACGCGCTAAAGCGGCATGACAACGATCGGGCGTTTGCTTTCGTCGAAACCTCGAAGGCCCGTTCATTGTTGGACTTTGTAGAGTCTGACAAGTCGATCACCGAAGTGGAGAGGAGTTTTGGGCCGGTTGCCCAGCCCCTGTCGCTGACGGAGATTCAGGCACGCCTGCCTGATGAGGTGCAGTTCCTGCAATATGCTGTGCTCTCGGACAGAGTAGGGATCTGGGTCGTTTCGAAAACAAACTTTGATTTAGTCGAGAAACAAATTACTTCGGGGGATCTCGAGACCAGAATCGATGCTTATCAGACTTTGATCCTCACGAAAGGACCACCGGCGGAGATCAGACAGGCAGGACAGGAACTATATGAACTCTTAATTCCCTCCAACCTCGCTCCGGAAAAGCAGCTCTGCATTGTCCCGGATAAATCGCTGCACCAGCTCGCGTTTGCCACCCTGGTTTCACGTGCAGGAACGTTTCTGCTGGAGGACCATGCCTTGTTTTATGCGCCGAGCGCCTCTGTGTTGGTGCTGGCGACTGAAAATGCGCGGCGGAAGGCCCAGATGAGAAACGAGAGTTTGCTAAGCGTGGGCAATCCGGCTTTTGACCGTGAAGACAACCCGAACTTGACCGACTTGCAAGGCGCCGAAGCAGAAGCGAAGGTGGTTGCAAGCAGCTATCAGCCTTCCCTTGAGTTGCTCGGCGGTGCAGCGACCAGGGAAGCGTTCCTCAGCAATTTTGCTAAGGTTGAGGTTGTCCATTTCGCCGGGCATTTTGTGAGCAACCGTCAATCACCCGGTAATTCAAAACTTCTCTTTTCAGGTGGCGATCTGCGTACATCAGAACTCAGCCAATACAAGTTGCCGAAGGCGAAACTGGTGGTGTTGTCGGCATGTGAAACGGGGTTTGAACGTTACAACAAAAGCGAAGGGGCGATTGGCATCGCGCGAACTCTCTTGGCGCTGGGATCGCCGGTCGTCGTCGCGAGTCAATGGAAGGTTGATTCGGAACCAACCAAAGACTTGATGATCGCATTTCATCGTAACCGCAAAGAGAAGCTAATGACGTCGGCCGAGAGCTTGCGCCAGGCGCAGCTTGAATTGTTAGGCCACGACAAAACGAGTTCACCTTTTTACTGGGCAGCGTTTTCGCTGTTCGGTGCATACGCCAGTTACTGAGATGTTGCGAATCTGCCTAAAATGCGGCGCGTATTCAGCGGACAATTCGTTGGCCTTTTGTCTTGCCGACGGGACGCCATTGGTGCGCGTGATTCCAAACGGTAAGAGTTGGGCCAGGGGCACGCGCGTCATAGAAGAAACCCAGAAGACGCTCAGAAGACAGCAGCGCAGAATGAAGTGGCGACGGGTTCTGGTGAGAGCGATGACGACGTTGGTAACGACCATGGTCGTGTGCGTAGCCGCCGTCAACAGCTTTATTTATCTTAACCCGCAGAATGAAGAGGCTACTGTGAACAGACCTTCGCCGGCGACGGCGGCGGCGGGTTTTAATGATTCCATTACTTCCGGTCCGACTGTTGACGCGGCTTCGACACCGAGCCCAACACCAACTCCGGGCATCAGGTCGCTGATGACTCCTACTGCGACACCCACGCCCAGCCCAAATAGACCTACGTCAACACCGACTCCAACGCCTACTCCGAAACCAACTCCAACGCCTACTCCAAAGCCGACGCCAACTCCAACCCCACGGCCGACTCCGACTCCGACTCCGACTCCGACTCCGACTCTGAAACCATCTCCTACACCAGCACCAACTCCGACCCCCACGCCGACCCCGACTCCGACGCCAAGGGTCACCGAGACGTGGACCCCTACGCCGTCTCCAGAGATTAAGGAGAAGAAGTCGGAATGCTCCGAAGACGACAAGAGTCGTGAAAGGCAGCGCATCCTCCAGACACTCGGATCCTCGTTGCGGAAGAATACTCAGGGTGAGATCCAGGTTGAGATTTCCTTGGTGGGCGGTTGTAAGAATGCTGTTGTCAGGGTCAGGTTTTGGGAAACTCGTGATAATCCGAATAGCAACCAAGGCGACCCCCGAGTGACGGGGGCCCGTGAAAATTCGAATAGGAACCAAGGAAGTACCAGGGTGCCGAAAGAAAAGCGGTTCGCCTGTAGTAAGAAGTTCCTGGGTCAATGGTTTTGCGCCCAACTTTAGTTCTCATCAATCGCCGTTACGTTTTACTACTCAAACGTCACTCAAAATTGAAAGCTTTGGTCAACTTCTAAAACAGGAGAAAAATTATGTCCCTCAACGAAAGTTCCGCAACCGCGCTTATCCGGTTCACCGGTCTCGGCATTATCTGCTTCAATAAGGACCGTCAACGAGGCGAAATCGCGGCCATCCGCGACCACAAGCACACGCTTACCATCAAGATTCAAAAACCGGTTTTTAAAGAAGGAAGTAATGACAACGTCGTCTATGAGGATATCGCCACCTACGAAAATCTTCCGAAGGACGATGTGCAGATTGAGATCAAGGCGCTGAGCGCGCCGGGGATTGATGGCTACGAAGTCTACAAACCAGGAAACTTCAACCGGCTCGATTCTCCCGATCTCAATGATTTTCGCTGGATCGTAAACATGAACGCCCTGGACGACCAAACCGTGTTACGTCCTGCCGGCAAACCATCTTACCCGCTAACAAAAATCTATCTCGGCAATGGCCTTTTCTACACGCACAAGCTTAATACGAATGTATTCTTCGAGAAGGTTGAAAAAGATCCGAATGGTACCGACCGGAAACGAGAAGTCTTCGGCAACGTTGGTGAAACCATCGGTGTCAAAATCGAGGGTGACGAAGTCGGTTTCACTATTCGCGGCGGCGGCAAAGAAGAAACGCATTCGCTCAAGCGTATTGATGGTCTGCCGTTCAGGATCGAAATCAAAAACATGGATTACAGCGACAATGCTGTTTACAGCGACATGGCTGACTACTACGGCTATCTCTCTCCCTCCAACGGCACTCAGTTTGATTTTGCGAAGATCGTGGAAGACGGCGGCGAAGCTGGCACAGGGGGGGCGGTAAATCAAGAAGAGTTCTGCCATCCGATCTCTACTGACGATTTGAGGTCAATCGATGATCTTTGATCAGAACATGATCTTGTTCGCTTTTGAAAAACACCTGATATGGTCCCGCTCGGATGGTAGAGGCGGGACCGTCACCTATCACTACTACGATGCAGTGACCTGGGTCGTGGCAGCGCTGGCCGTCGCCTGGCTAATCTGGTTTTTCGTGAGCAGGTACAGGCGGGCGCGATCATTGAGGAGGGTGCCGCGCCGAAACAACAACCAGGCACTGAAGCGGGTCGTCAAAATCAAAACCGAATTGAGTCAGACTTTCCTTCAGCCTGGCTTCTCGAGGACCATCCATGCCGTGGGTATTGGGTTGCTCGCATTCCCCAACCAATACTGCATTCAAGTCTTTATCGTTGATCCAAACGACGAGATGTGGATAGGCGCCGGGACAACACCCCTGCCCACCGTCTTCCGCGGTGTTCCTGTCGTCAGGATCCAGATGCCAATGGCGGGTTTTTTGTCTGCCAAAGGATTGGCCGCCGTTGGCAGGGAGCACCAATATTCCAAAGGCATTCGCCAACGTCAGGAAGTAATAGTTGGCGGAATCAGTGGCGCCAACACTAACCTTACCGGTCAGAGCGGAACCATCGGATATTTTTGCACGCGCAAGAGTAAATTCTCGCGCCGTAAAGAGATATATCTATTGAGCAATTCACATGTCTTTGCCGATCTGCGCAAAGCGCAAGTTGATGACCGTGATCTGATCATGCAACCGAGCCCCGGTGAGCCGGCGAGTAATCGGCCTATAGCCACACTCGTAAACTTTTCCGCCTTAAAGTTTGATGGCGATACGAAGGAACCCAATCACGTCGACGCTGCCATCGCGAAACTCTGGAAACCTCAGCCACACAAACCGCTGATACCTCTGATCGGGTCGGTCAAGGGTTACGTGCCAAAGCAGGACGTCGAACCTGGCGAAGCGGTGCGGAAGTTTGGCCGAACTACCGGTTATACCGAAGGCTGCATCTTCTCGATCTATCTGGATATTTGGATCAGGTACGTCCGGACCGGGCAGTCGGCCTTCTTCCAGGATCAGTTCCTGGTCGAACCCACCTTGCCCAGGTTTACGAGATTCGTTTCCAAAGGCGATAGCGGTTCACTGGTGGTGGATGCCAAACAACATGCAGTCGGTTTGATCTTTGCCGGCACCTCCGACGTCCCGGAATTACTGCAAACTTCACCGGAACCTCGGGCCGTCGCGGAAACTAACTCAACCGGTGATAAGTTGCAGAGAATCGAGGGCTATGGCGTAGCCAATCCCATCAGCGAGGTTTTAGATCGGCTCAAGATTGAGTTGGTTTGAATTGAAGGCACCCGTCGGATAACAACAGTAGGGCGTCCCTCCGTGGGCGCCCCGAGTCGCGTTTCGAGGGCGCCCACGGAGGGACGCCCCTACAACTTCCTTAGGTTAGGATACTACGCACGACTACCCCCCTTCCTGTCAGCCCCCCTTCCTGTCACCCCCCCCTTCCTTGACACTCTTCAAGCCAGACTGCTACATTACGCGGTCTTTTGCCTAGTTTAACCTTTATCCCACTTCATCGAAGGAGTCTGCTTGAGTACCGAACAAGGATTTCTATTCACTTCCGAATCTGTCACTGAAGGCCACCCAGACAAGATATCCGACGCAATTTCCGACTCGGTTTTGGACGCTGCCCTGACAGAAGATCCGAAAGCCCGCGTGGCCTGCGAAACCCTGGTAACGACCGGCCTGGTAGTAATTGCCGGTGAAATCACCACCGAGGCCCGCATCGACTACAGCCGCGTCGCGCGCGAAGCGATCAGAGAAATCGGCTACACCCGGGCTAAGTATGGTTTCGATTGCGATACGTGCAGTGTCTTGTCGGCAATTGACCGGCAATCACCCGACATCGCCATGGGGGTTGACACCGGCGGCGCTGGTGACCAGGGCTTGATGTTTGGTTTCGCATGCAATGAAACGCCTGAGTTGATGCCGCTGCCGATTCAATTGGCACATTTGCTGGCCAGACGCCTCTCGGAAGTACGCAAATCGGGCGAGCTTCCCTATCTGCGTCCTGATGGCAAATCTCAAGTCACTATTGAGTATCGCGACGGCAGGCCGTTTCGCGTGGAGGCGGTGGTCATCTCATCGCAGCACGGCCCGGATGTGACAAACGAACAACTTCGTGCCGAGATACATGAAAAAGTTATCAAGCATACAGTTCCTGACGAGCTCCTGGATGACGATACCAAGTATCACATCAATCCAACCGGTCGCTTCGTAACCGGCGGCCCACAAGGCGATGCCGGTCTTACCGGGCGGAAAATCATCGTCGACACTTACGGTGGCTATGCGCCGCACGGCGGTGGCGCTTTTTCCGGTAAGGATCCCACGAAGGTGGATCGCTCCGCCGCATACATGGCGCGCTATGTTGCCAAAAACATTGTGGCCGCGGGTCTCGCCGATCGCTGCCAGGTCCAGTTGGCCTATGCCATCGGTGTTGCGGATCCGGTATCCGTAAACGTCGAGACAGCCGGCACCAGCCGAATTACGGAGAGCGCCCTGGCCAAATTGGTGCGCGACCATTTTGAGCTAACGCCGAATGGGATTATCGAATCGCTTGATCTCCGACGCCCCATTTACAAGGCAACAGCCGCGTACGGCCATTTTGGTCGCGATGGCTTTAGTTGGGAAAAAACCGACAAAGCAGAAGCGCTTCGCAGCGCCGCAGGAATCTAATCCGATGTTCGACACACTTCAGTTTGTCGGCCGCTTCGACAAACTGAAGCATGTCGGCCACCCTATACATTCATAAAAAGGACTATCTACTGATGAGTGCTACACGTTCGATGGAGTTTGACGTAAAAGATATTGGGCTGGCGCCACAAGGCAAGCAAAGAATTGAATGGGCCGAGCGGGAAATGCCCGTGCTGCGTTTGATTCGCGAACGATTCAACGAAGAAAAGCCGCTCAAGGGCGTGAAACTTCTCGCTTGCGCTCACATCACCACGGAGACGGCTAATCTTGCCCGCGCGTTGCAGGCGGGCGGCGCCGAGTCAATTTTGATCGCCTCCAATCCCCTTTCCACACAGGACGACGTGGCTGCTTCGCTGGTTTCCGACTGGGGCATTCCGGTTTACGCAATCAAGGGCGAATCAACTGAAACTTACAATCGACATGTACGGACCGCGCTAGACTTCCATCCCGACATCATTATTGACGACGGTTCTGACGTGGTTGCCACTCTTCTGAAGGAGCGTCCCGACCAGATCAAGGAAGTGATCGGTTCAACTGAAGAAACGACCACGGGCATTCAGCGCCTTAAGTCGATGGAGACGGCCGGGGTGCTGCCCTTCCCTTCTATCGCCGTTAACAACGCGCAAACCAAACACTTTTTCGACAATCGTTACGGCACCGGACAATCGACGCTCGATGGAATCATTCGTGCGACTAACATTCTGCTGGCCGGCCGCAATGTTGTTGTGGTTGGTTATGGATGGTGTGGAAAAGGTGTCGCGCTAAGGGCCCGCGGCATGGGCTCCAATGTCATCGTTACCGAAGTCGATCCCATCAAGGCTGTTGAAGCGGTGATGGACGGTTTTCGTGTAATGCCAATTTCCGAAGCCGCGCCGATTGGAGATATTTTTGTTACCGTTACGGGCAATCGGCACGTTATCGATGGTCAACACTTCGAACGCATGAAGGACGGCGCGCTGGTATGTAACAGTGGCCACTTCGATCTCGAGCTCAACCTGGTGGCACTTCGAGAGATGTCGGAAGATGTCGCTCGAGTCAGACCTTTCGTTGAAGAGTACAAACTCAAGACAAACGGCAATCGCGTTATGGTTTTGGGAGAAGGCCGGCTGATTAATTTGGCGGCAGCGGAAGGCCATCCGGCCAGCGTGATGGATATGAGTTTCGCGAATCAGGCGCTCTCGGTTGAGTATCTGGTGAAGAAAAAAGGCGAACTCCCTCCCGGCGTTCACCTGCTGCCGGCTGAAGTTGACACCGAGATTGCCAGCCTCAAGCTGCAAGCGTTGGGCCTGGGCATCGACACGCTCACAGCGGAACAGCTCGAATACATCTCGAGCTGGGAAACCGGCACCTAACAGCCTTGGGGCAGTAGCCCGAAAGTGTAGGACAGGCATTCCTGCCTGTCACAGATCTGACAGAGGCCTGTTTGATTGGGACAGCCTCTTTGCCGAACCTGTGACAGGCAGGAATGCCTGTCCTACTCTACGTTCGTACGCGGGAAAGAAAGTAGATCCCTGCCGCCGCAAAGATGACCGGCGGGGACCATGCCGCAACCTCAGGCGGCAACAGTCCGTGCCCGCCTAGCTGCTGAAAACTGCCGCCGATCCCCCAATAAAGAACACTGACTGCAACTGCCGTACAAAGCGCCACGATCGCCCCACGTCTACCAAACGACAGCGCCAAAGGCATTCCAATAAACGCCATCACGACCACGCTCAGAGGGTTGACGTATTTGCGCTGTAGCGCAACCGCCAGCGCCGACACGTCTACGCCCCGTAGTTTTGCTGCTTGCAGATAACTGCTCAGGGCCGCCACGCCTAGCTGCGACGGCTTATCAACTGTCGGTCGAAACACCTGCGGCGAGTCCACGCCCGTTAGTTGAAGCTCTTTCACGGCCTTACGATCAACCGACATTTCCTGTAAGCCTACAGTTTCGGCGTCGTTGATAACTAGTTGGTCAGGCGCAGTCCAGACGCCGAGTTTTCCAAACGTGACCCGTTGCAAATGGCCACTCTCGGGGTCGAGATCATAAATCGTTGGTTCATTTAAAACGCCGCGCTGCTCGTCGAATTCATAGGAGTACAGTCGCGCGCTTTGAGACGAAGCCAACCACTGACGGCCCGTCCCAGTGATTGCCCGCGCTTCTACGCCCCTGATTTGTGCTCGCAAAGCCTCCTGCCTTACGTTCGCCGATGGCATAAGTTGTTCCTGGACCAGCCATGTTCCAGCAGCCGCAGCTGCGGCAAACAACAAACCCGGGATCATAAGCCGGTAAACGCTTTGACCGGAGGCCCACCACGCAATAGCCTCACTACGCCGTGCCAGCAGTGCGTAAGTGATTAGCACCGTGATCAGCATCGTGGCGGGAAACAGCTCAACAGCTACAAGCGGAAGAAGATAGACTAAATACTTTACAACCACTGATGTCGCGACATTGTTCTTGCCGATAAACCGCCACAATTCGAAAAGAGTAAAAATCGCAATAATGGAAACAAGTGAAACAAACGCGAGGATAAAACTTGCTGTAAGGGTCTGGAACAGACTGGTATCAAGCAAACTGGGAAAGCCTGAACGTCCCGCGCCCAGCGTCTGTTGTTTCACCACCCTGGCTGTATCTTGTGAACTGACGATTTGTGTTTTCTTCGAGCGGCGCCTGAGTAAACCAAGTTTCGGTACACCGCCAAAGCGTGAAAGAAGAAGGCTCAGGAGAACAATCACAGCCGTGGCGATCCATTGGCCCACAAACGCCGGCAGCGTATTAGTCCTGACCATGGATTCGCCGAGTAAAGAAATAAGGTAGTAAAGGACAACCACCACCAACGCCAGCAACACACCGGCGCCGCGTCCTCCACGTCGTATGCGCAGGCCCGACAAGCCACCGAAGAACGCAAAAACTAAGGGGGCCACGGAGAGCGCAAGTTTCCTATGCAGCGTTCTCTCCGCTTCTCGTCTCTCTTCAATCGACGCTGACTGCGCCTGCAGTCGCAGATCATTCCAGTCCAACTCTTCGGCTTTCTGGTGTTCCTTACTAATTCGGTCCAGTAAAGCACCTCGGCCGGTATCGATCGCGATCCGCAGTTGTTCCAGATGTTCGACCACATAGGAACGGTCGGTGCTCTGCTCTGCAGGTATCTTCCACGCCGCCGCATCACTTAATACAAGTTCGGCTTTGTCTCCCGACGAATCAATTCGGCCCGACCTGGCGGTCACAACCCGGGTAGAGCCATCCGGTTGCTGGGCGGAGATAAAAACCCGCGCCCAACTGCCCTGACTCTTGTCGCCATCCCTAACATAAATTATGTAACCGGGAATTTCCGTGTTGAAAGTGCGAGGCTCGACGGGCGATTCAAGTTTTCTCAGCGCGCCCTGCAGCAGTGCCCTTCGTAAATCGCGCGCGGCGTGCGGTGCTTCATTCAAATGCAGAAAGGTAGCCGCCACCGTAGCAAACAAGCCGAGCAGCAGCGCCGGCCACAAAAGAGACCATGTGCCCACACCTGCCGACCGCATGGCCACAACTTCGCTGTCGCTGCCCATCCGCGCATAACCAATCAACACTCCTGCCAGAACGGCCGCCGGCAATGAGAGCACCAGCACTCCCGGCAAGAGGGCCGCGGCGATCTCACCGGCCAGCGCCAGCGGTACGTCGGCATAGATCGCGACCTCAGCGAATCGGCCAAACTGTTGAGTGAACAAAATGGCAGTGAGTAATACCAACGACAGGAGCACGTATGGCAAGGCGCTCTGAGCGACGTATCTCGGTATGAGCTTGCTGAGATTAAGCATTACTGACGTTGAACATTTAAACTAACTTCTTATGAGAGCAACCTGAGAGAATACAAGAGCCGCCCTTCATTCGCCGCCGCCTTGACTATAATTGCTGACGTAGATTCCCGTTTTCAGTTCGTCGATGGCCCCTCTCCATTCTGCGTAATCGGCGTAATCTGCGGATAGCCTCATGTCTTACTGCAGGCACCTATTGAAACGTTGATCGCAAACGGGGTTGTTTTTCGAGTACGCGGCCGATCAGTTGATGTGTTAACTCAGCCATTTCCCGATGGATCCTCGCCGGAACTTCACGTGATTCTTTAGCAAAGACGAATGGCGGCAGCCTTTGGGTTGCCCGCAATTGTTTCTGTAGCGATCGCGACAGGGCGCTTCCCTTTCCCGCGCTACATTGCCCGCAACGCAGCATCAGATCCGGCCCAATAAAAGTCGCATCCTTATCATCGAACACCCGATGACACTCGCCGCAATGCTTAATATCCGGCAGATAACCCTCGAGCTTCAGTAGCCAGACCTCGAAGTATCTCAGAATGATTTGAAGGTCGGCCTGGGATTCCGAGATAGCCTCAAGACAAGCAGTGACCATGCGGAAGAGCAGCTCGTTTGGCTGGTAGGGTGCTGAGAACTCAGTAACCAAATCTCCCATGTATGCCAGGCCGGTCAGGACCTCAGCCTCGCTGGAAAGGTCAAAATGCGACTTGACAATATCGGCTTGTCGCAGGGAAACGAGTTCCTGGTTCTCTTTGTGGTAGTAATTGATTTTGACTAGAGTGAAAGGTTCGAGCGATGCGCCGAATCTACTTTTTAGCTTTCGACAGCCCTTTGCAACTCCCCGGACGAGTCCCTCGGCACGCGTCAGGCAAACGACAATCTTGTCCGCCTCTCCAAAGTTATAGGTGCGTAAAACGAGGGCTTCAGTCTCTACAACTGGCATGATGGAAACAACCGCGAGTTCTGGACTTAGCCAACATCAAAACGGGAGAAAATACAAGATCCAACCCAAGGCCAGGCCAATCACCATAAACTCAACAAAGACTTTAAGGCCGTAAACCACGCGCTCGTTTTGCGTTTCTTTCGCCACGATACCAAACACGACCGCAGCTAAGGCCGCGAAGGACGTCATCACCAGAAAATGTGTCACGACTTCCTCCCGGCTGAGATATCGAAAGCATCAAGCATGCAAAGATAGTTCAGCAACCCCGCGACCAACAGAAACGTGTTGCCGTATTCATAAGTGGCTCGCGCTGCGTTAACAGGATCATCGGAAAAGCCCGTGCCCATAAACCAGGAGACCATGTACAACAAGCCTGTGCCAAGATTAGCGATCATTGGGGGTAGTTGATAAAGCATCGATGACCCCGGCTCACCTGACTTCACGACGAATAGATGGCCGCCCATCCAAAGCCCTGCCAGAAAGCAAATCCATACGGCACCGCCGAGAAGCAACGCGCGCACCCATTTCCCTTGAAGCAGATGGCCTGCACCGGGAAGCAGCCACGCAGCAGCCCCCATTGCCCACGCCTGTGCCGGCGCACGCTCTTCATCAACTAAACGACCTTGTTCAACCTTACTCAATCTACCCTCCTACAATGGCTCGCTCAGCTCAACAATCACATTAACGTTGTACATTAGCAGTGGCGGCAAGTCCATCAAAGCTATAATCCCTCTTCATTCTTAACCTTAACGGTCGGCATCCCGACTTCTCAAGCCGCACATTAAGTACCGACATCCCCAGCTTGAGGCTCCTCCTTGGAGTGCGCCGCCTTGTCGGCGCTTTGTCCGGTTGCGACTTGTCGCAACGAAGCGGCGCTAGAGACTTCCACCAGCAGCGATTCTTGTTACCCCGAGCGTAGCGCCAGGCCGCTACGGGCCAAAGCGCCGACAAGGCGGCGCACTCCAAGGAAAAGCCTTTCGCACTCGAGGTCCTAATACAGAAGATACTCCTCACGCACCTTCTTAAACGCATCGAGCTCCTTCTGCCAGCCAGACTGAAGCTCTTCAAGGGAGCCCCCCGCTTCAATCGTCTCCCTTATCCCGGCAGTGCCGGCTATCACATCGAATGGATTTCTATCGTAAACGTATTCATATGGCGGCTCTTTCCAGCGAAACTCCTCCGGGTAGAGTTCATAAGCTACTTTAACCATCGTGAGACTTGTCGTAACCGGTTCAAACTCATCCCGGTCAAGCACGTGGACTTGAACTCCGCCACAACTAACATTCCCATGCTTCTGAAAAGTGGGACGGAACATGCAACTGCGAAAGTAAACTCCCGCAAGTCTTTTGTCATTCAGGACCTGCGCATACTTTTCAGCGTCTATGTATGGCGCGCCTACTAATTCGAAGGGCCGGGTGGTTCCCCGCCCTTCAGAAATCTGTGTACCTTCGAAATGCACCGTCCCCGGAAATACAGTCGCCGAATCGAGCGTGGGAATGTTTGGCGAAGGCATAACCCACGGTCCATCCGTCTCGTCATACCAGAGGTCTCTCGACCAGTTGTCCATCCTTACGATTTCCAGTTCACACCCGATCTTAAAGTGTTCGTTGAACATTAGGGCCATTTCTCCAAGCGTCATACCGTGTCGGGTCGGAATGGGAAACAAACCAACGAAAGACGCGTGCTCAGGTTGGAGCACATTTCCGGCGACTTCTTGGCCGTTAATTGGGTTTGGACGATCACAGACTATGACCTTCTTTCCAAACTTGCGCGCTGCCACCATCGAATTTGCCATCGTATAGGCAAAGGTATAGATGCGACAGCCAACGTCCTGCATGTCAAAGACGAGAGCATCGAGATCTTTCAGCATCGCCTCGGTTGGTTCGCGAGTCTCGCTGTAGAGCGAATGAATGGGGAGGCCGGTTTGAACATCAACCGCATGATCGGTTTCTATCATGTTGTCCTGCAGATCACCTCTGATCCCATGCTGCGGTCCGAAGAGCGCACGAAGGTTTACCTGCGGATGCTCATGAAAGAGGTCGGCAACATGTTGAAAGCCATGATTTACCGACGCTTGATTACAGATGACACCAACGTTGGCGCCTATGAGCAACGTTGGATCTTCAAGTAACTTCTCAACTCCAAGTTTGATGTGCTTGCGAGGCTGCGTCAATCGAACTCCTTACGAAAGCGTAGTTTCAACTCTCCGACCTAGGTTGCTGTTTGAAAGCTGTCAGGAAGTAAGAGAGCCTTTGTGAACTCTCAGGTAAGGAAGGTGGGCTTGCCCCCGCTCTTCCTGGATTAACTAAGTCCTCGATGCCAGCCGCACCTTCAACTACTTCACAGAGTGACTAAAGGTGTTCACCTTTCCACGATTGAATTTCCGCAACGAAGAGCGGGGGCAAGCCCACCTTCCCAACCTGAGAGATCACCAATGGATTCTCTCGCTGTCCTGGACCTGTACTGTGCCAAGGCCTACCGCTTCTTTGCAGACTTCCTCTTCGGCTGATCGCCCTGGTCGCCGAAACCACGCTTAACCGTGGTCTTTGCTCTGCGCCTTCGATCTGCCGCCAGTGATTTACCGACGTCGTCCGATTCTTTGAAAGTGCCATCGCGTCGTCGTTTCACATATCGTTTATCTGTTCCTGTATCGATCAGCTCTCGCCTTTCGCCTCCTGCCTTTTTTGCGGTCTTTTTCGTTGCCATCAGGATTCATCCCTCCTTAGCTATGTTTTGAAATAGTCA
This sequence comes from Acidobacteriota bacterium, assembly GCA_038040525.1. Taxonomy (GTDB): domain Bacteria; phylum Acidobacteriota; class Blastocatellia; order Pyrinomonadales; family Pyrinomonadaceae; genus PSRF01. The sequence goes on along the minus strand of JBBPIC010000060.1, from coordinate 10,549 downwards.
GTATTCAAAGGAATAATCTCAGTCGTCCGCTTCACGGACTGCAAATATCATCACTCGTGATCCCAGCAGTGAACTGCTGGGCTAATGTCAGCCGTCCGCTCTCGCGGAGTTACCTTTTTGTCCAAAGCCTCATTGATCTGCTAAGGGCCGCTGCGCTTCTTAATGTATTGCGTTAAAGCTCCAGCCTTAACCGCAAAGAACCGAGCCCCCGTTAACGTTTAAGACTTCACCCGTAATTTGACGTGCCCAGTCAGTACACAGAAACACAATCGGTGCCGCAATCTCTTCGGGACTGGCAACGGAGCCCGTTGGAATACTACGAGCAATCGCCCGTCGCCGTTCACCGCCCAGAGCTTCCGCAGTCATTTCGGTATCAACCCATCCTGGGGCTACGGCGTTTACCCTTATCTTCCATTCGGCCAGTTCGGCTGCCAGGGATTTCACAAACGAGATCTGTGCGCCCTTCGATGCTGCGTAATTTGAATAACCTGCTTCCCCTCTCTGGCCTGCAGTAGAACTTACAATTACTATCGTCCCGGACCGTCGTTCCTTCATTACCGAAACCGCTTCACGGCATATGGCCCAGGTACCTTTAAGGTTTACGTTAAGTGTCCTGTCCCAAAGTTCTTCGCTAAGTTCCTCTACGGGAGCGCCTTCCCAAATTCCGGCCGAGCACACGAGCATATCGAGGCGATTGAAGCGAGCGGTTGTGGCTTGGATTAGTTGCCGGGCTTCAGCGAGGTTGGCAACATCTGCTTTGAAGGCAAAAGATTCAACTCCCCTGCTCCGCACTGCTTCCACTACTTCCTCGGCAGCTTCACGATTGTTCACGTAGTTTACGACAATATCGGCGCCCAGATCCGCAAGAAGTTCGGCCGTCGCGCGGCCGATGCCGCGAGAACCTCCCGTAACTACAGCAACCTGCCCCCGAAGTTGAAAATCAACCAATTGGAGCGTCACGATTCCGCTGTCTCCGCATACGAGAGATTTGCCACAGGCTCATCCACCTGCCTCTTTTGACGCAGGTCGCGAGCGGCCGATATGAATCGCTCAAACAAAGCCTTCGATAGACCATCTTCCTTCCATCCCAGTTCAGGATGCCACTGTACACCCAAAACAAAACGCTCTGGCCGAGGATCCTCGACAGCCTCTATCAGACCGTCCGCAGCCCAGGCAGTTTCAACTAAGTTGCGCCCAACTTTCTCCAGAGCTTGATGGTGATGACTATTAACCAGGGCAACTTCGGACTCCGCTAAGCCTGACAGCATGCTTCCATCACCCAATCTAATCCTGTGCAACGCGCGGTCTCGAGGCAGCCCCTGTTCGTGCTTGATCGCTTTCGGCACCTGGGAACTAATGTCCTGAATAAGCGTGCCGCCGCGGAAAACATTTAGTACCTGCAAGCCGAAACAGATTGCAAATAGCGGCAAGTTCCTTTTCTCTACTTCTTCAAGCACAAGTAGATCAGTTTCATCCTTAATAGTTACCACGCTGCCCAGCTTCGGATGTGGCTCAGCGCCATAGCGCAAAGGATTCACATCGGAGTCGCTTCCGGGCAGGAGTATGCCATCAAGGAGGTCAACAGTTGCTGAAATGTAATCTCGCTGCGGTATGAGACTTATGTGCACAGGCACGCCGCCGGCGGCTTCTACGGCTTCACTGTAATGGCGGCCGAGATAGAATCGATCGGTCTCGAGTTCGAGCCGCATAGTTATGCCAATGCGCGGTCTGTCTGTCTGCGACGAGTCGGGTGTTCCGTTTTTAATTTGACTTCGATTGTTCATCGTCACGCCATAATAACGTAAAAGCAGCCGAGTATCTTGCGTGCGAAAGGGGGGTGGTTTAAGGCGCCTCCTTGGAGTGCGCCGCCTTGTCGGCGCTTTGGCCCGCGGCGGCCTGGCGCCGCTTTGGCCCGCGTCAATCGATCACGCATGATTTGATCAACCTGCCTCGGAATTCGTACGGGAATTTTTATCCACGAAAGCGGCGCCAAGCCGCCGCGGGCCAAAGCGCCGACAAGGCGGCGCACTCCAGGGAGGCGCCCAGCCCTTCATTGCACAAGGCCTCGCCTTGACTTGCCTTCCGACGAATTCCTATAGTGGCGCTAACCGAAAATGCAAAGCAAAACTTCCCACATTCGCAGCACCACCGTGTTGCTTGTCCGTAAAGACGATCATGTGGCACTCGCCGGCGATGGCCAGGTAACCCTCGGCGAAACCATCATGAAATCCAGCGCGAAAAAGGTCCGTCGTCTTTACAACGACAGTATACTCGCCGGATTCGCTGGAGCCACCGCCGACGCTTTTTCTCTCCTGACGCGCTTTGAAAGCAAGCTGGAACAGTATCATGGCAACCTCGAGCGTGCCGCCATCGAACTCAGCAAAGATTGGCGCACTGACAAAGTGCTGCGGCATCTCGAAGCGCTCCTGGTCGTGGCTGACAGCAAGACTTCCTTTCTGCTGTCAGGCAATGGAGACGTGATCGCGCCGGATGATGGAGTGCTGGCGATTGGTTCCGGTGGCTCGTATGCGCTGGCTGCCGCACGTGCGCTGGCCAAGCACACTGATTTGTCGGCGCGCGACATCGCAGTTGAAGCCTTGCGTATCGCCGGCGAAATCTGCATCTACTCGAATCAGAATATTGTCGTAGAAGAACTGTGAAATACGGGCCCTTGGCCCACTCAGGAGATTTATCCAAGCCCATGGTTATTTATTTGGAAGGCGAAGTAGACGAAGAAATTCAGCTGGACGAGATGACGCCTCGTCAGATTGTTGCCGAGCTCGATAAGCACGTCGTGGGGCAGCGTAATGCGAAGCGTGCGGTGGCCGTCGCACTGCGGAATCGCATTCGCCGGCAAAAGCTTTCGCCGGAGATGGCTGTCGACGTGATGCCGAAGAACATTATCATGATCGGTTCAACGGGTGTGGGCAAAACGGAAATCGCTCGCCGGTTGGCGCGTATGTCCAATTCGCCGTTCCTCAAAGTTGAGGCTTCAAAGTTTACGGAAGTTGGTTACGTCGGGCGCGACGTGGAAAGCATGATTCGGGATCTGACGGAGATCTCAGTGGACATGACGCGTCAGGAAAAGATCGATGAGGTGGCCGAAAAAGCTGAGTTGAACGTTGAGGAGCGTATTCTCGATCTCCTGCTGCCACCACCACGCTCGGCGTCTAATTTCTACGACTTTGAGCCAGGCGGGTCTGACGAGGAAACCCCCTCACAGACAACTGACCCGACAGCTGAACCAGGTGTCCGTGATGAACAATTTCAGCGCACTCGAGAGAAGCTCCGTACGCAGTTGCGCAGCGGCAAACTCGATAGTCGCCTCGTCGAGCTCGAGATACGCGAGAAGAGTTTTCCGGTAATTGAGCTTGCCGGCCCACAAGGCGTGGAGGAGATGGGCATCAACATGAAGGACATGTTGGGAAACCTCTTCCAGGGTCGCACCAAGCAAAGAAAGATGCGCGTTGATGAAGCGATGGAGCACCTGATGGCCGAGGAGGAAGAGCGACTGATCGACATGGACCAGGTTGCACGCGCCGCCATCGAACGGGTCGAAGTTTCAGGCATCATTTTTCTGGATGAGATAGACAAGATTGCCGGACGAGAATCAGGACATGGACCAGACGTCTCCCGCGAAGGCGTGCAGAGAGACATTCTGCCCATCGTGGAAGGCACCACCGTGAACTCGCGCTACGGCATGGTCAGAACCGATCACATTCTCTTCATAGCGGCCGGCGCATTTCACGTTTCCAAACCTTCCGATCTCATCCCTGAGTTACAGGGGCGGTTCCCCATTCGCGTGGAACTTGAATCGCTCACGGTCGAAGATTTCAAACGCATTCTCACCGAGCCCAAAAACGCTTTGATCAAGCAATACCAGGCGATGATGGCCACCGAGGACGTGGTGCTCGAGTTTACCGACGATTCCATCGATGCTATTGCAAATTTTGCTGCGCAGGTGAATGAGCACACTGAAAACATCGGCGCCCGCAGGCTGCAAACCATCATGGAGAAGCTCCTGGAAGAAATAAGCTTCGAAGGGCCCGATCTCGAACCTAAGCATCAACACATCGATGCCGGCTACGTCGAAGCGATGCTCGCAGAGACTGTCAAAGATCAGGATCTCAGCCGGTACATCCTGTGAAAAACAGTAGGCAGAAGCCCGTAAGCAGCAAACAGCAAAATCACATCTGTGCCCTGGCAAGTGGGGACCAACTGGCGCCGGTTCGCTGGCGCTCCGTATTTCTTTTCTGCTGCGTTCTGCCTTTCGCCTTCGGCCTTCTGGCATGTGGTAAGCGGCGTCCTCCTTTGCCGCCGACCGAGCGCGTACAGCAGCGCACAGAGTTTCTCTCGGGAGTGCAGAGAGGAAACCAGGTAATCCTGAGCTGGCCGGCGCCGTTGAGAAACGCGCCGGACGGTAGCGTGCAGAGCATCAGGCGTGTCGATGTTTATCGTTTGGCAGAAAAGCCGCGGGCGCCGCTGGCGTTAACTGAAGAAGACTTTGCCACCCGCTCCACGCTAATTGGTTCAGTCACCTACGATCAAATCAAAAACGCCGGGGATGTCTTGACGTATACAGACACGCTTGAGCTGGCCGGCGAACCGGCGCGTTTGCGGTATGCCGTTCGTTACATAAATGCGGCCGGACAACGGGCAGCTTTCTCAAATTTTCTGTTGCTCGAACCCGCTGCGAAGGTCGCACAGGCGCCAACTGTGCTGGCCACCGGCAATGAAGTCAGCGAAGACGCGATCACAATCGCGTGGCAGCCCCCGCCGGCAAATATTGATGGCTCAACGCCGGTCAACCTGCTTGGCTACAATGTCTACCGCAGTGAAGAGTCGGAGAGTGATTCAGGCGGAGCACCGCTCAATAGTCAACTTGTCGCGGGAACTTCCTACATCGACAAGAACTTCAAATTTGGAAATACCTATCGTTATTTCGTGCGTGCGGTTTCGCTGGGTACAGAAGGCGGCCAGGTTGAGAGTCTGAATTCCAACTCGATTACGATTTCTCCGCGTGACAGTTTCCGGCCATCGGCGCCGACGTCGATCACAGTCGCCGCCGCTCCCGGCCGCCTGTCCTTGTTTTTCCCGGGCAATCCGGAACCCGACATTGCGGGATACAACATTTATCGTTCGACCGAGCCCAACCTGCCGAAGGACCAGTGGGTCAGGCTCAACGCTGAGCCGCTGACAAAGACAACCTTCCAGGATGAAAGAGTGGAATCGGGCATGAGGTATTACTACTACGTGACGGCAATAGATCAGGCGGGAAATGTGAGCCTGCCGTCCGAAGTGGTTTCTGAGTCTGTGCCGTAGTAGGACAGACATTCCTGTCTGTCTGAGTTTCGAAAGAAGACCGACAGGAATATTTGTTTCACTACGAACTTGGTTGTCAAAGAAAGACAGACAGGAATGTCTGTCCTACCAAAAATGCGCATCTGCCGCTTCACAACTGCCGCGATATCTACGCCACGCCTTGGCATAATCGAAGTCGATATGGTTCTTCCTTTGGCCGCGGGAGAAACTATCAGCGCCTCTTCTAGTCCGCGCACCGAAAAGGGGATTTCGATCGGCGACGTCAATTTCATCGCGCCGGTTTTGCCTTCAAAGATCGTTTGCGTCGGACGCAATTATCGAGAGCACGCGGCGGAGCTGGGAAATAAGATGCCCGATGAGCCGCTCCTGTTTCTTAAGGCTCCTTCAGCCGTGATTGCGAATGGTGATGCTATCCGGCTGCCACTGCAGTCGAAGCAAGTGGAACATGAAGGTGAGTTGGGAGTGGTGATGGGGCGGCACGCTCGCCATCTCGCCAGCAGCGATGATCCGCTTAGTTATGTTCTTGGCTATACCTGCGTTAACGACGTGACCGCGCGAGACCTGCAAAGAAAAGACGTGCAGTTTACGCGCGGAAAATCTTTCGACACGTTCTGCCCCGTCGGTCCTTCAATAGTCAGTGGGCTTGATCCACTTAACCTGGTCGTCACCACGCGGGTGAACGGGGCAGTCAAACAACAGGGGCAGACGGCTGATATGGCGTTTTCAGTTCCCTTCCTGATTCGCTATATCTCAAATATCATGACTCTTCTTCCCGGAGACCTAATCGCGACCGGAACGCCGGCCGGCGTTTCTCCCATGAAAGACGGTGACGTCGTGGAAGTGGAAATAGAAGAAATAGGAATACTACAGAACAAGGTAATGGCTTAATTAGAAAAACTCTGTGCCACCTTGGTGTGCTCTGTGTCTCTGTGGTGATGTTTTTAATCCACAATATTAAACACAGGGAACACAAAGAGCGCACAGAGAACACGGAGGTCTTTATGAAATTTTTTCTGGATACAGCGAATCTCGACGAAATTCGCGACGCTGCTTCTTTCGGACTTGCAGACGGCGTTACTACCAACCCGTCGTTGATTGCAAAAGAGGGCGACGTAGATTTTAAGAAGCATATCGCCGCGATTTGCGAAATCGTAGACGGACCTGTCTCCGCTGAATGCACCAGCGAAGATACCGAAGGAATGCTGCGTGAGGGGCGCGAGTATGCGGCAATCGCACCGAATGTTGTCGTCAAATGCCCGTTAACGCGAGCGGGGCTGAAAGCTACCAGGCAGTTATCGAATGAGGGTATTAAGATCAATGTCACCCTTTGCTTTTCTGCCGCTCAGGCAATCCTGGCCGCGAAAGCCGGCGCTTCATTCATTAGTCCTTTTATCGGGCGACTCGACGACATTGGCGAAAACGGCCTGGTGCTGTTGAGCGACATTGTCGAGATCTATAGTAATTATTCCTGGCCCACCGAAGTTCTAGCGGCCAGCATTCGTCATCCCATTCACGCCATCGAAGCTGCGCGCATGGGCGCTGACATTGCAACCATGCCCTTCAAGGTGATTGATCAGATGTTTAATCATCCCCTGACTGACAAGGGCCAGGCGCAGTTTTTAGCTGATTGGCGCAAGAGCGGCAGGAAGTGAGTAGGACAGACATTCCTGTCTGTCAGACGAGATTGAGAGGCCTGTTTGATCGGAACGGGCCCTCGGCAAACTTGTGACAGACAGGAATGTCTGTCCTACCCGACGTAGTTTAGAGTTCAAGCTTTAGCTTGCGTTGCGAAGCCGCAGCCTAAAGGCTGAACTCTGAACTTCGGGCCTGAAGCCAAGCAGCATAGAAAGCAGCAGAGCTTGACCGCAGTTGAGAGCACAGTCATCGTTCGCGCGTGCAAATACGACGGTCGCGAACATCGCCGTTGGGGGGCTCAGCTTCTGAGGCAGGAAGGTCCGCTGCTTGTTTTGGATGCGTATTTCCCTGAGGAGGTCAGTCACGACCTGCTGGGCACGATTGCCAGCGGAACTCACAGCCTGGAGTACTATTGGCTTGATCGCTGGTATAACGTTTTTCGGTTTGCGCAGCCAAACGGTGAGTTGAGAAACTTTTATTGCAACGTGAACCGGCCGCCAAGGCTTGAAGGCGGCGTCCTGAGTTATGTGGATTTGGATCTGGACATCCTGGTGGCGCCGGATTATTCCTACCAGATACTGGACGCGGAGGATTTTGAGCAGAACGCGAAACTCTATGGTTATTCAACCGAGATACGAACGGAGGCCATGCGGGCGGTTGATGATTTAGTTAGAATGATCGAGGCCCGCGAGTTTCCTTTTGATGAGTGATGACTTCTAAACAACAACCTAAACAATCCAAATCGAAACTCGAGCGGCTCAAGGAACGTTCGCGACAGGCGGAGGCAGGTGGCGGGCCGGAGCGGGTTGAAAAACAGCACGCGGCAAAAAAGTTGACTGCCCGCGAGCGCATCGAGTTTTTACTTGACGAAGACACCTTCGAAGAATTTGGCAAGCTGGTGGCCCACCGTTCGCACGATTTCGGATTGGAGCAGCAAGTCTACCCGGGCGACGGCGTCGTTACCGGATACGGACTGATTGATGGCCGTCGAGTTTTTGTCTTCGCTCAGGACTTCACGGTGTTTGGCGGTTCCCTTTCTGAAACTCATGCCGAGAAGATTTGCAAGGTAATGGATCTGGCTATGAAAGTCGGCGCGCCGGTTGTTGGTCTGAATGATTCAGGCGGCGCCCGCATTCAGGAGGGTGTCGTGAGCCTGGGCGGCTACGCAGATATCTTCCTGCGCAACACACTCGCCAGCGGCGTGGTCCCTCAGATTAGTTGCATCATGGGTCCGTGTGCCGGGGGCGCCGTCTACAGTCCCGCGATCACGGACTTCAACATCATGGTTAAGGACACGTCCTACATGTTCATAACCGGACCCGATGTGATCAAGACGGTGACTCACGCTGACGTCACCAAGGAGGAATTAGGAGGCGCCTTAACACACAATCGCACCTCGGGCGTGGCCCACTTCGCGGCGGATTCAGACGAGCATGCCCTGCGGATGGTGCGTGAGCTGCTCTCGTTTATCCCGTCTAACAACCTGGAAGATCCGCCCCGAACCCGGTCAAACGATTCTCCTGACAGAGCGGATGCCAAACTCAATACCATTGTCCCGGAAGCCTCTAATCAGCCGTATGACATTCGCGAAGTAATTAACGCGGTTGTCGATGACGGTTACTTCTTTGAAGTTCAGCAACATCACGCACCAAACATTTGTGTCGGGTTTGCCCGCCTGGATGGCCGGTCTGTCGGCATAGTTGCAAATCAGCCTGCGTTTCTGGCCGGCGTCCTGGACATTGACGCTTCGGTTAAGGCCGCGCGCTTCGTCAGGTTTTGCGACTGCTTCAATATCCCGCTCATCACGTTTGAAGATGTGCCAGGTTTCCTGCCGGGCGTTTCACAGGAGCACGGCGGCATCATTCGTCATGGAGCAAAGTTGTTATATGCCTTTGCCGAAGCAACGGTGCCGAAGTTGACGGTGATTACACGCAAGGCCTACGGCGGCGCTTACTGCGTGATGGCTTCGAAGCACATTCGCACCGACATTAATTTCGCATGGCCCTCGGCAGAAATTGCCGTGATGGGACCGGAAGGGGCGGTGGGTGTTTTATACCGGCGCGAAATTAATGAGGCGAAGGACAAAGAGGCTGCACGCCACGCACGCATACTCGAGTTGGAAGATAAGTTTGCTAATCCTTACGTTGCGGCCGAGCGTGGCTTCATCGACGAAGTTATCGAACCGGCTCAGACTCGACCGAAGCTGATCCGAGCGTTAGCGCTGCTCGAAAACAAGCGCGACACAAACCCACCCAGGAAGCACGGCAATATTCCGCTGTAAATCGCCTATGGGACAGGTGTTCAGAGTACAACCTTCAGGTTGCTCCTTCGCCTCCTCGCTCACTGGAGCAAAATTGAACTCGAAGTTAGTTCTTCCCTACCAGCAAGCTAAAGCTTGTACTCTGTACGCCTCTAGTGCTTACGCGCGTAGTAGCCCTCGCGATAAAGCAGACGAACCTTGTTTTTGCGTAATTCCGGGTTGAGGATTTCGATTCTGATGCGACGATAGGAACCGTCACGTTCAGCGTTGGTGGGCGTGTAGGCAATGAGATATTGGGACCTCAACTCCTGATCAATCTGCGCAAATGCCATCTTGAGCTCTTCGGGCAGCTTGGGAAAGAAGGCGCGGCCTCCCGTGCGATCTGACACCTTTTTTAGAGCACCAGAATCCAACTCACCCTCAGGAAAATTTTCATCGCGAATGCCGATCGAATACACCACGACATCCGTCTTCACGGCGAGATCGATGACTTTCTGTCGTTTAATTGTGCTGCTCGTATCGTCGCCATCTGATAACAGTATTACAGCCCGCCGGCTGCCTTCCGGCCCTTTTGATACGTGATTCTCAACTGTCTCCCACATCGCGTCCCAGATTCCTGTGTAGCCACTCGAGTCCTGTTCCTTGCCCAGCGGCTCAAGATCGTTTGCCATTCGACGCTGGTTCTCAGCAGATAATCCTCTGGTAACCCGTTCAATTGCCCGGTGAAGTTGGCCAAGATCGTTAGTCAGTCGTTGTTCGACCTTAGGTTCGCCGGTAAAGGAAATAATTGCCGCGTGGTCCATATTCGGCCGAATGACCTGGTCGACAAATGCCCGCGCCGCGCGTTTCTCATCAACCAATACTCCGACCTGGGATTCGCTGGTGTCAATAAGGATCGCCAGCGACAGCGGTCGATGTGTTTCCCGTTCAAAGATACTCAGGGGCTGCGCAACGTCATTTTCAAACACGCGAATATCCTCAGCCCGCAAGGACGTGATGAAATGACGGTCCTTATCGACGGCGGTGAAAAGAGTGTTGACGAGATTGGTGTCTACCCGGACGACCTCTGGATCCGGTTCAGACTGATTGCTTGCCGGCTTCTCTTGTGGAGTTGGCGAAGAAGACCCGACTGTGCGCCGGCGCTGGGATTGTGGCTGGGCGGTATTCTGAGCGTTGGTGGCGGGGAAACCTGAAGCAACAAGAACCACGACTAAAATAAGCCTCGAGATATGCATTACCGCCCCTCATCCGACCCTGATGCAGTTTAGAGTTCAAGCGGCTTGCCCGAGAAGTCAAAGAAGAGTCCGGGTTCCGCGGCTTAGCCGCCGCACA
>JBBPIC010000059.1:0-42813 GCA_038040525.1 Acidobacteriota bacterium | reverse complement strand
CGAGGACTTCAAGATCTCCTCAAACTAACTTTTCGGGCAAAGCAGCTTGAACTCTAAACTCCCTGCCTGTAGTTCAGAGTTCAGCCTTTTTTAGGCTGTTGCTTTGTCCAACCATAACGGCAAGCTAAAGCTTGAACTCCATACGCCTGTTACCTAATTCTCCTCTCATCACGCTCCATCTTCTGGCGCAAGTTTTTGGCAAGGTGCTCAGCAGTACTCTTGTTGCCGTTTAAAGAGTCGACCTTGTAGGAAGCCACGGCGTAGGCAACAACACCGGTTTTTAGATTCACCAGCTGGATACTTGCCTCTGATTCCGGAAGTCCGCTGCTGAAAATAATCTTTGCCCATCCCGCTTTTTGAGATTGAGCAAAGCCATTGATTTCAAAATCAGCCTGCGACCTGTCGGCAACCACCAACAGATTAACCCGCTTCTTCTGGAGGGCAGCCACCAGATTGTTTTCGAAACCTGGCAGTCCATCAATATCGGCTACGTAAACTCGCGACCCCGCAGGGATATATGTGGGATCGGTTACTCGTCTCACCACACTCTGATTTGTTGAAAGCGAGGCGCCAATTATGCGCACGCGTTCTTGAGCGGCAGTAGCGCTAGCGAAAAGTAACAAACTGCAAACCACTAAAGTCAGTTGTCGGGTATTCATTTTTTCTCCTTATATCTAAGTGGAAGAAACCTCGTGACGGGCGCCTCTTTGGAGTGCGGCGGCCCGGCGCCGCTTTGGCCCGCGGCGGCCTGGCGCCGCGATGTCGCCGTAGATTCATCTGTGATCTCAGAGCTGACTCAAGCCTCACGAAGGCTGCGACAGGTCGCAGCGGGCCAAAGCGCCGCCGGGCCGGCGCACTCCAAGGAGGCGCCCGTCGCCGCAGAATACTTGATTATTTCGGATCCGGGTTCTTGGGGGATGGAGCCGATCGCTCAGGTTCAGCCCGCGGCTGCGGATCATCACGTTGCGGCGGTGGATCATTGCGCGGCGGTGGATCATTGCGCGGTGGCGGATCATTGCGCGGCGGCGGCTCGAACCGTTGCGGTTGTTCCTGTCGGGGAGGTGGTTCCGTACGCGCAGGTTGCTCGCTTCTACGCTCTGAAGTCTCCGGCCGCGGCGAATCGTCCGTTCTCTCCCGACGTTCAGGGCGTTCCCTGTTCTCAATCGGCGAAGGTCGCTCGGAACGAGCGGGACGATCTACAGGTACTACCGGCACTACCTCAGGCCTACCTTCATTAGAAGGAATCTTCACCGGTCGTTCCACGTGTCGTTCAGGCTCACGGGACGGAGCCGGCATCGATTGTGTGCCATTCTCTCGAGGAACTGTTCGAAGCGGCCTCGAGCGCTCGGCATTTCGCGGCATGCGATCTACGTTGCGATCAGCATCACGATCAACATCGCGGCCGGCATCGCTGGCGGAGTCAACGCTGCGAATGGGACGTGAAGGCCGGGCCAATACTCCGGTGGGACGCGTTTCAACTGGGCCGGCGCCGCCGGCTGTGACAGGAATCTCTGGCCGCTGCTCTCGCCCATTCCAAACGCGAGTGCGTCGCAATTCTCGATCGAGAGGAACGCCAGGATTACGATCCCCGGCTCCGGTCCGTCGCTCAGGCCGGTCCGCACTGCGAGGCCTATCTCCGCGGGCTACGGTCCCGGGGCGCGCTTCCGTCCCCGGTCGCAACTCCCGCCGAGGTCGGATTGGCACATCTCCGACAGGTTCATTTTCCAGAATCCTGCGTCCCCAGCGTTCATCGCCTGGTCGCAGCCGCGGGTTATCCCTGCCAAAATCTCTTCGATCGACCGCCGTCACACCGCGCCAGCGATCTCGCCCGTGTCGATCGTCGTGGTCACGCCGGTCGCGCCGATCCCTGTGCCGGTAATTGCGAGCGCGTGGATCACGATGGTGATAACCGAGAGGGTACCAACAAACCTGATCACCAAAAGACACGTTGATTACAAAAGCCACTAAGGCGGGACGCCACCAACTTCGCTTGCGTTGGTAATGGCTGCGCGGAGTCCATGCCCAATAATTGTTGTAATGCACCCATCGTCCGTAGTGATACGGAGCCCAGCCCCAGGGCTCGTTGCCTACCCAGGTCCATCCGTATGGAGGGCGCCAGGTCCATTGACCGTATCGATAGGGCGCCCAATTATCATAAGCGGCAATAGCGGTCGTGTGCGGACGCCAGATCCAGCCGTATTCGCCGCTGTGGGCCCAGGCGCCGTATGCGTCCAGATCTTCCGCACCCCAAACGTCGCTGTCGTAATACTGCGCGTCGTAACGTAAGCGCTGAACCAGGAATCGTTCCCGATCGCCGATCCAGTCGTCCATAGAGTCCTGCCGGTTGGCAACCAGCACTTCCCATTCGCCGGCGTCTGGTCCATCGTTAATTAGTTCCGCAGTGCGGCCATCTCGCAGGGCAAAACCCGAAGTCTGTGAATAGATTCGCGCGCGGCCGCCGTCGCGTGCGGTCAGGCGCACCTGTCCCTCCTGGCCCACATCGATGCGATATAGCCCGGTTTTCTCAGCGGAGAGGGTGGTCTTCGGCGCGTCGACTTCAAAGGATTCTTTGCTTGCATCGAACTTCGCCAACCGAATCGAAGCCGTCCCTTCCGTCAAGCTGAGCGCTACGCCTTCGTCGCGCAAGGTGACAATTTTGAGAACCGTGTTTGGTCCGAGGCGTATGAAGTTGCGCGCATCAATCTGGATTTCCACTCGCGACTCGGCAGCGGTAGAAATCGTGTCGCCTTCAACCAGTGGGTAGTTAAGCCGCGCGCGTTCCGGTTCGGTGATGCCTTCCCGGCCCAGATTCACTGCGCCGGTGAGCAGACTGATACGAACCACGCGGGCTTTAACGTCATACTCATCTGGTTCTTCAACTTCATCATCCGCGGCGCGGGCGATTGTTGGGACGGTTAAGAGTGTCAGGAGGAGAAGGAGAAAAGCGGAATAGAATGGTCGGGTAGAACGCATAACCACGCTCCTTATTCAATTGTGGGAATCCCTTTATAAGACGTTGGCCGTCACACGCGCGTTAACTGAGGCGAGCTAAAACAAGTCGCGCGTTTCAACCGGGGTAGGACAAACATTTCTGTCTGTCTTTTTCACCCAGGCTAGATTTTCCTGCGAGGGCATAGAGCAAGAAATATGCCTTGACAGGCTTTGCAGAAAAAGTACGAGTGATGGCGCAGGGGGAAATGAATCAAGATGGCCTGGAGCCCTCAGCCCGCGGAGCGGGTGGCAGCGTAGAGCCTGGGGTGAAGCGCAGCGGAACCCCAGGAGATCGGTGATTAATATCACCCAAAGCCCGCGGAGTCGGGCGACAGCCCCGCCGCAGCTGTCACCCGCTCGGCGGGTTGAGAAGTTCTTTAGAATCATAATCTGGGGTTCCGCTGCGCTTCACCCCGGGCTTTACGCTGCCACCCGCTCCGCGGGCTCGGAGTATCGCTGCCACTCTCGACTTTTTGTGCAAAGGCGCCCCTGCCAAAAGTAACGCCGTAATGAGCAAAACGCTTTTCCAGCTTGGATATATTAGCGAGGTTTCGTGGAACGTAGTTACGGGGAACGATAGTAGTCAGTAGGTCTTACCTGAGAACGTGCACACGTGACACTATTTGGTGCGCGCGGCTGGAATCAAGAAGTTGAGTAAGTCCATTTCTGCTTCGGCGGCAATATAACCAAAGCTGGTCCATTGGGTCCCTTCCAGCATCTTGCGAAAAAGCGCCCGCGCTTCCACGGGTCGGCCGTTGTAAAAATGCCAATTGCCCACGCCGTAAAGAATGCTGTAGGAGCCCGGCGAGCCTTCCTGCCTAAGGGCTTCCTGCTCCAGGCTTTCAGGCGAAACGATTCCCTTGTACATCAACAGCAAACGGTAGTAACCGTCGTTTTCGATGATGTCCATCCCCGCGCGGATGGGCTTTAGGGTTTCGGAAGCCTCATGGGCACGATTCAACCTGCGCAGCGTCATATAAAGCCAGTGAGTTGTAGCCACCAGAGCATCCGGGGTTTTTGAAACCTTCAGACACTCACGATAGCTCTTCAGCGCCTGTTGATTCTGTTGTGTGAGGTATTGGGCCAGACCCAGGTGATACCAAATATTGAACTGCAATGTACTCGTGGGAATGTTTCGAGCATTGGGTTGGCCATCAGGCTCTACTTCGTCGCGCTTGCCTTTAATTAGAGCGGCTGCCTTTTTCAGATCTTTGATTGCGAGGTCGAACCGACGCACAGTGATGTAGCGATGACCGCGGTGTCGATAAAACCGAGGGTCAAGTGGAAACTTCTGGATACCTTCGCCGAAGATCTGAATTGCTTCTCGAAATCGGCCGGGATATGCGAGTCGCCGTCCAAACCAGATGATCGCCTCGGCGTCATTACGGTTGGCTTCATACCGCATCCGTGCTTCGACCAGTCGTGCTTCCATCTCGCGCTTCGCTTCTGCGGAGACGGGAGGAGCCGCGCGGTCAATAAAGTCGCCGGTCAGCGCCTTGTCTTGTAATATCGCGGCGTCGGTAGGACAGACATTCCTGTCTGTCGGTCTACCGTTAGTAAGGCCGTTATGTATATCCGCGCCGCAACCAATGCTTTTGGCCGAGGCTAAGTTAATGGTGGGGCGGCCAGCAGCAGAGGCAGCAAAAATCCCGCTAGAATCGTTTTCATAACTGAATGATAATCGCGGAGCCGACCTTTTCTGAAGCAACTTTCGATGTGATCGTCATCGGCGCCGGCATCAACGGTGCCGGCATCGCTCGCGATGCGGCGATGCGTGGTCTGAAGGTCCTGTTGTTGGACAAGGGTGACATCGGCAGCGGCACCTCGAGCTGGTCCACGCGATTGATTCATGGCGGTCTTCGATATCTGGAGCATGGCGAGTTTGGGCTGGTGCGCGAGTCTCTTCGTGAAAGAAAGTGCCTGCTCAATATTGCTCCACATCTGGTTCGGCCTCTCCCGCTCCTGGTCCCGGTGTACAAAGGCTCGCGGCGTGGCCCATGGACCGTGCGGGCAGGGATGTTTTTCTATGATCTGCTTTCGTTTGATAAGACGTTGCCCAGTCACCGACTGCTTTCGCGTGACGAGACGTTGCAAGAGGCTGCTGCGCTTGAGCCGGAGGGCCTACTCGGCGGCGTGCTCTACTACGACGCGCAGGTGGAATATGCAGAACGATTGGTACTCGAAAATGCGCTTTCCGCCGTAGCACATGGCGCAGAGGTTGTCACATACGCACGAGTTGATCACCTGATTGTGGAAGACGGTCGCGTCGCAGGTGTCGAATTCCGGAGCGAGTTGACCGGCGGGAACTATGTGGCCTGTGCCACGGTTGTCGTTAACGCGGCTGGACCGTGGGTTGATGAATTGCCTGGTAAGGGTAGCGACGGTTCTGAACGGTTAATTGGCGGCACGAAGGGCAGCCACATTATTGTGGGCGCCTTTCCCGGCTCGCCCGTGGGCGCAATTTACGTCGAGGCGCAAACGGACCAGCGCCCGTTTTTCATCATTCCCTGGAACGGCAACTATCTGATTGGCACGACCGACATTCGCTACGATGGCGATCTCGACAACCTTCAGATCGAAGGCCACGAGATCGATTATCTTCTTCGCGAAACCAATCGCGTCATTCCCGGGGCGAATCTTGACCGAAGCAAGATCCTATTCACCTACGCCGGCGTGCGGCCACTCCCATTTACCGGCGATAAAGACGAGCAGAGCATCACGAGGCGTCACTTCATTCGCCCGCATCCAAGTATTGAAAACCTGTTATCGATTGTCGGGGGCAAACTGACAACTTACCGAAGCCTTGCGGAAGAGACGGTCGACTTGCTTTTTAAGAAGCTCGGACAAGACTCTCCAAAGTGCACGACTCATCAAGTGTCACTGCCTGGTGGCGACACCACCCACTTCGAAACCTTCCAGGCAAATTTCAGAAGACAGCATGGATTACCGACCGCGACCTGCGATCACCTGTTGCGAACGTATGGGGTGGCCGCCGCCGCAGTTATGGAATTAGTTTCCCAGGATTCTCGACTCGCCGAAATCTTTGATCCGGAAACAGGAGCAATTGCCGCCGAAGTGGTCCACGCTTTTAAGAATGAGTTGGCCCAAACCCTTGCCGATTGCCTTTTGCGTCGTACGATGGTTGGTTTGAACTCAACCTGCGGTCTCAACGCAATCGAGGCGACCGGAAGAATTCTTCAAGAGCATCTCGGGTGGCCCGAGGAATTTATAGAAGCTGAAATCGCCGCCTACCGAAAACACGTTGAGAGATTTCGACTATTGCAAAGCGTAAAAGGCGCGCAGTGAAAAGCCTGGGCCCCAACGCCCAATTTAATGTTCTCAAGAGCAAGAATTTGATCGAATGAGACACGATCCACGAAACCACACGAACCAACACGAAAATATTGTTAGTGTCTTTTAGTGTGATTTCGTGGATCGCATCGCCGGCTGATTACTCCGATTCGGAAATCAACACCGCGTCCCGCGTCAATGTCCCGCGCGTGGCGGCCAGTGTCTTGCCATCGCGCGACCAGGCGAAGCCAGTCATTAAACTGTCTTTGAATTCCGTGATCTGTTTGGGCGGGCCACCATCGAGTGGCTGGCTCCATAAATTCGTCACGTTGTTGCTATTGACCGTGTACATAATGGCCCGGCCATCGGGTGACCACTGCGCTGACGGGGAAACAGTACCTCCAACCGGAAACTCGAAGATCTTCAGAGGCTCGCCGCCCTCAAAAGGAATGACCGCAATTCGATTGGGCGGCGCAAACGGATCTGGCGAGGTTGGAAAGATGTAAGAAATGTACTTCCCGTCGGGAGAGATAGATGGTGCAACGGCGACATTATCAGTTATCTGGACCGCATTTCCGCCCTCGATACTGACCTTCCACAGGTTCGGTTTACCCGGCGCGAGCGACGAGTAGACTACCCATTTGCCGTCTGGTGAAATTGCTGGAAGAGCGTCAGCCAAACCGTTCGATAATCGGCGAGGATTGTTCCCGTCTATATCTATGCGCCAAATACCCCGTTGACCGCTGCGGGTCGAAGCAAAAACAACGAAGCGTCCATCCCTGGAAACAGTGGGGTTAGTGTTCTGGCCGGCATTGGATGTGAGTTGTTTGCGATTCTGTCCAGCGGAATCTATGAGCAAAAGATCCAGATTGCCACTTTCGTTGGAAACGAACACGATGCCGCCGTCTGGCGTCCAGCAAAGGTTGCTGCCCGATCCAAAGAAGCCCAGGTTTCCGGTCGGCAATTGCGTCGCACGACCAGCATCACCCTCAGGGGCGATCCAGATGTGGAGCACCCCGCTTGATTGAATGGTTACCAGTTTCCGGCCATCTCCCGATATGCCAATGGAACGATATATGTTCAGGTCATTTGTGATTCTGTGGACCTCGCCGCCCGGATAAGACAGAAACCAGACCTGGGCCGAATTTCCGGACTCGCCGGCAACTACCAGCAACCCGGACATGTCGGGCAGCCACTTGACGCGGGTATTCAAACGCCAGGGTGTGGCCGGCGTTAAATCCGTTTCCTTGCCATCGGAAACCGCAAACGCAAGTACGCTACTTGGGGCCGCGATTCGGGCAACTGAAGCAGCAATCAGTTTGCCATCTGGCGACCACGACGGCCCGGCGAAGAATATGGGCGCAAAATGTTCGGGCGGTTTGCGCACGGCTAACGTGCGTTCACTGCTGCCGTCAACGTTGGCAATTACTAATGCGCTCTCCCCTAGATTTGGAAAGTTACCCCGACTCAGTACAAGTTGTTTGCCATCCGGTGAGAAGCTGACTGGGGAGTCAATTCCCTCGAGAATTTTGACAGGTGTGCCCCCCAAAGTCGGGATGCGATAAAGAGTGCCGCTATCCAGGTTTTGTTTAAGAGCATAGTAGACATCATTTCCATCGCGCGAAAAAGCAATAC
Organism: Acidobacteriota bacterium; assembly: GCA_038040525.1. GTDB lineage: Bacteria > Acidobacteriota > Blastocatellia > Pyrinomonadales > Pyrinomonadaceae > PSRF01. The sequence goes on along the minus strand of JBBPIC010000059.1, from coordinate 34,896 downwards.
CAAAGATCCCGCCCGGAGCCGGCGGTACAATCACCTTGTCGTTGGCAATGCTCAGTTGCCTGATCCAGAGACTTTGCTTGCCTGCATCACTGAGGGCGTAGACTATGTATTTGCCATCGGGAGAGATTATTGAATCGATTACCTTGCCCGAGTTAGTGATTCGTATGATCTTCATCGACGCGAATGGCGGAGTCTTTTTGGCGGGCCATAATTTATAAGCGACACCGATAAGGCCGATAACCAGAATCGCCAAACCGCCTGCTATTAAAACTGTGCGCAGCGCGCCGGATCGCGCCTTCCCCGGTTGTTGGATACCTGTCGCCGCTGGTTCCAGTTGAGCGGTAGGAACAATCCGGGATGCGTCTGTCTTTACTGCGGCTGGGATTACATCGGCGTTGACGACGATAGCTGCCTCGCCTGAAATAGTTTCCGCTTGAGGCCCTGACTGGATCGAACGCTGGTGCTGTGCGGCAAAATCCAACTGCTGCTTTAAGCCGCGCAGATCGCCCAGCAGCTCCCGCGCACTCTGATAACGCTCCTCACGATCTTTGCGCAGGGTCTTGCGGACCATCCAATCAAGTTCTGGTGGGAGCAGCGGAGTCGTAATGAGTGGGGCGGGATCGCGTTCGAGTATGGAAACAACCAGATCGCTCTGCGTGTTTCCTTTGAAAGGCATCGAGCCTGACAACATTTCATACAACACCACACCCAAACTCCAGATGTCGGTGCGCGCGTCGAGTTCCAACCCTCGCGCCTGCTCAGGCGACATGTAAGCAGTCGTGCCCATCACCACGCCGGTGCCGGTATCGACTTGCAGCATGGTTGACATCGACGTGTCAGCGCCCGACTTTGATTTTTCAGTGAGCTTGGCGAGACCAAAATCAACTACCTTCGCATAGCCGTCGGGTCGCAACATTATGTTGTCGGGTTTGATGTCACGATGGACGATACCGGCTTGATGTGCCGCCGCCAGCGCCGACGCAACCTGAATAGTCATTTCGAGGACTTCATTCAGCTTTAGTCGCGAATGAACCTGGCGTTGTCGTAGGCTCTCGCCTTCCACATACTCAGCGGCGATAAATTGACGACCGTCGAAAGAACCGACCTCATAAATTGTGAGAATGTTTGGATGATTCAGAGCTGAGGCGGCGCGCGCCTCTCGCTCAAATCGGGCCAGTCGATCGGGATCGTTCGTGAAATCGGAAGGAAGAAGTTTCAGCGCAACTCTGCGCCCCAACCGGCTGTCTTCAGCCAGGTAAACTTCGCCCATTCCACCTCGCCCAAGCGTGGACAGGATGCGATAGGAACCGAGAATTCCGGAGACGTTCTGAGCGAACTGTTTTTCCATTCTGACGATCACAGAGCAGAAGATTCTACTTCATTTCGCAGGGCGGTGTTGCCTGCAAGCTTCCGTCGAAAGACTTAGGGACGATCCACGAAGATACACGAAATGACACTAAACAACATTCGTGTTGGTTCGTGTGCTTTCGTGGATCGTTTCGCCGGTCTCATTAGCATGGGCGAGTGTTTAAACATGGAGGCCGAGAAAACTTAGCGAGGTTACCTGGAACTGAATAAGGACGGCAAGGATTACCTGGACCGATGTAATGGCCCAAGAACCGGGATCCGAAATAGTCAAACGTTTCGGCGATCGCGCCTCCTTGGAGATACGATCCACGAAATTACACGAAATGACGCTAATGACTTCGTGTTGGTTCGTGTGCTTTCGTGGATCGCTTTTTCTTGCTCTACAATTCTACCTTCATGAAGAGCCACATCCGGGAAGCTATTGCAACCGCTTCTTCGTTCGATTTAGACTCGTTCGACTCCTGTCATTTTGTTATAACCAAGCCCAAAAATGAGCACGCCGGAAAGCTCGAAGCCAAACATCCGCACCGAAGCGATTGCGGGGATCACCACATTCTTCACGATGGCTTACATCGTGATTGTCAACCCATCAATTCTTTCAACTGAAGGCACCGGCATGGCCTTCAGCGGAGTGCTGACTGCAACGGTCTTGTTGTGCTTCACGATGACGCTGCTTATGGGCCTCTACGCGAAGTTGCCTTTTGCTGTGGCGCCAGGCATGGGCATCAATGCCTTTTTCACTTTCACGATCATCCTCACCCAAAAAGTCTGGTGGCAGGTGGCTTTGGGAATCGTCTTCTGGGCCGGAGTGCTGTTTCTGATCATCTCCGTGACACCCGTTAGAGAAACGATCGCGAAGGCCATCCCAAAGGAACTCCGAATCGGCACCGCTGCCGGCATCGGAATCTTTCTCACGTTCATTGGACTGAAGAACGCGGGACTGATTGCCGCCGATCCGATCACTTTCGTCAAACTCGGAAACCTGGGTGTGCCGGCGCTGCTGACGATACTGGCGACTGCTATCTCCGTCTGGCTGTTAACGCGCAAGAGCGCTTTTGCGTTCCTGGCGGGAATAGTTTTCGCGACTGCGGTTGGCTGGGGCCTGGGCCTGGTGAGAGTTCCCGAAAGCTTCTTCAGTGCCCCAGACTTTCAGACAGTCTTTCTCAAACTCGATATTCTGGGCGCGCTCAAACTTTCGCTTCTGCCGGCAATTATTGCCATCATGTTTACCGATCTCTTCGACTCGATCTCCACCTTCATCGGTGTGGCGCACGCTGCAGATCTGCTCGATGAAAATGGACACCCAAAGAACCTGAAACAGGGCTTGGTGGTTGATTCGTTTGCGACGCTGGGGGCGGGGCTGGCCGGAACATCTTCCGGCACTGCGTATATCGAAAGCATCGCCGGCATCAACATGGGCGGGCGCACTGGTTTGACTTCTGTTTTCACGGCGCTATGTTTTCTGCCGTGCTTCTTTCTCGCGCCGCTTGCGGGCATGGTCCCACCGTTTGCGACTGCATCGGTTTTAATACTGGTGGGTGCGTCTATGTTTCGCAGCGTGGGCCAGATTTCGTTCTCGAAGATAGAAGAAGGTCTACCGGCATTCCTAACAATCATTCTGATTCCGCTGACCTTTTCCATAACCCAGGGCATTCTTTGGGGCTTCATTTCCCACGTTGGGCTTTACCTGATTGTCGGCCGGCATCGCGAGATTCATCCGATGATGTACGCACTGGCCGTGGTGTCGATTGGACTCTTGTTGTTGGAACATGTGAATTTTTGGTAGCCATCGCTAAAATCTGCAAAAATAGGTATCCCAGGATGCGAGTGCTGCGGTATCAAGCAAGGAGGAAATGCGATCCACAAAATACACTAAGAGACACTAACGTAATTTCGTGTTCGTTCGTGTGATTTCGTGGATCGTACTTAGTTGACTTAGAATCTGCTGAGAAAATAAGAAACCTAACCTTTGTCTCCCCAAAGGCCGGATAGAGAGTTTCACACCCCCAACTACTAACGCCCTTTGAACTTTCCCTTAATTAAGCGCAGGATTGTTTTATGAAACGAATAGCATTTGAACTCACCGGCCGAGTCGCTTTAACACTTTTTCTCCTTTCCACTTTCGCTAACGCCGTGTTTGCCCAGGCGCCCACCCCGACGCCAGACCAGCGTGGTCTCGGCATTCAAGGTGCGCAGTCGAAGAATGACCCCCAAACCGTACAAAAAGCCCGCGAAGCCAAGCCGGAGTTGGTACTCCAAACCGGTTACAACAGTCTCATCGGCGCGACGCGATTTGTTTTCAGTCCCGACGGGCGCTTAATCGCCACCACGACGATGCGGAGCAGCGCGATCAAACTTTGGGAAACGGCCACCGGCCGCGAGTTGCGCAACCTTTCCGGTGGCACGCAGAGCGGAATGACTCTGTCACCGTTTGTTGCCTTCAGCCGCGACAGCCGGCTCATCGCCGCCGGCGCCGGTGAAAATACTGTAAAAGTTTGGGATGTATTAACAGGCCGCGAATTACAAACACTTGCCTCCGCCCAGGGCGGGGCGATTTCGGCAATGGCAGGCGTTTCTTTCATCGCGTTTACCTCCGATAGTCGCGTCGTGACAATTAGCGACGCGATCAGAGTTTGGAGTTCGTCGTCCGGGCAGGAACTGCGTTCGATTCCTATCGACACAATGACCTCGACTGCCTTCATGGGCGGAGGGGGTAGGGCCGCGCTGAGCCCCGATGGCAATCAACTAGCTATGGTTTCTGATAACGAAGGAAGACCTCAGGTGAAGTTTTGGGACCTGGCGACAGGCGGCGAAGCTCGATCGATAAATCTTCCGAATAAAGAGATAGATAGTCTCGAGCTTTCCTTTACACCCGACGGACGATTGCTCGTCGGGGGCATCGTCGACAAGCGTTTACGCCTGTGGGACCTGAGTGGAAAAGGGAGTGAACGGGAACTGGGACCAACCACCACGGATTACGGCCTCATCAAATTCAGCCGGGATGGAAGACTGATCTCATTCTCAGAAGGCTACAAGATTAGGTTTTGGGAAGTAGCCACTGGCCGCGAGCTGCCGGCTCTAAACGCTCCTAACAGCGGAACGTTCATCACGCAAGGCCGCGTTTTCACCGCCTTTAGCGATGACGGGAAAAGGGTTGCTACCGGCGGCTTCGATACCCCGACGATCCTCTGGGAAACAGAGACTGGAAAACAGCTGGTAAAGATGAGCGGCCGTACGAACATGGCATACAAGGTGGCTTTCAGCGCGGACGGCACAAAGCTCTGGTCAGGTGGGCGAACACGCTGGGACCTGCGTGAGGGGCGAGGAACCCGCATCACTACTGTTCCATCCGACAATATGATTGGGTTGCCCAGCCCGGATGGCAAGTACCTCGCGGCGTTCACGCCAAACAGCGACGTGCTTACGATTTCGGAAATCCCCAGCGGCAAACAACTGCAGCGGCTGGCGCCTTCTGCCAGTGGGAGCGTGGTCCAACGCGCCAGTTTCAGTCCCGATGGCACGATGATACTGACTTCCTACGGGGCAGATCCCGCCAAGGAACAGAAGTCTACATTTCTCACCCCCGGCACTATTGATAAACAGCTAAAAATTTGGGAGGTGAAGTCAGGACGGGAGTTGCGCACGATAACGCTTGACGCCCCTTCGATGGAATCGGGGTTCAGTTCTGACGGTCGCACGCTCGGAACTCTTGGCGCGATGGGCCAGATCTCGCTTTGGGATGCGGCATCCGGCAGCCGCCTGCACGAATTGAAACCATCACCGCTTGGCGCTCTGGGTTCGATGACTGGTGGGACGCCTACCGCGTCGATTAACCCGGGAACCCTCGACCCCCGCGCAATCCTGAAAGGCGCCGGCAAGTCAGGCTCGATGCCGACGATGCCCAATATGCCCAACATGGCCGACATATCCGCGATGATGACAAATATGATGGGCTCTATGTCTGCGGGAACAATGGGCCGCAGCGTAACTTCGATGGCCTTCAGTCCTGATGGCCGCACTCTGGCCACCGGTGGCGTCGAGTCAAAATCAAATTTTGATATGGCGGCAATGATGGCAGGTGCCACTCCGCAGAAGGGTCAGAAGCGACCTCCCGCTACGGATCCTCAGGACTTTATGAAGAACATGAAAGTCGAGGCTATTGGACAGGTGGTGCTCTGGGATGTTTCTACGGGCCGTGAGGTCGGAGCATTAAAGGGCCATGGTAAGGGCGTCACCAGCGTCGCCTTCAGTCATGATGGCCGTTTATTAGCCTCGGGCAGTACTGACAATACAATCAGGATCTGGGACCTGGCTACGAAGCGCGAACTGCGCACACTGACCGGACACACCTCCAACATCGAATCGATCGACTTTAGCCCGGACGGCCGTTTGCTCGCATCAGCCAGCGACGATGGCGGTACTTTCTTGTGGGACGCCAATACAGGTGAACATCTCCTGACGCTTATCTCGCTCGACGATGGCGGCGAGTGGATAGTTGTCACACCGCAGGGTCTATTCGATGGCACGCCTGTTTCCTGGAACCAGATTCTCTGGCGTTATAACCAGGACACCTTCAACGTCGCACCCATCGAGTGGTTCTTTACTGAGTTTTATCATCCCGGTCTGCTCAGCGATATTCTTGCCGGCAAACGTCCGCGCGTGGCGGAGGATGTTTCAAAAAAGGACCGCCGCCAGCCAATAGTAAAACTGTCGCTGGCGGGCGAACCTCCTCCGGCAAACGGCATAGCCTTGCGGAAAGTGAAGATCAAGATCGACGTTACTGATGCGCCTGCAGACTCAGAGCACGCGCAGGGCACTGGTGCGCGCGACTTGCGATTGTTCCGCAATGGCTCTCTGGTCAAAGTTTGGCGTGGCGATGTGTTGAAGGGACAGTCAGCCGTCACGCTGGAGGAAGAGATCAACGTAACGGCGGGCGCGAACCGGCTAACGGCTTACGCCTTCAATCGAGACAACGTCAAAAGCAAAGACGCGCCGTTGCTGTTAACCGGCGCTGACAGCTTGAAGCGCGCCGGAACGGCTTACGTTATCGCGGTGGGCCTGAATGATTACGCCAATACCCAGTACAACTTGAAATACGCGGTGGCAGACGCTCAGAGTTTTGGCGACGAAGTGCGAGCGAAGCAAGCACAGGTTGGGCTTTTTGAACGTGTTGAAGTAGTGACGCTGCTAAACGAGAATGCGACCAAAGCCAACATTCTGTCAGCGCTTAAGCGATTGTCCGGCGCACCCGGGGCGCCGAACCTCCCTGCGGGTCCTTTTGATCGGCTGAAGCGCGCGGAACCCGAAGATACCGTGATTATCTATTTCGCCGGGCATGGCACTGCGCAAGCTCAACGTTTCTATCTTATCCCTCACGACCTGGGTTACACCGGCGATAGGACCAAGCTCACTGAGGATGGATTGCGTTCCATTCTTTCACACAGCATCTCAGACGTAGAGTTGGAAGAAGCGGTGGAGGGACTCGATGTCGGCCACTTGTTGCTGGTTATCGACGCGTGCAACTCTGGACAGGCGCTCGAGGCCGAAGAGAAACGCCGTGGTCCAATGAATTCCAAAGGGTTGGCCCAGTTGGCCTATGAAAAAGGCATGTACATCCTGACCGCCGCGCAAAGCTATCAGGCGGCGCTCGAAGCCGCTCAACTTGGGCATGGGTTGCTGACCTACGCGCTGGTTGAGGAAGGACTTAAGACGGCGATTGCCGACAGTCAGCCGAAGGACGGTATGCTCAGCGCCAGAGAGTGGCTCGACTTTGCCACGGAGCGCGTCCCGCAAATGCAGGAAGAGAAGATGAAGCAAACGCGCGGAGTGGGCCTTGCGATCGCATTCATGGAAGGCGAGCAAAACATTGCCGACCCTGAGAAGCGCAGCGTCCAGCGCCCCCGCGTTTTCTATCGAAGAGAACTAGAAGGAACCCCGCTGGTCATTGCCAAGCCCCAATAGCTCGAAACCTTTCATCTGCGACGAGTATTTCTCCGGGACGTAAAGTTTGCCTCGACCGGCGCCTGGGCATTTGGGGCTCCCTGGGTTCACTGATCGTCCATAAAAGTCTTCACAGGTGTCTATAAAGATGGACATCTTTCCGGTCCACCACTCTTGGAATTTGCAAATCTGCCATAGCTTTTGGCATGGTGCTCAACGGTACGCCAGTTGACTGAACTATCAAAGGCTCAAAAAAACCTCGCCACCCCACTTTGTAGGGCGGACTCACTCGACGCTTTGAAAGCGTTGCGCAACAAACGGTTCAAGCTGGCTTCCAGCTCAGCCTGAAGCCTGTCCTCAACCGAATAATCCGATGAGCCAGAACCCAGGCGCAGCGACTGCGCGATCCTCCATGGATACAAAACAATGACCGTTTGATTTTAATTACGGCCGATCGGATGAAGCAGGAGATTACTATGAGTGGTTTGAAGCTGAAGCTCATTGTCGTGGCATTGCTCCTTGGAATCTCCATCTGGCTCGTTTGGCATCCCCGGCCGGGCGAAGCGCAGCGACGGGGACCGAACCGAACTCTATTTGTACACGGATTCGTTGCCGCCGTCGTCGTTGGCGGCATCGAAAAGTCGAAAGACATCGCGCTTCCTAATGCGAAGGTCTTCCTTGTGCCGTTCAACGATCTGAATAAGATCATCGCGTCCTCACCCACAGACTTGAGCGGCCGTTTTGCCATTAAGACCGACCAAACCGGTACCTTTACCCTTTGCGTCGAAGCAGATGGCTTCCCGCGTTTTTGTCCAAAGAGCGAATTCAGACTTTTTGGGACCTCAAAGTATTACGGCACGCTGCGCTTGCCGCCCCTAACGCGAAATTCGAAAAGTGCTACGGCTTACGGTGAAGTCACGCTGGGTGACGGGAGCACTCCGCGCGGTTTTGAGCCATTCCTCGGAGTGAACTCATACGCCCGTGTCAAACTCACTATTGGCGGGAGTGTGAAGCACGAAGCTTACGTTAATAATTTTGGTGAATATATTGTTCCGTCAATTCCACTCGATCAAGACTTTAGTTTGGCAGCTTCTATCGACCACGAGAACCTCGAACGACGAATCCGCAAAGCGACAAGCTTCCAGGCCGGACGCGCCACTCCAATAGATTTTCAATTGCGCAACAGCAAACCAGATATTCGGGTGATGTCAGTGACCAAGAATGGTAAGCCCCTTCAAATGGCAGCTCCGGGCAGCGCAGTTGTGCTGAAAGCTGTGGCTGAGGACCGGGAGAAAGATAAGCTCGAATATCGTTGGATGTTGCCGGATGGAGTCACTATTGGACCAACCACGGACTCGGAAGTTAACTGGACTGTCCCGTCGCGCAATGGTCGTTTTCCGGTAACGGTGCTCGTAAGCGATAACCGCGGCGGCTATACGCGCAGTGCATTTTCCGTTGTAGCCAAGTCAGGCGGCGTGCCGTTTAGTGGGACCGTGGTGGACCCAAACGGAACTGGCGTCGCGGGAGCCTTGATCCAGCTCAACGGACGCATTGCCAACACAAATAGTGCTGGCCGGTTCAGTCTCGAGGTTCCTCTCGAAGACAAGTATGTTTTGACTATCCGCGGCGGTGCGGCCCCAGGCACGGCCTACGGAACGATTTCGTTTGTCTATACAGGTTCGATAGTAGGCGGTCGTTGGGTACTGCGGCCGGCGCAGGTTTTTACTGCCGACCCCACCAAGCCGATCAAGCTGCGTCATAAGCGGAGCCAAAAAGACTGCCAGGGTTCAGTGACAAGTAATATTGATTGGAGTAGTTACCTGGGGCGAGGCTTGTTTGAGTGGCAGGACGGCAGAGGCAACATTCGTTCACTTTCGGAATTAGGACGTGGTGATTCGAAGGCTGCTCAGGGCATCATGCGTTTGCTTTCGAGAACCAATTCGGCGCTGCCGCGACACTTTGCTCGAGTCACCAATGTGAAAGCGAATTATGACGAAAAGCAAAGCGTAATTCCGTGCTCGGAGGGGGTTCAGATTGAGCTTCCGGCGAACTCGCTGGAAAATCCGACCACAAAACTAGCGCCCACTGGGAATGTCGAAGTTGCGCTGTCAACCGTTAACTTGAGCGCGGGAGACCAGATGCCAGGAGATTTCTCCGCGCTGGATTCAAACGGCCAACCGCGCAGCATGGAAAGTTTCGGCGCCGGCGGCGTAGAAATCAGATCAGGCAATACGCGTTTCAACCTCAAAGCCGGCATGGAAGCGACCATGACGATTCCAGTGGATGCCACGCAGATTGCTGGTAATGCGACGCCCCCACCCACGATTCCATTTCTTTTCTACGACGAACTAAAGGGTGTGTGGCAACAGGACGGTGTAGCTACCCTTACTGGTTCGGGCGCAAATGCGGCCTACGTGAAGAAGATTAAACACTTTTCCACGATGAATGCGGACGTTTTGAAGACGGATCAATCCTGTGTCGCGGTTGAAGTTGATCCCCTGGCAGGCTTCACCTTGCCCTTCAACGTGGAAGTCACGATGCCTCCCTCAGTCGTAAATCCCACCGTGATTCAAGTACGCACATTGACGGTCGACTCAACGAAGAGCAATGTGATCTACAACTTACCTAACGACACCAACATCGTGCTGACACCTATCATTTCAGGTGTTAGGCCGGATGGCTCAGTCGGCAATGTGCCGGCGGGAGTGTTCGTTGTGAATACCGGCGGACCGCAGACTTCCGCCGGCCAGCTGCCACCGCCAAACGCCGACGGCACTTACTATGCTGAGACTGGCGGAGTACCCACCGGGCCGTGTGGATCGCGAGTCACGCTGCGAACGTTGAGTATTCCTCCCCTGAGCGGAGGCCGTGAGTTTCTTCAGGGCTTTTTCTTCCAGGCGAGCGACCTCACGGAATTAACCGGGACTAATCCCACGGCAGCCGCCAATATCGAGGCGGGCGCTGCCGACTACTACAGGGAAGCCGACCAACGCCAGTTCCGAAACAGCTTCAATCTGTTTAAGGCGAAAAACAAATTTGGGTTGCTGTTGGGGCCCACCGAACGTGAGTGGGATGCGCAATACGCCAATTCCGGAGACCTTGGCTTTGGCCGCGATATGCATTGCCGGCGCAACGTGGGAACTGACGGAGTATTTGATATTGCCTGCTACGTGACGAATTACGGTCAACCGCCCACTTTCGACCCCGATCAGGCGGATGCTGACAACGCCCTGGCCGGCACGGATCCTGATGCCACTGTGGCCATGGAATTTTCGCGCGTGGAGAACCCGGTTGGTGCTTCAGACGAGTTTCCCGACAATGTTCGCAAGGTAAAGTTTTTCGTGTATGGCCAGAATGCAGATGCAGCTCCTCTCAAGAAAGCGGATCTCGACGGCTTTGGCGATCGGCCGGTGCCTCAGTTATGCGTGATTTGCCATGGTGGTGAAGTGGCCGGGGTTCCGGCTGATCCTGCTGATCCCCTTGGTCCAAAAAAAGGCGCCTTCACCAGCCGCAACGACATCATGAGCATGAACGCAAACTTTCTGCCGTTCGATTTGCATCTGTTCAATTATCCGGCAGCCAAGAGCAAGGCGGCGCAGCAGACCAGTTTCAAAAACCTAAACAGAGATATCGTGAGAGAAGTGGCGCTCGGGACCGGCGCCAGAGGGACAGCGATAGTCGAATTGATCGACACAATCAATCCAGGGGCCTCAGCCACACAGCTTGAAAATGCAGTAATTACCAACTGGGACGGCGCCAACCCGGCCTCCGACAGCCACCGCTTCTATCGAGACGTTTTCGCCCGCGCATGTCGGACCTGCCACGTCTCCCAGCCGTTTACCGCGCCTGTTTACACTAATAAGGTTGATTTCCAGAATGAGATTTTATCGGTGCAGAATAGAGTGTGCGCTCAAAAGATCATGCCGCACGCCAAACGCACCAACGACATTTTCTGGACCAGTCTTAATCCAAGCATGCCGGGCTTTCTCCAGCTTTACGGTCAGACTTTTCCCACTTGGTCTTCACTGGGGAGTTCACAATGCGGACTCTTCTTCCAACCGGGAACCAACCCGGTGTCCATATTCGCGACTGAAATTTACCCCATCCTGGTTAACAACTGCTCGGGCTGCCATAGCGCCGTGAATTTCAGGGCCAATTTCTCAGTGGCAGGAAATGCGGCAGCTGTCTACACCAGCATCACGACCGCAATTGCAAAGGATGGTATATCCAGATATATCGTCCCAAACAGCTCAGCCACCAGCTTAATCTTTAAGCGTATTACTGCGAATCCGGGGCCGCGTATGCCGGATGGTGGACCAAACCTGGAAACAACCGATACGGATACCCCAGCCGACGGCATCTTTGATGCGACTGAGATTCTCAATTGGATCAGTGCTGGCGCGCCCGGACCCTGATCCGCACACTCAAGGGTACCGTCAGTCGGGGCGACGATTGAGCGTTAAGTATCCGGTGATATGACAATTTCTTAACTCTGAAGACCACAAACCCCGCAAGTTCTCTTGAGCTTTCGGGGTTTGTGCTTGTGCTTGCCAAGCCTCCGTGAGTCAATCGCCGACGACGATTAGAACGTGCAGTTGTAAGCCTTCATTGCTGCTTTTGTCTGTTCGGCGGATTGCTTGCAAGCCGCGGCCAAACTTGCTGAAGTAGCCGGGTTTCCGGAGAGTTGCTTCCAGGAGGTCCGCCATTGCTCGAGGGCGGTTTTATATTGGGCGCGAGCGGCTTCGGGCACTTTGCCGGAGATGCAGGCGTCGTATGCGGCTATAAAGTCGTCGCATTCCGGAATTCCGATTTTTTCCCTACTCGTCAGGACCGCGGTTGCCGGAGTTGAAGCTGGAGAGCTAGCTGCGGCCGGAGTTGAACTGTTTCGGTTTACTGTTACTTCCGTCGTACCACATGCTGCGAGTAAAAGCGCGCAGCAAACGCACAGCGGTAAAAAGATTCTTATTTTCATCTAGTGCTCCTTGATGTTCAGACGGAATACCGGCTGAACTGCTTGAAACAGATTTGAAGAGCGTGGGGAATAATACACGAGAGTTGTCGGATAGCGCATACGCCGCGCGGCAAATTATTGGGGACTTCATCTTTGTGATATTCTGACCGGTATTGCGGAAGGAATGGATCAGTCATGAGCACTACGATAGTCATCGACCTCAGAGATGAGACCAAGGCAGCTCTTAACAAGGCTGCTCGTGAAGAAGACCTGTCTCAAAACGAACTGATCGACAAAGCGCTGCAGGATTATCTTTTTATCCGACGGTTCAGAAATCTTCGGGAGCGAATGATAGCCCAGGCCGGAAAAGCTTCACTGATCAGGAAGTGTTCGATCTTAGCTCGTGAGAATAGTCCTGGATACGAATGTCCTGATAGCCGCCCTCATCGCCCGCGTCGCTTGCCACGAATTGCTCGAACACTGCGTTATACGACATGAGCTGATAACCTCTGAGTTCACTCTCGACGAAACTTCATAAAGTCGGGATGACTAAAAAACTTCAGACAGCAAGTATGCTTACCTTTTCGGTTTCAATGCAGGAAGACGCAAGGCAAATAAGAAGAAAAGGTAAAAAGGACTTCGTCATACGGCAGTGTTCGTGAGGAGCAAGTTCATGGATTTTCCGACTAAGCCCTGGGAACAGATGGATGAAGCGGAGAAAGAACACTTCAGAGGCATGTCTAAAGATAGAATTCTGGAGCGGTGGGAGTCATCCGAAGGCGAGAACATTCGGGGAAAAATTATCGCAATCAATCTTGAGTACGGTAACAGTCACAGCTATGAAAGTTTTGTGGGAACAATAAAAACCGGTTGGGGCGACGAACCACCTAAGATCGATCTAAGAGGCATTTATTTCTCGGATTATTCTAACTTGGTCGGCAATGAGATATTTGGATTTGATTTCTCGGAGTGCGCTCTACACTACTCACACTTCTCCGGGGTTCAATTTACATCTTCAGTTTTTCGAAACGCGGATATTCTTTATTCAGAATTTTCGGACGCTATTCTAGACGATTGCGATTTTTCTGGCACGAATCTAAATATGACGGACTTCATCCACTGCCGTCTTGAAAACGCCGACTTTCGAAATGCGTGGATTAATGAAGTCTCTTTCGAAGACTCGGACTTGGGTTACGTAAAATTCAACCGCCGCACGGACTTCATGAATATTGATCTTTCCAAGGTGAGGGGATCGAGCAATCCTTTGTTCGTTTCATTCATTCGCAGGAAGCACTACTTAAAACATTTCAGAGAACAAAGTTGGCGCAATAAGACGCTTTATTATGTTTGGCTCGTGATTAGCGATTGCGGACAGAGTCTTTTCAGGTGGTCCGCCGTGTCTATCTTGATCTGTGCTTTATTCGGATATGTTTACTCAAGCTTCCCATCATCGTTCTTTCTAGCGAACGATCGGAGTCCTGACGGTTTCACTTTCTATTATTACAGTGTTGTCACCTTCACAACGCTTGGCTTTGGAGACATTGTTCCAAAAGACCTTTGGGCAGAAATTGCGGTTACTGCTCAAGTCATCTTGGGATATGTTATGTTGGGTGGTCTGATCAGTATTTTTGCCACGAAGTTCATACCAAAAGACTAACCATTGGCGTAAAAGCAACGGCCTAGTTAGGGCAATAATATACTTGACTGACCGTGAGACACCGAGAGACAGGCTGAGCACGAACGGAAGAAGGCCGCGAAGAAACAGAAAACTGCGTGAAGAAAGCCAGTTATTCCGATCCGAAAAGATCGCCTATTGCTCTAATAAAGTGGCAATGGGAATTCAATATGATTTTCGTCTAGCCACAGCACTCCCCCGGAAGCACCATAAACCGTCGCATCGGAAAAGACGAGGTTAATAACGACATTATACTCCCACCTGTCATTGTCATTCGGTGCCACCGTTATTCGTATTAAGAACTGGCTGCCTGGAAGGTCTCGCTTGAACATTGTATTGTTTTCGATGCGGAGTGGAATGTCGTGGTGTGACGGATCAGGGAATTCAACTCCTGTTTGATCCATATAGGCCGCCAGAATCGGTGGGCCCCCTCTGTAAAAGTTTATAAACCCCTCAAGTCTCGTCGCTTGCTTCTTGTCATCGCCGACGGTACTAAAATGAGCCCTGGCAGACACCAGAAAAATAGCAGCATCCTTTACCTCGTCCTTGGCAATGCTCTCAGTCTCGGTATTCCAAGTGGTCAAATTCTCGATGTGTTGGCTCATATACAACTCTCCTTTTTGAGTGGCGGATTCAAATCATAGTTGGAGTTTTCATTGTGAGACCCAACATGTGAGCAGGAAACGCCCAGCGTTGACCGAGCATGTTGAGTGTCAAGTTAGGAAGAACATCGAGGCTTATACACTCATCTTTTACCAAAGCAAAAGGTTTTTCGGCTTGGGAAATGTATCCTGCCCTAGGAACACTCAGATGGTCAGTCAAGTATGTTATTACCCTAGTTAGGGCAGTACAAACGGCGTTCCAGCGCCAACCATTGAGACATTTAGCACTCATCTACTGATCTGGTGTAAATTACTTTCTATTAGAAAGGGGGCGTCTTATGCGCAATGAATTTACGTCCGTTATTGAACAAGATGGACAGTGGTTCATCGGTTATTGCCCGGAAATACCCGGGGCAAATGGACAAGGCCTGACCGTTGAAGAATGCCGAGCAAATTTATCGGAGGCTATCGCCCTGATACTTGAAGACAGACGCGAAGATGGTTTGCGCGGAGCACCACCCGATGCCATTCGGGAGACAGTAGTGGTGCAATGAAACGCAGTTCCTTGCTGCGTCATTTGCGAAAATACGGCTGCTATCTGAAGCGCGAAGGCCGTGAGCATTCGCTCTGGATGAATCCGAAGACTGGAGCAGTCGAAGCGGTTCCACGCCATATAGAAATATCAAACCAGCTCGCCAAAAAGATCTGCCGCAACCTTTCTGTTCCAGAACCGTGACAGCATTCCTATGAGCGTAAAGGCAAACGAACATTCAATCGGCAAATCCAGCCCGCGCAAAGAAGGCCGGAAGAAAGTCACCGGACAGGCGCTCTATGTGGATGACATCTCTTTCCCGGAGATGCTTTATGGAGCAACAGTGCGCAGTTCGGTTCCCCGCGGGCGCATCAAGAACATTTCGTTTACGGGTGACATTCCCTGGAACGAATTCACCATCGTCACTCCAAAGGACATCCCGGGCGAAAATCACGTAGCGCTGATACTGAACGATCAGCCTTACCTCGCGGACGGTGTCGTCAATCACCCTGAAGAGCCGATTCTGTTGCTCGCACACCGGGATAAATACCTACTTGAAGAAGCCCGACGGTGTGTGCAAATTGAGATAGAGGAATTGCCGGCGATCTTTTCGATCGAAGATTCTTTAAACAAAAAAGAGATTGTCTGGGGCGAGAACAACGTCTTCAAATCGTTTCTGGTCGACAAAGGAAATGTGGACCAGGTCTGGACCAACGCGGATCTGATTATCGAAGGCGAATACCACACCGGCGCGCAGGAGCAACTGTATATTGAAAACAACGGCGTAATCGCGATTGCAAACGAACGTGAGGGCGTGACGGTTTGGGGGTCGATGCAGTGCCCTTACTATGTCCACAAAGCCCTGGTAAAACTTTTCGGCCTTACGGAAGAAAGGGTCCGCGTGATTCAAACTGAAACCGGCGGCGGCTTTGGCGGCAAGGAAGAATATCCGTCGATGATTGCAGGCCATGCAGGATTGCTGGCGTTGAAATCAGGCAAACCGGTGAAGATGATTTACGACCGCGCGGAAGATATGGCCGCTACCACGAAGCGACACCCATCGCGCACGCGTCACAAGACGGCCGTGACGAAGGATGGCAAACTGCTGGCGATGGAGATCGAGTTTATTGTCGACGGGGGCGCTTACTGCACGCTCTCGCCGGTGGTGCTCTCTCGCGGGACCATTCATGCGGCTGGTCCATACTATTGCCCCCATGTACGTATTCGCTCGAGCGCCGTGGCGACCAATATGCCGCCCCACGGGGCCTTTAGAGGTTTTGGAGCGCCGCAGAGCATCTTTGGCCTGGAGCGCCAAATGGACAAGGTTGCGAAAGCGCTTGAACTAAGTCCCGACGAGTTTCGCCGGCGCAACTTCATACGCGAAGGAGAAACCACTGCGACCAGCCAAGTGATCAGAGAAAAGGTCGACATGGACCAGTTGCTGGATCGCGCTTTTGAGTTGACTGGTTACCACGAAAAACGCGAGCAATTTGCGCGTGAGAATGCGAATGACAATGGCACAGGCCGGGGCAGTAAGGAGGGCGTAGAGACTCAGTCACTGCGAATCAAAAGAGGCATCGGCTTCGCATCGTTTATGCATGGCGCCGGGTTCACCGGATCGGGCGAGGTTTATCTGGCATCGGTAGTTGGCGCAGAAGCAACGCCGGAAGGCCACATTCGCATTCTTGCGGCCAGCACTGAGATTGGACAGGGCACGAACACCGTCTTCGCGCAGATTGCTTCGGAGGCGTTGGGCGTTGATGGTGAATTGATTGAAGTGGCGCAGCCCGATACGGCAAACGTTCCCAACAGTGGGCCGACAGTGGCGTCGCGGACGTCTATGGTGGTTGGAAAGTTGGTCGAGTCGGCCGCGCTGGGTTTGAAACAAACACTGATCGGCAGCGGATTGTTGAAAGAGGACCACAACTCGGCAGAGTTTCAGGAGGCTTGCTGCGAGTACATCAAGGCTTTCGGTCCGCTGAAAGCGTTCAGCAAGTATCAGCCGCCGCCGAACGTTTACTGGGACGATGAAAAATATCAGGGTGACGCTTACGGCACCTTTGCCTGGGCGGTTTACGTTGCTGAAGTGTCAGTTGATATGTTGACGTATGAAGCTCGCGTGGACGACTTCGTGGCGGTGCAGGAAGTGGGAAGAGTCATCAACCCCATACTCGCGGCGGGACAAATTGAAGGTGGAGTGGCCCAGGGGATCGGGTTTGCTCTGTTCGAGAATGTCGTCTGGCAAAACGGCAGAATGGCCAACAATCAGATGACCAATTACATTATTCCCACGCCGGCTGACATCCCACCCATTCGAGTTTATTTTGAAGAGAACCCATACGCCTATGGACCCGGCGGTGCAAAAGGAATCGGAGAGCTGCCCATGGATGGACCTGCGCCCGCGATACTGAATGCCATCGAGAACGCGACCGGCGTGAGCTTCAATCACGTGCCGCTGATGCCGGAAGCGATAATGGCTCTGCTGACTATTGTTGAGTGATTTCGATGACATCGCCTGGCTGGATGTTATCGATGGCAGCAAGAATTCGAGGAATGAATAATTGGATGCGAGGCCAGCTAGTGGTCATCAGGACGAGAATCCGCAGGTCTCGACCAGTTAGATTCTGCTGGTAGCGCAAGTTTTGGTCTGTTGTAATCAACAAGTCGAAGGAGTCTTTCTGCGGCTACCAACAAGGCACCATTTTCCAAGTTCGACCAACCCAGCTCAAAAGCTGTTGTTACCACGTGTTCGACTAAATCATCTCGAAGGGGTACGGGGGTTCCCTGATCAAAGAGGATTCTCATCTGGAACTCAAACCAACGACACTAGGCCTCGGCTAGACTTTGCTCAGCGTGCGCGAGGACGGCGATAGCTTGTTCCTGCGTGACACCGGGAAACCATTGCAGAAACTGGTCTACCGTTGCGCCGGCTTCGAGATTTTCGAATAAGGCCCGCACAGGGACTCGAGTACCACGAAAGACCCAGGCGCCACTCAGTTTGCCTTCGTTGCGTTCGACATGAGGACAATCGATCCAATCCAGCATACTGACATGATAATCTCGACGTTCAACACGGGCAATAGCAGTAGCGGCAGCTCTAGAATGGGTCTGAACATGTCATCGTGATGGAAAGCGAATAAGAGACGTTGCTATAGTAATCTTGCCTTCGCTTTTTGCGAAAGAATTGACCACCTATCCTACTCCTTCTTACACTGCAAGCCATGGACAAGACATTGACTGTTCGCCTTGAGGCCGAGCAGCAGCGAAAACTGGGACAGACCGCCAAAATGCTCGGGAAGAGCGTGTCCGAATTGGTGCGGGAAATCTTGCAGCAGGCGCTGGCAGAACTCCCGCCTTGGCGATAAGGCCGGCCATTTGAAAGGGCGTTTGAACCTTAAACCTTCATCACGTGATTCCTTGGTGCGCAAACTGACGGAGCGAAACTGAAGAGCGTGAGGATGGCTTGGTCAGATGCTGCCCTGGTCATGCTCGCTGACCAATCACCAGCCGTGGCAAACCGTTTCGGCTCGTTTTGGATACTGATGATTGATGAAAGAGATTAGCTGCATCGTTAATGGGAGGCCCGCGGTCTTTCAAGCCTTTGCGATGGCCCGTCTGCTGGACGTTCTGCGGGAACAGTTACATCTGACTGGCACGAAGGAAGGCTGCGGTGAAGGCGAGTGTGGCGCGTGTTCGGTGTTCATCAACGGACGGATTGTGAACAGTTGCCTGGTTCCGGTAGCCCAGGTTGAGGGTGCCGAGATCAAAACAATCGAAGGTGTCGCGAGCGGTGATCAACTGCATGCAGTGCAGCAGGCCTTCATCGAATGCGGCGGAGCCCAGTGCGGCATTTGCACGCCTGGAATGGTAATGGCGGCCGTCGACCTGCTCGAACGAAATCCTAACCCTACTGAGGCCGACATTCGCACGGGACTCGCCGGCAACCTCTGTCGCTGCACCGGCTACATTAGGATCTTTGAGTCGGTCGTGCGCGCGTGTCGGAAACAAGTCTAACCATGTTGGATATCGCAGATGAACTTCGTAAGTTGGTTGCCGTTCTCGATGAGCATGAAATCGACTATGCGTTGTGGGGCGGGATGGCAATGGGGGTCTATGGTCTAGTGGTTGACATCAAGGCATTAGCAGGGGGATTTGATGAAGCAGGTTGATATGTCCGCAAAGGCCGTTACTGCTCGACTCAAACGCGTGTCTCAGCTGCGCAGGCTTTGTTTGTCCTTACAAAAGGCTAAGCTTCCAGCGGAAAAGAGCGAGGCCAAGACAACGGAGCTCACTCAATCATCGCAACTCGACAAGCGGAAAACGAAATGAGAAGTCATGTTCCAGGCTATGGACTGGTTTCGCCCACAAGTTTGGATGAGGCTTTGAGCGCACTCGTGCGCGAGCCGGGTGTTTGGCAGGCCTTCGCCGGCGGAACGGATCTGATGGTTTTGCTCGAGGCTGGAAAACTCCCGCACAAAAACTACCTCAATCTTTGGAACCTCGATGAGCTTCGCGGCATTGAAGTCACTCCTGAACACGTCACACTGGGTGCGCTGACAACTTATACGGACGTGCAGGCAGATCCAATCCTGCGAGCCGAGTTTCCGATGCTCTGTCAGGCGGCCAGTGAAACAGGCGGCCTCGCTATTCAGAATCGCGGCACGTTGGGCGGCAACATCGTCAACGCTTCTCCTGCCGCTGACTCGCCGCCGGCCCTCCTCGCTTACGACGCTGAGGTGCAACTGGTTTCTATCAACGGCTCGCGATGGCACCCGTATCAGGGCTTTCACACCGGCTACAAGCAGATCATCATGAAATCCGACGAGTTGCTTGTGCACATCCGCCTTCCTCGAACCACAAGTGGTCTCCGCCAGTACTATCGGAAAGTAGGAACGCGAAAGGCGCAGGCGATATCCAAGGTGTGTCTTGCCGCCACTGCGCGCATACAGGATCAATCTATTGTGGACCTGCGCCTGGCATACGGCAGCATTGCGCCGGTCCCACTTCGTTGCGTCAGGACCGAAACAGCATTGCGTGGCACTAAGATCGGAGACGACACTATTGCGAAAGCCAAATCTGAGTTGGCCCGCGAAATCTCTCCCATAGACGACATCCGTTCTACCAGGGACTATCGTCTCAGAGTCAGTCTGAATTTGCTCGAAGACTTCCTCCGGCGAGTAAGCTCCGATTGATTACCAGGCGTCAGCGCTTGGCAAAGAGTCAGTGAGCGAGCTTTGCACAAAAAGTAGCTATTCCAGTCCGCGAGAGCGGACGGATGACAGTAGCCCAGCAGTTCACTGCTGGGATCACGAGTGATGATATTGCAGTCCGTGGAGCGGACGACTGAGGTTATTCCCTTGAATAATGGCTCTCTTCAGTCGTCCGCTTCTCGGACTACGTTAAGAACTAGGCATCTTCCCAGCGATAAATCGCCGGGCTACTCTCAATCGTCCGCTAACGCGGACTGGGAACTTTGCACTTTTTACGCAGAGCCGAGTCAGTGCTGAAAGACTTGCTTAGGAATTTCTCTTCGGTCCAGTCCCTTACTACGGGACTGTTGAAATTGCTCGTCTGTAATTGAGTGCTGAAACCACTTTCTAAATCATCGTTCAGGCCCTTGCTTCTTGCCCTGGGCATATCACTCTGCTTATTTGGCAGTGCGACCGCGGCCCCTGTTGGATGTCCAGCTAAAATAAAGCCGGCCGCCAATGACCCGTTGCGCATGCTCGTAATCGGAGATTCGATACTCTGGGGGCAGGGTTTGAAACAGGAGCGAAAAGCCTGGTGGCGAGTGAAATGTTGGCTCGAGGAAAAGACCGGACGAGAAGTCAAAGAAGATATACGGGCGCATTCAGGCGCCTTGCTCGAGGCCCCGCCCAACACGACTGCAAGATTCAAGTCGACTGATAGCGAAGTAAACCAGCCTTTGCCCACCGTGGCGCAACAGTTTGATGAGGCACAACGGTTTTATGGCGAAGGCCGTTCAAAGGTTGACCTGATTCTGGTCGATGGTTGCATCAATGATGTCGGGGTCAGCAACCTTTTGAATGCGGCCGCCTCATTGGAATCGTTGCGGCCCCGGATCGATGCGCACTGCGGCGGCAGCATGACAGCTTTACTGCGACGCATCGTCGATGGGTTTCCCAACGCCCAAGTCCTGGTCACCGGCTACTACCGGTCAATATCTTCGCAAACTGATGACAATGCGTTTCTAAGACTTCTGGTGAAAAAGCTGGCCCACGATGAACCGGGTGCAATAGAGAGCAAAGTACGAGGGTTAAATTACCCGGCGATGCGCCAGCGATTAATTGAAACTTCCGAAGAATGGTACCGTTTGTCCACGGCAAACCTTGCGAACGCCGTAAGCAAAATTAACAACGAACTCAACGAAAAGTCATTGCCGGCCAGGGCCACTTTTGTTGAAATTGATTTTTGGCCCGAACACGCGTTTGCCGCCCCGCATACCTTGCTCTGGAATTTCAAACTTGGCTCTACAAACCTCTCAGGCTTCAGACAGATCATTGTCGCCCTCTCATTTGGCTCCGCGGCGTTCAAACCAAACGATGAAACGCGCGACGAACGAGGGAAGGCGTGTAAGGAAACCTTCAAAAAACTGAAGGGCGTCAAGGAAACGAAAGCGGAAAAGCGATTTCGCGAGGATAGTTATCTCACTTGCCGCTATGCTTCGCTCGGACATCCCAACCAGATGGGTGCATTGGTTTATGCGGAGGCCATAAAGGGGCATTTACAATCGCTCATGAACAAAGCCGGCTGGCTGCGAGACTCAAACGTGGCCGCGATCGGGGAAAGCCACCGCCCGCTTGGGGATGTGACTCTCCCATGAAAGGACCTTAAAAATGTTTGTGTCACCTCAAACCGCGGAATTCAAACGCAATGCTGTTGAGCCAATTGAATGTCTCAAAGCCGGTTGGGAACTGGTGCGAAATCAATATTGGCTTTTTGTCGGCATAACGGCTGTCGGCGTGATAATCGGCAGCGTAGCGCCACTTGGCATTCTGTTAGGTCCGATGATGTGCGGGATCTATTTGGCGTTGCTTCAAGCGCGGCGAGGCCATCAAATCGAGTTTGGTATTCTCTTCAAAGGATTTGACTACTTCGGCGACAGTGTAGTCGCAACGCTGTTACATCTGGTCCCTATCGTAGTTGTTTTCGTGCCCACCTATATCGCCTTCTACGTTGGTTTATTCCTGATTATGCCGCAAGCCGGTGCTGAGCCCGACCCCGCAGCGATGCTCGGGTTCTTTGGCTTCTTCGCGGTTTTCTGGTTCGTCATCATGGTGCTCCTGATCCTCGTCTCGGTCGGGTTCACCTTCGCCTATCCCCTAATCGTGGACCGGCGGCTGTCCGGCGTTAACGCTGTGAAGTTGAGCTTCAAAGCAGCCATGGCAAATTTCTGGAGACTCCTGGGACTGCTGCTGCTAAACGGCGTCCTAAACTTTGTCGGCATTCTCCTTTGCTACGTCGGTCTGTTTTTCGTGTTCCCGATAACGTTTGCCGCGGTTGCCAGCGCCTACGAACAAGTTTTTGGACTAGGCGAATTCCAACCGAATTTGCCGCCACCACCCCCTACGTTTGGTTAACTCTGGATCATGCCCGCAACTAATTTTGTGATTCGTGGTCGACAGGTTGTCTTGCCAGGATCAGTTGTGCCCTCTGCAATCGAGATCACAGGCGGACTCATCTCAGCCATCACTTCCTACGACAACGTGCCTGACGATCGGGAGGTGATCGATATCAACGACGGGTCGGTGGTGATGGCAGGTTTGGTAGATACTCACGTTCACGTCAATGAGCCCGGACGCACCGAATGGGAGGGATTTACCACTGCCACGAGGGCGGCCGCAGCGGGTGGCGTGACCACACTAGTCGATATGCCGCTCAATTCGATTCCTCCTACAACCACACTCGCGGGTCTTAAAACGAAACAGGAAGCGGCCCGGCGGCAATGTCATGTGGACGTTGGATTTTGGGGTGGTGTGGTCCCGGGAAACACTCACGAGTTGGCGCCACTCTTTGCGGAAGGTGTGGTGGGCTTCAAGTGTTTTCTGGTCCACTCGGGCGTCGATGAGTTTCCGAATGTAGCAGAAGATGATTTGCGCCAGGCCCTGCCGGAACTGGCGAAGCTGGGAGCAGTGTTAATAGTTCATGCGGAACTGCCTGGCCCAATCGATGCTGCAGCAGTGTCTGGATTGAACGGCGCCGATCCTCGCAAGTACAAGACGTTTCTTCAGACCCGACCGCGTGCTGCCGAGGACGCCGCGGTAGCCATGATGATTGCGCTAAGTCAGGAATTCGATGCGCGTGTTCACATAGTGCATCATTCGTCCGCAGACTCACTGTCGATGCTCATTGAAGCCAAAAGAGCGGGAGTGAAAATTAGCGCGGAAACCTGTCCCCATTATCTAAGCTTTGCGGCCGAACAGATTCCTGACGGCGCCACCCAATTCAAATGCTGTCCACCTATCCGTGAGCGCGAGAATCGCGAACAACTGTGGGGAGCTCTGGGCGACGAGACGATCGACATGATCGTTTCCGATCATTCTCCCTGTCCGCCGGAAATGAAGTTGCTGGAGACGGGAGACTTTCTGGCGGCGTGGGGCGGAATCTCGTCTCTACAATTGCGTTTGCCCGCCGTTTGGACTGAGGCCCAACGCCGTGGATTCTCGCTCCAGGATTTGAGCCGTTGGGTATGTAGCGCTCCGGCAAGGTTGGTGGCCCTGGAAAGAAGGAAAGGAGCGATTGCTGTGGGCCTCGATGCCGATCTGGTAGTGTGGAACCCTTCGGCACAATTCAAGGTTGAGGGAAGTACGCTCCATCACCGACACAAGCTGACACCTTATGAAGGCAGACAGCTCAGTGGTGTGGTCGAGAAAACATTTCTTCGTGGCGAGAAGATATATGATGGCGGCGAATTGCTGACCGAGCCGCAGGGAGTTCTTCTCAAGAGGTCCGTCCCTGCGTGATACGATCCACGAAAACACACGAACCAACACGTAATTTCGGGTAGTGTCGTTTGGTGTGATTTCGTGGATCGTAAAGGTGTTTTTAGGCAGACTCAAAACGGAGGCGGTTGTTAGAACCAATGGAGTTTACGGAATTAGTCGATTTGGCCGCGGAAAGACTTGGTGGGGCAGTGCTCGTCGCTAATGACGAGTTTTTTGCCCCTAAAGAAAATCTGCTGAAGGCCGCCGCCCCCATCTTCATCGAAGGAAAATACACGGATTTGGGAAAGTGGATGGATGGATGGGAGACACGACGCCGCCGCACTCCAGGCTTCGACTGGTGCATCATTCGCCTCGGACTTCCCGGCATCATTCGCGGAGTTGTCGCTGACACCAGTTTTTTCGGCGGCAATTATCCCGAACACTGCTCGCTCGAGGCCTGCGCACTCGACGGACTACCCACCGCTGAAGACTTGCAAAGCGAGGCTGTTCACTGGACTGAGATACTGCCGCGCCTACCGCTGGCTGGAGACTCACAAAATCCCTTTGCCATAGAGAGTGGAGAGCCCTTCACTCATTTGCGTTTCAAGATCTACCCGGATGGCGGTGTGGCGAGGTTGCGAGTTTACGGCGAGGTGGTTCCTGATTGGGATCGTCTCAAACGTATCGGAGGCGATGTTGATTTGGCGGCGGTCGAAAATGGCGGCCTGGTGCTGTCGTGCAGCGATATGTTTTTTGGCCATCGTCACAATTTAATCATGCCGGGCCGGGCCGCAAACATGAGTGACGGCTGGGAAACAAAACGGCGTCGCGGGCCGGGACACGACTGGACCATTATCAAGCTGGGAGCGCCGGGCACGGTGCGTCGTTTGGAGGTCGACACCGCGTGGTTCAAAGGCAATTTCCCTGAGAGCTGTTCACTTGAAGCTGTGAATGTCGCCAATCTACCGGAAGAAAGTCTGACTGATTTATCGGTTACCTGGAAAAGTGTCTTGGCTCGAACAATGTTACAGGCGCACACGCGGCATTATTTTGAAAATGAAGTGCTTGATGCAGGCACTGTGTCGCATATGCGTTTCAACATTTTTCCGGACGGCGGTGTGAGCCGGCTCCGGGTTTACGGAAATATCGCTGGTTGAGCTGATTCACGAAAAAGACGATCCACGAAATCACACTAACCAACACCAAATCTCATTAGTGTCATTTCGTGTGTTTTCGTGGATCGTGTTTTCGGTAGCGTTGAGGATTCATTGCGTGGTGTCTAATCTACAAACAGATGTCGAACGACTGAATTCGCTGCCGGCGACTGAAGCAGAGAAGGAGTTCCTTAAATGCTGCGGCTCAGTGAACTGGGCTCGACAGCTGGTGGCTGAGCGTCCTTTCAGAAGTTTTGAGCAACTCATGGAATTCGCAGACCAAATCTGGTGGTCTCTTGACCCTCAGGATTGGCTCGAAGCGTTTCATAGTCATCCGAAGATCGGTGAAGAGAAGGCCGCGGCCGCTACTTCAATCGAGGCGCAAAAGTGGTCCGAGGCCGAGCAGTCCGGAACTCGCGATTCCACCCAGTCGACGATGGACGCGCTGGCGCATTTGAATCGTGAATACGAACAGAAGTTTGGCTTCATCTTCATTGTCTGCGCCACCGGAAAAGCCTCCGAGGAGATTCTCGTTCACCTGCGCGAACGCCTTGGTAATGAACCCGCTGCGGAGTTGCGCATCGCCGCAGGAGAACAAGCCAGGATTACTCGCCTGAGACTGAACAAACTGATCGACACCCTGAAGTCATAGCGAATCGTCGCGACAACTGAAGTGTATCGGACATTTTCGACGCTGATTTTTTGTTGTTGACTCTCACTCGAAGATCGTAGACTCCTGACTGATTTCGATGGCCACCATCTCGACACACATACTCGACGTGGCGCGAGGCGCGCCTGCCGGCGGCGTTGCCATAGCCCTCGCTGCGCAGAACACTGATGAGAGCTGGACCGAGTTGAGTCATGCGTGGACTGACGAGGATGGCCGGGTCAAACCTTTTTTCCTGGTCAGCGAACCCTTGCAGATCGGCAACTACCGGCTCGTGTTTGACACCGAGTCTTACTTCTCCGGTCTCGAAATAGATTCCTTTTTTCCGCAGGTTACGATTGTATTTAAGATCCACGACGCCGCGTCGCACTATCATGTGCCGCTTTTGATCAGTCCATATGGCTACTCAACCTACCGCGGGAGTTAGTAACGCAAACTGTTAGTTTGCGTGCGCAAGCTAACAGCTTGCGCTACCTATATGATCGATCCAACCATCAGCGAATGGCTCAACCTAATCTTCCGCTGGGTCCACGTGTTTGCGGGCATCATGTGGGTCGGTACGACCTATTACTTCACCTGGCTCGATGCGCGTTTGAGCGAGGAAGAAAAGGCCGTCGCCAACACCGGACAAGCGGGTCAGATCTGGATGGTCCATAGCGGCGGCTTCTATGTGGTCGAGAAAAGGAAAGTCCCGGACCTGGCCTCACGCACACTTCACTGGTTTCGTTGGGAAGCAGGAACCACCTGGCTTAGCGGCATGGGCCTGCTGATTGTCGTTTACTACGTCGGCGGCGGCGCCATGATCGACCCGGACGTGCAGGACTCGGTAGTAGCGTGTTACCAGCAGTTATTCGGTGGCAAACTCAACGCCCTTTTTGATCTATCGCTACATTACTATTGGTTCGTCGTTACGCTCGGGTGCGTGACCCTGATCGGCGGCGGCCTGGTCTATGACCTGATAATGATCTCGCCGCTGGGAAAGAATGAAAAAGCTTTTGCTGTAATTGCCTATGTGCTCCTGGTGGGGATCACCTATGGACTCACACGCGTGCTTAGCGGCCGGGCGGCATACATCCATGTTGGGGCGATGATGGGCACTATCATGGTGGCGAATGTCTGGCTGCACATCCTGCCCGCGCAGAAAAAAATGATTGCCGCGATCAATGCGGGCAGTAAGCCTGACGATGCTCTTGGCGCTCAGGCAAAGCTGCGCTCTAAGCAAAATACTTTCATGGCCGTTCCCGTGGTCTTCATCATGATCAGCAACCACTTTCCGGGCGTCACCTACGGCGAACGTTACAACTGGGCCATCCTGGCGATTTTGATTTTATTGGGCTGGATTGCAGCAAAGTTTATTAGAAGAGCCTAAGTGGGACAGACATTCCTGTCTGTCTCTCTTTCCCTGGAAGCACCCTAACCAAAACTTACTGGTTGTTAGTCTTCAGCCTGGAGGGCTGTCAGAAAGTAGCCGGGTGGTCGAAGCGTAGCGCACACCGGGGAGAAGGCGGGGAGTACAGAAATAGAAATGGCTTTTCAGAGATGTTCTCGCACCCTGCCAGGGTGCTGAATGCTTTTCTCTTCCTCCGGTGGTCTGCGCTACGCTTCGACCACCGGCTACTTTCTGACAGCCCTTCAGGCTGAGGTTGGTAAAATCATCCTGGCCTTTGGCACGACGCAGGCATCCTTCATCAGGGAGACAGGCAGGAATGCCTGTCCTACTTAGCCATCGGGAAAATCGGCTCGATGTCGACAGGCACGTTGCTCAATCGGTCCATGGCCTTCTTCATCGCCGGCCTCATCACCGCGTATTTATCCAACAGCGCTTTGGCCTTGTCGTAAGAGCCTTCGGCTTGCAGCGTCAAAATTTCCTGCGATAGTTTGCGCACGGCGTCCTTAATCTTCGAGTGATCGATGCTGAACCTCCCGTTGCTTTCGTCGAACTTGATCCCGCCTTCGTCAGTCAGATAGTTGAACTGTAAGGCCATACCTTTGCCGTGGGCCTCGGTAATACCAAAACGCACCGAGCGAAAAGCGCTGGCCAGGTAAGTGGTATACATCGATCGCTCCAGTCGCTTATCAATGACACCCTTGTCCATCAGATACTGCAATGCCCACAACCCCGAAATGTCTGCCTTGGCTTCTTCAATAGCCGACGAAAGCTCCTTCAACTGCTTGCGCACCGTCGTTTGTTGACCATCAACGGTGATGTTGTGTGGGCCAAGTCCGTGCATCAGCTCATGCATCAGGATGTGGGTGAAAAACGATTCAAATGACAGGTGTGAAAGTTCTGCTGGCTTGAGCACGACGCGTGAAATGGGAACCAGGGTTTTCTTGAACTTCGCCTCCTGCACATTTTTCAACATTACCCGCTTCGAGCCCTTTTCCTTCACGACCCGCTCGTCATTGGGAAGATTGAAGGCTGCCGTCTGGACACCGCTATTGCCCTCGCCTGAACTGAAAACCTCATTCACCACGCGGATAGGTGAGGCTGCACCCAACTGCGGATTGCGATGGCGAGCATCCATTGGCAAATTGTTCTCGAGCTCCTGCAGATAACTCCCAAACTTCGTAAGCTTTGCCGACTCGCCTTCATCGCGTAGCGTTACATAAGCTTCGAAAGCGGCTTTGTAACTAAACAGCTCATCCTCGTAAGTTTCATATGGGCCAAAAGTGACCTCGATGGGCGCGTCCAGGTCCATCCAGGCGACATCGCTGGAGTAATAGTCGTCTGAAGCAAACGCATCGGCGCGTTTGGTTAAAAAGTCTTTCAACGTAGCGTTGGTTGTCAGCGATGCCGCTTCGCGCAGCAGTTTTCCCGCGGGCACCAGGAACTCTGCGTAAGCCTCGCTGTAAGGCAAGGTCAGCAGCTTTCCATCAGCACCTCGACGAATCAACCAGAAGAAGCCGGTGGCCTTTTGCTTCTCATCGTCTGGGAGCCCTTGCACCCAACTATTAAACTCATCTTTCGTCATGTCATCGGGATAGTAATTAGCGTTGGGTGGCTTCTCGTGGGGAACACCCTCGATAAAGGGTTCCTTGTTATCGATTCTCGACCAGGGCCCCTTGTTGATTAGAAAATAGTGGAGCCGTTGGCGGCCAACAACGCTTTTGTCGGCCTCCAGTTTTTTCTTCAACTCTTCATTTCCGTTCCACACCTGTCGCAGAAACAAAGGGTCCATGATCTTTGCGGCTTCAATAATCTTGCGGAGGGCCCTGCGATCATTGGCGGAAAGATGCGCGGTGCTGGCAGTCAGTACAGTTGGCGAGAAGCGGCGGATCTTTTTTGCCAATTCAGGATCTCCTGCCGACCTGGGCCCGCGGAGTCGCTGACCAAAAGCTAAGGCGGCTATATTGACGATCAACGACACGCAAAGAATCCTTTTCCAGACCCCCATTATTTGCTCCTCTTCATGTAACCTGTTTTGAATCCGGGCACCGTGTCCAGTGCTTCGTCTATCGCGGCAGCGCTTTTCCGGAGCCCTTCCGTCTCTTCAGGTGACAGTTGTGGCTCCAGAACTCTCGAGACGCCGCTCTTACCGATAATGCTTGGCAGCGAGAGGGTTACGTTGAATTGTTCCTGGAACACACCCACCGGCGCTACCAACCCTTCGTCGCGAAGGATTGCTTCGACCAGTCTGGCGGTGACAATGCCGATGCCGTGCTGACTGGCACCGGTACCCTCGATAATTTTGATGTTGGCAAATTTAACATCGTGTTCGATCTCTGCCCTGACACTATTCTCGTCCCAGTTCTTGTTGGCCGCCTGAGCCATGCGCGCCAGATGGGCTAGAACCGGTTCCGTGCCAACTCGGGCCGACGACCAAACATAAACCTGCGACGTGCCGTGTTCTCCAATTACCAACGCGTCCACGGATGATGGATGGCACTCTAGTCGTTTAGCTAATTGAAAGCGAAAACGGAGGGAGTCTAGAAACGTACCGGAACTGATTACCGGGTTCGTTTCCGTGGCGCGCCAACATGTGACGTCGGCGAGAGGATCGGGCGGATCGGTAACTACCAGGATAATCGTGTGCGGGGCGACGGCTGCCAAACGGGGAACGATTTCTTCATAGATCTTGGCGTTATGAGGCAACAAGAGCAGCCTACCCCGCTGGTCCGTTGGATCAATTGCTTTCCCAGCCTGTTCGTTGATTCCGGCGGTGATCACGACGATAGCGGCGTCGGCGAGGTCGTCGTAGTCGCCGAATCGAATTCGCGTGGGAGGACACAGCACTGAGCCGTGGGAAAGATCATTCGCCACGCCCTCAACCCGCTTCTGGCATTGGGGGTCGTCCTTTTCGATGAGGACAATCTCGTGGCACGACCCCCGCAGCAGCATGGCCTTCGCGCAAGCTGTGCCCACTGCCCCGACTCCGATAATCCCAACCTTCATGCTTATCCTCTTTCTCTGGAGCCCTGGCGAACGCCGGCAATATTCCCGTCGCGCCCGTGACGCAGCCGCATCGGAGCAGCATTCCCGAGGGCGGCTTCACTTTAGAGCGGAGGTAACGGCGTTAGGTCTCCACCCACCTATGAACCGCTGATTCGTTCCGGGATAACACCCAGGTTTGCCCACTTCTTGTTCTCTGGCCTTTCCAGCCAGTTCTTCATTTCTTCAAGCGTATTCAGATGCTCCGTCTTTTCATGACCCCAAAGATCATTCCATTGTGCGGAGAGGAACCTGGCTAAAGCCGAGCCTTCCCTCACATTGATCCAGGGCCATGAAGGTGACGATTTGCCTCGGATGTAGAAGCCCATAAGGATTTTTTTGTCGTACCAAATCACCGGGCACCCGGGCCAGCTATCATAAATACCGATCTTGACATTGGCTGGTGGCTTTCCTAAACGAGCCCTTGCGACCAGACAATTATAGACAAGCTTGACGCCATGAGAGACGGCAAAGGAGCCAAACCATTCCTCCTCGTGGGCACCGAGACTTCGCTCTAAGAGGATGTCAGATCCTGGCTTGCATAAAAGAAGCCGGACGCTCTCGGTTTTCTCAATCGCCCCCATTTTCTCAATGGCCCCGATAAGGCCTGCTCCAATCTGCCTACTTTCTGGAAACCACGTTTTGAGCACCCTGATTGTTGAGGAGTTTTCGAGATATCCCTGGAGGTCCTCGTCGTCCA
Source organism: Acidobacteriota bacterium (assembly GCA_038040525.1). Classification (GTDB taxonomy): domain Bacteria; phylum Acidobacteriota; class Blastocatellia; order Pyrinomonadales; family Pyrinomonadaceae; genus PSRF01. Next base: position 3,933 of record JBBPIC010000059.1, on the reverse strand, counting down.
GGTGATGATGCGCCTTCTGCATTCCTTCATGATCGAACGTTAACATGTCCTGGAGTCGTGCCTCTTCCGGTACCGAGTTGCCACGAACCCAACCGATGGCCGGGGTGCTCTTTATTAGCTTGATGAGACTTATGGTTACTGCCAACCCGAGTTCTGAAGGAGTTAGCCAATGGTTGCACGGCTTCTCTTTCACAATCCTCCTAAAGTTTGCCAATCGATCCTTTGCCTCCTGTGATGGATCACACTTCGACGAGGGAATAGAACCAGGATCGCCGTGAAGAAACCCAATTACCGGCTTCCCCTTCGAAACAGCATATTCATACTCCATTTGTGTGTAACCAATCCCTGACGGCCCACTGGAGCCATACCTGCCCGCAACAATCACGATGTAGTAATCAGAATCGTCGATGACTTTTGTGATTAGTTTCCACTGATCCTCGTTTGCCGCCGGAAACAACTCCATACCGGCTGGGAAACAATCAAGCTTTAGCAGCGCTTGACTCACCTGCTGCCTTTCTTCCCGAAGGTCTGTGTAGGTGGAGCTAACAAAGACTTGATACCGCTTTTCCATCTGCTGCTCTACTCCCTCGTTAGACATGTGATTTCGAACGGGCTTCAGGTTGACGGGCGTCGATGGGCTCACCGCCGCCGGCTGCCGAGAAACCACTCCGGAATATTTACGTTTTGCACCACCGGTTCCAGGACCTTGCACCAGCGTAGCCAGATCACGAGAGCTGCGAGCTTGTTGCTCTCGGTGTAAACCCAGGCACGCACACCTATCCGCTTGTCAGCCACAGCAACGGCGTCGACCCACATCTTGATAACGTCACCAGCAATCATGGGTTCCTTCATCCATTGATGCAGCCACTGCACTGGGAAGGTCATCCTTCCGTCAATTGGCGGATCGTGACGCTGGCGCGCCTCACGGTGTCGATCGTCGCGTCCGGACAGATCAGCGTAGGTGATGCCGCGTTCACGCCAGAAGACTTCCTCAAAGACCTGGTGCGCATAGTGTGTGAGATTGGGGTGGTAGTAGACGCCGTTGTTCTCAACATCCCCGTATGACCAGCGTCGAACGTCATCAAACTCGCCGCCGGCCCAGACTCTGCCTTCGTCGACGCCTTCAAGTAGTCGTTCGAGATCGTGGCGCATGAGGTTGCCTCCTGACCTAATGAGTAAGGTGTTTTGGCAGTATCGGCGAAGATCCTGCTGTTCAGATACTGACTGACATGTCGCACAACGGTTGGAATCTAAGCTGTTATGCTGACTGATCCATCGATAATTTTAATCGGGCTATGATACGCCGAATGACAATATTATCAATGACGCCTGGCTCCTCTTGAACGTGGACCACGCTTATTCCGCGCCCGGTAGACTTTGCCGGCTTTGAATAATCTTCAGGAATGACCCGGAACGTAGTTCTGCGAGCTTTAGACCAGAGCGTTCCACAGCTTCTTCTCCGGTGAGTGCGCCGCTGTTGACTGCGCGGAGGAAAAAGTTGAGCAAGCCCTGGCCGGTTGCGGCATCGTCAAATATGTCGCCGACCAGGGTTGCCTTGGCAGCTTTTTCGACGAAATTGCGCAGACGTTCCGAAGCGGCGTCCACACTTTCCAGAAAGAAGGAATACACCGCCGCGTAGCGCGTGGGAAATTGGGCTGGATGCAAATCCCAACCCTGATAGAAACCACCCGTTAGTGAATGCTGAATATGAGCGTAGTGCAACTTCCAGGCGCGATGCACCACTGTACGATTCTCAGCAATCTGGTCCGCCGTCAAGGGTGGTCCACCTTCGGTAAAGCGATGGGGAGCGACGGGCATGATATTCGTCGCACCGTCTGAAAGCCAGATGCCGGTGCCCGCGAAAGACACCTGCATCATATGCTTCGCGAAGTCGCAGGCCGGATGCATCATGTGCTGGTGGGCGGCTGTGATATTGCAACTAGCGGTGTAGTCGTAAGTACCAAAATGAGCGGCCGTGCAACGGCCCCGAGCGGCCGCCAGCAGTAGCGCTAAGTTGACGTGGCCCCGCGCGTCGATGATTGACTGGGTGGTTTCAATCATCATCTCCAGCTTGAGCGAACCAGCAGGCAAGCCGGTTGTTTTTTCCAGCAAGTCAAAAACATCCCCAAGTGCTTCCACTTGTTCCGGAGTCGTAATCTTGGGTAAGGTCACCACAAAATTATCGGGAAGGTTGCCGCCGGATTTGTCTACCAAAGTGGAAATAAAAATATCGAGGGTGCGCATGCTTCGCTGTCGCATCTCTTCGGTGAACGGCTTGATTCGGATCCCAATGAAGGGGGGCAACGTGGAGTTGGCCATGCCGTCGGCGACTTCGGTGGCGGCGGAGGCTGCGTGCCCGTCTTCTTCTTCATCAGGGCGGTTGCCATAGCCATCTTCAAAGTCAATCCGAAAGTCCTCGACGGGCTCCCGGCGCAGTTTCTCATTGACCCGCTCATAAATGGAGTGGGCCAGCCAGGCGCCTTTGTTCTCTTGCCGCACGGCCTCCGGGGTGGAAGCGAGTTTGGCGACGAGTTCACTGTCTTCCTCGAGCGAATCAGGCAATCGCTCCGCTCCCGGCAGATTGATGGCCTTGGCGAAACTCAAGAAATCGGGGGCAAACTGATCCAGCGAGCGACGCGCGAGAGCGCCTAACCGCTCGGCTGAATCTGATTTGAAAAGGTGGGCGCCACCGTAAACCGTGTGCACCGGCTGACGTAGTCCGCTTTCGCCGGGATAATGCGCAGCGAAGTCGTTGTTGGCCTGTTGGAGTTTGGTGGAGAGATCGCGAAGCGACTCTTCGGTTAGAGAGTGTTTCATCGTGTCACTTTTTTTTGGAGTTGATACGGGAAGGATTCTACCGGATGTTCGCGGATACTTGTAGGGGGCGGAAAATGCCCAATTGTCAGTAGGGTCCTAATCTGAAGATAAGCCAAAGGATCCACGAAACCCCACTAAGCTACACTAAACCTTCTTCGTGAAATTTCGTGTCCCTTCGTGGATCTATTTTTGACGCGCGTGAATGACTAGTCTAATTGTCTTCTATGCCTAGTTGGGGAGTCAGACGGGGGTTAAAGACCGCTTGTTACCACGTTTACAACCCCAGGAATAATGACCCAGCAGATGTTGCCTTCGTAAGGGATTGGTAGCGCATACGGGACTCGAACCCGTGATCTCTGCCTTGAGAGGGCAGCGTGTTAACCAACTACACCAATGCGCCAGACGAATTTGGATTATAGAGAGGCATCAAGCGACTCTGCAAGCGGACCTGGATGGCTGGCGAATGCAGTTACAGAACCGAGCGCGGTAGCGCCGGATCCGATGGCTACTTCGGTCGTACCGCTGAGCAACATAGGATACCTGGGTGTTTGAGAGGGGGCAGAGAGTTAGCCAGGAGCGTCGATAACTCTGGGCTAAAGCCTGATGATGACGTTGACTCCAGGATCCGGCGCTACCGTGCTCGGTTCTGTAATGTTCAGGTTTGAGGATAGGACCACGGCCTTACGACTTCACTTCTTCATCGTTCGTATGCGGGTGAGGGTCGACGCCCAGCGTCCATGGTGGAGGGTCACTCGCTGGGAACGACTCTTCTAATGCCTCATCAATTTCCTCCTCGGTCATATCAGTCCGCTCCGAGCTATTAGCTTCGGAAGCTTTGTCGTTGCTATCTGCCATAAGTCACGCGCTGTTGATAAAAGAGATGCTTGCGACTCTTCAGGCGCGAACCTTGAAGAGTTGGGTTTCTATCCGTTAACTTTGGATTCTGACTACCCATCTTAGACCTGTTAGTGTGGTTAACAAAGGGGTACAGCCAACGGGTAGTGGGTCAGTTTGATGTCCGATAAGCTTTATTAGCTTGTCGAGGCGCCGCGACAAACTGAAGGAACCTCTGATCAAGTCCGCTGTGGGTGATCCGTACCGCGAAGCGGTTATGTA
>JBBPIC010000156.1:0-2502 GCA_038040525.1 Acidobacteriota bacterium | reverse complement strand
TACCGCGTGGTGGTACTGACTTCATGACACCGAGTAGCATCATGAGCACGAGACCTGGCCCTTCTGCGATTGCTTTCGAAGAGATTGGACCTCCAGCCGTCCACTTCAAAATAACGGGCGCGAAAACCTCGAAGTTGTTCGAGCGCCAACGGCCAATATGATAAAGTCCCGCCATGAAAATCAATCGTCGCATTTTTGTGCTCACCTCTTCGGCTGCGTTGTTGGCCCAAAGCAAACTTTCGTTTGGAGCCAGCAAACCAGAAAACCACGACCAAAGCTTACTCGCCGTGGAACCGTTTTCTGCCATAGAAAAACAGGTCACGGTCTACACGACCGCCGATAAGACTAATCACAGAATTTCGGCGACTGACACGCTCTCGTTCAAGCCTGTAGGCCAGCCGAAGGAAACTCAGATCTGCGTCTTTGTCGATCCCACCAGGCAGTTTCAAACCTTCCTGGGCATCGGAGCAGCTTTGACCGACGCTTCGGCCGAGACCTTTGCCATGTTGCCGAAAGAGAAGCAGAGCGAGTTTCTGAACGCTCATTTCGACGACCAGCAGGGAATTGGCTACAAGCTCGCGCGCACAAACATTCACAGTTGTGATTTCTCCAGCGGCAGTTACACCTACGTAAATGAGGGCGATAAACAACTGAAATCTTTTAGCGTCGAGCATGACAAGCAATATCGAATACCTTTTATCAAGCAAGCTCTGGCAGCCACTCGCGGAAAACTTAACCTCTATGCCAGTCCGTGGAGTCCGCCGGCATTCATGAAAGACAACAACCATATGCTGCGCGGCGGCAAACTAAAATCTGAGTTCTATCAATCATGGGCCAACTACTACGCAAAGTTCATTGATGCGTATGAGCGTGAAGGAATACCAATTTGGGGCATCTCAATCCAAAACGAACCGATGGCTACCCAAAGATGGGAGTCGTGTATTTATTCGGCCGAGGAGGAGCGAGATTTTCTCAAGAATTATCTTGGTCCAACGCTGAAACGTGAAGGGAAGGGAAACAAAAAGATTATTGCCTGGGATCACAATCGCGATCTCATCTACCAAAGGGCCAGCACCATCCTGGCTGATCCACAGGCGGCAAAGTTTGTCTGGGGCATTGGCTATCATTGGTATGAGCCCTGGAGCGGCGGCGAGCAGATGTTTGATAACGTCAGGTTGGTTCACGAAACATTTCCCGATAAGCACCTGCTATTCACCGAAGGCTGTGTCGACTCTTTCGATTCCAAAAGGATCGGGGAATGGAAGTTTGGGGAACAGTACGGGCGATCAATGATCAATGACTTCAACAGCGGAACCGTCGGATGGACTGACTGGAATATTTTGCTGGATGAAAACGGCGGCCCAAACCATGTCGCCAACTATTGCTTCGCTCCCGTACATGCAAATACGAAAACGGGAGAGTTAACTTACCTCAGTTCGTACTACTACATTGGCCACTTTTCAAAGTTCATTCAACCTGGCGCGAGAAGGATTGCCAGCTCTCCCAGCCGCAGTCAACTGCTTTCCACCGCGTTCCTTAATCCAGACGGAAAGGTGACAGTGGTCGTGATGAACCCGAGCGAAAAGCCGGCCTCGTATTGGCTTTGGCTGAGTGGCAACGCTGCGGAAGTGAACAGTTTGCCGCATTCAATTCAGACGCTTGTGTTCTGAGTTCTCAAACGCCCGAGGTCAAAGCCACCGCTCTTGTGGGTCCAGCCTGCAGGAATCAGACAGTAGCCGATGGTCGGAGCGCAGTGCAGACCACCCGGACGGAAAACGGAAATTGATTTTCCAACATGAAGAGCCCGTCGGGATAACCTTAACTCTCTGTGCGATCTCTGTAATACAGGGTCTAACTTTTTGTTTTCTAGCAAAATGTTCTAACAGCTTTCCCCGTCCCTTAGGGACCTAATGTTTATAGAACGCGCGACTTCCAAAAGATTCCTCATCGCTCCAGAGGGGCGAAACGTAAGGGGGTGCCGCTCCTATTGCCGAAAACATCGCGCTCCTCTCAAACGGTAATGGAGCTTGCGGCCGGCACTCGTCTTGGCCGAGGTTGTTTTCTCTGTATAGCAAGCGTTCAAGATCTTGTTTTTTGAGAAGGAAAGTACGATCCACGAAATCACACCAAAACACACTAAAGCTTTTTCGTGTGATTTCGTGTGATTTCGTGGATCGTCTTCTTTGTTGTTCAATCTAGATGTGAGTATTCTGCGGAATCTGCGGAGTGCTACATAACACAGTTTCATGGCGCGATGTCGACTATGAGAGTTATCATCCCCCCGTCAGCAATAGTCAGCAATTCAATCAGGAGGATACTTAACATGCGACGCACTCACATTTTCGCGCTTGCTCTTGTGGCAGTCGTTTTAGTCCCAACCGCGAGCTTCTCCCAGGATCCTAAGCCCAGTCTGCCCATGGAGGCTTCCCGCGGAGTTGCAGGTGGCGGAGTGTCGGTTCCCGGCTGGACCGGAAAGATCGACGCCAAAGAGGAGGCAGCCGG
>JBBPIC010000005.1:0-158964 GCA_038040525.1 Acidobacteriota bacterium | reverse complement strand
CGAGGACTTCAAGATCTCGTCAAACTAACTTTTCGGGCAAAGCAGCTTGAACTCTGAACTTCACGCCTTCGCCCGGAATGAGCCGCAACGCGAAACGAAATTCACCTAATGACCTGCCAAGCTTTAACGTAAAAACCTCCCAGTTTTGCTGCGATCCTAACGGGCGCCCAGGGTCCCGGCAAAAAGTCGTTCGCAATTCAAAGTCAGGGAATTCCCTGATCACTCAGTGCCTTCCCTGAGAGTCCTTTCCCTTCGGCCCGATAGACGCAGATCACCCGCTAATGAGACATAGATAACGCTTAGTTAGTCGCTTTCGAGAGGACAGCCGGCGAGTTGTCTCGCCGCCGGACGCGATATTAGGCGGAACTCTCGAGCTTAGGCGCAATCGCGAGCCGCGTTCGATTCGCGCTCGCAATATCGCACCGTTCCCCGCCCTCAAATCGAGATAGCGAATCAGGAGATTCAAAGATGAGCACGGACGAGATCAGGGCGACGATCAAAAAGTCTATCGCCGCAATCACTAATATCAATCTGGAAGAGATCACGGACAGCGCTTCTTACAAGGACGACCTCCAACTCGACTCGCTCACCATTTTGGAAATAGCCGTTGATGCGGAGTACCAGTTTCAGGTGACCATTCCTGACGAGGTCCTGTCGGAGATCCGCACCGTTGACGACACAGTGAGGATTGTCCAGCAGCACCTCGAGCTGGCGGTGGCTTGATGAAACAGCGTCGCATCGTGGTAACCGGGATTGGTGTCGTGACCCCCATCGGCACGGGTCGAGAACTGTTCTGGAACAACCTGCTCGAAGGCCGCTCCGGAATTCGACCGGTCCAATCCTTCGACACCAGTGCTTACGGCGTTCATCGCGGTGCGGAGGTGCACGACTTCCGACCCGAGAATTATCTTTCGAATCTCGACGCGGCTCACCTGGGACGCGCATCGCAATTTGCAATTGCTGCCGCCCGGCTCGCCCTGGCGGACGCCAATGTGGAAATTGCTTCCCTTGATCTCAAGCGGGCTGGAGTTTCAATGGGCACGACTTCAGGTGAGCCGCGCGAGGTAGAGCGTTTTGATGATCTGTTCATCAACAAGCAACTGGATCGAGTAGGGCCAGAGTTTCTCAAGCTCTACCCGACTCATGTCATCGCCGCGCACATTGCGCGTGAGCTTCAGTTTGCCGGTGTAAATATCATGATTCCCACAGCCTGTGCCGCAGGGAACTATGCAATCGCCCACGCCTTCGATGTGCTGCGTTCGGGGCGTGCGGATCTGATGCTGGCTGGTGGCTCCGATTCTTTCTCACGCATCACTTTCACGGGCTTTGCACAACTCGGTGCAATCGCGCCGGAAACTTGCCAGCCTTTTGACCGGTACCGAAAAGGAATGATTCCGGGAGAGGGTGCGGGTGTGCTGGTCCTTGAACCGCTGGCTTCCGCGCTTCGACGTGGCGCGCGCGTCTACGGCGAGATTGGTGGCTACGGCTTGTCGTGCGACGCACATCATATGACGGCTGCACACCCTAATGGCGATGGCGCCGTACGTGCCATGACGCAGGCACTTGATCAGAGTGGAACCAGGCCCGAGGAGGTTAGCTATATCAGTGCGCACGGCACGGGTACCTCTACCAACGATCGTCTTGAAACTCTGGCCGTAAAGAGACTCTTTAAAGATGCGGCCTATCGCATTCCTATGAGCTCAATCAAATCCATGCTTGGTCACACAATGGGCGCCGCCTCCGCGATCGAAGCAGCAGTGTGTGCGCTTGCAGTCTTTCACGATCGCATTCCTCCGACTATCAACCTGGAAGAGCCGGATCCCGATTGCGATCTGGACTACGTGCCCAACTCGGCACGCCAGCATACGGTCCAGGTGGCGATGAACAATGCCTACGCGTTTGGCGGGAATAACGCTTCGCTGGTTCTCAGAAAGTGTGAGGTTTAGGGTAGATGAGAAGAGTGGTCGTTACAGGCGCCGGCGTCGTCTCGTCCCTCGGAGACTCCCTTGATGCTTTGCATAGCGCATTGTGCAGGGGGCACAACGCGATTCGACCGGTTGAGCTTTTCCCGACCGAAACACTCGCCTGTCCGCTTGGCGGTGAGATCAAGGGCTTCGACGCCCAGAAGTATCTGGGCAAAAGAAATCTCCGCCCGCTCGACCGCACCTCGCGCCTGTTGGCTTCGGCGGCCCAACTGGCGTTGGACGCAAGCGGCTGGACCGCCGAGATGAGGGGCAATCAGGAAGTGGGATTGATCCTCGGCACGATGTCCAGCAGCGTTCGTAACGAATCCGAGTTTGACAGTAGCGCCCTCGAAGCCGAGCCCGCTTACGCCGCTGCCAAACAAACGGCCATCCTCCATAACCTGCGCGGAATAAACACCACGATCTCTACCGGCAACAGTTCGGGGCTCAAAGCCATTGCGCATGCGACAGACTTGATTAGGAGCGGTCGCGCGCGCTCGCTTCTGGCGGGCGGAGCCGATGGGCTCTGCCTCGATTCTTTCTACGGGTTTGATTGCGCCGGACTCCTTTGCCGGTCGGAACATGAGCCGGGTGATTTCCCCATCCCATTCGATGCGAGGAGAAACGGTTTGGCACTCGGCGAGGGCGCCGCGCTCCTGATGCTGGAAGATGCCGAGTTAGCGAAAGAGCGGGGCGCGCGTGCGCTGGCCGAGATTAAAGGGCACGGCTGCGCATACAACCGTTCGCCCGGGTCAGAGGAGAGTTCGGTCCAATCAGTCGCCAGCTCAATGCGTCGCGCGTTGGACGACGCCGGCATGGTCCCATCGGAGATCCAATGCCTGAGCGCTTCGGCCAACGGCAGCCCGAAAGGTGACCGCCACGAGGCGCAAGCGTTCGTCGTGACCTTTAACGGCAACTCACATCGCCTTCCGGTGACCGCTATCAAATCCATGCTCGGCGAAACGCTGGGCGCGTCCGGCCCAATCCAGGCACTGGACCTGTTAGAGACGATGCGCGACGGCGTGCTCCCCGGAACGATCAATGTCGCGGAGGCTGAAGACGATTTCCCATTCCCATGGGTGAGCACCGTGCGCCGGAAGATTGATCCACTCAACGGTCTCGTTAATTCCGTCGGCTTCGACGGCCACTGTTGCTCGCTCATTCTTGCACGAGGAGTTGAATCGCCGGGTTGAGGGAAGTCGATCAGTACAAACTGATGAGAAATAGAGTCGTCATCACTGGAGCAGGCCTTGTTTCGTCGCTGGGCGATTCCTCTGTCAGTTTGCAGTCCTCCCTCTGTTCCGGTCGCAGCGCAATCAGACCCGTTGAGCTTTTCAGCACGGCCGGCCTTGGCTGTCCCCTCGGCGGGGAAATCCCACTTTTCGATGCGCAGAAGTACCTGGGCCGGAGAAACCTGCGCCCGCTGGATCGCACATCAAGGCTCGTAAGTTCAGCGGCGCATCTGGCTTTGGAAGACAGTGGGTGGTCTGCGCTGATGAGGAGCAATCAGGAAGTGGGTTTGGTGCTCGGGACAATGTTTTGCAGCGTGCACACAATCTCGGAATTTGACCGGCGCGCAGTCGAAGCTGGCCCGGCTTATGCCAGTCCCATGGACTTTTCTAACACGGTAATCAACGCCGCCGCCGGGCAAACGGCAATAATCCACAATTTGCGCGGCATCAATTCGACTATTTCCACCGGGACAACATCGGGGCTCCAGGCAATCGCTTATGCGACTGACATTATTCGCAGTGGCCGGGCGAAGGTGGTCATCGCGGGTGGCGCAGATGAAATGTGTCTTGAGTCGTTCTTCGGTTTCGATAGAGCAGGATTTTTGTGCCGGTCGGATCACAGCGCGGGCGATTTTCCAATTCCGTTCGACAAGAGACGCAATGGGTTTGCCCTGGGTGAAGGGGCTGCCTTGTTGATGCTCGAAGAGGCGTCGTTTGCTCACGAACGCGGTGCTCGCATTCTTGCCGAGATCGCCGGACATGGCTGCAGCTATGACTGTTTGAATGGAGACGATGACGGAGTTGCCGTAGCGGCAATCGCTCTGTCAATTCAACGCGCCCTCAACGACGCGTTCACACTGCCTCATGAGATCGATTGTCTCAGCGCCTCGGCCAATGGGAGCTCCGTTGGTGACCGTCACGAGGCGCTTGGCATCTTCGCTGGGCTTAACGGCCAGAGTCACAAACTTCCGATAACAGCCATCAAGTCGATGCTGGGTGAAACACTGGGCGCTTCCGGGCCGCTTCAGGTTGCCGCGATGTTGGAGTCGATGCGCGACGGAGTGCTTCCGGGTATTCAGTGTTTGCAGGAAATGGACGATGACTTTGCGCTCGACATGGCCGGCCCGGATAACAAAGAGATTGACGTGCAGGCAGCCTTGATCAACTCAGTCGGCATTGACGGCCACTGCTGTTCGCTGGTGCTGGCGAGGTGTGATGTGAATTGAGCTCTGGGAGATCAGATGGACCATAGGCAACTCAGTTACATGCAAGTAATCCGGCGAGAGCTGCCCGGCATTGTTTTTCTTGCTGTAGTCCTTCTTGGTCTCGGCGGTTTTTCATTCTGGGCATACGGATTAGTCGTTAGCTCTGCTCGCGTTTGTGCAGCCTGGTAACTATCAGGACGGAGGTTCTGTTTGATGGTCGGCGCGACCTTATCGGAACGAGACATTGGCCAGGGGCGGCTGGACCTGGTGCCAAGGATGAAATCGCAGGGTTATGCCCCTCACTTCGTCGAAAGAAGACGCAGATGGCTGGAACAAAAAACCGGTTGCCGGCTCGAGCACGTCGGATCACATTCGATATCCGGCGATGAGATGCGGGGCAACATCGAGAACCCGCTAGGCGCGGCCCAGATGCCGCTCGGTGTCGCTGGTCCACTGCGGATTAACGGGATCAATGCGCAGGGTGTTTTTTACGTTCCTCTGGCAACGACTGAGGGAGCGCTGGTTCGTTCATACGAGCGCGGCATGGTCGCCTTAACTCGAGCGGGTGGCGTAACGACTCGTATTTACCTGGATGAGAATCGTGTTTCACCGGTCTTCTTATTTGACAGCGTTGGCGAGGCGTTCGACTTCGCCGAATCCTTGCCCGGAAAACTCGAGAGCCTCTGCGCCGAGGCGGAATCCACCACGCGTCACGGCAAACTCCTCCGGCTCGAATGCCACGCGATCGGACGAGAGGTGATCGTTAATTTCTGCTACTCCACCGGCGATGCACAGGGAATGAACATGATCGTGAAGGCCACGGAGCAGGCGTGCAAATGGATTATGGACCATAGCGCAGCGCGCCGTTTCTACGTCTTCAGCGGATACAGTTCGGAAAAGCGGGCCAGCGGATCATTGCTGGCAGGTGGCAAGGGGAAGAAGGTAACGGCCGGCGCATTGCTGCCGAAAGAGATGGTGAAATCTTATCTCCATGTCACTCCGCGGGAACTGGCGGAAATGTGGCGGCACACCATGCTGGGCCACCTGCAAGCAAACGCTATTGGCTACAACGGACATTTCGCAAACGGCCTGGCTGCGATCTTCATTGCCTGCGGCCAGGACGTCGCCAATATCGTGAATTCTGCAGTCGGCATAACCAACTTCGAGGTGGACGACGAAGGAAATCTCTACGCGAGCGTTACGCTGCCATCGCTAACAGTTGCGACTGTGGGCGGAGGCACAGGCCTGGGGACCAGCCGCGAGTGTCTCGAAATCTTAGGCTGCAACGGCAGCGGGCAAGCAACCAAATTCGCAGAAATTATTGGCGCCACGTTACTCGCCGGCGAACTTTCAATGGGCGCCGCAATTGCCAGCGGCGAATTTGTTGCCGCCCATGAGACCTACGGACGCAATCGCCCAATCGGGATATATGCAGATGTTAGTCAGAAATAGGGAATGACGATCTGGAAGATCTGGTTCCGGATGCGAATCTTTATGAAACGACTTTTCACAGGATTGAGAGGTAAACAACCTGACCGGTCTTACGATGCTGTGATCATCGGAGCGGGCATCGGTGGACTCATCTGCGCGAACCTCCTGGCACGCGAAGGATTGCGTGTCCTGATTGTTGAGCAGCATTACATGGTGGGCGGTTATTGCAGCACGTTTAGACGCAAAGGATTCACGTTTGACGCCGCAACTCATTTCTATCCGCTGCTCGGCAACCCGGCAACAATTACAGGAAAGCTGCTGCTGGACCTCAACATTACCAATGGTTGGGTGAAGATGGATCCAGTCGACCACTTCCATTTCCCCGACGGTTCCAACTTCTCTGTCCCCGCTGACTTCGACCTCTACCTCGGCAAACTCAAGAAGGAATTTCCCGAAGAAGCAGAAGCACTAGATAGATTCTTCACGCTTGTGCGCGAGGTCTACATGTCCGGGTTGCTCACCTATTTCCGGTGGCGCCAGACAGACAGGCTCGGTCTGTACGCTGACATGACGGTGCGCCAGATCCTGGATCAGTGTTTTCGTAATCGAAAACTAAAACTTCTGCTCGCGGCCGACTGCGGCCACTGGGGTTCGCCGCCGTGTCGGACTTCCTTTGTCTTCGATTCCATGCTCAGGCTTTCTTACTTTCTGGGCAACTACTATCCCCGCGGCGGGTCGCAAGCTTTTGCCGATGAATTGGCGCTTCGTTTTGAGGAACTGGGCGGCCACATTCTCATGAGTTCAAGCGTTAAACGGATAGTTTCCAGAAATAAGACCGCCTGCGGGATCGAAGTATCGGCTGGCCCACAAGGGCGCGCGGTTCACCGCATCAGCGCGGGTATTGTCGTCTCCAATGCCGACTTGCTACTGACACTCGAACGATTAATCGGGCCGGGTCAGGTGAGCCAGGATCGAATCGCTTCCATTCGCAAGCTCCGACCCACGCATCCCTGCTTCCTGGTCCATATCGGTTTGAAAGACATGCCTACGCAAGAGTTGCGCGCCGCTCATGGCTATCACTGGGACTCCTGGGATTCAGATCGAGTTGCAACCAACTCCTTCAAGATCTTTGTGCCCACGTTATACGAGCCGGCGATGGCCCCGCCCGGCGGTCACATCGTTATCGTTCAGAAGCTTACGGACATTGACTATAACGCCATCGCAGACTGGGACATGCACAAGGCCAAAGTCGAAGCCTACATCATGAGTAATCTCGAGCGCGTAATGCCGGGCTTCTCCGAGAAAGTTGTAGTCAAGCTGAGCGCGTCGGCGCTGACTTCGCAACGCTACACCCTGAATCACCAGGGCGCGATGCTTGGCTGGGAGATGTCGCCGCAACAATTGGGTGAGCACCGCCCTCCGCTGAACGGCGCCTTGAAGAATTTGTTTTTCGTGGGCCACTGGACGCAGCCCGGCGGCGGCATCACGCCGGTGATCGTCTCGGCCATGCAGGTCGCCAAAAAGATTACCGGTTCACACACGGCAGCCAGCCTTCGCCGCGAACAACCTCGGGCTGAATCACGCGGCCTCGGGGTTCGAACACAGGAGTTGGGCTCTCGCGGAAACCAGGTGAGGTACGACGCTCTCGCCCACTCCGTTTTTAGTTTGGGCCATCCCGATTGAGGAAGAGAAATGGCGAAACCGAAATATATAAGAACGCTGGCGAAGGTGTTGGTCGCCGTGCTCCTGATCATCGGTGTTGCCGTCAGCCTTGCGCTCTATCTGATGGCGCGGCGGGACAAAGAGCACGCCAAGTTCTTCAAGACTGGGTCCGAGGTCAATGCCTTTCTGGCGAAATACAGTAAAGCGATGCGTGAGGCACTGAGTGTACCCGGTAAGAAAGACGCCACGCCCATCATGAAACTCTATTCCGATCGCTTCTGGTCGCCTCGCCGCGGCCACTGGGTGAACGGCACCCCACACGACGAGAGTGATGTGTCGGTGGTCAAGACCGTGATCCAGGGGGAGCAGGACTTCGATAAGCAGTCCATTCGTCAGGAGGTTGAGAACTACCTCGCCACCATCGGTTCGATAAAAAACATCTGGACGAAGATTGACATGATTGAAGAGGTCGAGCTGGAGCGGAGCGTGGTGCTGCGCGTCAAGTTTATCCTCGATGGCACAGACCCGCAGGGCGGCGTCTTTCAGGATCGATATTTTTACCGCTGGCGCCTGGTCAACGAGGGCAGCCCGCAGGCTTACGATTGGAAGATCGTCAACGATGGATTGGTCGTAACCAAAACGAAAGACGACAAGGGCCTGGATGACGTGGAGGTTATGGAGGCCTTGCGCGTCTCAGGCGATGGCGCTGGTTTCAAGGAAATTGACCTGGCTGCCGCAGGCATTGACTTCAAGCACTCGCGCGACCCGAAGCTCAACGCCGACAAGTACTCGGCAAAGATGAAGTTTGACATCATCGAGCATGGGTCAGGTGGAGCAAGCGCCGTTGACTATGACGGCGACAACCGTCAGGACATCTTCTTTCCCGATGGCGTCCGCTCGCGCCTCTACCGCAACGTGAGCGACGATTCCGGAACCGTCAAATTCATCGATGTGACTACAGAGATCGGCCTCGACGGAGTGGACCAGGCAAACGCCGGGTTGTTTGCCGACGTGGACAACGACGGCGACGCTGACCTCTTCGTGACGCGCTACCTGGCGGCAAACAAGTTCTTCCGCAACGATGGCGGCAAGTTCACTGACCAGTCAAAAGAATCAGGACTCGATCTCAATTCAGCGAGCACCACCGCCGTCTTCCTCGATTACGACCGCGATGGCCTTCTGGATCTCTATGTCGGCCTCTATGGCAACGCTTTCAAAGATATTCCCCGGCTGCCTTTCTTCGCCCAAAACGCACAACCAAATCGCCTCTACCACAACGAAGGCGGACTCAGGTTCCGCGATGTGACTGAGTCCAGCGGCACGGGAGATACGGGTTGGACCCTGGCGGTTGCTGCCGCTGACTACGATCTCGATGGCGACCCCGATCTCGCCGTGGCGAACGATTTCGGACGGAAGTGTCTCTACCGGAACAACGGAGATGGAACTTTCAGTGACGTTGCGAAGGAGGCCGGAGTGCTCGACTTCAGCGGCGGCATGGGTCTCGCATTTGGCGACTTCAACGACGATGGGCGCATTGACCTCTACACCTCGAACATCAACTCCAATCAGCGCTGGTTTGGCGAAGACATGACCGTGAGCCAGTACGTTCGCAACGTCGCGCGTACCAGGTGGCTGATTTTGGACCTGCCCGAATACAAGAAGTTCTACGACCTGGTGGGCTCGGGTTGGACCGAAATCGGAACGACCATCGGAGAAGGAAACTCGCTTTTCGCAAACAATGGGGACGGCACGTTCCGCGAGTTGAAGGAAAGTCACACGGCGCGGGCGGGCTGGGGTTGGAGCGTCTCGTTCTTCGACGCGGACAACGACACGGACCTGGACATCTATGCCGCGAATGGGTGGATTACGAACAAGAACAAAGACGATCTTTGACTCCCGTTTACTTCGGGCGCGGTCGCGCACATTGACAAATACAAGCAGGGCTTCTTCTTCAGCCACGAATTTGTGGGAGAGAACTCCTGGAACGGTTATGAGCACAAGTGCCTTTTCGCAAACGTCGGCAAGGGGCAGTTCATTGATGTAGCCCGGCCGACAGGTTCAGACAGCGTTAAGGATGGGCGCGGGGTCGCCGTCGCCGACTTCAATCGCGACGGACGACTGGATTTAGTCATGAACAACAATAACGAGACTCCGGTGCTCTACCTCAACAACCTGAGGAAGTCGGGCAATTCACTCGAGTTGAAGCTTGTCGGGGGGAGCGACCCCAACTTACGTGCTGACGCTCCCCCCAAGAGCAATCGAGACGCCATCGGAGCGATCGTGCGCTTGACGGCGAGCGGGAAGACCATGACCCGCCAGGTAGAGGCCGGCTCCGGCTACGCTTCGCAGATGATGCTACCGGTCCACTTCGGCCTCGGAAAAGCTGAGCAGGTTGACACGATTGAAATTCGCTGGCCGAGCGGCCGGGTACAACTCATCGATGGTCAAAAGCTCGCACCCATGGTGAAAGGCAGCCGCCAACTGCGACTCGAGGAAGGCTCCGACTTGTTGACGCGGCTGATGGTTGAAACGCATTAGCGCTTCAGCCTCTGGCCCGCTCAGAGGGAAACGAAACGTATGTCGAAGAAACAAAAAAGAGTGATTTTTTACAGCTCGCCACTGTTCGTGCTGCTGCTGATCATTGGGTACGGCAAGCTGAAGCTGGATCAAATCGAAAACAATGCGCAGCAGCTGGCCCAGATGGGCCAGGCGGCGCAGAAGACTCTGGGTGAGTTTCGCACGGGTGTCGAGAAGTTTGACGTCGAAAAAGTCCTCTCCTGCTACGACGACCATTACGCGAGCGATCGCGAGGGCTTCTCGCACGAGCAACTTCAGTCTGAGCGCGATGGCGTGCGCGTCTACCAGTGGCAGCCGACCACAGTGAAACCAACCTCGAAGACCGACATCGCGGTGGAGGTCGGGCGCTACCTCAAGACTATGACCACAGTCGAAGAGGCGAAGCTTAAGCTCGACTCAGTCGAGCGGATCAACGGTGATGGGGACGCTGTGATCCGCTCGTTCCTGTGGCTGCGAGGTACCCGCGACGCACACGGCAGCGCCGCCGGCAATACCAGGGCGCCTGGCCCGGAGAAGGAAGCCTTCGAAACACAAGTGCTGTTTCGCATGTGGCTGCGAGCCGAGGGCAACGCGTGGAAGATTCACAGGCAGGAGATGATCCGCGGTACGACTGTTACGGGTGACCGCAGGGGGTTCACAGACCTCTGGGGGCGCTCAAACTTTTATGCCTCGGAAGCCGACGGCGCCGCCTCGAGCGCGGGGATTGATTTCGCTTCGAGGTTTAACCCGAACTTCTTCACCCCGGCATGGAACCCGAAGACGTTTGGGATTATCAGGTTTGGCCCGGCGGGCGTCTCGGCAATGGACTACGACAATGACGGTTGGTATGACGTCTTCTTTGCCGACGGTGAGCGCCCACGACTCTACCGCAACCGCGGCGACGGCACGTTTACGGACGCGACCGTCGAGGCAGGGCTGCCTGAAACCATGCCAGGCGTCAACGTAGGTATCTTCGCTGATTTCGACAACGATGGTTACAAGGATATTTTCTTAGGCTGCTTCACCGATCGCAGCCGCCTCTTCAAGAACGTCGCCGCGAGCACGGAACAGCCAGCACGCCGCAAGTTTGTCGAAGTTACGGACACCTCGGGAATAGTTAAAAAGGCCGACGGTGACTTCGTCGTCGTCGCATCCGCGGCGGACTACGACAATGACGGTGACCTCGATATCTACAGCGGCCGTTACCTGGATCCGCGGCGGAACCTACCCACCACGCTCTTCTACACGCGTAACGGCGAAGGCAACCGTCTGCTGCGCAACGACGGGAATTTCCGCTTCACGGACGTGACCAGGGAGGCGGGCATTGACGAAACGGGCCTGACGCTCGGCGTAGCATGGGGCGACTACGACAACGATAACGACCTCGACATGTACGTCGCCAACGACTTCGGCCGCGATGCGCTTTTGAGAAATAACGGCGACGGCACTTTTTCCGACGTGTCAAAGGAGTCGAACGCCTTCGATCCCGGCTATGGGATGGGTGCGACGTGGGGCGACATCGACAACGATGGTGACCTGGACATTTACGTCTCCGACGTTCACTCGGGTCAGCGTTGGTATGGGCAAGCCGCGACGCTCTACAAATACCTCCTGACCAGTGTTCGCCAGGGAACGATCTTCGAGGACCTTCCTGTCTACAAAGAAATTTACGATCACGTGGGCGCCGACTGGAGCACTTACGGCGACCAAACGGTGAAGGGTAACGCGCTTTATCTTAACGATGGCAACGGGAAATTCACGGATGTGTCGGAAGCGACCAACACCAACCCTTACGGCTGGTACTGGTCTTCGACAATGTTCGACTACGACAACGATGGCCGGCAGGACATCTATGCGGCTAATGGGTGGATCACATCCAAAAGCACGCAGGATCTTTGACTGCCCTACATCTTGAGCGCGGTCGCGCACATTAAAGAATACAAAACGGGAAAATTTTATCGTGACGAATTTCGCGGCGGCATCTCCTGGAATGGCTATGAGCACAACAACCTGCTGCGGAACGAAGGTCCCACTGCCGATGGCACGCTGCAATTCACCGACGTTGCGATGGCCACAGGATCAGATGAAATACGCGACTCGCGCGGCATGGCGACCGCTGACTTTGATAACGACGGCGACCTTGACATTGTCCTCAACAACAACCCCGGCGATTCAGGCCGCGCGGAGCAGGCGCGTTCGACGCTGCTGCGCAACAACGTTGGCGAGCGCCGCAATTGGCTGGCGATTGAGTTAACCGGGACGAAGAGCAATAGCGACGCAGTGGGAGCGCTGGTGACGGTCGAGTCTAACGGAGAAAAGTTTGTGCGTCTGGTCGGCGCGGGTTCGGGCTTCGCCTCGCAGCACACTTCGAGACTCTATTTCGGCCTGGGCGACAAAACCCACGTCGACGCCGTGACTGTGCGCTGGCCCAACGGGCGCGTCGAGCGATTCGATAAGGACCAGGATCAACGGATTGCCGCCCGTCAATTAATTCACATTACGGAAGGAAAGGGTATTCAGGTTCTATCACTACCGGCGAGAAACACAAAAACCGGCGGATCGAAGGCGGGAATTGCACGCGCTGATAAGCGCTTGGGAGTACCAAAGTCAGAAGTGAGTCAGTCCTGCACCACGCAACAAATGAGTAAATCAGATGTTAACAGCGGAGGTGTTTCCCATCGATAGCCGAGCGCGAATGAAGGGACCGATTTTCTGCTCCGCCCAGCTCGGGCAATAAAGGCGACTGGCAAAAAAGGAAGAAAGCAAGGAGCTTGGAGATGGCAAAAGTCATGGTTATCGACCACCGGGACGGTGTCGCCGAATTGCTGGTGACCGCCCTCCGCGACAGTCCGGCGGTCGAACTGTGCCTGCGCGCGCCGCAGAAAGAAGACGGTTTCGGCGGTCATCTTAGCGCCGACCTTGCGAACCTGCTCAAAGAGATCAACATCGACACGGTCGTATATTCGCCACAACCTTGCGGGCGCAACCGTAAGTCCATCGACCTTGAAGATGCCGAGTCGGTTTTCCAGATATGTGCGCGCTCGGCGATTAAGAGATTTGTGCTTTTGTCGAGCGCGATGATCTATGGGGCCAACCCACATAATCAAGGTTTCTTGTCCGAATCGCATGTCATTTCACGTAGCAATAAACAGCCTATAGCCAGAGACTGGATCGATCTGGAAGCGCTGGCGACGGCCTATCTCGGCGAGCTTGCAAGCAGCAACACCGAGCTAACTGTGCTGCGTCCTGCCACGGTTCTCGCGCCGGACGGCAACGATTATTTCAGTCGCCTCCTGCTCAGCGCGATTGCTGTCACACTGCCGGGTCATGATCCGAGCATTCAATTGCTGAGCCCCTCTGATCTGGCCGCTGCCGTGCGCTCCGCGGTAGAGCGCGGGCGCGGAGAAATCTACAACGTCGCGCCTGATGGGGTGATTACGCTGCGCGCTGCGCTTCGGCTAAGCGAAGCTAAGCGACTGCCTCTCTCTCGCGCGGCGCAGCGAGTGGTGCGTGCCGGGCTGACCCGTTTGGGAGCAGCACATCCCATAGAGCAACTCGAATACATTCGTTATTCGTGGACCATTTCTAATCGGAAGAGCAAATGCGATTTGAGATGGACACCTCGTCATTCCAGCCTCGAAGCGTTAAGGGACTTCCGGATCGCAAAAACCGGCCACCTTAGGCCACAGCGCGTGCGATCGCTCGAGTTCGACGACTTCGGGATGGACAAGGAATACATCGCTGCCTACGGACGAAGCCTCTTCAGGTTTCTGCATGATCGCTACTGGCGTGTCGAGGTCAAAGACTTTCACCACGTGCCGCGCGAGGGGCGCGCGGTGCTGGTTGGAGTCCATCGCGGTTTCATGCCGTGGGATGCCGTTATGGTTTTGCATCTCATCGCCCGCAATCTTGGACGCTATGTCAGGTTTCTAATTCATCCCGGACTGATCAGGTTTCCATTCCTCTTCAATTTTCACACGAAGTTGGGCGGCATCATCGCCTGCCAGGAGAATGCCGAGTCTGTGTTGAAGCATGAGGAGATGCTGGGAATTTTTCCCGAAGGCATCCGGGGAGCTTTCTCGCTTTATCGCGACGCTTACAAACTCGGCAGGTTTGGCCGCGACGAATACGTCAAGATTGCGCTGCGTCATCGGGCTCCGATTGTTCCCTTCGTTACGGTCGGCAGCGCGGAGATTTTTCCAATACTTAAGAAGATCAACTGGGCCTGGTGGAAGCGCCATACGGAGTGGCCCGCCTTCCCGATCACGCCGACCTTTCCATTCCTGCCGCCGGTTCCGCTGCCCGCGAAATGGCACACGCAATTCCTGGAGCCGCTCCACATCGAGGATCGATATCCGCCTGAAGCAGCGGATGACCCCGAGGTGGTGAAGTCGATCGGCGAGGAAGTGAGAAACAGGATGCAGGAAGCGATCAGCGAGATGCTGCGCCGCCGGCAATCAATCTTTTTCGGATCAGTCTTTGAAGACCAACACCCCCGTCCTGAGCGAACGTTGGCCGAGAAACTAAGCTATGAAGAGAAGATCAGTTACAAGGAGAAGTTGACCTAATGTCGCTTTGGCCGACCCTGCGCAGGCTTGCGTACATTATGTTGGTGATCACCAGGCACGTGCTGGCCCACGCGGGCGGCCTGTTGCTCGTGCGGTTGCCCGGATTTCTTTCCCGGCCTTCTTATGTCCCCTTGTCTGGTCCAGCCCGGTTGCGGACGGCGCTTGAAGATTTGGGCGGCTCCTTCATCAAATTTGGTCAGATGCTCGCGCTCCAACCGGACATCCTGTCGTTAGAGTATTGCAACGCGCTGTTCGATTTGCTCGATCGCATCACCCCATTCGAGTATGCGGAGGTCGAACGGATTTTTGTCAGCGAACTGGGCAAGACTCCATCTGAGGTTTTTGACTCCTTCGAACCCTTTCCGGTCGCCACGGCGTCAATCGGTCAGGTGCATGTGGCCCATCTCAACGGCCGGAAGGTGGCTGTCAAAGTCCAGCGACCAAATGTCGAGATCGACTTCGCGGGTGATATCAAACTAATGGTCGCGACGATCAGTCTTATCAAGCGGCTGCGCCTGCGAGCTTTTTACTGGCTGCTCGAACCGACGGGCGAGTTTCTGTCATGGACCCACGAGGAACTCGACTATCGCTACGAGGCGCGCTACATGGCCCGCCTCCGCCGCAACGCTCATGACAACCCGCGCGAACGCGTCCCCGAAGTGTTCTGGCATTTAACAACGCAACGCATCCTCGTCAGCGAATTCTTCGAGGGCGACACGTTGCTTACCTACTTGCGCGCCATTGAGTCAGGGGACCAGCGCCTCTTCGATCGGCTGCGGTCGATCGGATTCGAACCTGACAAAACGGCGCGCAACATCATTGACAACTTTCTCGGCGACGTCTTCCGTTTTGGCATGTTCCATGCAGACCTGCACCCGGCGAACCTCATGATTCTGCCAGGCAGCGATGTCGGCTATCTGGACTTCGGTATCACCGGCACCATTAGCCGGTATTCACGCCGGAATCTTGTAGCGCTCACGCTCGCCTACACCCGCGGCGACCTCGAAGGGATGTGTGAGGCGTTTTTCAGTATCTCGGTGTTCGACTCCGATACCAGCGCGGGGCGGTTTCGTGAGGGCCTCAAGGTATCCGCTGAAAAGTGGTACGAGGCGGACGGGCATAAGCGACGACTGCGGAAAAACTTCACACTCGTCATGCTCGACATGCTCCGGCTCTCACGTCGTACCGGGGTGTGGCCGGAGCGCGACGTCGTCAAGTACATCCGCTCGGCCATCGCGATCGACGGACTCATCACTCGCATTGCCCCCTCGTTTGATCTGGGCCACCACCTGCAGGCGGTCTGCGATCGTCATCTGCGCTGGCACGCGCGCCGCGCGATGTTTACCTACGATTCGATGCTCGGCTGGGCCATCTCCGGCGAGCGCATTGTGCGCGACGGCCCATTGCGCGCCGCCGGCTTTATTGAACGCTTGACCACGGGAGAGTTGGAGGCCGAGGCGTCGTTTCTTGCCGAAGGGTCGGATAACGACGAGGCGTTGCGCCGCCGGGTGGTGCAACTAGGCGTGGTCGTGTTTGTCGTGGCCCTCGCTACGGTGTTCTCGAGTGAGCGCATTCAGCTTGGGATCAACCTGTTTACTTCAGAGCTTCTATTTTTTGGCTTGGTGGCGGTGCAGCTATTGCGGACGGTTCGCCGGCTGGCTTGAAGCGGCGGAGGATTAGGCCACGGGACCTGCGTGGTCTGCGAGGTAGGGAGTTTAGCAAGGAGATTTCTTATGCGTGAATTCACCAAATCGATGATGAGTTATACGTGGGCCATGTCGGTCTTCGGCGTGCAGCAAATGTTCAACGTTTTTCGCCCGGCAAAGGCTGCGCAATCGTTCGACTCCGTCACCAAAGTGACAGAGGAAGAGCTGGGCGGCGCACTGAAGGCGACTTTCCATGCGGGAGACAATATACAAAAAGGATTGGTCGATGTGACCTTCGGCGTCCTGACACTCGGCATGTATGGTGGCGGTGGCGCCACATCAACTGCAGGCGTCGCCCAGCAAACAGGTGAAGCGTTGAGGCAGGGCGGGCGAGTGGTGGGACAAGCTGTGGAGTCCATCACCCAAACCGTTCAGAGCGCTACCTCCGCCGCAGCCGGCGCCGCACAGCAAAGCGGTGGCTGGGCCGCCACGCCGAGCATGAGTCGTGATGCGAACGCGCGGCCTCGAAAACAGCCGGAGCCCGCCCCGGCCCCCGCTACCCCGGGGCCCGCGCCTGGAGGAGGGCAGTCAGGCTGGGGGCCGATGCCTGCACAAGGGTCACAACCGGCGCGAAAGTGAATGCCGCACGACAGGCCGCGAAGCCACCGCCGCATCGTGAGCCGGGCGCAAGAGGAGTTGGGTAATGCGTGAACTCGCCAAAACAGCTGTCAGCTACACGTGGGGGATGTCTTTATTCGGCGTCCAACAGGCGGTGAACATTCTGTCGCCGTCCAGCTTCAGGCAGCCTACACGCAAGGCAAACGATGCATTCTTCACGGTCAAGCAAGCAGCGGAAAGCCAGTTTGGCGACTTGGCCTTCGCCGCGTACCAGGTCGTCGACGAGGTGCAGCGAGGGTTGACGGATCTGTTGTTTGATACCGTGACGCTTCGCTCACTTAACCCGGCCTACGTTTCACGTCTGACATCCGCGG
This sequence comes from Acidobacteriota bacterium, assembly GCA_038040525.1. Taxonomy (GTDB): domain Bacteria; phylum Acidobacteriota; class Blastocatellia; order Pyrinomonadales; family Pyrinomonadaceae; genus PSRF01. The sequence goes on along the minus strand of JBBPIC010000005.1, from coordinate 141,708 downwards.
TAGTTGAGCAGTCGCAGGATACTCTCCGAACTTTTTCCTCGACGAAGAACGTCCGTCTTGCCTGGGAATCACTGAAGTACAACTACGAGGTCTACAATCTCGTGAAGCACGTAAGTTCGCTCCTCAAGGTACCCCCGGGCGATCAGCAATTAGACCTACGTAAACTTATTGACGACGCTTACGCGCTTGGCGCCTACCCGGACCTGTGGGCGCTCGAGGGGTTGGGCCACATCTACGCGCTGACGTTCTGGAACAAGGGGCGGCCCATTCGCGGCATTCTGACCAACGTCAGCCCGGAAGTAGTTCGCGCCAATAGCCTAACGATGATGCACGCCGGCATCGGATTGGCGTTTGCGCAGCAACTGATGAACACAATTACACCTTTCAGGCCGCCGGAAGAAATCGGCCGTGTCCTGGGGGAATTTGTCACGCTGGTAGATGAAAACTCGCGGCGCGGTTACGAGGGAGCGGCCTATGAATCGTTGGGCCTGGTGACACGCACGTGGCACCCGCAGATGGTTGGGGTTGTAGACGAATACCTGCGAAACTTCGCAACGCACGTGCGCGGCTACTTCTGGCACGGCGTGGGACGCGCGCACTACTTCCTGCCGCTCTACTTCGTGCCGGGCTTGCTCTCACCCTGGCTAGCCATAGAGCGGGAAGCGCCCGACGAGTTGGCCCTGCTCAACATGACGGCGGGCCTCGCCTGGGCAACGACCATCGTCAACGTTAAACAACCGGAGCTGATGGAGAACTTTATCAGGCTGCAGGGCGAACGTGTGTCTCGTACGCCCGGATTCACCAACGGCCTCATGTCAACCTTGATCATGGGTATCGACATTACGCCTGACGACACTTTCATCCTGGGCTTTCTTGAGTACCGGCCGGCGCGTTCAGACGCTCGCGTGTGTGAGCTGTGGGAAAGGCTAGTGGCGCAGCCGGGCAAAGAGGCTGTCTTCCATATCCATCCGATCCTGAAAAAGCACGAGCGTCTCGGCGAAATTTTCCAATACCACGCCTCGCTGTCGGAGCTGGCAGCGCGGCTCGAGCGGGAAGACCCGCGATAGAGGAGATGATGAATTTGTGCGTGACGCATGGCGCGTCAGGGTTTGAGAGAGTGAGGAAAACGAAATGAAAAACTTGTTAGCAATCGGTTTGATTCTGCTTTCTCTCGTGGTCTTTGGGGCGTGCGGAAGGGCGCAGGCAATTAAGCCCGAGGACGTAGTGGTCGGTAACCCAATCCCGGACTTCTCCCTCACATCGCTCGAGGGCAAAACGGTCGACAAAAACTCGCTCAAGGGCGAAGTCGTGGTTCTGAATTTTTGGGCATCGTGGTGCACCCCGTGTATGACGGAGATTCCCGAGCTCAAAGAGTTGGCGGCGAATTCGAAAGCCAAAGTTCTCGGGATCGCCTTAGATGAGTTGGGACTCGAAACCGTCAGGCCTTTCGTCGAGGCCCACCAGATCAACTACACCGTGATGGTTGGAGATCAGGACCTCTTCCAGCAGTTCAACGGCGTCGGCATCCCGTACACGCTCGTGCTCGATCGGTCCCAACGCATTGTAAAGATTTACCGCGGCCCCACTGACAGGAAATCGCTGGAAGCCGATTTAAAAACGATTCAAGAGGGTTCACAGAGCGACTGATCGCGCGCCCGGTTGTCGAACGCCGGAGCAAAAGTAGAGCAGCTAAATCAACTATGATTCAGTGGCAGAAAAAGATATCGACGCGCACGACGTTAAGGAAACGGCGTGAGGAAATCCTTGAGCGGCTGGCGGCGTTTGGGTTGAACCGCGGCCCACACCGCATCGTGCACGCCGGTCGCCTGTGGGACGGCGAGGCAAGCCTCGGTCATAGGCTGCGGCTTGCGCTCGGCGATCTTGGCCCGATCTTTTCCTGCTTCGGCCTTTATCTATCGACGCGCGTGGACCTCTTTCCTGCAGCCGATTGCCTTGAACTCGCGGCCATATCGAACGAGGCGGTTCCCATGTCGTGGGCGTCTGTGCGCGACCTCATCGAGCGCGAGACAGGATGTGCGCCAGAGGACGCGTTCCTGTCGTTTGAAAATGAACCTTTCGAATCGCGACTGCTATACGAGTCGCATCATGCACGCTTGCTTCAAAACGGCAACCCGGTTGTGGTCAAGTTAGTCCGGCCGGAGGTTGCCCAGCAGTTTCTCGGCGATTTTGAGTTGCTCGAACTGCTGGAGAGGACGCTGGATGCGGCCTCGCAGGGGGCGATGTACAAAAGCGCAATGGCGGATTTTGCTGCCTCGTTTCAGCGGCAAATAGATCTGACACGCGATGCAGCTGCGTTGGAGACGCTTCGGCGAGACGCCGAAGATTTTGAAATGATCCGCGTGCCAGACGTCCATCGTAACCTGTGTGCTTCGTCGATGCTCACGGTGGAACACTTGCCCGGCGTAAGGCTTAACGACTTTCTTACTTCCGAAGTGACGGAAAACGCGGCGCAGGCGCCGCCGGACCAGCCCAGGATTTTGGACCGGCCAAGCCTGGCTCGTCTGCTCTGTTCTTCGTGGCTGCGGCAAGCCCTGTTGGGCCATACTTTTCCCGTTGAGCCATCTCCAGCGAACATCACCCTTCTCTCAGAGAGACAAATCGCCTTCACTGGCGGGGATTTCGCCAGCCTCCCCGGCGAGGCACAGTCGAACCTTTGGAACTACCTGATCGCGTCTGCAGGTGACAACCCGGACCACGCCTGTTCGTGCCTGCTCAAGGAAATGAGAAGGGTAGGGCCACTCAGCGCGGATGAAGACCTGCGACACCGCTTCCGCCAGGTTGTGCCTTTCCGCGACAGTGGTTGGTATCGGGACGACGACACGAACCAACTCGTCGAGCACCTGGTTGTGCACTGGCAATCCGCCGCCGATTGCGGGCACGTGCCGCTGCCGCACCTGCCTTCTTTTTGCAGAGGACTCTTCGCAATTACGAGCGTGGCGCGGCAAATCTCCCCCGAGACGGATCCGCTGATGGAAGGTCTGCAGGAGGCGCGGTTACTTAAGAGCGCCGCGCAGATGCGCGAGATGTTGAGTCTTCATAGCCTGGGTGATCAGGTTGACAGATACGCGGCGATCATGATGGCAATGCCGCAGAGACTCGACCAGATGCTCACGCTCGCATCTGAGGGCACCCCTCGCGTCAAGCTCCATGTGCCGGAGACGTCATCACATCGACAACAGAAAAATTCTGTGGCGGTCATGACCTCGATGCTTCTTCTGCTCGCTGCAGTCGTCTTCGCGCTCCCGCGAGTGACAACTGCGCTTGTTGGGAATGAGTGGGCGGGAAGGATCAACGCCGCCGCCTTCATCGCCTGTGGTGCTTTGCTGCTGATGGCCGCGGGCCGGGCGCGATGAAGCCCGCGGGATTTGCTTCGTTTGAGATTTGAACTTGAGAGGGTAGGTCAAACGTGCGCGAGTTTACAAAATCCGCAATCAGTTTTTCATGGGCCATGTCGATGTTTGGTGCTCAGCAAGTGTCCAGCCTTCTTGCGCCAGCCAAAGCTGCCGAATCTTTCGATGCAGTGACGAGCGCCGCGCGCGAAGAGTTTGGCGGGCCCCTGCAAGCTTTGTTTGGAACGGCTGACAAGTTGCAAAGAGAAGTGGTTGATTTGGCTTTTGGTGTTGTTAGCGCTTGTGGTTGCAACTCGAACACGCAGAATGGAGCGTCGAGCGTTGCGTCTGCGTCGCCTAATCCAGCGGGGCAACAGGGTCCTGTTCGCCCAAACTCCACGGGCGCACCCGACCCTCCACCACGACCTTCGCCGAGCGCGAATGTAGCTGGCCAGCAGCCAGCCGGCGGTGGGTGGGGCGCTATGCCTGTGACGGGCGGCGCCTCTCCTGCCCGGCCGGCCGATGCGCCGGCTAGCGTCCCTGCAGATCGCGAGAAGATCTCAGCTGACTACCCGTTTGCGTCGCGTTTCGTCGAGGTATTCGGCTCGCGCATGCATTACGTCGATGAGGGTGAAGGCGATCCGATCCTCTTTGTTCACGGCAACGCCACCTGGTCATACACCTGGCGCAATGTCATTCCACACCTGAAACCGTATGCGCGGTGCGTCGCCCCAGACCTTATCGGCTTCGGTCTCTCGGACAAACCGGATATCGAGTATCAATGGATCGATCAAGCCAGATACCTGGAACAGTTTATTCGGGAGTTGGGTCTGAAAAAGATCACCATGGTGACTAACGACTTCGGCATCTCGCTTGGTCTGCTCTACGCCATGCGTCACGAAGAAGATGTGAGGGGTATCGCTTTCTTTGAGGGCGTCTTCAAGACATTCAAGAGCCTTGAAGAGGCTTACACGCCGGATTTCAGACCATTGTTTAGACAGTTCCGTTCGGGCGGCGAAGGTGGCGAGGGCTACAAACTGCTCGTCGATCAGAACTTGTTTATCGAGCAGTTGCTGCCGCGGGCGGCGGGGCGAGAGCTGACGGAAGAGGAGTTAAGGAGATATCGCGAACCCTTCAAGGAAGTGCGTAACCGCGTCCCCATTTGGCGCTTCGCCAGAAGCGTCCCCATAGGCGGAGAACCAAGAGACGTGTGGGCGATCATGACGGAAACCACCGAGTGGTTCAAACGAACCAGGCTGCCCAAGCTTCTGTTCTACGCAACGCCGGGCGGGTTGGTCACCGCGGAGTTTGTGGAGTGGGCGCGGCGAAATCTGAAGAACCTCAAAGTGGTCCACGCTGGCCCGGGAGTTCACTACCTGACGGAAACCAGCCCCCATGTAATTGGCCGCGAATTGGTTAAATGGCTGGGAGAATTGGACCACGCTTGAGAGCTACCGTCAGACAAAGGCATGGCCCAAAGGGCAGGAGCGAACTTGATGAGCGATGGGTTTGAAAGGGAGTCGGAGCGCGCCGGCGGCGATCGTTCTTCGCCGAGCATGATGCGTCTAATCGGGCAGATGTTGATGCTCCCTTTCACGGTATTCGTCTACGGCATGGAAGTGTTCGTGAAGACGATACATTCGGTCCAGAAGATTGCGGACGATGGGTTGGATTTGACGGCGGGCAGCGTTGCCCCGTCACCCGAAGACACGCAACCGGCCGGCAAGGAACTCATGAGCGAGACGGGACCGAAGGCAAACGCTCAGGCATCCCGCGGAGCTGGTAATCAAGAACACAGGGTCGTGGCCGTTGAAGTTCCGACAAGGTCCGAAGGCGATAGACCTGCGAGCAATGAGATTGAGTCGAGAGAAAAACTAAAGGAGGCAACGATGGATAAAGATCTGCGCGACGACATGCTGAAGTTGGTGCGCTACAAGGTGCTGTTCGTCAAGCGCGAATACGAGCACGCGTTCCCCGAACAGGAAGACCTGGTTTCGGAGAACATGGACGGCGCGGCCTTCACGGCCTGGAAAGTAGCTGAGTTTATCCAGAAGATAGCGCGCGTTCCGTACGAAACGAAGGTGCCTCACAGGTGGGGCAAAAACTACCCCGGAGCCGAACACCGGGAAGGGAAGGCTCAGGAGTGGCTGAAAGGCTTGCCGGATGACGACAAGAAGTACTTGCGGGTGTTTTACGAAGTGCTTGATCGCTATCCGCGTGAGAAGTTCAAGTACGAGGAGCGGCAGATCGAAGTTCTCGAAGAAATCCGCGATAAGCTGCCGCGCGACGACGGCAAAAAAGTTTCCTAAGCCGCGAGTCAGGTTCGCTGGCCCAGGCGCGAGGCGCTTGCCACTTCGGGTAGAACGCGCTGCGCAGGCCCAGTCGTCTTCGCTCGTGATGGGTTGGCCCGGGCGCCTCGTCAGCCGACGGGCTCCCCCGGAAATGGGCCAACGCTTACTCCTGATAGGCGTATTGAAGGAGGTTGAAATTGAGCAACCAATCTGCTCCCAACCAATCCGCAAACGCACCTGCGACCAACTCGGTCGCGGGACGCGCGGACGCAGGGAAGCTTTCGACGGAAGCGCTTCAAGTCCTGATCGATCAGATCGCAACATTCAACGCGTTCGTGATACCTGACGGGACGAGCCCCAGCTGTGCCATTCGCGCACAAGGGGGCGGGGGCATCGTTGGTCTCAAGTGTTGCGAGAGGGTGCACCGCTTCGATATTGAGTTGGAGGTCCCGTCCGACTCCGGCGTGAGGACAGCCAACGTTCTGGGCGAGGCGGTCGGGCGGGTTGACCTCCGCTGGATGTTTATCCCGGATAGTTTTGCGGCGCGGCCCGATTTGGAGCCTCCGCCGACGACGCTGGACCAGAGCCGTTCGCAGCGGTTCGCAATGCAGGAGATGACTTTCACCTTCGCCGAAGGCGAAGGCTTTCGCAGCTTCGGCACGGGTCGCACTTTTCCCATGTCGGTCAACGGGCAGCCTAAGCTAATCGCCGTCGCCATCGGCAACCTAACACAGGGTTTCGGCAAGTTCAGCGGACACGAGGGCAACTTCACTATCTGTGGCGAGGTGAGTCAGGACGGAGGTTTTATCGGGCACATTATTGCTCGCGTGTTGGATGAGCACGGGAACTTGCGGACGCGAGAAGCGCTGCCGCCTCCAAGCGCGATAGTAGCCCGACCCGACTTGGACTTTACCTATCTGATGTGGCTCGCACAGAAGGGGAAGGGACCGGAGCAGGAGAATCGCCCGAGCCTGACGCCCGACGGGCAGCTCCGGGGATTGAACATACCCATGGAGTTGAAGCGTGGTCGATCGACCTTCACAGCCGGCGGAAGCGCGGGCTTCCGGGCTCAGGAGTTGAGCGTGGGCGAAGTGATTGGGTTGGAAGTTGGCTTCGGGCGCGGTTCGGGTGGCACCCAGGACGGGACTCCGCTAAATCCGTTTCTGTTTGAGGGAGTAGCGCGCTACAGCTTAGACGATCGCGAAAAGAGAACGGTCGGCGCCGTCACGACCAACGTACTGGAGGGCAGGCGGTTCGACTATCGACTCGCGGCCGCTCCCGGCGAGGTAGCCTGGCGTTTCGGTTTTTTTGGCCCAGTCGTTTACGGCTCAGGCTGTTTCGAAGGAGTCAGCGGGATCTTTTATGGTGCGTCAAACTCGATCTTCAAACCACCACCCGGCGCACACATTATTACGCATTGTTACTTCGCCCGGCTTCATGACCCTAATGGGAAATTGCGCGCTACGTCCGGCAGGAGCGGCCCCTGAAAAGGGTCCCTCCCCGGATTAGAACAATAGGTTGAGTTACTGAGGTTCAAACAACAGATTTCGGAGTTTGAAAGAGAGTTGACGATGGCAAATACACAAGCTGCGCAACAAGTGCAGACGGGGCCAGGCGGTGGCGGCGCGGCCGGTGCGACACCGGCGCTGCCCGATGTTAACGCCGAAACTTACCCGTTTGACTTCGTGCAACACCTTTTGGATCAGACGGCGAGCCTCAGTCTGTTTTGCGTCCCGGAACGACACCATCCCGGGGAGCTATCGTTGACGCCCAATGACTCGAAGGATTGGTTTGGCATTAACGGTGGGTACGGACTGGTGATCCGGAACTCACTTCGGCGCTTCGACTCCTTCGTCCAGACACCTTCGGCGGATGACCTAAGCGTTTCGCAAGCGGTAGGCGAATCTGTCGGCTCGCTTCGAACCCGCTGGCTGTTGTGTGCGGACAATTGCGAGTGGGCGCCTGGCACGGAACCTCCTCCCGCTATCTATGATCCGTGGCGGCCGCAAAACTTCGCCATGCTCGACGCCGAATTCTCGTTTGGTCAGGGCAACCGTTTTAGCGGCTACGGCAAAGGCCGCACTTACTACATTTCCACACGCGGGCAATCGAAGTTGTTGGGCGCGGTGGTCGGCAACCTCATGGAAGGCGAGGGAAAGTTCCGCGGCATGGAAGGCACCTTCATCATGACCGGTACGATAACTCCGGAGCTCGGATTCCTCGGCCATATGTCGCTCCGAGTCGTTGACCCGGAAGGCGTGTTACGCACTGAGCGGGAAGCTCCCGCGCTCACTGCCATCGCTGACCCTGACCCGACCTCAACATTTTTCGTGATGCGCGGAGAGAAGAAGGATCGAAGCATCAAGACGGCGTTTGGGCCGCCACCAGGCGACGGGCGTGTCAGTCTCGTCACCCCGTCTCAGTTTAGGGCGGCGCATTTCAGTGTCACCAATCGCGGCGGAGGAGGCTTACGCACAGAGACCCAGGTTGGACCAGTTGTCTCCAGGATGGACGCTACCGTCTATTTCGATCTCCTCGCCCCACCGGGAACTGCCATGAAGCCCGTCCCGTTCGGTACCGACGAAACATATAGGTTCGTTGACAAACGCGACCGCGAAGTCGCCACGCTTACGGCGAAGGTCGAAGAAGGGATCTCATTCAACCTTAAATTCCCTGCGGCGCCAGGACAGCCGGGCGTGCGCTTTGCGGGCTTTGGCCCGATCACCGGCGGTACAGGCTTGCTCGAAGGCGCGCAGGGAATTCTGACGGTCAACTCACTCATTGGCATCGCACCGCACGCCCTTACTCTTGTGCACGTGCTGCATATAGTCGATCCCGAGGGCCATTACCGGGCTTCGCTTCACACCTAACGACCAGTCGAGTGAACAGGACGAGAAGATGGTAATCGACACACAAAACTTGAACGACGACATGGTAAAGCTCGTGGCCTATTCAATTGTGTCTGTTCGGCGCGGACGAGAGCGCATCCTCGAAGGCGGCGAAGGCACGCTCGTCATCACAGGCAGAATGTCCGGCAATACTTTCACCTCCTACATTATCGGGCGCTACCTCCAGACTGAAGTGACGAACGACAAGGACGACGCCATTCGCGAAGTAAGTGCCGCCCTGGACTGCTATCTCCGGAAAACAGGCGAACAGCCGGACGTTCGTAGGTTTGCAGAAGCCCTCAAGAATTACCTGGGTGACGCACTTGCCGGCAAATCGACCGTTACCTCGATCGGGAAAAAGTACCGGCAGATACCAGAAGAAGATCGCAAGTACCTCCGCGTACATTACGTAGTTTCGACTCGTTGGCCCCGCGAGCCGGAGAAGTTTGAGGAAAGGCAGATCGCGGTCCTTGAAGAGATTGGCCAGGCCATCGGCGCGGCCGAAGAGACCACGTCGACCTAAGCTCGCCGCGATCGTACGAGAGGGAAACTTGGGCGTGTGGACAGTGTGGAAAACCAGAATCAGGTGCGTGGCAGCCGCCTTTTAGATGGGCCCTTGCGTCGCTCCAGCGCAGACGGTACCCGGCGGAAACTTCGGCTGGTTGAGGAGTGAGACAACTATAAAAGATACGTGAAGGAGGTGGACATGGACACGGATTTAAGGGACGACATGCTAAAGCTGGTGCGTTACAAGGTGCTCTTCGTAAAGCGCGAATACGAGCATGCCTTCGACGAGCAAGAAGACCTGGTCTCGGAGAACATGGACGGGTCGGCATTCACAGCCTGGAAGGTCGCCGAGTTTATCCAGGGGCTGGCGCGCAAACCATACGAGACGCGGATTCCGACGAGGTGGGGGAAAAATTACCCGGAAGCTGAGCACCGGGCCGGCGATTACCTGAAAGGTTTGCCAGACGATGACAAGAAATACCTGCGGGTGTTCTACCAAGTGCTTGATCGGTATCCGCGTGAGAAGTTCAAGTATGAGGAACAGCAGATTCGGGTCCTCGAACAGATCCGAGACGAGCTGGATAAGAGTGGAAAAGGTAAACCGGAGCCCGGCAAGAACGGTGGGAGCCCCGCCCCAGAGCCGCACGGCGGTACAAACCCGGCCGAGGAGGCGAGGGATCCCTTCAACGAGATTGAGCACCGTCTTTATTTGAGTAACGACGCCTTCGAGAGGTGGCGTACGGGCTTCGAACGCTACAACATGCAGATGGGGGCTGGTATCGCGAAATGCTTCAATGACTTTCGTGATGTTGGTCACCTGACCAGGCCGGCGATCAAAGGAGAAGACATCGCGAATGTTCTCAGCCAGCCTCGCAAGGCGTTCGACCGTCGGAGTTTCGACCGCTTCACCGGCAAGGCGATCGGCGATTTGCGAATTTACCGTTACACCAAGGACTCTCCCGACAAACTGATCGAACTCAAAGCCCCACCGGTATACAGCCTCTGGGGCGAGACCAAGGAACGAGACGGCGAGTTTCGTCAAAGGATCACCGGCACGAACGTCCCGAATAAATTCGTCGACCCCGACGATCTGGACGCCATCTGGGAGGGACTGAGAAGCGTCACCCTCGACCTCACTTACAACGCCTGGCTCAAAGAGTCGGGTATGCTCAGTTGGGTCTCCTTTTACCAGAACCACAGCAACCAGATGCGGTCTGTTGGTTATGAGGTAGGTGACTACTTGCTCTGGGTCAACCAACTTCTCGACCCCGACATGACACCGACCGAAGGGCCGCTGGTGGTCGGGCTTCCTGGAGACCCGGTCGAAATCAGGAAGGACCAGTTGGTGCTGTCCCTTGACTGGGAGGAGGACTTTGACGGCAAGCGCTTCTTCTGCGTCTATGCGATGCACATCGATTTCGACTTTGAGAAAGGAAAGGCGAAGTTCGCCGGCCCGATCTTGAAGATGAAGAATGAAAGGGTTGACTAATGGGAGACGAACAGGCTCTCGAGCCGGCCGGCAATCAGAGCACCGGCAGTGCTTCGGCACGTGCCCCCGCGCTGCCGGACATCAATACCGAGACTTATCCTTTCGAAAGGGTGCAATACCTGCTCGACGAGGCGGCCTACTTCAACCTCTATTCAATCCCCGAGGAGAGCGAGAGGACAGCCATCCGGGCAGGCAGTGGCGATGGATGCGTCGGATTCCGGATTCGCGAGAAACTCCACCGCTTCGATGTACGAGTGCAGCCGCCCGTGCGCTCTGTGGGCCTGCGGGCGACGAACTCGGTGGGTGAACGCGTTGGAAGCATGAGTCATCGCTGGCTTTTGTGTCCGGACGACTTTGCGGCGCTCCCGGACCGCGATCCAACACCCACTTCTCTAGACCCAACCAGGCAACAGCGCTTTGTCATGCTCGACGGGGAATGCCTGCTCGGCGAGTGCGGCGACGGGTTCCGGGGCTTTGGGACCGGAACAACATTTCCCGCATCGGACGGAACACTGCTGGTGGCGGCGGTTGGCGATGTGATGGAGGGCCGGGGTCGACTCAAAGGGTTGGTTGGAACTTATACGTATTGCGGCAGCCTATCCAGCGGCGAAGGCTTCCGCGGGAGTTTTATGTTGCGGCTCATGGACCCGCAGGGCGTCCTCAAGACAGAGGGAACACTGCCGGATCAGCAATCAATCGAGTGGCCGGAGCAGGGAATCACCTACCTAATCCTTCGCGGTCAGAAGAAGGACCGGAGGGCGAAGACTTCCTATAGCTTCGGCCCTGACGGACAGGTTAACGGCCTTGCCGTGACGCAGCAGCTGCGGCTGATCGAAGTCGACGCGTCCTCGAGCAGGCGTGGAGGTTTGCGTAGCGTCAAAAGCGTGGGGCCGGTGATTGGAAAGATGGACGCCAACATCGCCTTCAATTTATTCAACCCTGGCGCGCCAGGAACTGGCCTCTCTCCAATCCCATTTGCGAGCTACAACGAGTACCACTTTTACGACCGCGACGGCGACACCGTCGGTAGTTTCGTAGCTGACGGCGGCGAGGGCCGCACTTTCACAATGGAGCTTGCGGGCGCTCCGGGACAGCGGGCGCTGCGGTTTGGCGGCTTCGGACCTTTAATGAAGGGAACGGGACCGTTCAGCGGGATCGAGGGGCTGATGAGCGACAACTCCGTTGTTGGCATCGCACCGCACGCCATCATGACCTTTTATGTGATTCGCATTAACGACCCCGAGGGCAAGTATCGGATTCAGGCGTGATCCTGCGGAAGAACGATCAAGGCCGGTTGGAACCAGGGGCCAACCCGGTTCTCCCAGTCTTGCAGAGCGCGATATCGCTCAAAGGAGTTCCAAAATGAGTAGGCAGGAACCGACTACGCGGTCCATTCATGACGCCGGCGCACCGGCGACGGGCTCCGTGCAAAGCGCTCAGCCTTTGCCGGCTGCCAAAATCTACTCAGCAGATCTCGTCCAGCGCCTATTAGATCGCGCAGCTTACTTCAATCTCTATTCCTCCCCGGAACCCAGGGATCGCGCGGACTCGGATGCCGGGACCTCTGTTATCCGCAATGCGCAGCAGACCATCGGCTTTCGGCTTCGTGAGCGACTCCGTCGCTTCGAGATTGTAATGCAGGTACCCACTAAAGGACGGGCGCTCAGCGCGTCGAACATCATCGGTGAGCAACTAGGGGCCTTCGACTCACGGTGGCTGCTATGTCCTGACGATTTTAAGGCCTTGCCAGGCCGGGAGCCGCCTGCCACGCGACTCGACTCAACTAGACAACAGCGCTTCGTCATGCTCGACGGTGATTGCAAGCTGGGCGAGGACGGCGATGGCTTCCGTGGCTTCGGGACGGGGACGACTTTCCGGTCGGCGGATGGAACGCTATTGGCCTCGGCCGTTGGCAACGTGCTTGAGGGACGAGGACGGCTGGCAGGTCTTGCGGGAATTTACACTTATTGCGGCAGCCTGGATGAAGGAGAGGGATTTCAAGGAAGCTTGATGTTGAGAGTGATGGATCCGGAGGAAGTGATTCAAACGGTCGGAACACTGCCCACGCTGGATGCCGGCGGATGGGCCGAACCGGGCATCACCTATCTGATGTTTCGCGGCCAGGCGACAGAGAGTGACAAGGTAGCACCTCTTATTGGTGCCAACGGACAGCTTCAAGGCCTGAACGTGGCTCAGCAGCTCAGGCTGTTCCTAACCGACGCGTCCGCGCGCGGCAGGGGCGGACTGAGGAGCACGAGCCAGATCGGCCAGGTGATTGGCGAGATCGACGCGCAGATCATTTTCAACCCTTCAGCGCCTGGCGGCGGCCCGCTCGACCCGATCCCCTATACCGCCTACGACGAGTACAAGTTTACAGACTCCCGAGGTGAGTCGGTGGGTAGTCTTTTCATAGATGAGGGCGAAGGCCGAACCTTCAACATGCCACTGGCGGGAGCACCTGGTCAGCCGGCCATACGCTTTGGAGGGTTCGGACCAATTTTGCGGGGCAGTGGGAGTTTGGTGGGTGCGGAAGGGCTCATGACTGACAACTCCGTCGTCAGCTTCACGCCCCACGTGAGCGCGAGCGTGTACGTGATTCGCGTGAACGATCCCGAGGGTAAGTATCGCGTCGGTGGCAGTGGTCGCGATTGTTGAATGACGGACGTTTTGGATGAGACTCAACAGACGTGGCGTGAAGATGTGCCAGCAGAGACAGACTCAATCCGCGAACTCGTTAAATCGTGGGCGAGCTCCACGTGGGCCGTAGTTCTCCTCAGTGTCTCGCAGCTCGGGAGGATGCTCGAGGCGACCGACTCGCGGCGTGGTACCGACGCTTTTGAATCGGTGACGCGCGCAGTCGAATCACAGTTAAACCAGGAAATGAGAATGTTTTTCCAAACCGGAGATCAACTGCAGAAAGGCCTGACCAACGCGATGTTTGGCGACTTCACGGACGCCGACCTTTCGCGCCTCACTGCCAGGACGGCGTTTGATGTGGCTCGGTGCGTGGCTGCCACAACCGCCTGTCTCAGTCCGGGGCGGCAGAACCGCCTTGCCTGGCTTGAATTACAGAATAAGCTGGAGACTTTCAACCTCTTCGCGCACGTTGACCTGGCGATGGATCTGCCGCGTCCGCGTGTTGCCTCGCTGGCGGAATTGGTAGAGCGCGCCTCCAAGCTCGGCCCATACCGTTCAGTTTGGGCAATGGAGGGGGTCGGCCACCTCTATGCGGAGTTGTGTGGCGCGCGCGCAATTCCCGTCGACTTAAGAGGTCAGGCAGGCGCACTGCCGGCGTCCAGTTTGGTCGCGCTGCATGCTGGAGCGGGCCTTTCGTTCGCGAGCCGCTGCCTGGAAACAATCACGCCGCAAAGCGCCGATGCCGAAGTCCGGGCGGCGCTCGAACGATTCGTGACGCTGTGCGACGAAAATTCGCACGATGCATACCTGGGCGCTACATATGAGGCCCTCGGTCTGGCAGCGCGCAACCTCCACCCGCAACTCTTGGCAGATATAGACCGTCACCTGGCGGAAATGAGCGAGGAGCTGGTTGGCTACTTCTGGCACGGGGTCGGGCGCGGGATCTACTTCGCACCGACAAACTTTCTGCCTAACGGCGGTGGGCGCGCTTTGAATCAGGCCCTGCAGGAGTCGCCTCACGATTTGGGGCGGCTCAACGCGGTGGCTGGTTTGGTGTGGGCGCTTGTGCTGGTCAACGTCCGTCACCCGGAAGTTATCGCGAATTTCCTGCGAGACAAGGCAGACGAGCTTAACTGCGACGTTTTCGCGAATGGTCTTTACTCCGCGGTTGTGATCTGGCGCGACTCGTCAACGGATGACGAAGTTCTGAACGCTTTTTGCCGTTACCGCCCGGCTGACTTGCGGACGAGCGCGCTGTGGGAAACGTATGTGAGTGCCCCGTGCCACGAAGCGCTGCTTATCCACCCCGTGCTGAGAGACGGCGGCTGCCTCGGACACGTCTTCCGCCATCAGTCGCGCCGGCATCTGGTCGCCACCCCCGCGCCGCAGTCTTGAAGGCGAGGACGCGGGCGCATTTTAAGGAGCGGCAAATGTAACGTCGACGTGCAGGCAGGATGCGAGGACGGCCGCGACGCGGCAACGGGAGATGACGCGACTTTTCGAGCAGATGATCAAGCGGTCAACGGCCGCCCTGGCGTCGAGCATCGGGATGTTCGGTCAAAGGCTAACGGGGAGTCAGTTAATAGATGGAGTCGTGAGCCGGTTCGTCTATGCGCTCACTCGTCCATCAGTCATCGGAGGCGATGGCCCACAAGCGGCCGCCTCGTGTGAAGGGTTTGAACAGACGGAGTTTTCCGCGGTGGCGACCGCCGCTGGCGGCCAGGTCACGGAGGGAGGTGGCTGCTGCACTGACGGCCCGAGCTTCCTCGACTCGGGAGACGCAATCGTGACCGCCGGGGCGAGGCCCGGAATGACCATGCCGGTAGTGGCAGGACTTAATCAATCAGAGGTAACTAAGGAGGTTGACATGGACAGGGACTTACGTGACGACATGTTGAAGTTGGTCCGATACAAGGTGCTGTTCGTCAAGCGCGAGTACGAGCATGCCTTTCCGGAAGAGGAAGAGCTGGTATCTGAAAACATGGACGGTGCGGCGTTCGCGGCGTGGAAGGTAGCCGAGTTTATCCAGAGTCTGGCACGCGTGCCGTACGAAATGAAGGTGCCTCAGAGGTGGGGCAAAAACTACCCTGAAGCCGCATATCGGGCAGGGACGGACCATGAGTGGCTGAAAGGCTTGCCGGATGACGACAAGAAGTACCTGCGGGTGTTTTACGAGGTGCTCGATCGATATCCGCGCGAGAAGTTCAAGTACGAGGAGCGACAGATCGACGTCCTCGAAGAAATCCGCGACAAGCTGCCATATAAAAAGGACGCTGCGACGCCCTGAGATTTGCCGGGTGAACGGCGCCGGCGCAGGGGCGCGTCTCAGCCCACGAGACCCGCGCCCATCCCATAGACTCGCGAAATCTTTAGAAGGGGAGCGGCAATTTGATCGACGAACGCAACATTGGCATCCCGATTGACGAAGAGGGGACGTCCGTCTTGCACGAGGAAGACTTTGAAATTCTCCGCAGTGTCGAGCGGACGCTTGCCGATGGCGTCGCGCTGAAGCGCTGGTTTGACGCGACGGAAGCCAGCGACGGATTCGCCGAGCGTTTCGAAGTAGTGCAGGAATTCAACCGGTCGGACGAAAGCTTTGGTTTCTATGACCGAATTAACCTGGGCGGGGAACGCGTCATCCCGGTGATGGGAACGGTCGACGACTCAACCTTCGATCGACCTAAGCAAGCAACTTCTAACTTGGTTCGTGACGAGTTCCGAGAGTTTCTCCTGCGTTACTTCATGCGCGTGAGCGACTACAGGCAACCGCAGGCCTACCTCACGGACGAGGAAGAGCGTGCGACTGCGGGCTACGGCAAGGGCATCAGTTGGTGCACTCGACGAGAACCCACCGACACAGGCTTCGGCTTTTCGCAGCACTACTACAAGCTGCGCGAAACCGGCGAGGTCGGGAAATTTCACCGGCGTGAACATTGGACCATCGTTGACCTGCGTGAGATCGGGACCAGGTACGAGTGGATCGTCCTCAAGGTACGCATCTTTAATTTCAACATGACGTTCAGAGTGCTCGGCTCCGATCAGGCCAAGCTCGTCATTCCGCTTATCGAAGAGTCATACCTTGTCCTCAGCGCAGACTTTGTTCTCAACGAGACCGACCCGGAGCCGGGTGTTTTGGGCAGGTATGGATTTGGTTATGCTTTCGTGCGCAACGAGTCTGCGGGTCTTTTGGCCTACGGTCCGGGCGAGTTTGATGCCGCCATTGAGTTAATCCAGTTTCATGTTCTTGCCAGCGGCGAGACGCGCGCCCACCTGGTCTTCGTCGTCAATCGACCGGATCGGATTGTCAACGCCACGCTCGATCCGGTCGCTCTGGGTTTTGGCGCTGCCGACTTGATGTCGCTTGGCGTTGCCTCGACTCTGTTCGGGCCTATTCGTGCCGCGCTCGAACGCCTGCCAATACGCATCGGTCCCTTCGACCCAATCAGCACTTACGTGGCCCTGGCTAACCAATTGACAGGCGGGCTGGCCGCCCAGGAGTTGTGCATCTCTCGCGAACAGTTGGAGAAAGACTTCCTGGTTCAACACTTCCAGCAGCACTACCAGATGCTTACTGGGGCATTGCTGACGTGGAGACGAATTCCCGATTGGCTCAACCCGGAAGAGTTGCCGAAGTCGATCATCACTGGAAGAAACGTTTAGGCAGATCAGCGCAATGAATGTGCTGACCGGAAAGGCCACTGATGGCGGTAGTGGTGGACGAAACACAAGGGGTGATTCTGTCAGGCGGCGGCGGCTACGGGGCTTACGAAGTTGGCATTATGAAGGCCCTGCTGGGCGGGGAGATGGCCGGCGCGGGCTACCGTCGTATCGAGCCAGGGGTTTTCACCGGTACATCGGTCGGAGCTTTCAATGCAGCGATCATGGCGCAGCAGCCTGGCATCTCGAGCGGCGACACTGCTGAAGAGCTCGAGCGAATTTGGCTTAACGAGGTGGCCGGCACCGACCTGCGGTGCGGTAACGGGGTCTTCAGGTTTCGCGGCAACCCTCTGCGTATCCTCGATCCTGCTTGCTACACAAATCCGATTGGACCGTTTGAGCAACTCGGCAGCGATGCTTCGTTCGTAGCACGAGGTTTTTTCAGCAGGGGCGTCAACTTCCTGATGACCGAGGGCAGCATGGGTAACCGAGCACTGCAGTTCGTCGATCTCAGCGCCTTAATTTCGGTCGAGCCGTTCCGGCAGATGCTCGAGAAGACGATTCGGTCGGAGAACCTTCGGCACTCAGACCGGAAGTTGCGCATCGTGGCGACAAACTGGGAGACGGGCGAGGTGAAGACATTCCAGAATGAAGATGTGGCCGATAGGGAGTTTGGGCCACAGATGATCATGGCCTCCGCGGCCATACCGATGCTATTCCCGCCGGTCAAGGTCGCGGGGGAGCTTTACATTGACGGCGGCACTGTTATGAACACACCTCTCAAGTGTGCGCTTCAGGCCGGTGCAACGACGATGCACATAATCTACCTCGACCCGGATGTCGGCAACATTCCCATCCGGCGGCTGATGAATTCGATCGATACTTTTGACCGCGTCTTTACCATCATGCTGGCCACCAAAATCAATGAGGACATCGAGACCGCAGCCTGGATCAACCAGGGCCTGCGGGCCATGGAGTTAGCGTCGGGCGCAGGCTCGGCAGCCGATCTCAGCGGCGCTGATATCACGGCCTTCGTCCGCGTGGCAGCACAGATAGAAGCGCGCATAAAAGAAGGCCGCGCCTACAAGAAGCTTACGATCCACCGTTACCACCCGAAGGATGATCTCGGTGGTCCGCTGGGCATGCTGGATTTCAGTGAAGAGTCGATTATTCGGCTGATCAAGCGCGGCTACGAAGACGCGGTTTTCCACGATTGCGATCAGAGCAAATGCATATTTCCTGATCAGGCTCCTCCGCCGGAGGCAGTTGGACGCTGGGCCGGCGAGCGAGTTTCCAGATGATTATGAGAGGGGGCCAGCTACGAGCGGCGTAATGCATGACAAGCGTGGAGCAACAAACGCAGGCGGTAATTCTGTCGGGCGGAGGGGCCAATGGCGCCTACGAGGTCGGCGTGATGAAAGCTTTGTGCAATGGACGTTCACCCGCGACGGGCTATATTCCGCTGGAGCCGGACATCTTCACCGGCACGTCAATTGGCTCTTTCAATGCAGCTTTCCTGGTCTCGCTTTGGGAGACACACGGGCTGGCGTCTGTCGCCAATCTCGAAACAGTTTGGCTCAGCAGGTTAAGCCGCGACGCCAGTTCGAGCGTGGCGGCTGGCAGTTACAGGTATCTGGCAAACCCGCTCGAGTTACTGGATCCTCGGCGTTTCGTGGCCGACCCTCTGGGGGTTGTCAAGAGACTGGCCGGCGACAGCCTGGCGCTGTTTTGGGACTTTCTCGATCGTTTCCGGTACGTCGTGAACTCGCAGGAGGAGGAGCAATTGATCGAGCGCCTGCTGCATACCATTGCCATCGACAACTTCATCACGCGGGAGCCGTTCAACCGCCTTCTCAGAGAGGTCGTCAAGTTCGATTCAATCCGCCGCTCAGCGAAGCTGCTAAGAGTGGCCGCCACCAACTGGGAGACCGGCCACGTCGAGATGTTTTCCAACTACGACTTCACCGACAAACTTGGGCCGCGCATATTGATGGCGTCGAGCGCCGTTCCAGGTTTCTTCCCTCCAGAGACAGTGGGCGCACAGCCTTTCGTGGATGGGGCCGTTTTGATGAACACGCCTCTCAATCCCGCGATCAAAGCCAAGGCGAATTGTTTACACGTCATCTACCTCGACCCCGAAGTCAACAGCATTCCGCTCCACTATCTGAGCAACCTCCTTTCCACACTCTACCGGACACAGGTGATCAACTGGGCCAACACCGTCAACGAGTCAATCAAGGAGGCCGAGGGTGTCAACGACGCTCTGACGCTCATCCGCCGAGCGCACCGGGAACCAGACCTGGAAGGTGTGAGTGCGAGGGGCGCCATGCAAGCTCTGTCAAAGTTTGGTGGGCGGCTGGAGCAGGTGGCGCGGTATCGGATGCTACGCATCCATCGCTATCACCCGCGCGACGAGTTGGGTGGGCCACTCAGCCTCCTCGACCTCCGGCGAGAACGAATCGAGTATCTGATCGAGCGCGGTTTCCATGACGCTGTTATTCATGACTGCGTGGCCAGCAAGTGCGTTTTGCCGGAAAAAACAAGCGGCGAGGATGGCAGCAGGACGGGAATGACGCCAACCAGGTGGGGCGAGGCGCCGGAAGCAGGCGCGGGTGAAGGAATAGGGACAGTGCTCCCGTCCAAGGACACGCCGCGGACATAAGGAAGCTGAGATGTCGACGAAGGAAAATTACGACGTGCTGATCATTGGGGCAGGTCTGGCTGGCCTGGCTCTCGCGCGCCAACTCCTCCTCAATACTGACAAGAGCATCCTACTGATTGATCGGCGTACGGAGTTTCCGCCCGCCAAGCAAAAGGTCGGCGAGGCCACCGTGCAGATGAGTGCCTACTACTTCTCGAAGGTGCTCGACCTTGAAGAACATCTGCTGCGGGAACACTTCGTTAAATACAACCTGCGCTTCTACTGGAAAACACCCAAACGCGCGAACGATTGTTACGAGCATTACAGTCAGGCGTACATAACCAAGCTCTCGAACATTAATACTTATCAACTCGATCGCAACAAGCTCGAAGGTGAAATGCTCAACCTCAATCTGGAGAGCAAGAACTTTCAGTTTCAACCTGGCACGAGCGATCTTGACGTCACGCTGACTGAAGACGGAGGCCGCCATTCATTCCGCTTCAAGACGAAGGGCGCTGAAGTCTCGGGCAGCGCGGCCTGGGTGGTAGACACTTCGGGGCGGGGAAAGTTCCTAGCCCGCAAGATCGAGCTGACGCGCGAAAGTCCCATCCGCCACGGTGCGCATTTTTTCTGGGTGGAAGGCCTTCTTAACATCGAGAAGTTAACCACACTTTCGCCGCAACAGATTCGCACGCGGCCGGATCGCAAAGCCCTAGGCCACCTTCCTGTGTGGCTATCGACTAATCATTTTTGCGGCGAAGGTTTCTGGTTCTGGGTAATCCCCCTGCACGGCAAAACGAGCCTCGGCCTGGTCTATGACAACCAGATCTTTCCGCGCGAACGTGTCGACACGCTTCAGAAGTTGATCGATTGGGTATGTGATGAGTTCCCGCTCTTCGCGCGCGACCTGCCCTACCGCCGGGTGCTTCACCACACGGCGCTAAAAGATTTTGCTTACGACTGCGCGCAGACCATCAGCCCTTCCCGATGGGCCATCGCGGGCGAGGCCGGCCGGTTTTCCGATCCACTCTACAGTCCGGGCGGCGATTTGATCGCGCTTTACAACACCTTCATCACTGATGCGATCAAAACAGATCGCGACGCCGAGCTGGCAAACAAGTGCGCGCTGTACGAACAATTAATGCAGGCCGTCTACCAGGCTTACGTGCCCTCCTACGCTATCAGCTACGACACGCTCGGCGACCAGGAGAGTTTCACCATGAAGTATTCCTGGGAACTGGCGATCTACTTTGCCTTTTTCGTCTTCCCATTCATCAACGATCTATTCACCGACCGGCGATTCATCGGCGCCTTTATTCTTCACTTCTCACAACTCGGCCCGATCAACAAGAACCTTCAGGCATTCATCAGTGCTTATTACCAGTGGAAGAAGACTACGCGGCAAAGGCCGGCCAAGATCATCTACAACGACTTCACTGAGATAGCGGGCCTTTTCAGGGCGGAGAAAACCTTCTACGAGGTGGGTGTATCGGCCGAGCAGGCACGAAAGGTCCTTGCTCAGCAGCTCGTCAGTCTCAGGGAAATGGCGCTTTTCATAGCAGCCCACATTAGCGCGTCGGTGCTTGGGGAAAATCGCGCGCTTGTCAATCGTCCTTTTGTCGAGGGCATCGATCTTAACCGCCTGCGCTTCGATCCTGCGGAGCTGCGAGACCGCTACGCGGCGTGCGAAGACTCGTCAGAGACGTATGAATGGTCTTTCGATCCATGCGTGCTTCGGGGGTTTGTGGACGAGGCGTCGCCGGTTGAGGACGAAGTCGAGGCGGAACTATTCGCCGGGGTGGGAGGCGACTGATGGAAGACTATGCGCCGCTCATCGAACGCGGCTTCTCGTTCACGCCGGGCGAACACTCTTACGTGGTCGAGGACATCGAGGGCCAGGTTCCCGAATTCATCCGCGGGACGTACTACCTGAATGGCCCGGCCCGCTTCTCGCGCGGAGAATTTCTCTACAACCATTGGCTCGACGGCGACGGAATGGTTTGTGCACTTCGGTTTGAGGACAGTCAGGTTGAATTCGCCAGCCGCTTCGTCAGGAGCCCTAAGTTCGCCGCGGAAGAGGAAGCCGGACGTCCACTGTTTCGTGCCTTCGGAACTGCGTTTGAGTCCGACCGTCTGAAGCGAGGTGTGATGCTTGAGTCGCCCGTCAACGTAAGCGTGTATCCCTTTGCCGGAACCGTCCTCGCTTTTGGTGAACAGGGGCTGCCGATGGAACTCGATCCCCTTACGCTCGAGACGCGTGGAGCCTTTAACTTTCGAGGAGCTCTGAACGACGTCAGCCCATTTGCCGCGCATCCGAAAGTCGACCCCGCGACTGGCGAGATGTTCAACTTTGGCATCGCCTTCGCGGCTAACGAGCCTTACTTGAATTTCTATCGCTTCGACGCCGGGGCCAATCTCGTTTTCCGCAAGCGTCTCCTCCTGGAGTATCCGGGTTCAGTTCACGACTTCGGCTTGAGTCAAAAGCACGCAGTCTTCTACTTCAGTCCTTATGTCCTTGACATGCAGGCCTTCGTTCGCGACGGGCGGACGTTGTTGGACTCGCTGCATTGGGAGCCGGAACGAGGGAGCAGCTTACTCATCGTTTCTCGGGAGACTGGTGAGCAGGTGGCCCGACTGCCGATCGGCTCGCGCCACTGTCTCCACTTCATCAACTGCTTCGAAGAGGACGGCCGATTAAACATAGATGTGCTGGAGCTGGAGCGCCCTATTTATGACCAGTATCAGCAGGTGCCCAACCTGTTCACGGAGATTTGCGAGGGACGGCCCGTTCGTTACGTAGTCGACTTGAAGAGTGCCGAACTAATCGAGAGGCTGGATATTGGCTACCGGCTGGCTCCTGACTTTCCCGCGATCGATCCGTCGCGGGCGACCAAGCCATATAGCGACTTTTGGATGCTCGGCATCTCGGCGACCGGCAAATGCGGGCGCAAGTTTTTCGATCAACTTGTTCATGCCGCCTGGCCGGGAGCGTGCGCGTGCGACGTCTACCAGGCGCCGGCTCGCCACTACCTTGCCGGCGAACCGATTTTCATCCGCGGACCAGGCGATGAAGGCGCAGTTATCTGCCAGGTGTTTGACGCCGAAAATGAGCGAAGCGCTTTCGCGATATTCAATGCCTCGCGCGTTGCGCGTGGTCCAGTTGCGCTGGTCCACCTGAAGGAGCCGGTTCATCTGGGCTTTCATGCCTCGTTCGAAAGAAAGCGATACGGTCTTGGCCGAGAGGAATCAGATTAATGGAACGCGCCACTACTGGTGAGTTGATAGCGGTGGACGCGCCGAAGCGGCGCCAGACCGCAACACTTGTGACCATAAACGTTGAGACAGTTTGGAGGCGACGCCGACTTTCTGGAAGGCTCGAATAGTTATGCAAAAACGAGACGAAGGGGCGGCGGGTGCAACTGCAGGCATGCGCGAATTCTTCAAGTCCTTGTTCAGCTTCTCATGGGCGCAGTCCCTGTTTGGACTTAAACAGATCGGCGGCCTCGTTTCACCGGGGCAAAGCGGGCCGAGCTTCGACCGTGTTACGCGCTCCGCCGAGGGTGCGTTGAGCGAGTCGGTAAGGAATTTCTTTCAGGTCACTGAGCGCCTGCAGCGTCAGACGGTCGACATCCTGGGCGGCATGTTCGCATCAGCGAGCTCCGGCAATGCGTCGCAGTCGGAGGCTGCTGGTCGTCCACCTGGACAGCCGCCGGGCCCACCGGTGCCGGGGGGTGGCGCCCCGCTGCCTGCGCAGCCATCTACTCCGCAAGGTCCTACCTACACGGTAAGCGCGGGACGTCTGGATAAGAGCTCATTCGTAGTGCTCGGCGAGGGCCTCGCCGCGGGTATGGGCGACTTCACGCTGAGCGAGGAGACACAGCGCGAGAGCTTTGCGGCGCAGATGGCCCGGCAGATGCAGACCGAATTGCCGCAGCCGGAGATCGAGGCGCCGGGGATTTGCTACCCCATCGGTTTCACCAGACCGCCGGTGATTGTCCCGCAACCTATTCAGTCGACAGTCTTCCGGAGCATACCGCCGGTCCAAAACCGTAATCTCTCAATTCCCGGGTTGACGGTTGAGGACGCGCTTCGGTTGCGCCCCGTTCAGCCACTGGTCCGTCGCGACAGCCACAAGCTAACGGCAGTCAACTTCACGCTCGGAGTGCTCAATATCGCTCGAGGTGCAGAAGAGTCGCCGCCGACCCAGCTCGAATACGCGCTTCAGTCTGGCCCAACCTTCGCGCTCATTTGTCTCGGCTATTCGGAAGCCCTTGAAGCCGCCGTCAAAGGCGACGCCGCCTTGCTGCCCGATACTGACTCTTTCCGCACTGACTACGGGCAACTGCTCGCGCGGCTTCGTGAAGCCGGGTCCGAAGTTCTGGTGCTGACGATCCCGGACCCGCTGGACACCCCTTACTTCTCGACGGTCCAGATGGCCGCGAAAATCCTCAAGGTCGAGCCTTCTATCGTCAGCAACCTATACGGCATCGGCGACGACCGTCTCATCACCGTGCACGGCCTCAACGAGATCGGCTTCCAGCTCTTCGGCAAGTCGATAGGGCCACTGCCTGAAAACGCGACCATGAGTGTCGAAGCCACTCGCAAAGTGAGCAGCCGAGTTGCCGAGCTGAACGAGGCGATCACGTCCGCGGCTAACGAGCACGGCGCGCTCGTCTATGACCTTTGCGCCTTCTTCCGTCGCCTGAAGGGCGGAAGCATCAACGCAGGTTCGCGGTTGCTGACAGGCGAGTACCTCGGGGGCTTCTATACGCTCAACGGTTACTATCCCGGCGCGACCGGCCACGCCGCTATCGCCAACGAGTTGCTGCAAGCGCTGAACGCAAGGTACGGCTCGGCGTTCCCGCAGGTGAACTTAGCGACTGTGAGTCAGCAGGATCCAGTTGCTTCGTATAAACAGGCGGAAGGTCCCTCGTGGACACTTGCCGCGTTGCCGCGTTCGCAGCCCGTTCCGCAGGCGACTGCTCCGGAAGACTATGCGATTAGCGGCTCGTCACCGGCAATGGCCGTGCCGCCCG
Organism: Acidobacteriota bacterium; assembly: GCA_038040525.1. Taxonomy (GTDB): domain Bacteria; phylum Acidobacteriota; class Blastocatellia; order Pyrinomonadales; family Pyrinomonadaceae; genus PSRF01. The sequence goes on along the minus strand of JBBPIC010000005.1, from coordinate 117,212 downwards.
GTCAGCGGCCTTCGAGTTGGGAAGAGCTGGGCCAGCCGCAAGGCGAGGCGCCGACTCTGCTCCAGCTCCCGCCCGGTCTTGAGCAGACGCTGCCCTTGAGCAAGGCTGCCAGCTACTTCGGTGACGGGATCGGCGCCGCCAACCGCCGCGATCCTCAGGGCATTCAATGGGGAAGTTACGGTAGTTGGCTCTTTGGCGGGCTGGCGATGGTTGACAGCCACTTGAGCGGCAGCCTCCACATCCGCTTCACGACTCCGGTGAACAACGTCACGCGCTTCGTGATTTCGTTTCAGGGCGGGTTCGCCGGCGATGACGCGGTGCTGACCACGCCGCAGTTTTTCAAGATGTGGTTTCAACAAGCGCGCGTTGACGAAGCACCCGGCCTCGTCTCTTCGGGAAACCTCGATCTTTCTACCGGCCGGATCTTCGACCTGCAAGTTTACGCGGCCTACAGCAGCACCGCGCTCTTCGCGCTTGTAGCCTCTAACCCGACATTCCCACGAGTGCCGATCACATTTCGAAGCGAGGCTGCACCGGGGTATTACGGCTCGGCCTGGGCCCGCTTCGACCAGCGCCCGGATGGCCTGCTCGACTTCAGTTTCTACGGATCGATGTATGCCCCCCTTGGCCCGGGCATTCGTTGGCCGCTTAACTTTGTGGGCCCATCGGGGCAGTTTGCCACCATACCGGCGGCCGGCACGGTGATGCACCCGCACCTGCATCTGAGCACGAAAGAACCGGAGCCGCCCGCGCGAGGGGAAGAGTGTCCCGAGATTCCCTTCAACACGATTAAGGAGCTGACACTGTTTACGCACAACAGCAGCTTTGGTGATGCCTTTACGTTGCATGCGCCGCAGCTCGGCGGAAAGGCAACCGGTCGTTCCCATTTTCTCGGCCGTGTGCTTCTCCAGTTTGGTGTGCGCTCGGGGAATTCAGTTCCTGTTGCCGTTTCCTGTATTAGCGCCGGCGGCGTGATGGCGGAGATGCCGGCGTCTCCGATCACGGCTGTTTTTCCCGGCCGCCTCTATCCCGGCCCAATCGGATTTGATGAGTTCCTGCGTTTTCCTCTGCGTACCTACTCGCTCGACGATCTGGCAATTCTCGATGACTCGTTTGATCTCTCCCTCGGATCCGTTGATCTGCGGACAGGACGCTTCATCAACGAACTGCTCCACCGCGGCTTTATTAACCAGGATCTAATCTTCGCGCTGCTGCGCGTTGAGCCGCGCACGCCGGGAAGCTCCTTCAATTTTCGCGGTCCCGCCGTGCTGGAGAAAGGACCGGGTGGCGAGCCGGTCTTCCGTTTCAAAGGTGAAGTCTTCGTTCCGTATCCTGAGGGTTTCTTTTTTCCGAACCCGAACCTAACTACCGGCTTCCCGATCGGGCCAAACTCAAGACTCGACCCTTTCCTATGGCTGCATGCGATTCCCGATCAGAGAGCGGGAGACTACGTTAAAACGGGTGAAGGGCGAGATATCACATCTTCGGCGGGCGAACAATTCTCTTACCGCTACTCGATTCCCAATGACCAAACAAAGCGCGGAGGAATGTTTGAATATGAGAACCACAGCCAGCAGGGAAAATTTCGCATGCACAGTCTGGCGTGGGTGGGCTTCAGTAATTCGCAACGACCAGAACGCTCGACAGGCTCGCGCTCGGTCGACTACGACACGCTTTCCTTCACCTGTTTCGGTATCTGGACCAAGGACGGTGTGACTACGCTGCTACAAGCGTCCGCCCAATTCTCGACGTCGCCCGGGCGGCCTTACGTGGGGATTCAGGTGGACTCCGGCATCGTCTCGAACGTCAACACGAAGCCGGCGAATATCAAAGATGCAATGCCTTAGAACGTGTCGTTTGAAACGGCGGACGCCCCGCCGGCCCGTAAGTACCTGAGGCTGACCTCTGTGGCTCTGGCTCATGGTAGCTAGCGAGTTGGTTAAGTCTGGTGTTCATCTTTTTGCTGGGAAGGCGGTAGTAGCAAAGGCTCAGTCAGCCATGCTCAGGGAAAACCTCAAAGAGTTTCGCGCGACGCGTGCTCGCACGCTGAAGATTCTTGATGGACTAACGCAAACACAACTTGACTATGCACCCGGGCCCGACAGCTGGTCGGCCGGAGAGATACTGGATCACATAATTCTGGGAGAGCGCATAAACCGTGAACAGGTTGGGAGGCTTATCGAAATGAGCAGGAAAGGGCAGAAACCGGAACTGAGTCTGACTTTTTCCGATCTCAACATCTCCGTGGCTGGCGTCCCGCCTTCCGTGCTTATGTTCCTGGAAGGGCCGTTCACGTTGATGAATATGTTCGTACCCGATGGCTTGCGAAATTACCTGACGCGCAAACGTTTGATTCCTTTTCGGAACCCCGACCTGGCTACACCGCAGCGCGGGCGGACAGACGATGAGCTGCGCGGCGATCTCATTGCCTCGCTGCGTGAGACTGAGACCCTGTTTCAGAAAAACGCCGATCTCGATTTCAGCAGGTTGGTCCTGCGTCATCCTTTACTCGGGAGGTATGACGTCACCGGGTTGCTCCGGTTCATGTCTGCACACGAACAACGTCACCAGTCGCAAATCGACAATGTCATGTCTGGCCCGCAATTCCCAGTCTCACACTCAGATCGCAAGGGAGCAAGCCATGTCAGACTTTGACCTTTCAATCCGCTTCTTTTTTCAATTGGCCTTCATTCTAGCGACCTGCCGTGTGGTCGGGTTGATTGCCAAAAGGTTTGGGCAGCCGCAGGTAGTCGGCGAGATGATCGCGGGCGTCGTTATGGGTCCATCGCTATTCGGCCTCCTGTTTCCCGCCGCGCAGGCCCACATCTTCCCGAAGAATTCGCTAACGATCACCTACGCCGTGGCTCAGGTCGGTCTGGTGCTTTACATGTTCCTGATCGGCGCTGAGTTTCAAGTGGACTTGATTCGTAAGCGTTTGCGCAGCGCCGCGTCGGTCTCAGTGGCGGGCATTCTGACGCCCTTCACACTTGGGGCCCTGGTGGCGTTGGGGCTCGTGGGCAATGGCCAATTTTTCGCTCCAAACGTGAAGCGTTGGGAGGCGATGCTGTTTATGGGTGCGGCGATGTCAATCACAGCTTTTCCAATGCTGGCGCGCATCATCCACGAGCGTGGATTGACAGGCACTTCGTTAGGCACGCTCGCGTTGGCCGCAGGTTCGATGGATGACGCGGCCGCCTGGTGCATCCTCGCCATCGTGCTTGCTAGTTTCAACAGCAATCCCCTGATCGCTTTCTCCGCTATAGGCGGCGGTGTACTTTACGCCGTCGTCGTGCTGACGATCGGCAAACGGCTGCTAAGACGACTCGGCGACAAGGTCGAGCGCGACGGGAGCCTTAGCGGCGCTATGTTCACGTTCGTGCTGATGCTGCTCATGCTCGCCGCGTGGATCACGGACGCCATCGGCATCTACGCCGTCTTCGGTGCGTTTATCCTGGGCACCGCCATGCCGCGCGGGCTATTCGTTCGTGAAATCCAGCGACAGCTGGAACCGCTCACCACGAATTTTCTGCTCCCGCTCTTTTTCGTGTACTCAGGACTGAATACGCGGCTCGGGCTGGTTGATTCGATCATGCTCTGGGGCGTGGCACTGGTCATACTCCTGGCCGCTTGTTTCGGGAAAGGGGTCGCCTGCTGGTTGGCCGCCCGTTTGAACGGGGAAGACAATCGCGAGGCACTCGCAATTGGCACACTCATGAATGCGCGTGGCCTGATGGAGCTCATCATTCTCAACATCGGGCTTGAGCGCGGTGTGATCACTCCGCGCCTCTTCACGATCATGGTCATGATGGCGATTGTGACGACCTTGATGGCCTCGCCTGTATTTGAGTTGGTCTACCGGCCACGAAGTGCCCGGGTGAAGCTCCCGGGCGTCCTCGAGCCTCAGCCGGCTGTAGCAATGAGTGCGTCGGAATTTAACCGCTGACGCAGCTCGACGGCACAGATGTTTTGGCAATTAAGGTATGAAGCAGAATCCCGGGGGAACTAATTCGCCGTGGAAGGGGAGTGATTCGACTCTACAACTGACGGCGCTCGACACTGATGTGCAGACCGACGTGTGCATCGTCGGAGCGGGCATCTCCGGCATGACGACCGCATACCTGCTCGCACGTGAAGGACGTTCGGTCGTCGTGCTCGACGATGGTCCAATCGGCGGCGGCGAGACCGGGCGAACGACGGCACACCTGTCGAATGCGTTCGATGACCGTTACTACGAACTCGAACGCATCTTTGGGGAAAGCGGATCCCGGCTCGCGGCTCAGAGTCACACAGCGGCGATTGACAGAATCGAGGAGATCGTTCGCGAAGAGCAGATCGAATGCGACTTCGAACGTCTCGACGGCTTTCTCTTCGTTCCACCGGACTGCCCAAAGGAGTTGCTCGAGCGTGAAATCGCGGCTGCGCGACGGGCCGGCCTTAACGGTGTCGAGTGGGTTGATCGCGCGCCGATCAGAGACTTCGATACGGGCCGCTGCTTGCGCTTTCCCGATCAGGGGCAGTTCAGCCCGCTCAAGTATCTCGACGGCCTCGTCCGCGCAGTGTTGCGTGACGGAGGACGCGTTCATACCGGGACACACGTAGACGAGATACGCGGTGGTAGACCGGCGCGCATTACAACGTCAAACGGGCGCGTAGTCACGGCCGCTGCGGCCGTCGTCGTGGCCACCAACACTCCCATTAACGACTCGATCATTCTCAGCACCAGGGAGAGCAAGTACAGATCTTATGTAATCGGCGCGTACGTACCGCGCGGTTCCGTAACTAAGGCGCTCTATTGGGACACGGCTGATCCTTATCACTACGTGAGACTTCAGTGCGCAGATTCTGACGAAAACGATCAGGACATACTGATTGTCGGTGGTGAAGACGCGAGGGTGGGAGAACATGATGATGGCGACGAACGCTTCGCTGAACTCTACCGCTGGACGCGCAAGCGCTTCCCAATGATCGGAAGGATCGAGTTCTGCTGGTCGGGCCACATCGTGGAGCCGACCGATACTGTCGCCTTCATCGGCCGCATGCCGCTGGGCGACCCAAATGTTTTCGTTGTCACAGGCGATTCGGGTCAGGGAATGACGCACGGGACAATCGCCGGAATCCTTTTGACAGACCTGATCCAGGGGCGGCGAAACGAGTGGGCCGATCTCTACAATCCGTCGCGTCTGAGGTCAATTGCCACGGTCGATTTCCTTAATGAGAGCCTGACCGTGACAGCGCACTACACCGATTGGCTTACTGGAGGCCAAATCGGTTCGGTCGACGAGATTAAGCGTGACGACGGCTGCATCCTGCGCCGCGGCCTCACGAAGATCGCCGCTTACCGCGATGAGCAGGGAGTAGTTCACGAGCGCCAGGCAATCTGCACCCATTTGGGGTGCGTCGTCTCATGGAACTCGACGGAGCAGAGCTGGGATTGCCCCTGCCACGGTTCTCGCTTCGACAAGTTTGGCAGCGTCATCAACGGTCCGGCAAATAATGACCTCTTGAGCTGCGGAGCTGAGCGGGACGCGTAGTGCAGGTGGCCTGTTGCTCTATCAAAAGGAGGCGTGATGCGACTGAAAATTGGTACAGCTTACAGGGTCTACATGCCCGATGGAGAAAGGCACGTTTTCTCCATTATCCGTTTGACTGTTGTCAGTGACGAAGGTGGTGGCTGGTACAAGGTTAACACCGGAGGTGATGAGTTCTTCCTGAATCTAAATCAGGCCATCAGGGTTTACGAGGACTAGGTAGTCACGCAAACACGCGGAAAACAAAGCCCCACGCCTTGCTGCCCGAGAAGGCTTCGAGCTTCTTATTTGAAAGGAGTTGTTCGATGAGAATCACAACCACGCAAGTTACCACGCCCGAAGATACGGCTGCGATGTTGTCTATCCGTCGTGCAGTCTTTGAGCACGAGATGAAGATTAAACTCGATTCGTTGAAACCCTCGGGCAATGGTGACATCACATATCTTCTGGCGCGCGTCGGTCCGCAACAGGAGCCGGTCGGCTGTCTCTGCGTGCTGGATACGACCAACAATCATCAACTGCATGACGAATTGGGTCTGAAATTCGATCCGCAGGCTCGCGTGGCCCGTTACACCCATCTGGCGGTGCTCAAGCCTTATCGTGGGATGAACATACCACTCGCGATGATGCTCGAGGCCCACCGCAGTGTGATCGTTCCGCGCCGATTCGACTACACCTGGCTGTTGTTTGATGTTGAGAGGGCAACTAGCTCCTTCCTGTCTCGACAGCTCGGCTTCACCTTGCTGCCGCAGACTTTTGTTTCTGAATACGGCCGCAGGTGCGCTCTTGTGCGGGATGAGAACGTGCCACAAGCACGGCAGGTGATTGATCAAGCTGAAAAGTATCTCAGGCAGTGCGAAACCATTGCCGCCTGATCCCGGCGCGTGAACCAAGCCGTGAGTGACGAAGAAATCAGGCCGCCAGCGCCGTTGCGCTTCCAGAGAAGGCAGCGGCCAACTGGAGGTGCGCACCTCCTCAGCGGCTTTCCGTGAAGGCGCAGTCGAAGTGCATCAGATTCTCGTTTCGCGCGGTCAGCAGCGCGGCTTACCGCTCACGCGCGAAGGCCTTTATTCGAGTGCGAACCTCTGAGCGCACGGAATTCAACTTCTACCGTGGATTTTCTCACGTGCATCTCGCTCGTCACCGAAATGAACAGAGATTCACTCAACACATAGGAGTAACTCTGATGAACAGAAGAGATGTCCTCAAGCTTGGTCTCGCCGCAGGCGGCGCGGGAGTTCTCGGCGCGAATGGAGTGACGGCTCAAGAGAGGGAAAAGGGTGCTGACCTGTTGAAGTACCTTTGCCCGCCGGATGGCTTTCCGGATCAACTTTCGCGCCCCAGTCCTAAAGCCGATCCCTTCGTGGCGGAGCTGTTCGTCCCTCCCTTGAAGATGCCCGTGGAGAAATTGAATCCGCCTCCCGACCCAAGCGCTCACCAGCGCTACGACGAGTTTCTCCCAAAAAAGTTTTATGAGATCCGCGAAGTCGAGCTGCAGTGGCAATACCATCCGCAACCCCCATACGATAAGGGCAGTTGGTCATGGGGCTTCGACGGATCGACGCCTGGTCCCACCTATCACGCACGTTACGGCGAACCGATCCTCGTGCGCCGGTTCAATATGCTGCCGCCGGTCGGTCAAAGCAAAGTCACATGGGCACTGCCGTCAACCACGAGCCACCTGCACAACGGTCACACAGCTTCTGAGTCGGATGGCAACCCACAGGACTGGATTGATTCGGGCGAGTTTTGGGACCATCAATATTGCAACTTTCCTTCCGGCTTCGATTCCAGAGAGAAGCTGAGTACGCTTTGGTATCACGACCACCGGCTCGATTTCACAGCGTCAAATGTCTATGCCGGCCTGGCCGGTTTCTACCTCTTGTTCGATGAGCAGGATTCCAACAACGAAAACGATCCGAGCCCGGCAGCGTGGCGTCTACCAAGCGGCAAGTATGATGTGCCGCTTCTTTTGCATGACGTTCTCTTCGAGCAGCAACTGGACGGCACCGCGCAGGTGGCCTTCAATCCCTTCGTCACAGACGGCTGGCTGGGCGACATGGTGACGGTCAACCGGAGGATTCGGCCACACTTCAAAGTCGAGCGTCGCAAATACCGCCTGCGCATTCTCAACGGTGGGCCCTCACGCTTCTATCAGCTGTTTCTCAGTTCGGGCAAGCCGTTCACGATTATCACCGGTGACGGGAACTTCCAACCCGAACCCGTACGCGCCGAGAGCATCTACTTGAGCGTCGCGCAGCGCGTAGACATCGTCATTGATTTCACCGATTACAAAGTCGGCGATTCCGTCACGCTCATTAATCGACTTGAGCAGACGAATGGCAAAGGACCTACGGGCCGCCTGCTCGATCCGGGCGACGGCATCCTGCGCTTCGACGTTATCCCTTCAACCGGCCCCGACAACAGCCGCGTCCCCCAATTTTTCCGACCGCTGCCGACAATCGATCTCGACGAGGTGAAGTTTCACCGCACGTGGGACTTTGACTACGACGGCGGTCTTTGGACCGTCAACGGGCACGTCTTCGATCCCAACCGCATTGACGCCGGCATCGAGCAGGGCAGCGCGGAAATCTGGACGTTCCGCAACGCCGGCAACGATTGGGCGCACCCTATCCACAGCCACTTCACCGAGTTTCTGATCCTCGAAATCAACGGCAAGCCTTACCCGTACAACTCAGTTCAGGACGTGAACGAAACTTTCAAACCCGCGTTCGGTGTCAATGAGCCGCCCATCAAAGTCTTCATGGGTGGGCCAAGACGCGACGTGGCGACGATCCTCCCCGGCGACGAGATAAGAGTCTTCATGCGCTGGAAAGATTTCCTCGGCAAACACGTGATGCACTGTCACAACGTGGTCCACGAAGACCATTCGATGATGATTCGTTGGGACATTGTCGAACCGGGCAAGGGCTTCACAGGTCCACGTCGGGCCGGCAAACAGCCGCCGTCCATAGAGATTCGGCCACCCAGCATCGTTTCACCCGGCGACGATTGAGATTGCACAAGTTTTAGACGGGAGCAGAAGAGAGGAAACAGAATCATGATCAACAGAAGAGACATACTGGCACAGTTCGCGGCCGGTGCCGCCGCTGCCATTCCCGCAGTTGCCCTCCCCGCGTCTGCGCAGGAGAAGCACCTGCCGGCGCATCACGACGACACCCGTTCGGACAAGAACTCCGACTGTGTGCGTCCTGGCGGTGGGCCATACGCCGAATACTTTCCCAACGTCATGGTCCACACGCACGACGGCCGAAAAGCGCTTTTCTATCACGACCTGCTACGCGGCAAGACCGTGCTCGTCAACTGCATGTCAGTGAAGAACGAGGCGAAGTATCCGGTAACGGCGAACCTGGTAAAAGTGCAGCGGCTTCTGGGCGAGCGTTTGGGCCGCGACGTTTTTATGTACTCGCTCACCGTCGATCCTGAAAACGATACCCCTCGCGTGCTGCGCGCATTTGCAGCGAAACATAAGGTCAGGCCCGGCTGGTTCTTTCTTTCAGCGAGGCTCGAAGACGTGCAGACGTTGCGGGGCAGGCTTTTCGCCCATGACGCCGCACACTCGCTCGGCTCGGCCGTGGTGCGCGACTGTTCGATGGGGCTGGTGCGTTATGGCAATGAGGCAGTCGGGTTGTGGGGTTCTGTACCCGCCAAGGCAGACCCGGAGTGGATCGTGAAGCGCCTCACCTGGGTCGAGTCGCGCCCGTCCGCCCCGGCGGTGATGATGTTCAAGCGGCGTGGGCCAATCGGCCAGGCGACGGCGAACCCGCGGTCACAGGACTCGGGCAAACGCTCATAAGCCCATGGCTTAACCGTGTGCGCGCTTTGGAAAAAACTTGAGGAGGTCCCTGATGAAGACTCTCACCCGTATCATGAACTCGATGTTGCTGACGCTGTCGTTGTTGACGAACACAGTCTCATTCGGGCAACCGCCAAAGTACACGCCACCTCCGTGTCCGTATCCCGGCACACCTACCAAATCTCCCGATTGTCATCCGTATCCGCAGCCCGCGCTCACCAAGTCTACTGTCACGGTCAACGGCGATACCTTCATCATCAACACAGGCGAGAGCGTCTTCCCGAAGCCGGCGATTGACCCGTTTACACTACCGCCGGGGACAAACTTCCTGCCGACGATCTACACAAATATGTACGACCTCGAAGGCGTTGAGATGCAAAACACTCTGCCGTCAACGCCGAAGGCCCCTTACAACCTGCACGATGGCGACCCCGTCGTCACCCAGATCAACGACATTTCTCCCACCGAGGATCTCCGCATCCTCTTCGAGCGCGTCATACGTCTGGCCGCGCAGGCCAAGAAGGACTCCCCCGAAAGCGAACCCATCAACAAGGCCATCCAGCAGGGCATTGACATTCTGGAAGGCAATCCCGTTCCCGAACGCGCCTATAGCGGCATCCCGGTCCTACATTACCTGGGGCCGGACAAGGTGAAGCCGGTGACGCCGATTTTCGATGACACGGGCAAGACTATCGTGGGAGGCAACGTCAATGTCCATCAAGTCTGGTATGACAGCCACATCGAATCAGACACGGCCTTCATCGACCCGTCGGCGGTTATGAACGTGCCTTGGACGGTGACCTACACGGTCGACGTTCTGAGCCGCGGCGACGACGACTTCTCGCCATTCGTCATGTACTGGAGCCCGCCGCCGCCCGCGCCCAGTCCTTCGCCGGGTTCATCGCCGGGAATGCCGAAGATGCCGATGCCACACATTGCTATGGATCAGAGCTTCTTCCCGATGGAGGCAGGGACGCGCACGGTGTACAAAATCAAGATGGCCCAGGGCAAGTATTTCAACCTCACCTACACCTGGGGCTGGCGCGTGCACCCGCCGCGCGCGCAGGTCTTCGAGAACGCAAAGAAGATGGTGAGCATCAACGGTGGCAAGCCAAAGTCGCTGCCTGACTGGGAGCGGTCAGTGTTCTGTCCCCCGGAGAACCAGACGTGTTCGCCGAGGTCGAATGAACAATTGAAGCTACGGGCCATCGGCATGATCGGCGACCTGGCGCCGGAAAAGCAGATGTGGCTCGCGCTGCGCGACGCCCGCACTGCTGCCCGCGCCGGGAACTACGCGCTCGTAGTCAACAAAACAAAGGACGCGCTCGGCTCGCTCCACGACTGGGGCGAGCGCACGCGACTGCCGCATGAAGGGAAATACAAAGTGGAGGTCGATAAAGACTCGGACCTGACGGTGCTCTATGTGAATAACACCATGTACGCACAGTTCAGCGACCGCAGCAACGACATAGACGACGCGATACGGATCGACTTCAACCGCTGGAAGCTGCGCGGCACAACGCTCAAGGTGACGCTGATAAACGGCGACAACTTCGACCACGGCTACCAGAACGTAGACTTCGGCGGCGCCCGCGGTTGGGAGAATCAGTTTAAGTCGTCGGTGAAAGTCGGTGGCTCAGGATGCTGGTTCACCTTCGGGCGCGCGCACTGGTGGATGAACATTCCGAATACCGGGCCGACGCCGAATAATCCCGCGGGCGACCTCCCCACAGTCGTGCCGGCGGCAACTCAGAACCCTTACAAACCATCTGTGCGCAAGGTTCAAATCACTTTCAATTACGAACCGTCGCGACGTTTGCGGTTCTACCAATTTGATCCGCTGCACCACGACGTCGCGATACTGTCGATCCATTAAGGCCGCTCGAACGCGGGCGCGTGTTGTCATGTCTGAAGTCTATGTTGTACGACTGATTCTTTTGCCGCTGTTTCTCCTGTGCGCGCTGGTCGTGTTTTACCTTCGCAAGCGAAAGGCAGCAAGGCTGCTTACGGTCATTGGCGCCTTGCACATTCTCGGTGGAATCTGGGTGGGGCGAAGTACGCTGGCACGAATCTTCCGAGATGGATTCATCGGTGAGGCCGATTCGTTTTTGGGCCACCTTCCCGCACGCACGGAAAAGGAGCTGGTGTTTTGGTTTCTGTTTTGGGGAATGTTGATGATGCTGCTCGGGCAGCTAATCTCCTGGATTGAGAAACAGGGGATGCGTCCTCCAGCTTTTATTGGGTGGGAGCTCATGGCGAGTAGTTTGGTTGCAGCGTTATTAATGCCGGCGGTGGGCTTCTGGCTGGTGTTGCTGCCCGCCTTCATGCTCATTAGAGAAGCGAAGGATCCAGCCAAGAAGAATGAGCCCAGCTCAAGTCAGATGGAAGAGTCGTAGGAATGGAGTTATGAAACATACACGATCCTCGACAACCGTCCTGCTTTTGTGCGTCTCGGTGACACTGATCGCATTACCTCTCGGCAACCCGACCGACGCTTACGCCAGGCAACGGCAGCAACAGCAGCAACAGCAGCAATCGCGGCTACCGGATCACGGGCACAGCGCATCTGCGGTCCACGTAAACTACACGCGCACGGTCGCGGATTATGAGCTGCCGGAGGTGCAGCTCGTCGGTAAGGATGGGTTAAAGACTTCGCTCTCGTCCGTCTTGAAACACGACGGCCCAATCATGTTGCAATTCATCTTCACGACCTGCCCGACGATCTGTCCCGTCATGAGCAGTACCTTCTCTGCAGCCCAGGCAAAGCTCGGCGAAGACCTCGGCAAAGCTCGAATGATCTCCATCTCCATTGACCCTGAGCACGACACGCCCGAGCGCCTGCGCGACTACGCGCGAAGGTTTCGCGCGGGGCAGCAGTGGCTCTTTCTGACAGGCAGCGCGGAAGATATCGCTGCGGTTCAGAAGGGTTTCGATGCCTACCGCGGGAGCAAGATGCGTCACGAGCCGCTGACATTCCTTCGCGCGGGACCCGGGGCGCCGTGGGTCCGACTCGATGGCCTTATGAGCGCCACGCAACTCGTAGCCGAATATAGAGGGCTGATTCAGAAACGAGTTTCCCTCGTCCCATAGGGACGTAATGAACAAGAATTCAAATGCATTCGCGACACAAACTCTTTTCATTTTTAGTTTTATTCGCAAGCGCAACCGCTTTCGCGACGATGTCGACGGCGCAACCGCTGCGCGTAAAGCCCAATAGCGATCTCGGCAGGAGAATCTATCGCGAAGGGATCCTGCCATCGGGGAAACCTGTGCGTGCGATCGTGCAGGGCGACATCGCGATCGCAGGGACCCAATTCACCTGCGCCAGTTGCCACCGGCGCAGCGGCTTCGGCTCAAGCGAAGGCGCGGCATTCGTGCCTCCTATCGCAAGTTCACTTTTGTTCGGCGGCAGAGAACTGCGTCGCACGGACCTTTTCCGGAAACTTTTTCAAGAGATCCAGCCGACCCGCTTCCGCGCGCGCGTGCGAGATCCGCGCGGGCGTCCCTACTACACAGATGAGAGCCTCGCCGCCGCCCTGCGCGACGGCAAAGATCCGTCGGGCCGCGAGTTCGATCCGCTCATGCCGCGGTATGAACTAAGCGAAGAGGATGCGTCGCATCTTGTTGCCTACCTCAAGTCGCTTTCCGCCGGCAGTGCTCCAGGAGTGACGCGCTCCGAGATTCATTTCGCAACGATCATCACCGACACTGTCGAGCCTGAAAAACGCCGCGCAATACTCCCAGTGATGGAGGCATACTTTCGTTGGAAAAATGCCGAGACGGCAGGTCTGCTTCAGCGACCCGGCCACGCTGCCTTTTACGATGACGATTCCTATCGACCACTTCGCGAATGGGTACTTCACGTGTGGAAGCTTAAAGGTCCTGAGGAGACCTGGTCCAAACAACTCGCCGCTTACTATCGAAAGCAACCGGTGTTCGCTTTGCTTGGTGGTGTTGGAGAAGAGAACTGGCGACCCGTGCATGCCTTCTGCGAACGCAAGGAAGTGCCTTGTATCTTCCCCAACACGAACCTTCCGGTCGTTTCTCCTTTGGGCGCTTATACGGTGTACCTCTCAGGGGGATTAACTGTTGAGGCGCAGGCACTCGCTCGTCACCTGGCCGAGAAGTCGGGCGACACAGATAGCGCGCGCGTGGTCCAGGTCTACCGCGACGTGGGTGGGGGTCGTGTCCTTGCGGGAGCACTGTATCGGTCGTTGCGGGAACAAGGCTGGTCTAACTTAATTGAGCATGAGATCCACGGCGCGCGTGAGCTTTCGCCGGCGTTCTGGAAAGAACTGTTGGAAGATGAACGGCCTTCAGTGCTGGTGCTTTGGCTTGGAGAGGCCGACTTGATGACACTAAAAACCGCGCAAGTTCCTGACGAGGGGGTGCCCGAGGTTTATCTGTCGTACCGTTTGCTCAACTCCACCCTGCCATCTTTGCCGGATAGTTTTCGCGACAAAACCTTTCTTACCTGTCCTTTCACACTGCCTCAGGCCCAGACGCCCCACGCCTACCGTGCGCGATCCTGGTTACGATCGCGGGGCATCGGGAGGGACCACGAACGGATGCAACTCAACACTTACTTCACGCTCGCGGTCGTCGATCATTCGCTGACTAATCTGGCAGGAAATTTTTCCAGGGACTACTTCATCGAAAACGTCGAGCACGAAACGGAAGGGACGCCTAACCCGGGCGTCTTCCCAGGTCTAAGTCTCGGCCCCGGCCAGAGGTTCGCCTCAAAAGGAAGTTACATCGTTAAAGTGTCTAACGGGAAGATCGAAGCCGCAAGTAGTTGGATCATACCCTGACTGGGTTGTTACGCCCCGCTGTCCATTAGAGCACCAGACGGAATGACGCGGGCTTGCTGATTCGCGGCGCTGTTGGTCTTGACACAGTGGGACGACCAGCAGATTGGCAGAGATAATTCTATGACCTGGATCGAGTGACCGAACAGTGCAGGGCACCGGTGCGGGTAAACGAATTATTCGTAGTGCGGGGCATTCTTGCCGCGACGAAGCGACCTAGTGAGGAGACCGGAAGTTAAATTGAAGCCATGAGCCATTTTCAGTCAAATGACACTCTGCGGGAGTGGACCGAATCAGCGCCATATTGGGGAAAGCAGAGCGCTATCATTCGTAAAATGTTCGCTCCTGTGACCTGCGCACTTATTAAGCATGCTGGTATCGTTAAGGGGCAATTTCGTGCTTGACATTGCTGAGTTTTCACACACGCGCAGTAGCGAGTGGGTCCTGATTGCGTTCAGGTCAGCCATATCTAACTGGCGACTGGAGAGATCCTACACTTGCCTGGACGGGCCTCGAGCACCCACCCGCTACCGGCGCTGTGGTACCGACTTCATGACCCGCGACGGCTTAGTTGCGATTCGCCTAGCCGCAACTGTAACACACGCGTCACACCTCTACTGTGACACCCTGCCAGCCATATTTCATTGAAAAAAACAGGGACACTTCGTAAGACTGTAACAACCAGTCGTTACAAGTTAGCAGAACGCCATCCTCATCAATTTTCCTTGTTCCCAGCCTATCTGGTTTGAAATTACCAGTTTAGCTCAACACTCAAACGATCTGTTCGCTTTGGCGCGCCACGTGCACTAGGCAGGCGGCCCTCAAACTATTTTGAGAAAGAAGGAGACCTCCGATGGCAACTGCGTCTACCTCAACTACCGCCGAATGCCCGGCACCGCCCTTTCAACAGGAGATCGAGGATCTTGAAAACCAAAGTAACCAGCAAGAACAGAACGATGCAAAAGGCAAGCTTGCAGCGCTCAAAAAGATCAACGATGAAGTTGAGCAAACGCAGAATAAGTACAAGAAAGATTACGAGGCACTGAAGTTTGCTCAAGCACAATCTGTTGCTTACAAGGACATGCGTCTGCCGCAGCTTGAACAAAGAGTCCCCGAAGTGGAACGCGACCGCATCGACGAGATTGCAGACTGCTATGACAAATATCGTGACCGTTTGAAAGAGCTATGGATTGAAGCGCGGGGCAAACTTCCGGCTTTGCAGCAGGCGTTTGCCTCAAAGCAGATTGCCTTTGCGGATGCAGAACAGCCATACAAGGAGGCTCTCGACTACAAAGCGAATCAGAAGGTTCTGGACTCTCTTCAGGCCCAAAGCGCTAAGGAGTTTGACGCACAGGGTTTTCGGGCGGCCTATTTCCTGGTTGATGATCTAGAGGCAGATCTCGCCGAGCCCGCCACCCCGGAAGACTTCAACCGGGATCTACGAAAGAGAGCCGAGGCTTATTTCAGGACAGCAGATGAGCTGCGAGTTGCCAAGGTCGCTCTCGATCAGGGGACTGCCGATTCACAGAAAAAGAAAAAGGATTACGAGGACGCCAAGGCAAAGCGCATAGAAAGAATACTCAAGCAGGTTGCCGAAGAGCCTTTTCCTGAACCACCCGACGATGGATCATCGAGCGAAGCGTCCGATAGTGCGGGGGCCCCGGAAGCGGAGCGTTCCAGAGGTGCAGAAAACCAATCAGCAACTTGACTAACCACGGATCCAAAGCAACGAGAAGCTTGGAACATGGACAACCAGGACGTCGATCGTTCCCATCTCGGCAACGCCGAATATGCCAGGGTTGATCGTTCCCTCCTTGGCAAGGGTGAATATGCGGACTACTTCGAGGTAGGGCACGACTTCGTAGCCTTTTACGTGGACTGTGGGCAGCAGGCCGTTTACGGAAAGGAAAGGACGAGGGTCTACAGTCGAATAGTAACCTCGCCCTTCGGAGCAATTAGCCTAATCGGCGTGCTGGCAAAAGCGCTCTGTGAATACGCCGAGAGATACCGCGCCTTCCGCGACGACGAGGGCGAAGTTCTCCCCGACGGCAAAGCGATTGAAGAGTTGCTATGTGACTACGCAAAACGCTTCGTTCCGGGATACGACAAAAGACCCTGATGGTCCAGAACCGCGATTGTAGATAAGAAGATGAGCACCAGCGCAATCATTAGCGAGGTTAGCCTGCTCCTTCGAAGTATTCTCGAGGCAGGGCTCAAGCCGGCCGATCCCAATCCGACGGTGAAAGTTGAAAGTCCGGTGGATCTGCCCGGCGAGACGACGCTCTCCATTTGGTTGTACCAGGTTTCGCCCAACGCCCACCTCAGGAACGCCCCGAATTCGCGCGTCAGGGACGAAGAGTTTGAAGCGATCACTCCACTGGCGTTGGATCTTTTCTATCTGCTCTCTCCGCTGCAGAAAAATGAGGTGGCGAACCAGAGGACGCTGGGTCGCGCTCTCCAGGTGCTCTACGACAACAGTGTGCTCCCGCTCCATGCAGGAGACGACGTTGAAGAACTGCACCTCAATATCTGCCCGCGCTCCATTGCAGAATTGGCCGAAGTCTGGGAAGCGCTCCAGAAGCCATACCGTCTCTCTGTGTGTGTAGAGGTGCGTGTGGTCCGGATTGACTCGCTGCGCACGATACAAGCGGGACGTGTTCGTGAGCGTGCGACGAATTTTGAAGATAAACCTGTGGAGGTGGAAGCCTGAAGATGGCGGTCCTGCGTAATTATGAGCGGTACATTCAGACCAGCGCATGGGTACTGGGCGGGATCGATCTATTTGCGGCTGCCCGAACAACGAAGAAAGAAGTCCCACCTATACTTGGCGAAGTAAATTTCTTTATCACGCGCCGGCTAACCCCCCCGGTTGCAGTTTATGACCCACCACTGGAATTCATTAGTACGACCAACCCCAGCGGTTACTTTCTCTTTCCGGGCGAAGTTCGGAAACCGGACCGCGCGGGAACAATGATGCTGGGGCCGGGCCAGTATCGCTGGCGGGTCGAAAGTGACTACTACCAAACAATCGACTTTACTGAGGTTTGGCCGCCACCCGAGGTCGAAAACAAGACGCTATACGACAAAGCCAAAGACCTGCGGTTTGTACCGGGGCCGTCGTATCCGTTCCCTGAATTCCTGCTGGCGCAACGCGACCTGGCAGTCACTTTGGTGCGAGGAAGTTTACTTACGGCGGGGGGCTCACCGATTGAAGGCGTTGAGGTCGAGCTGACGGCACCCGAGCTTGGACCACGTTACGAAGGTTTTTTGAGTTGTAAGACGGACAGGCGCGGCGACTGGGTGATTTCGTTTGTCGAGAAGGTGCGGCCTGAGCCCATGGATGAACTGCCGAAGCTTGACGAGTCGAAAATTCACGTGAACCTACCCGCCGGTGGCGCCTACGACATCGATCTCGCAATCACTCCGTCGACTGAGAACGCCGTACGTCAAACGGCTTTACGCGGACGTGTGGTTAAGCCGGGTGGCATCGGACTGTCGAATGTGAAGGTTACTACTTCCGTGGCGGCCGGTGAGTCTCGATCAAAGGCGGATGGTCAATGGTTTTTTTACTTCGAATTACGCCAGGCAGGCGGCGCAGTCACAGTGACCGCGTTATCGCCGGACGGCCTGACTAAGAACGCGCAGACACAAATCGAGCCGCGAACTACGTCGGTGGTTCCGGCTATCGAGCTTTCGTAGAAAGCAAGGAGAAACCAATGCCAGAGTATCTTGCACCTGGAGTTTATATCGAAGAAGTCCAGACCGGGCCGCGGCCCATCGAAGGAGTCAGCACCAGCACCGCGGGTTTCATCGGACAAACCGAGCGGGGTCCGACAAATCCGACGCTGGTAACGAGCTGGCAGAGCTTCTACCGATGGTTTGGTGGATACACTGATCGGCCGCCGAACACGTCTCCAAACGTCTTCCTGCCCTACGCGGCGCGCGGCTTCTTCGACAACGGCGGACAGCGCCTGTTTGTGGCCCGAGTCGTTGCTGCCAGCGCCACTGTAGCAACTGCCGACCTGGGCAACTGCACTGTGCAAACTATTGGCGAAGGCGCATGGGGCAATAACATCTTGATTGCTGTCAGGACCGCCTCTGTTGTAGACCCACTCAACCCCAACCCGACAACCGCAAATTGGTTCCGGATTCAGGTCGCCTATTACAAGGACGGCATACCCCAACCATTCATCGATCCAACTGACTTAAGCCAACTGGGCAATAACGATCGCGTCGAACCCGAAGTTTTTGAAGACTATGACAACCTCAGTGCGGTTTCAACGGATGCGAATTTTGTCACTTCAATTATCAATGCCGGCTCACGGCTCATTGAAGTGGTGTTGTGCACGGGCAGGCCCAACGACGTCACTTTCCCCAACCTCCAAATGCAATACGGCGGTCCTATACCCGATGATTCAGCGACACTGATCGAATATCTGGATGAGACAACGGACGATCCAGCGAAGCGTCGCGGATTGGCGGGACTATCCACCATCCGCGAAATATCACTGATCGCCGCGCCTGACGAAGTGGTCGTTGGCGGATTACGCGACAAAGTCATTGAAACGTGTGAGTCGATGCTCGACCGCTTCGCCGTGACGAGTGCTGACAGAGACGTTTCTGACATTGGTCCCCTGCGACCGCCACGCGACTCGAAGTATGCGGCCTTCTATTACCCATGGATTCGGGTGCTGGCTCTTCACACTCCGGAAGGTCACGTGTTGGTTCCATCAATGGGCCACGTGACCGGCGTCTACGCTCGGGTCGATGTAGAGCGAGGCGTTCACAAAGCCCCCGCCAATGAAGTCTTGCGCGGCATTATCACGCGCGATCTGAACGGCAACAAAAAGCCGCTCGAGTTCATCCTCGGTAAACGTGAACAGGACATTCTGAATCCGCGCGGCGTCAACGTCCATCGTGATTTTCGCGACGCAGGGCGAGACATACGCGTCTACGGGGCCCGCACCATGTCGTCGGATTCCATGTGGAAGTACGTCAATGTGCGGAGATTATTCATCTTCATCGAGCAGTCTATCGATCGGGGAACGCAGTGGACGGTCTTCGAGCCCAATTACGAGCAGACCTGGAGCGCTATTCGCACTTCGATCTCGGCGTTTCTGCAAACTGTTTGGCGCAACGGCGCACTTATGGGAGCTACCACGGACGAAGCATTTTTTGTGAAGTGTGATCGCACCACTATGACGCAGGACGATATTGATAACGGCCGGCTGATCTGCCTAATCGGCGTCGCGCCGGTCAAACCCGCGGAGTTTGTAATCTTCCGCATCTCGCAGAAGACATCGGATTCGGAAGAAGCGTAAGGAGAATCTCATGGCAGCAACTTCAAGCAGAAACGATCCCTTCACTTCCTTTAATTTCATAGTTGACATCCAGGGGATGAGAGCCGGGTTTGCCGAAGTCGGCGGACTCGCCACAGAAACCGACATCGTGGAATACCGCGAGGGCAGCGAGGACATCACGATGCGCAAGATTCCAGGCAAGCGCAAGTATACGAACCTCACCTTCAAGCGCGGTTTTACCAATAGCAAGGATCTGTGGCAGTGGCGCAAGAAGGTGATGGACGGAAAGACGCAGCGGCTTCCTGGAACCATCACTCTGCTCGACGAAGCCCGCAAACCTGCTCTGGTGTGGAAGTTTTACGAGGCCTGGCCTTCGAAGTGGGCTGGCCCAGCCTTCAATGCCAAGAACAACGAAATCGCGATCGAGGAGATGGACCTGGCCGTCGAAGGACTTGAGCTGGAGTAACACACTGTGGCGACTTACCACACACCCGGTGTCTATTTTGAGCGGCGAGATATCACGCCGCTGACGATAGGGATGCCGCGCAGCGACATCGCAGGCTTCGCCGGGATTGCCATGCGCGGCCCGCTCTTCGAGCCGGTCAAAGTGGAGAGTTGGAAGCAATTTGTTTCCAGGTTTGGCGACTTCATTCCTCAAGCATACCTGGCCTATGCCGTCTACGGTTTCTTCGCCAACGGTGGCCGCACCTGTTGGATATCGCGGGTTGCCAATCGTTCTTTTGCGCAAACAGCGAAGGGCGAGTTTGGCGAGGTCGCCATCGCCGCTCGCAGTCCGGGCTCCTGGGGCAATCAGATTTACGTGGAGCCGTTTCTATCCGGAAACGAGGTTGCGGCGTTGCTGCTGCGATATCCGGACGGCACCGACCAATTCATCCGCGCACCTTTTGAGACTCCAGTGGGGGCAATCGACAATCTTCTGGGCCTGGACCAGCAGAGCCTCGATACCCGGGGCCTGGTGCAGACTCTGGTAACGGTATCGACAATGTCCCTACCTACTACATTACCGGAGGCAGGATTCCTCTCCGGTGGCGCCGACGGGCTGGCCGACTTAAAACCGGAACACTTTGAAGAGGCTTTCGAAAACCTGGGAAGGGTTACAGAGATCGCGGTGGTGGCGGCGCCGGATCTAATGCCTAAACTGCCGCTTGCGCTTAAGACCAAACGGCCGCCTATCAGTTGTTGTTCTGACAAAGTCGCGCTCCCGGTCAAACCTCCTCTAGCGACGGAGTTTCCACCCGCTTTCAGCGACGACCAGATCAAAGATCTTCAGATGTCTCTGGCTGCCCATGCCGAGACCCTGAGGTATCGCTTCGCGATTTTGGACGCGGGCGGAGAGCGGGCGAATCCTCAACAGGCATTACGCTGGCGTCAAAGCTTACCCAGTTCAAGTTTCTCCGCTCTCTACTATCCATGGATCCTGGTGGACGATCCCCTGCGGCTAACGGGAGTGGTGCGCGTGGTCCCACCGAGTGGACACATTGCAGGCATCTTTGCGCGCAGCGATCAGCATAAAGGCGTGCACAAGCCACCAATGAACGAAGTGCTCGAAGCTGTGACTGACGTGGGCTTCGCGATTGAGGAAGTGGACCACGGCGAGCTCAACGATAAAAACGTCAATGCCGTGCGGATTATGCCGGGACGGGGCGTGCGGCTCATGGGAGCACGCACGCTGTGGCAGGACCTCTTGCTGCGCTATGTGAATGTTCGCCGGCTGCTGTCCACAATTGAAAAAGCGTTGGAGCAATCTCTGAATTGGACCGTGTTTGAGCCCAACAGCCCGCAGTTGTGGTCCGAGATAGATCGCGTCGTGCGCTGCTTTCTGGAAACGATTTTTCGTTTGGGCATGCTGGAGGGCGAGAGTTCTGAGGAAGCCTACTCTGTGCGGTGTGATGAAGCTAACAACCCTCCCTCGGAAACGGACCTCGGACGTGTCACTTGCGAAATTGGAGTTCAGCCACCCTATCCGGCGGAATTCGTGGTAGTCACCATCGGCATCACGAAAGACGGCATTCAAGTCCGCGAAGGGAGAGAACAAAGTGCCTAACACGGGCGCCAGGAGCGATCCTTTTTCCGCTTTTCGCTTCACCATCACCTTCGATGACCTGCCGCCTGGTGGATTTAGCAGCTGCAGCGGACTGCAGATGGAAACAGAAGTGCAGGACTTTGTTGAAGGAGGTGTAAACGCGCATACGTGGAAATTTGCCACGCGCTCCAAGCAGACCAATCTAACGCTCAAGCGCGGCCTGGTTAACAAGGTCCTCTGGGATTGGTACCACGATATCACCATCGGCAAGATGAAGTTCCGAAACGGGACCATTTCTATTCTCGATAGTGCCGGGAGCAAGGCGGTCGTGGAGTTCCAGATCCTGCAAGCGTTTCCCGTGAAGTGGATTGGACCGGAGTTGGACGCAGCACAGAACAATCTGGCGGTTGAGACGCTCGAGTTGGCCCACCAGGGTCTGGAGCGGCGAAAGTGAGAAAACAAGATGCCTCTGCACATTGAGGACTTAACCAGCGAAGTAACGGTGATCGATGGCGATCTATCTTTCACCGAAAAACAGAAGGAGATGCTGGTGGCAATGGTAATCAAGCGGCTGGGAGAAAAGGCGCGCGAAGCCGAACGCAAAGCGGGAGCGACTGAATTGCGACGCCAGGCGGCTAAACCCCTCGAGGTTTAGGTTGGCTGAGGACACTAGATAATGTCTCTTGAGAAAGCAGTAATCGAAATCGATGCAAAGGACAGGGGGCCCAACCTGCCGCCGCGCATCACTGTCCAATTCAATCCAGCAGAGTATTCGTTAGCGAAGGGCGCCCAAATTGCTGAGATTGCGATCCCCGGGATCGATTCTCCGATTCTGCAGTTTGTCCGCGGCCAGACCCAAACGCTCACCATGGAACTCTTCTTCGATACCACGCAGTCAGGTATGGGAGAGAGCGGCGTCGTCGATGTCAGGACTTTGACTGAGCCTGTTTATCAACTTGCTCAAATCCAGGCTAGAACGCATGCGCCACCTCGCGTTCGCTTCTTTTGGGGCTCGGGGATCAGCTTTCGCGCTATCGTCGATACGGTCCAGCAGAAATTCACGCTTTTCAATCCCGCCGGCATTCCCCTGCGCGCCACGCTTAGCGTGAGTTTCAAGGAGTATCAAACGCTCGAGGAGCAGCTCACTAAATTGAATCTCCAGTCGAGCGATCACAGTAAGAAGCGAGTAGTTAAGAGGAAGGAAAGCCTGGCGCTGATCGCCTTTCGCGAATATGGCGATCCCGGCCTGTGGCGTCACATCTATGAGGACTTGAACAACGAAGACCTGATTCAAAATCCTCGCCGGCTCGCGCCGGGCATTGAGATCACCATTCCAGCGATCGATGGAGTTGCGCGCCCCGGAGGTGCGCAGTAATGGCGACGGCAACGGCGGTCCCAATTTACAAGGGCCAGGATTTTTATGTCCCGGCCTTCGAAATGAAGCTGCAGGGACAGCCGCCTGGCCAAGGCGTGATTAAGGACGTTCTCTCTGTCAGCTACAAAGACAATATTCAGGAATTCGATACGTTCGACATCACTATCAACAACTGGGACGCAGCCAAGCTGGGATTCAAATACAGCGACAGCAAACTTTTCGATCCCGGCAAAAAGCTTGAATTACAGATGGGTTACTACGGCCGCATGCGTTTGATGCTCAAAGGTGAGATTACTTCTCTCCGACCATCCTTCCCGTCTGGCGGCGGCTCCACGCTGACTATTAGCGGCATGAACACGATGTACAAGCTGCGGACGGCCCAGGTATCGGAAATCTACGAAGACATGACTGACAGTCAGGTGGCGGAGCAAATTGGCGGCCGTTTGGGCGTAAAGGTCGACGCCAAAAATCAAGGTGAGGAAAAATTGAAGTATCTGATTCAGGACAATCAGTATGACATCATTTTTCTCATGGAACGGGCGCGCCGGATTGGGTACGACCTTTACATTA
The DNA here is from genome assembly GCA_038040525.1 of Acidobacteriota bacterium. GTDB lineage: Bacteria > Acidobacteriota > Blastocatellia > Pyrinomonadales > Pyrinomonadaceae > PSRF01. The sequence continues at coordinate 93,770 of JBBPIC010000005.1, read as the reverse complement.
CCGAGAAGAACGACGGCAGTCCACCAGAGTTGACATTCAAGAAGTCAACGAACGAGCGCCGCACGGCGTATGTGCTTACCTATGGAAAATCGCTGGTTGAATTCCAGCCGGAGCTCACTACCAACAACCAGGTAGGCAAAGTCATCGTCAGAGGATGGGACCCGATTCTCAAGAAGAAGATAGAAGTTACCGCCACGCGTGACCAGATTCTGACCAAAGGAGTCGGCGCCGAAGGCGGACAGGCTGACATCGACAAGTCGTTCAAAGACAAGGCGGAGATCGTCGCCACAAAGCCGGTCGAGAGCGAGGCCGAGGCACGAATTCTGGCGAAAGAAATCCTGGAAGGCATCGCTAAAGACATGGTGAAGGGAACCGGTTCGACTGTCGGGCTTCCCGATTTGCGCGCCGGAGTCGTCTTAACAATCGAAGGGCTCGGGAAACGTTTTAGTGGGCGTTATTTCGTGACGGGCAGTACGCACAGCATTGCCGACAGTGGTTATACAACTCAGTTTGAATGCCGGCGCGAGGAGTTATAGATGCAGAGAGAAAACGGGATTTTGATAGGGGTGGTCACTGACCTGGAGGATCCGGATGGGTTGGGCCGGGTGCGTGTGAAGTTTCCGAATTTAGGAGACAAGCTCAGCTCGTGGGCCAAGATTTCCGCGCCCATGGCCGGGAAAAATCGAGGTTTCTTCTTTCGTCCGGAGGTTGATGACGAATTGCTAGTGGCCTTCGAGATGGGCGATCCGCGGCGTCCTTATGTACTGGGCGCACTCTGGAGCAAGGTTGACACGCCGCCCCCAGATGATGGGAAACCGAAAGATAACAACTGGCGATTCATTCAATCGCGCTCCGGGCACATTCTCAAATTCGATGACACTAAAGGCGCCGAGCGTTTTGAGATCATCGATAAAGATGGCCGTCACAAGATTGTGATCGATAGCTCAGGCGACAAGATTCAGATTCTCTGTGACAGCGGGAACATTGAAATAAAAGCCACTGCCGGGAAACTACAAGTGGAAGCGGTCGACGCTGAAATCAAGGCATCCGGCAACATGACGCTGCAGGCCGGTGGGCAAATGACCATCAAGGGCAGCGTCGTAAACATCAATTGAACAGAAACGATGGGACCACCAGCAGCAAAACAGGGCGACAAGGTTACGGCTGTGGATATTCACCTGATTCAGCCCCCCGGTCCAAGTTCGCCGATCCCAGTGCCCCATCCCTTTAACGGAATCATCGATGGTGGCTTGAGCTCCGACGTGAAGATTCAAGGTATGCGGGCGGCGACTGTGAATAGTACGGCCACGAATACGCCGCCTCATATCCCGCAAGGTGGGACCTTCGTCAAGCCGCCCTCAAATCGCGCCACGATCATTAAGGGCAGTGCGACAGTTTTTATTAACAAAAAGCCCGCCGCAAGATCCGGCGATACCGCTCTTACCTGCAACGATCCGGTAGACGCGCCCGTCGGCACAGTGGTGGCGGTTGGGACGGTGAACATTGGTGGCTGAGCAACATCGCGAGTTTCTTGGCAGAGGTTGGGCCTTCCCGACCAGGCCTGATGCCTCGGGACGACTCCGATATGAATCGGACGAAGAACTTGTGACTGAGGGAATTGAGATTGTCCTCGGGACCAGTCCGGGTGAACGGCAAATGAGACCCGAGTTTGGCTGTGCAATCTATGAACTTGTCGGCGAAGCAAACACTGCCGCGTTGCGAGGAATGGTACGCCAAAAGGTGCGCGAAGCCCTTCTCAGATGGGAGCCTCGTATCGATGTTATGGATGTTCGTGTCGAATCGCCTGACGAGCAGAAGAACCGATTGGATATACGGATTGATTACCGCATTCGCTCAAACAACGCCTTCTTCAATCTCGTGTATCCATTTTTTCTGACCGAGGGACCGCAACAGTAGGGAGCCCATATGCCTCTTGCTGAGATAGAACCAAAACTCGACGACCGAACTTTTGAGGATCTATACCGCGATCTGCGTTTGCGGATACCTATCTACACGAAGGAATGGACCAACTTCAACGAGAGTGATCCGGGCATCACGCTGCTGCAACTATTCGCCTGGCTTTCCGAGATGATGCTCGCGCAGATGAACAAGATCCCGCGCAAAAACTACATCAAGTTTCTCAGGTTGTTGGGTCAGGAACTTCGTCCGGCCAAGCCCGCGACAGCGCATTTGACGTTCTTAACCAAGGCAAACGAGAAAGCTCAGCCGGTGCCCGCACGAGCGCAAGTCTCTGCGCAACTGACGGACGGTGGTCAACCCGTAATTTTCGAGACGGAACAATCTCTCGACTTGATTCAAGCGCCGCTCGCCGTTGTGGGAGTCAGCGATGGCGGCGTGCTGGTAAACGTGACCTCGGCCAACGAGAAACCGGGAACCAGGTTTCGGCCGTTTGGTTGGTTTGCTTCTCCGGGCAGCGCGCTCTACCTGGGCTTTCAGCAACTCGACCCGACGTTGGAACTCGATCCCTTTCCAGACGAGATAGTCTTTCGGGTCTTCTTACCTCCTGACACTACGGCCGGCGAGCCACAGCGGGTTGACGATATTCCTCTCACCGCCTCGGTGGGTCTGATATGGGAGTATCGCGAACGTGACGGAGCCGATTGGGAGCGCCTCAATGTATTCAAAGACGAGACTGCCGCATTTACTCGCGATGGATATATCCGGCTTGAGGGACCACGAGAGATTGAGCCTTCCAGTGAGGCCCGGCTAGGCGCCGAGCCGCGTTATTGGATTCGTGCTCGCATAGAGAGCGGTAGCTATCCGGAAGGTCAATCACCAGAGATCGACATCATTCGCCCTAACACAGTGCCGGCTGAAAGTCTCACCACAGTGCAGGCTCAAGTCCTGGGCCAAAGCCAGGGCCAGCCGGATGAGATTTACGCCCTGCCATTCCGGCCGGTGCAACCTACGCCGCTACGAATTGTCACTGAGCAAAACAATCAAACAGAGGAGTGGCAGCGCGTTGATGACTTTCTTAGCGCCAAACCGGAATCCAGATATTTCGTTCTGAACGCTACGGCCGGGACGATCAAGTTTGGTGACGGCGACCGAGGCCGCATTCCCACGGCCGGCGCATTGATCATTGCCGATGAATTTCGCTATGGCGGTGGCTCACGCGGCAATCAAGCCGGGATAGGAGCTATCAAGAACCCCCAGTCTGTGCTGACCGGTGTGGACAAGGTAAAGAACGAGCGCGCGGCGGTAGGCGGCGCCGACGAACAAACGATTCAGGAAATGTTGCGCGACGCTCCCAGCCTCGTGAAGCGGCGCGAGCGAGCAGTGACCGCGGAGGATTTTAAGTCGTATGCGATGGAAGCAGGCGGGGTGAAGAATGCTCTGGCCATCGCAAATGCGCATCCCGACTTTCCCGGCGTCGAGGTCCCGGGAGCAGTCACGGTCGTGATTGTGCCTGATAGCGGTGACACTCCGCCGAAGCCCTCGAATGAATTGATTGCTTCCGTCTGTTCTCGTTTGGAGCCCAAGCGATTAATCACTACGGAAATTTACGTGCGAGGACCCGAATTTCGCGAAGTGCGAGTCGAAGCGTTTGTGCAAGCTAAGCCAAACGCTTCGTTCGACACGGTTTCGCGCAACGTTAGTAAAGCACTCGATAAGTTTCTGGATCCTAAGAACTGGATCTTCGGGGACGACCTGCATCCGACCAAGATCTTCAGGGCGGTCCTCGATGCAGATACTAACGTAGTGGCTGTGAAGAACTTGAATATTTACGTTGACGGACGTCCTCACCTGGGACTGGAACAGATTCGACTGAGCAAGGGAGAGTTGGTCTATGGCCGTGGCCATCTCATTGTGGTGAGCCCGGCTCAGGATTTCTGAACGAGATATGCCTTCTCAAAATTCAAAATCGTGGTTGCTTGGCGAGGGCTACATCTGGCGCACCTTCGCGTTGTCTCAGATTAAGGATGACCCCAGGGGCGGATTGTCGCTAATCGCGAAGCGCCCTTATGAGCCGCCAACGTTCGTGGTAAAGGCGTGTCCAGCGCCGAGCTACCAGTTTGGAGGGGTGACCTACGAAGTTGATCGGCAAAAACGTGAAGTGAAGGCCTATACGTCTCAGGGAAGATTACGGCATCGATGGAGCTCTCGCGACGATAAGGGCGGTCAGGTGCCGCCAACAGATCCTCGTGCCTGGGATCCCGTGGAGATCGTGGGCGATAACAGTTGCATCTTTCTTCTGGACCAGCGTCACCAGGCAGTCTACTCACACATCTACGGACGAGAGGCGCTCTCCCTTTTATTCAAGGCCGAAAAGCCTGGCTCAATGTGGTCTCGTTTGGCGATGAACGAGGCGGGTTGCCTCCTGATTTTTGATACGAAACAGAAGGAGGCGCTGCTTTATGACCGCCGCGGCCAGTTTCTGGGGAATAGATTGACTGCCTGGCCGTCTCCTCCTCCCAGACCGTGCGATTGGCTGAGTTACAAAATCGATCGACAGGATCGGGAGGTACGTGTCTGTAACCGTGAGGGCAAAGTGCTGTACCTCTGGGCTGCCCGCGACGAAAAGGGGAGCCACGTCGGGCCCGGGGATCCGCGGGCCTGGGATCCCGTAGACATTGTCGGCGATGAGAGTGACACCTTCTTGCTGGACCAGCGTTATCAGATCATTTATTCGCATCGATATGGCCGAAAAAGTCTCTCGGTGCTCTGTCAGTCAAGCAAGCCAGGTTCGCGCTGGTCTCGCATAGGGATAAATAAGTCTGGCTGGCTGATGATCTTCGACCCCGGCGAACAGGAAGCTTTGCTTTGCGATCGTCAGGGCCAATTCCGCGGAACTACGAGCGCCAATTGGCCATCGTCTCCTCCCACCGATGCCGACACACAATCGAACGGGCCAGATGTTGAGACGGAGTCGAATGGGCTTTCGTATCACAGAGAAGGCCTCTGGCTGGGCAAGCCTCTCGATAGCAGCATCTACAACTGCCAATGGCATCGCATCCGCATGGCAGTTAAACATCTTCCGCCGGGCACCGAGATTGAAGTTAAGACATTCGCTTACCAACAAAAGGACCAGGCGCCCATCCGTGCGAATGATCCTCGGTTCGTCACCGCGCACCTTTTGGTTGCTCCCACTCAACCCAGCCCCAGCGACCGCAGCAAGAAACGGGTCGAAGAGTTTCTGGTTCAGAGTGGTCCGGGACAATACTTATCGGTCGCTGTTCATCTGCGCGGCGATGGGTTTGACACTGCTGTTATTGAGGGCTTGCGCGTGCACTATCCGCGCGAATCCTATCTCGAATATTTGCCGCCGCTCTACTCCGCGGACGAACCAATGCGCGGTTTCCTTGATCGCTTCCTATCGATCTTTCAAGCAGAGTGGGACGAACTTGATCGACGCGTAGAAGAATCCGAGGCCTTCTTTGATCCGGACGCGGTTCCGGAAGGCGAGGCTATGACCTATCTCGCCAGTTGGCTGGGACTAGAGTTGGAGGGAACATGGAACACGAAACAGAACCGCCAACTTCTGGGGGCCGTTCCCAAGATCTTTCCGCGCCGGGGAACCGTGCAGGCCTTGCGCGACTACGTAGGCGTCTATCTCGCGAATATCGCCGGACTCACTTCTAAGCAGGTCGCCGAAAGCCCGTTCCCCGCGATTGTCGAGGGATTTCAGGAGCGGCAATACCTCATGCTATCGCAGGACGGCGGCAGCACCCTGGGCCAGGCGAAACCCTTGTGGAGTGCGGGCGTTGTGAAGCGTTTGCAACTGGGTGTTTTCTCACGCGCAGGAGACGTCGAATTGGTTTCGACCGGAGATCCGGAACGCGATCTATTTCATTATTTCGCGCATCGCTTCCGCATCTATGCCCCCGCTGCATGGGTCCGCACCGCAGAACAGGAACAACTTCTGCGACGGTCGATCGAAGCCGAAATGCCTGCACATGTGAAGTATGACTTATGCCTCGTAGAGGCCGGATTGCGTGTCGATATTCAATCGACTGTCGGCCTCGATACGATCGTTGGCGACCCACCTGCCATGCGACTGTCGTGTGAACCCGAAGAAGAGGCATCGAGCCTGCAGCCGCGAAATCAACTCGGTTTGGGTGCAGTGTTGTCGGGCAAAGGCCGCGGACCAGCGGTTCTTAGCCCCGGCGCACGTGTGGGCGGCTGGATTCTGAACTGACGCTAAGGAGATCAGGCCATGGAATCTTCAGAGAGAGATTGCTGCAAGGGCGATTGCGAAGAGCTGATGAAAGAGCGGATGAATTACTTCACCGGTCGCCATCTTGCTGCACGCGACTTCCAGGATGAGCAGGAGCATCACCGGACTCACCGTTTTCTTCACAACCGCATGCTGCATGGTTGGGGTGTCGTCTGTGGTCTGGAAGTCCGAGAACACAAGCAGCCAGAGTGCCGCGATCGATATGTGGCGGTAAGTCCGGGAATGGCCATCGATTGTTGCGGGCGCGAAATTGTGGTTGACTGCGCGATCTGTTGCGGCGACGAGCAACCCGAGATTCCCTGGAAGGAATACCGGGATTCCCATCCATGGCTGGTGTTGTGTCTCGCGTATCAGGATGTCGGAACAGAGCCGGTCCCCGTGCTTTCCAGCGAAGGCGATTGCAGCACTGCAAAGACGGAGACCAAACATGGGAGATACAAAGAAAGCTGGAAGCTCTCATGGCATTGGGTTGCCAAATCCGATCTGCAAAAGTATGGGTGGAAGGCCCAGTATGCCGTATGTCCTCCCGCAGATGACGATCGTTATTCCGAGGATCGTTACCCCAGCACCACCGAAACGGAAACGCAAAGCGGGCAGGCGCAAGACAACGCTCAAACTGGATACAACGCACAACAACGTGAGCCGGAAGCGCCCTATCAAGAAACCCCGGAAGAACGCGAGCACCCACATCATCCGCAGCTGTACCCGCCAGGAGAGTGTCCGCATGACGATTGCGGAGATCCGTGCGAAGAAGGTTTCAGAAGCTGCGTTGCTTTGCGGTGTCCGCCAAAGCACTGCGTGCCGCTGGCTTTAATCTGCGTTGAACCAGGCAAGCCGGTGACTAACGACCGGATTATTATGAGCGGCCGGCCGGAGGTGCCGCATGGTCCGCAACGACTCACGCACATCGTCAACATCAACTGGCCGCATGGAGGCGTTATCCCTTCCACTTGGTTTAAACGCAATAGGGGATTCGTGGTCACGTTTGATCGAAAACTGCGCGAAGGGAGTGTTGGCGACTACCCCGGCCCGTACGGCGTCAATCAGGCGACCTTCGTCGTGGAGTATGGAGGGGGAGCAGGATTCGAAGACGTGGATTTTGTTCACCACACCTCATTACCCAGCCTCATCGAGAAGGGGCTTAAGGCTGAGTACTTAGTCAGGCCCGATTCGACGAGGGGAGGCTACCGCTCTCTGGAAAACCACCTCATCACGATCACCTTGAAGTGCGATTTTCTCCTCGACTGCCATGGAGTGCGTGTCGACGGAGACAACAACGGCATTGCAGGCGGCACATTTGAAAGCTGGGTTTCTGTGGTAAGTGACGCCGACTACGCACGGTGGTGCCGCGACAACGGCTACGAACGGCCACACCGGGAAGAGGAGTACGAACGGCCGCGCCGGGAAGAGGAGTACGAACGGCCACGCCCGGAAGGGGGTTACGAACGGCCGCGTCGGGAAGAGGAGTACGAACGGCCGCGCCAGGAAGAGGAGTACGAACGACCGCGACGGGAAGAAGAGTACGAGCGGCCGCGCCGGGAAGAAGAGTACGAACGACCGCGCCGGGAAGAGGAATACCGACGGCCACGTCGAGAGGGCGAGGAGCGGCCGCGCCGGAGAGAAGAGTACGGACGGCTGCGCCCGGAGGAAGACAACGAACAGCCGGGCCGGACGGAGGATTACGAACGACCGGGCCGAGAGGGCAGTGAACCGCCGCGACGGGAGGAAAGTCGATGACAACAACACATACCCACACGCCAACGCTTACGCAAACGCAAACCACGATCGGGCCCTGCCACTGCGGATGCTCCGACTGCCAGGGAGATTGTTGTAGTCTGGAATGTCTTACCAAACCAAATTTCTTCTGCGGGCAGGTGCTCACTGATAACGATCTAAAAGCACTGGTTGACTGGACCTCGGCCAAAGGTGCGCTGCAAAGATTCCGCGACGGTTGGGGAGTTGCCTGTGGCTTGGAAGTAACGTGCAGTCACGAAATTAAACAACCCTCACGTGTAGTTGCTGCCCCCGGGTATGCCGTTGACTGTTGCGGACGCGATATCGTTGTTTGCGATCCAATCTATTACGACTTTACCTGCGCCAAGCCGTTTGACCCCTGCTGCCCGGAACGAACTCCCGAAGAACGACCGCCTTATGGCGAACAACCTGACAACGAGCGCAAGCTCGGTTGTATCCCCCTGTCGGAGTTGCGCGCTTTTGAGCTCTGCCTGCGCTTTGAAGAAAAGTTGAGCGGCGGTCAAAGGGCCCTGGTGCGCGGCAATTGCCGGCCCCTCGACGAGTGTCAGTACACGCGCGTGATTGAGACGGGAAAGCTATATGCGAAGGAAGTTATTGATCCCTGCGCGCCTCCATCAAGGTTGGTCGAAGAAAAATACAGGAGAGAACTGGGTCTCTTCCTCAAAGAGTTGGCGAAATACAAATCCCCTCCGAAGACGTTGCTTGATTGGGTGCACGGCAAACTGCATTCGTTTTGTTTCGTCGAAGAATGTCTTTGCGAGTTGGAACAAGTGAACCAACAAGAGGGGCCAGCGGTCGCACCAAGGCGGCGGGGTCAAAGTCGACAAGTGGTGGAATTGGAACGGGCGGTAAGTCCCGAGTTGCTGTTCTACATTGTCCAGGATTGGCGCAACCACTACTTCCAGTGTTTGTGTGAATCCTGCGAAAGCAACAGCTGCGAAGGCGATGGCGTACCGCTGGCCCGTGTTTGGGTTTGGAACAAGACCGAAGGCGATTGCAAAGTCTGCAAAGTCGTACAGATTGATTCGTACCCGCCTTATCGCCGCCTTCTTGGAACCGATTGCCGGCCTTCCGATCCGGACTGCATAGATCTCACGCGCTACATCTGGCGCGAAGTCGATGAAGTTCGTGAGGAGCTGTGCAAGGTCGGCTTATTCATCGTTCTGAAGGAGCCATTTAATCCTGCCAGTACTCTCGAAGTGCTGGGTTCACCAATACACGATCTCATTTGCGCACCTTGCAGGACGCCCTTGATTGTCACCACTTACCGGGACATCTGCGGGCGCGAACGCGTGGTTACATTCAAAAGCGGGGATAATCTGTGAACGTTCCGCTCCGAGTCCAGTATCGGGAGCGCCAGCGGCTCCGCGCCGGCGATCTCCAGGCAGAACAGGATTACCTGCTGGGACTGGCAGGGCGGCACAACCTTGGACCACATGAGTGGGGCATCGTTCGCGGCCTGAGAATTGTCGTTGAAAACGGAGTGACAACGCTTACTCCCGGGCTGGCCGTTGACGGATACGGACGCGAGCTGGTCGTTTCTCAAGAAGTTGAGTTAACGCTTCTTGCGAATGTACGTGAGCAATTTGTCTATCTTAATTACTGCGAGCGGCCCCAGGGCTCCTGCGGTGACCGCCCTAACCCTCGTTGGGGCGGCGCTGCAGAGATCACCATCAGCGACAAGCGTTGGCCTATTCCGGAAGGGGAACCGGATCTCTTAATTGCGCGCGCCGCGGGCAAGTTAACTGATTATCCACCGTGGCCCATTCTTTTGGGCGTACTTGAAAATGGAGCCCCTGCAACCACCGATAAGGATTTCAAATTTACGCGATTACTGGCCGCGCGTGTGACATCGCCCTCAGTCCGCGCAGTGATGCGCATTGGCCAGGAAAATCTCGCCGATCCATACCACTTCCGAGTCTCAGCGCACGATGCGAAGGGATTGTTACAGAATCGCTTTGCGATCGATCAGGATGGGAATCCGATTCTATGGGGCAACCTTGTGCTACAGGGCAATAACTATTCTGCAACCATCGCTACGCAAAGGGCGGGGTTGTTCATTCGCGTTGAATCGCCCGAGGCAGACGGAGAAAACATAACCTGGCGAGCGATAGCGGCGACAAATTCGTTGGGACAACCGACATTGAAGATAATCTTTCGCAGAATCGGAGATCCGACGCCCATCGCGCAACAGTTGATCCGTCTCGACAACGACCGGTCCTTGCGCATGTCATTATTGAACTTCAACGGCAGGCCGATTCCAATCAGAATGTTCCGCGCAGCCCTGGTCACGCCCGACGCTTCACCCCCCAAGTCTACAACTGTGGCAGCGGTATCCAACGAGGCTACCAGCGGTGCCGCGGCAGCCAACGAGGCCATTAGCACTCAAGCGGCTGCGACTGCGCAAATATCATCTGCGCTTGTTGACGACCGGGAACTACCGTTAGAGCGTTCCGGAGGACTTCTGCGGTTTTCGCCTGAGGCCGAAGATGACCCCGCGGGACCTTGCGGATGCCGAGAGAGGGACAAATCTGAACCGAGGCTCCCACAGGGAATTATTTTCCGGCCGGTCTCGGAACCTCCCACTGTGCCAAATTCCCGGGATATTTACGATCTTCGCCTAACCACCCAATCAGGAACTGCCATCGATGAGATCCGGCTTTCGGGTGGGTTGTTTTCGAAGGGAGACCTTAAGAGTCGCATTTCATTAGGTGGGTCTAAGGATCCAGCTCCGTTTAGTCCCTGGCTGGTGCTGCGCGGCAACGGCAGTATTGAACTGCGTGGAGGAAAAATTAAAGACGGCAAAGCTTTTGAGATGATTCGTGTTCTCGGCACAGCGGAGTACCCACCGGTCAAACCTGATCCTCTCGACCCGCTCTTTAATTCGCTCATCGCCTTAGCCTTTATCAATGGCGTCCTGGCTCTCAGTTCTTCACTTATCAAAGTGACAATTACAGAATTCCCTGAATTTATCGAAAGGGGTCAGCCGAACTGGGAGTATGAGCTCTCGGTGCAAAATCTGGGTTTGACCGAACCGTTATTGCCGGATAGGAGCACCGAGAGAATCAGCTCAGGCACACAATCATTTATCAAGCAGAACCTCAACATACCTCTGAAGATCGACCCGCAGACCACCAGACCCATCACAATTTCCAGGCTGCCGGCCGACGTTCCACCCGGCGACAAAGTGATTATAGAAGTCAGCGTTTCCATGAAGGCGGGGAGCACTACCGTAGGCGGATTTGCTAAGACCGGCGAAATTCCTGTTTACGAGAGTCCATCAATCGATCCAAATCTTCCGGCCTCCATTCCGTCGGGCGCGGCGTTTGATTTTGACGTTGATGTCATAAACGGTCCCAGCAAGGAACTGAATCTGCTCACCGTCCAGGTCGACGGGCTGGGGGCGCCAATACCGCTGCAGCCTGTCTCAAATCCGTTGGCGCCGAGCGCTAGTACGTTGATGACGTCCTCGGTAACGATACCCGCCCCAAACGCTGGAGACCCGGATCTGAATATCACGGTGACTATTACCTATAGATGGCAAGGCGCAACTGCCACGAGCTCTCTGAGCATTACAAAGACTGTGGCCATTACATGAAAGCGAGTCTGCGATGACCCAAGCTTCTTCGGCATCACGCGTAAACTATTTTGACCAGCAATTTCTCAGGCGTCAGGATTTTGCAGATGAGCAGGCTTACCAGATTGCGATGCGCCGGCGCCACAACATTGCGCACCATAATTGGGGCATCGTCGTGGGACTTGAAGTGGCCGTCGAAGAAGGTTCACTTGTGGTAAGGCCTGGAATGGCCGTCGATGGATATGGACGTGAATTATTTCTGCCGGTTAAGAGTCCCATTTCGAGCGACGACTTTTTGAGACTAGGGTCAAACCGGTTGGATGTTTGGCTGTTTTACGAAAACACAAACGGCGCTGAAGCTCCTCCCGGGTATGTGGCCTGTGGAGAGGATAGGGCCGGCAGAGATTATCGGACTAGTGAAAGGCCCCGCGTTTTTCTGGAACGAGCCAGGGCGGGCCGAATCGACGCGCGAAATCCCAGGGCTGTTCCAGCCGCGGTTATCAATTCGTCTTCCCAGCTTCAAACCACGGACAATCCGCTGGTCGTTTGGCCCATCTACCTCGCGCGAATCACCTTCAACAGGGAAGAAACCGATCCGTCGAAAGTGTTTCTCATCGATAGCACGGACCGCACTTATGTAGGAGTGATGGCCGAAACTATAGACCATCCTGCAAATGCCGCCCGCGTTGAGGTGGGGAAAACGGCAACTCAGGAAGACACCCGCACCATAGGTGAAAAGACGATTGTCTATAAGAAAAATGACGAACGAGCTTTTGCTGTCTTTGTGCCTTCGCTTAAGGACAAACTCGATCCGCGGTTTGAAATTGACACCAACGACAATAACTATCTCCGCGGTACTACTAATCTTTTCGGAAATTTGTTGATGGCCCAGGGCGTCATCCAATTTACAGAGGGAACAGTGCCGCAAGATGAGGCGCAACGAGACGATCCGATGATCTATCGAGTACTCGATGAAGGAGATCATTTACGCATCGATCTGGGAAAAATAACCGATACCGAGCGCGCTTTAGTAATCGGCCTCACTAACGATGACGGCTCTTTTCGTCCTTCGATGAAGTTGGAATATTTAGTACCCGCCGGTGGTGCGGATCGCCAACCGGTGCTTACGATTTATGGTGATCTAAAACTAAATGGCTTGATCACCAGTGCCGGCACGATTGAAAGAACTCTCAACGAAGAAACACTCAACGCCCTGCTGGCAAGTTTTCAGGCCGGCATGGGTGCTGCCGGAAGAAGTTAATCCGAGGTGAGACGCGCACATGCAAACTCGGATCGGTCATCTTCACATTACTTACCGCGTTCCTCAGAATTCGACTTCTGCGTCTGTTCTCATACCGACGCTGGAACGTGTCACCAGTGATCGAATTGCCGCCGTTTGTGACCAGGCGTTCGCTGAAGTGTTCGCTGATGACCCAACGGTACGTGTAATTCGAAGGGTATCTACCCGCGTCGCCATAGTTTCCCGCCGCACTACTCTCGAATCACGAATAGCCGAGCAATGGGGCCACCGGCTTTGCGCCGCGGTGGTGGAGTCGATCGTCGAAGATAACAACGAAAATGTTGTTTCCTTTGAAAATCAGGCGGAATTCGTAAGTTCTTTTTTGACGGAACTAACCACCGGCGATGCGTGGTCCAGGTGGTACTACGGCGCCTTTGGCAATTATCGCCAACTCGCCGCAGGCGAAGCGATCCTTGCCGTCCTCGACGACAACCGGGAATGGCTTTGGGAAATTCTTCGTCGCCTCCGACAATCGAGGACCCTGGAGACAGTACTGGTCCACCTGGGTCTGGCCGGTCAGCAGAAACTCTGGAAGGAAATTATTCGGGCTGCACCGCAACAAGAGTCTACAGAGGCTTTCCAGGTGTTTGTTAACAGCGCGCTCTCCGTGCTTGATGCTCTTGGCCTGTGGACCATGGGCCGTCCTGCGGAACAAAGCATTTTGGAGTCATATCTTCGCACCCTGCCGGGAACGCCTCAATGGACCAACACTCGTTCACTCTCTGACGCGCTCGCCGATGTAATTCAATTCGTCGTTTCCCAGCGTTGGGTAAATTCCGCAGGTTCACTCAGCGACAATCAGATCGTTCGACTCGAACAGACTCTGGCCCATAGCTTTGACTGGCTGGACATCCCACATGTGACGCGACGCGTGCTTTCAATGTTTCAGTCGTCGTCTGCCCAGAGCCTGGCGAAGCAGTTTGTCTTACGCCCTTCTTCAGCAACAGGGCCGCAGAAACGGGCGCTTGAACAACTGGTGCGCTTTGTCAGGGAAGGCAAGTGCCGCCTGGGACCGAATGATGACGATCTGCACGCAAACTTGCTTCGCCTTCTGCTGACTGTTTCGGAAGAGAACGATTCCACATCTCCCGCGGCGCTCGCTCCGCTGCTGGAGAGCATTGTCTCAGCGTGGCTTGCGCTTCGCGACACACGAGATTTCCGAGGAATCCTCTCTACGCTGGGCCGTGGATCAATACCAATCATTGGCGAGGAAACTGAGCGCAGATTCAACGAAGAAACTACGCGACATCTTGAGGTCATCGCCACATCGGGAAAACCCGCCATCGCTCTTGTCGAAGAGTTGCTTAAACAATCTGGAATTGCGCCGTCAGATGACAATGCCGTTCTGGTTCGGTCGGAATGCGCGGGCTTGTTCCTGCTGGTGAGGACCTTACAAGACGTACGACTGAAGGCGGTCCTCAGCGAATGTGACTTTAAGTCGCTGGAATCTGTCTTGATTGGTCTTGCTGTTTGCCTCGGGGGACCGTCAGCCTGGCGCAGCGGAGCGCTTGACGAGGGCGCTGCACTCTGGGCCGGTATCGACGCGAACGACGTGACCGATAAGTTAAATCTGCTTGAGACTCTCAACCACGAATTGTTTGAAGCTGCATTCGAGGACCTTCTTTCCGCACAACGCTTGAGTGTTCCCGTTGCCGGGCAAACAATTGATGACGTATCGCAATTTCTTCCATGCTCCGCAGACGCTCTGGTGATGCTGAACTTCACCGCGTGCCGGCTGCTGCAAGCATGGGCGCGCTGGCTCCCGGGCCTCAGCCATTCCAGCGTGTCTTATCTCCTCAGTAACTTCATTCGGCGCTCCGGCACGATCGCCGTTTCCCCTTTAATCCTGGAAGTAAGACTTAGCCATGGTCCACTGGACACGATTCTACGAATGGCTGGTTATCTGGAAGAAACACCTGCCGCATCCTGGCTGGTTGATCGCCGAGTGCGGTTCCGAATTGGTGACTGATTACTGCTATGACTCCAAGTTCGGTGGTTGAGTACGCGATGCGCGGGCCTTACGTTCGCAGCATTGATCATCTTTACGACGAGCTGGCTCGGATCGAATTACTCATTCGCGCCCAGGTGATTCGCTGGCAGTTTTCCGGCGCGTGCGCGGGATCGGAACGAGACTGGGGAATGGTCGTCGTTTCGCAGGCTGAAGTGGAGCGTTATCTTAATGCTCCCTTCGCTCTGCCCGGTTCATTGCCTGAAGACGTGGGGGAGCAAATCAAGCCCTGGTGGGACCAGGCGGCGCGGCTACGCGTGGGTATAGACAAGCTTTGCGCTGATGGTTCCTTAGCAAATCTTCGCCTGCTTCGACTCACAAATCTTTTCAGACTCGGGACTGCGGAGACTGACATTCTGCTGCTCTGCCTGATTGGCGAGATTGATGAAAGATATCGGCGGCTGTTCGGATACTTGCAAAACGACGCGACGAAACAGTTGCCCTCGGTTGAACTGGTAACGCAAACCCTGCGTCTTTCTCTGCCCGAAATTGGAGCGTGCCGGGACTTCTTTTCGCCTGCGGGCAACCTGCGCGGAAATCATTTGATAGTGATGGGTGGCGACGCTGCCGGGGAGGAAAGTCTGCCCCAGCGTTCCCTTCGAATAGACGATCGCGTTGCCTCGTATCTTCTCGGAGCAGACGATCCTGATCCTCGCCTGTCCGGAATTCTTCAAACCGAATGTGCTGACGGAGTTTTTCCTATCTTCACGCGGGCCGAAACTTCCAGCTTCATCGCAGCCCTGCCCAACGCTCTTCGTTTGCGCCTGGCTGACCAAAATGAAAGCGTCCGCCTGATGTTGCTCGGTACTGATCCGCGCCTCAGCGCCAAAGTCGCTCGAGCAACCTGTGACAGCCTGAAGATTCCGTTGCTGGAGTTTGATGTTCGCGGCTCTCTGCGGTCGAGTCAGCCCTGGGAATTGTTGGTAGACGTCGCCTACCGTGAAGCAAGGCTTCGGGATGCAGCGCTGTATTTCCGGGGTTGCGAAAGTTTGCTGTGTGCAGAACAAAACGGCGGACGGTGGGACTACCTTGAATTGGCAGCGACTGAGTTTCGTGGGTTAACCATAGCCGAAACTGATTCCGTGGCACTGCCTCCGGGCGCCGTAAGTGATGCGAAGTTCTGGCAGTTGGATTTGCCGCTTCCGGATTTCGAAATTAGAAAAAACATTTGGCTCGCACGACTGCCTGGTTCGATCGAATTGTCGCTTACTGAAGATGACCGAAGTCGACTGGCTACGGATCTAGCGAGTGCATTTCAATCAACCGAGTCTCAGATTGAAGATGCCATTACCGGGGCCAGAAATCTGGCGCGTCGCGAAGATCCTGCTTCCGTGAGTTTGGACGCGGGCAAACTATTTGAAGCTTGTCGCCGGCAAGCCGCGCGGAGACTGGTCACTTTCGCTCAGCGCATCGAACCACGGAAAAATCTTTCTCTCGACGATCTCGTTCTTCCCGAACCCAACAAACGCCAGTTGGTCGAGCTGCGCAACCGCATTCGTTTTCATCGCGAGCTTTTTCATCGCACGGGCTTCGAGCAAACCATGCGGCTGGGCAAGGGATTGCTTGCGCTATTCGCGGGCGCGTCGGGCACGGGCAAGACGATGGCGGCGGAGGCCCTCGCCAGCGGGCAGGGAGTCGATCTTTACAAAGTCGATCTGTCAGCGGTCGTCAGTAAGTGGATCGGTGAAACGGAGAAGAACCTCAGTCGTGTCTTTGCCGAGGCCGAGAACTCAAATGGTTGGTTATTTTTTGATGAAGGCGAGAGTTTGTTTGGTTCGCGAGGTGACATCAAGCACGCGCAGGACCGGATGCTTAATCTCGAGGTCAACTATCTGCTCCAACGGATCGAAGAATTTTCCGGGGTCGTAATCCTGGCCACGAATCTGCGGCAGAATATTGACGACGCCTTTCTTCGACGCATCGCAGCTTTGGTTGAGTTTCCGCATCCCGACGCGGAATCGCGCGCTGCTATTTGGAAGAAACTAACCCCCAGTATCGAACATCGCGATTTCGACGATCAACAACTCGCCCGGCTCGCGCCCCGCTTCGAACTTTCGGGAGGGAACATACGGAATATCGTGTTGGACGCCATGTTTCGCGCCTGTTCGAGCGAGCAAAACACATTGACCCTTCGGCATCTTGCCGGCGGTATCGGGCGCGAATACCAGAAGCTTGGCAGGCCCATCACCAGTTCGGAGTTTGGCGAAACATTCTATAACTGGATCGTGCAGGACCTGCTGGATCCGGCGCCGGAGCAAGGAGCGGCCGTGAACTGATGGCCGTCAAGGAAAAAACACGCGCCCCAGCGCCGGTTCGATCTGAAGCAACTAAGGCACCGTCTACCATTACGCCCAAGGGCCTACCGGCGCTACCCAATCCCTTACTCAAGAAGAAGACTACCGAGACTAGCGAAGCTGAAACACCAGTCCAGCGGGCGCGTGCTTCTGTAGCAATGCAACAGCGCGTGGGGAACGCACGCGCGGGGCAAATGATGAGCTCGGCCCCAGCCGCAACGCTCCAGATCGCCGGGCCACCCGAGAAGGCAGGTTCGAAGCCTTCTATGGTAGTGCCGAAAATCATAGTTCCTCTGATAGCTCCCAAGGCCGCTCCTGAAAAAGAACGAAAGGCTCCGGCCGAAAAGGGTCTAACCGCTGCCCCTGAAAAAGAGACCGCCGAAGCCACTTCACCCGCGAAAGCTGACACCGCAGCCAAAGAATCCAAAGCACCAGGAACGACTTCCGCCCCGGAGGACAAGGGCACCAGTGATAAGGCAGAGGGTGCCGAAACCCGCGGCAAGGAAGCAAAGCCGGCGGCAGAGGCAGGTGGCGAAGCAAAACCACCCGCGGCCGATGGCGGTAAGAAGTCAGCGGCGGAGGGCGAGTCTGCGCCGTTACCTGAAGAGGGAGCAGGCAAGTCTGCACCAGTTGCGGTGAAGTTACAGATACCGGAACCGCCCAGCGAAATCTCGCCTGCTACAAAGAAACGAATTGGCGGGGTCCAGGCGCGCGCGGGCGGGGCCGCGAAAGCCCACAGCAATCTTCCCGAAGGTGCGAAGCAGGTTGGCGACGCGCGCAAGGCGGTGGATGAACCGAACGCGGAGGCCATAGCGAAGGCGCAGGCCGCGCTAATTAGTCAAGTGCCGGCAGCTCCAAGTCCTGAGATCGTCAAGTTGTGTGAGCGCATCCGTGACGTTATTTACAACAAGCGTCCGCCCGATCAGGATGCCTTAATGGAGGCAAAGCCGGACGCAGCCGCGACGAGTGCCGGCAACCAACTCAACTCCACAGTAGAAGGCGAGACCAAGAAGGTCCAGGACAATTACGGCGCCGTGAACGCTCCGCCGGGTGCTGTCGCTCCTGCCAAGGGCGAAGGCCTTGCGCCGCAGCCTCCTGTCGGAGAGGCGAAGCCAATCAATGCCAAAGCTGCCACACCCGACGCTGTCCCGGCTGAAAACGTCTCGCTCGACGCGGATGCCGCTGAGAGCAAGAAGAAGATGGAAGCCGCGGGTATGGAGAAGCCTGCGGCGCAACTCGTTCAGAGCGGGCCAGTGGCTGAAGCCCGCGGCGCCCAGGGCGAACTCGATCAGGCGGCAAAAGAAGATCCCGCGAAGGTGCTCGCAGGTCAGCAGGAAGCTCTCGGGAAGGCTGAGGCAAACATGGCGGCGCTTCAGGCCCAGGCATTGGAGGAGCTTACGAAGTCGCGTGCCGCGACGGTGGAGAGCACGGCGTCGCGCCAACAAGGGATGGTCGGCTCGGAAGACTCGATGCGCACGAAAGCCAGCGCCGAAGCGAAGAAGGCTTTCGAGGACGCACAAAAATCAGTCAATGCATTGCTCAAGCCAGTGGCGTCAAACGCCATGGAGGCGTGGGACAAATCCAAGGACGTGCTGGTCACCAAGTTCAAGGCCGATCTCGCAATCGTGAAGCAACGCGTTGACGAGCGTCACAAGGGTGTAGGCGGCTTCTTTACGGGTTTGTGGGATGCCGTGGCCGGCCTGCCGAGCTGGGCCGAGGCTGCCTACACTACCGCTGAGAGGAACTTCGGTGATGGCGTCATCGCCAAGCTCACCGAGATTTCAATACAGGTCAACTCGGTGATTGCCACGTGCGATCTGATTATCAAGAACGCTCGCGATCGCATCGCCAAGATCTTCGCGGATCTGCCCGAGTCGCTAAGAGGTTGGGCAACCCAGGAACAGGGAAAATTCGACGGCCAGCTCGATCAACTTCACAACCAGGCAATCTCTGCACGAGATAGCTTCAATAAGGAACTTAAGGACAGCGCCAGCGCGGCCGTGGACGAAGTTCGCACCGAAATTGCCGAATTGCGCAAGAAGGCCGGCGGGCTTGTTGGGCGGATCGTGAGCGCGGTCAATCGCTTCCTTGATGATCCCGTCAAATTCATTATTGAAGGGTTGCTGGAGCTACTCGGAATTCCGCCGGCAGCGTTCTGGGCCGTGGTTGCGAAGATTAAGCAGGTCGTCAAAGACATCGCCGATGACCCGATGAAGTTTGGCAACAACCTGCTCGCCGGTTTGGCGAAGGGCTTCTCACAGTTCTTCGATAACTTCTTCACCCACATGGTCAAGGGCTTTATTAGCTGGATCACGGGCGGACTCGGCGACGTTGGCGTTCAGCTTCCCAAAGACTTCTCACTCAAGAGCATCATCACGTTCTTCCTGCAATTGATGGGTATTACCTGGCCGAGGATTCGCAAGGTCCTGGCCAAACACGTTGGCGAAAAGAATGTGGCGCTCCTCGAGAAGGTGTATTCGCTTTTGTCCCTGCTGATCGAGAAGGGTCCGGAAGGCATCTACGAGATGATCAAGGAGAAGCTCGATCCGCAGTCGATCCTTGATCAGGTGATCGATCTCGCGGTCGACTTTATGGTTTCCGCGATCATCAAGGCGGCTACCGCGCGCATTATCCTGCTCTTCAATCCGGCCGGCGCGATCCTGCAGGCGCTCGAAGCGATTTACAGAGTACTGAAGTGGATATTCCAAAACGCGGCGCGGATATTTACTCTCGTGGAAACTGTGGTGAACGGGATTGCCGATATCCTGGCCGGCAGCATTGGCGGCTTCGCCAACGCAGTCGAAAAGGCCCTGGCAATGCTGATCGCGCCGGTGATTTCCTTTATCGCTGACTACCTGGGCTTTGGCGACCTGCCCGACAAGATCGCCAACAAGATCAAGACGTTCCAGGATTGGATCATGAGTCTGATTGAGAAAGCCCTGGTATGGCTGATAGAGAAGGGTAAAGCACTGTTGGCTGCGTTTGGAATTGGAAAGAAAGACGACAAGAAGGACAAAAAAGACGGAACACCTCACGAGCAGGCAGTGCATGAAGTGGCGACGACACTAGCCGAACCCCCGCCAGGAGAACCTCTTGAATACAAAGCTCTGCGAGCGGCTAAAGAGAAGGAGGCCCAAACACTCGTCGCCATGCACAACCAGTCGCTGGCAGCGGAGCACGTAAAAATGTCAGTTACCTTCGCGGATCCCTCGAAGGATCAGGTTGACCACGATCTTGACTTCAGCGTTCGCATCGGCCCAAATGACAGCGTCGAAGACAACTCCGTGGCGGCGCCGGTTCCCGAGCCAGTCGCAGGTCTGCACGTTGTACCACGTCCCGCTCCCTTTGAAAGCGTGGCTGGCGAGTCACACCATGTGCCCGCGAAGGGCCTTGGTTCGGGGATTGGTCAGTTCCTGGACCAGGTTGCGAGCGAACTCCAGACGGGTGAATGGAAAGATGACCCGGAAGCGGCAGCGGTGGCTAGCGCATTTGCAACTCGTGCGACCGAGAACCAGGCTGCAGCAGCTCCGCCCGGACCAGATCTAAGCGCGATGTTGATGAGCCCTGAAGGTCACACGAAGGAAGGTGGTGTGCACACAATCGAGGGCTCGGGGCCGATCCTTGCGGCACTCGCGCTGGATCCTGCGGTCGTTCAGGTTAAGCGTCGCACCGAAACAAAGATTGAATCAGTTACATCGTACTTAGCCGTTAATCCGCAGATCGCGAGTTGGCGACTGTTCCTCGCCGACATACGGCGTGCGCTAGACGATCCGGGATTTCAAAACCAGGCGCATCTGCCACCTAGCGATGTACGGGCGGTCGAGTTAATCCTGGCCCAGGCGCAAAAAGATTTCATGACAGCAGAGAAGTCGGCGAAAAAATTCCTGCAGGCCCGTGTTGTTGATCGAACCAACGAAGTGCTGGACCGCAGTGTCGGAGATGCCTATATAAACGGCAAAGCTACAGTGGCGGCCGCAATGGAGCGAGCCAAGGATGGAACTCCGGAGGGCAGGAAGGCAGCGCTCTCCTCGCTCGATGCCTTTTACAAGTCGAGTTGGAGGCAGTTCCGCGAGCCGATAAAGGTCGAGTGGTGAGGAGGGGTAGGACATTGAGCATCTTGAGTAATTGGGTGTCGGAAATCGGTCAGACCGCTGGTGCGCTCGGGTCGGAGCCCAACCTGGGCGTTGTCCAGCCGCCCGCCCCGGCACTATCGCGGACAATTGCCTTGGCCGGTTTTCCGGGAGTGCTGCCGCTATGGAGTGACGGCACCGACACCGTTGGCCTAATGGCCGACCCGCGTAGCACTCCGCAAATGTGGCCGGGGGTAATTATCAAGGACGGACAGGGGCTTACGCTTGCCAGTGATGCGCGCACCCTCCTGCCCCAACTGATTGTCCTGCGAGTGATGTCCAATTCCCCCGACAGCACTCGCGAGTTTGGCGAACGGTGGAGCGCCGTCAGAGACAAGGCTATCGCGCTGCACAAAGCACTCGGCGGGGTCGAGGAGACATTAGATACGGTCGCCGCGGTAGCCTCCGATCCGAAGGCAAGAGAGGATTTCAAATACAGGAGGGGTGAGGAAGCTAAGTTCGAGGCAGCACACAGCGCGCTTTGTCGAAAGGTCGATCCATCCATACCGTTCTTGCACTACGCCGATTGGCTTGACGCCTGCATCGCCGGCCGCGGGAGCACGCCTGATGAGCCGGCGCGTTACGCACCCTGGGGGCGGCGGGTGCTTTGCTGGGCCAACCGAGTGGCATCTTCTCAGCCTGCCATGGGGAAACTGCCCGCGGCCATGGTGCACCGAATTATAGAGGGGCACGCTGGGGTCGATTCGGGCGTGCCGGTTAAGGCCTCGTGGTCGATTTCTCCGGGAGCAGCGTCGGGAGAAACCGCATTAGTTGAGGCAGCGATGACGATTGAGCACGAGCCTCCACCGGCTGATCCGGTGACCGCAGCATTGGTGCGCGCACTGATCACAGAAGGCACGACTTATCGCGGTTATGCGCACGCCGAAGCTGTTGTGATCCTGGACGAACGGGGCGAGTCTGAGCGGGCTTGGGAAGTCATGCAGTCCGCTGCGTGGTGGGCAGCACGAAGTGTCGGTGAGACCCCGGAAGCCATGCTGAAGGGCGCGCAATTCATGGCTAATCGGCACAACTGGGCGGACGTAAAATGGGTAGTGGAGCGCGCAATGACGAACGCCTGAAGCATTCTGCTCGAACAATTGTCGAACCAGGTGTGACAACGCAAGACCCAAGTGATGCAAAATGATTGATTGACCCCGGCTTCGAAACGGCATCTCTTGGGGGGCAGCATAAAGGAAGAGAGACTTGACTCAGGAATCATGTCTTTGGAGTAGTGAGAATCCCGCACGATGGTTTCTAATTCCGTGTGATATCTCTCCCCGTCCAGGGACCTTCTTGATCAGAAGTCTCCCGGGAGAGTCCGCAGAAGTTGACCCGGAATGGGTTGCTTCCCTCGAGATCAGCGAAGGCGAAGCTTTGCGCTGGGCCAAAGAAGAACTCGGCGAGTCGCTTGATGAACTCAAGCAGGGCATTGACGAGAAACTCGCTGACTGGCGCCGCCGGCTCGACGAATTTAATCGACGTCCGATTACACAAAAATCCACGGTGACGCCGGAAGCCGCGTCTGTGTTCTTCGATTTTCTCAAGCAACTGCCCGGTATCTTCCGTGAAAGTGTCTCGGGAGATCAGGAACTTGTTGATTCCGCCCGCAAAGCCACGGCAGACCTCGCAAGTCGGTTCAAGGAAGCTGGACTTGAAGCTGATGATCGTCTTGAGAGCTTTCCAGAACGTCTCGTGAAGATAAGAGAAAACACCGATTCTTAGAGGCGATTAGATTCCCGCCGTTTACTCGCCTCGAAATTGTTGACTTTTTCCACAGGCTGGAATATTTTCCCACTGAATTTTCTCAATGGCTGAATTCTCACGAGCCTGCATCCTTGCATACTCGCTCCTAATCCAGCTAACGCAGACGGTGGTTGGTAGTTCCTTTGCACCAACTTAACTAATAGCTACGTAATGGCGGCTTATCTTTTTTCAATGTCATGTCGGGCCTGAGGCTTCTTCTTGTTCAATGCGGTAGTCGGCCGGTAGTTTCATCTTCCAAAGATTGTTTGGAAGACGCCGACTTTCCGGTCGGCTGCTTGTTAAGTCGTTTGAACGGCGAACCCTCCGCCGAAGCTTTGGCGCGAGCGAACCCTGACGTGGTGTTGGTGGAACACGCCTCCGATCGGAGATTGGCCCTCCAAACCGTGCGCAAACTGCGGTCGCTCTGCGCTTACATTCCCATAGTTTTATTGGCGTGGGAAAGCTCCGAGGAATTCGTCATTGACGCGCTTAACGCCGGTGTTTCTCGCTATCTGAAATTGCCTTCCACTAGCGCCCGCCTGGAACGTCTGCTTCTGGATCTAACCAAGGACTCGCGTGCCGAAATCAACTCCGATGGCGGGGAGCTGCGGGGCCAATCGTGCCTGGTCGGTACCAGCGCGCCGATGTGTGAACTGAGACGTTACATTCGCCAGGTGGCGGCATCGGATAGTAACGTGCTCATTACCGGCGAAACCGGCACCGGCAAAGAACTGGTGGCGCAGTTGATTAAAGAAAATAGCGCACGTCGAGACCAGCCGTTTGTGTGTCTCAACAGCGCTGCGATTCCGGAAGCACTAGTGGAAAGCGAGTTGTTTGGCTATGAAAGGGGCGCATTCACCGGCGCTCTTTCGGCCCAGGAAGGCAAACTCGCCGCGGCCAACCACGGGACCGTTTTCTTCGATGAGATCGGCGATGTCAGCCCAACTGTGCAGGCGAAGCTTCTGCGCGCGATTGAGAGCAAAAAGATCTACAAATTGGGGAGTAATCGCAGTCGGGACCTCGATATCAGGATTCTGGCCGCTTCGAACCAGGACCTGGAAGCCGCCACCTTGCAGAACCGTTTTCGCGGCGATCTTTATTACCGACTAAACGTCATACGAATAGAGGTTCCACCTCTGCGCGATCGCCTGGAAGACTTGCCGGTTTTGGTGGACCATTACGTGCGGCACTTCAGTCGTGCGTTTCGAAAGCGCGTAGTAGGTTTCAACCCCGCTGCAATGGATCTGCTGTTTGCTTACGCGTGGCCAGGAAATATTCGCGAGTTGAGGAATGTACTGGAAGCCGCCTTCGTGGGTTTTTCAGATGGCTCAGGCGGCATGTTGGCGCTGCCACCTACGATCACCCATCATCTTTCGGCGGCAGCTAAGCTAAACAAGGGCGAACGCACAATGCTGTTGCAGGCCCTTACGGCGACCAATTGGAACCGTACCGAAGCGGCAAAGAGGCTTCACTGGTCACGGATGACGTTGTATCGCAAGATGATTCGCTATCAAGTGAATGGTTCCGCTAAGAGTCGGAACCGGTCGCAGACTCGTTAGGACGACTTCGGAACAGGCGTACAGAGTACAACCTTCAGAGCCACTTGCAAAACTCGTCGTTGAAGAGAGTTTTGAAAAAGAAATCATCGAAAACACTAGGAGTTTTGGGCTCTGCCTCTTTGGTTACCCCGAAACTCCGAGTTTTGCAAGTGGCTCTTCAGGTTGCGTCTCCGCGACTACGCATTCCATTCGCTCCAACGATCCAAGGCAGCGTGCCCAGTTCGCGCGAGGTGGCAAAGCCGTAAGTAGTGGAGTTTAGCTACCTACACGAATGTTCAGACCAGGAGTCTACGGCAAGTGGTCATCATGCCTCTGTATGTCTCGACGTGCTTTGCTGGAGAGACGTTTACCATTTGACATACCTCGGTCCGTGAAGTAGAGTGCGCTCGCTTACTCATTCGTTCTCGTCCACGCGTTTCACACCAGTTAGTTCTCGCGTTGACTAATTTTATAACCGTCCACTAACAACGATGCGGGCCCCCGACCGTCCTGTCTTCTCCAGCAGTTTGCATACTCTAACTCAACAAAACCGGATCTGACCCGGTGCACAAACTGGAGTTACAGTCCAACGCAATTGAAGTTACGTGTACCGCGCCCACCGGCACGACTCCCGGTTGGCTCATTACCAGGTCGGCAAACCTATGTCGGTCACGCATCAGCTCCGGCTGCTCTTAATCTCTGTAAGTATCGGTTTCACTGCGGCAGCGTGGGGGTTTAGTGCGTCAGCCGGAAACGGTGAAGCGCATTTCATCCCGCCCAAAGGCTACGAGATGCCGTTTGGTTCTTCGCCTTTCGCACCTTCAAACTCAAAAACCACAACTGGCCAGCTCATCAGTCAAACGGCATTTATACCCGCCGCGCGTTGCGCCAAATGTCATGAAAGCACTCATACCGAGTGGAATGAGTCGGCCCACCGAAATGCATTCCGGGAACCCTTTTATCAAGCCAACGTTCTGCACCTGATACGTGATCGGGGCATCGTCGTCACGCGCCATTGCGAGAGCTGCCATAACCCGGTGGCTTTATTCTCAGGAGCTCTGTCAAACAACGCCCGAATGGAGCGGCCTTTCGACGAGGAGGGCGTCACCTGTTCGGTCTGTCATAGCATTGAATCAGTCACAACCCAGGGCATCGGCAGCTATACCATCGCGCCGCCGGCACTGTTGGAATTTGCCGACGGCCGGCGGATCCAAAATGCCAGCGACAAAGAGATCCTGGGGGATCTAGAGGCCCACAGCCGTGCTGTGTTGCGACCGCTTCTCAAGCAACCTGAGTTCTGTGGCGCGTGTCATAAGGCGGCCATTGTGCCCGAACTAAACGGTCGTAAGTGGTTCCGTACTTTCAGTGTGTATGACGAGTGGCAGCAATCGGCCTTTTCGGGTGAAACTGTGCAGCCCCTTAATGCCCGACCGTACGAAAACTGCCAAACCTGTCATATGCCAAAGGAGCAGAAGAGCGGCTACGCCCTTCATCGTTGGCCAGGCGGGAATACCGCAATTCCAGCTCACTACGGATGGCCCAGGCAAGTGAAGGCCACGTCCGATCTTCTTAAGTCCGGCGTCGTCTCAGTCGATATTTTCGCGTTGTCCTCGCAGACATCCGATCGCCGCGAAGTAGTCGAGCGTCTCGATGGTGCAGCAACGGTCTCCCCCGGGAAGAGCGTTTCCGTTGATGTGGTTGTTGCCAACCGTGGCGTGGGCCATTCATTTCCTGCCGAATTGCGCGACATGTTCGAAGCCTGGCTCGAGTTTGAGGCGACTGATGCTAACGGAAAAGTACTGATTCACAGCGGAGCCGTCAGCGCTGATGGCAAGCTCGAATGGAGCGCGCATGCCTATCGCGCAGTCCCGATCGGCGACGACGGGCAGCCGATTACCCGACATGATATCTGGCAGACGCGGATCGGGGCGTTCGATCGCCACATTTCGGCAGGCCGAGCCGACTTGGGGCGTTTTAGCTTCAAGGTTCCAGTTGATGCTCGCGGGCCACTCAAGTTGATCGCCCGCCTTAACTATCGACGTTTCAACAGCCGTTTCATCGACTGGGTTAACCGTACCCATCCAGTTAAGCCTTCTCCAGTTGTGGAAATGACTGTGACCGAGGCGGAGATCAGGCTTACCGACCAAAGGCTAGGCGCGCTGCCCCTTGCAGCAGGTAGTCCCAAAGACGACTCGCAAAAAGCAGCACTACGTAAACGATGGCGGTTATATGGCGTAGCGCTCTTCGATCAGCAGCAGTTCGAGACAGCCGTTTACGCCTTCGAGCAGGCGCGGTCACTGGCACCTAAGGGCTCGCCGGATGAAGCAGCATCTTGCGTCGATCTCGCGTTGGCTTACATGCGCCTGGAGCGCGCGGGCTCATCCCAGGCGGTGATCGAGAAAGCCAACGAATGCATCTCGCGCGCTCTCGAGATTGCTCCCAGGGATGGACGGGCGCGTTTCTACCGGGCGTTGTTGAATATCAAGCAATTCAGATATGGCGAAGCGCTGGCCGATTTAGAAGAACTGGCGCGCGAGCGTCCCAAGGATCGGCAGGTGTGGACGCAACTGGCATCAATTTATCTGCTACAGCGCCGCGACAACCAAGCGAAGCTGGCTTACCAACATGTATTGACCATAGACCCTGACGACACTGAGGCCCATTTCAAACTAGGCGGTCTTTACTGGCGCTTCGGCTTGATCGAGCGCGCTAAGGTGGAACAGAACCACTTTCAGGCGCGTCACACGGATACAGTGGGAGAAACTCTAAAGCGCAACTATCTAAAGGCTAACCCGGACCTCTACGCCACCTGGCCCTGGCGCCCGTTTGGCGACAATCCAATAGGAACAACCCCATGAAGGATACTTTAATCAACAGCGGCCGCCTTCCGTTTGCTAAGCGAATCGGCCCGCTTGCCTATTCCCTCATTCTCATTCTCGCGGTTGCGGGATCGCTAATATTCTGGCCATTGGCCACGACTCTATCGAAGGCAATGAGATCGGCGCTAAACGCTCCGGCCTTTGGATCCGCAATTCCTGTTCAGGTCCCAACCAGCACTTATTACCTGCATGGCACCGGCCCGGTTGCTAACCCCCCGACTCTGTTTCTGAACACTACCGCTCCCACCGCCACCAGCGAAAAATACTGGGATTCAACCAGCATCAACCGCAATAGTGGAAATCCATGGAAAGAAGTCGGCACCTGGTCCGCTGCTTCCGCGGTGACTCCGTCTACGCTGGCTTCCTTGAGTGACTTTCACGCGTGGTTGGGGTTGAAGAACAGCGATGACCAGGGGACATACTTCGACCTACGGGTTGAGGCCTACAAGAACAATGGTTTGTTGGCATCTGGTCAAAGCCTATGCATCACTGGAGTGACCAGAAATCCTGCCAGCGCCAAAGAGGTAGTCGTTGCGTTTGATGCTTTTTCAGCCACAAGTTTCAATGGCACCAGCGACGAGCTGAAGCTGAAGGTGCTGACGAGGGTCGGGACTAACGAGTCCGGCGGCTCTTGCGGCGGACACAACGGCGCGGTTGGATTGCGTCTTTACTTTGATGCCGTTTCTCGGGCCTCGAGGTTCAACGCGACGCAGGAAACTTCGGATACTACGCCTCCGGTGCTGAATGTTGAGCAACCAGCAGACAACTCAATCACGAGCGCAACTGAGATCAATGTTACCGGAACCTTTAGCGATCAGAGCCAAACGACGATTACGGTCAACGGCGTAACCGCCACGGTGCAGGGAAACAATTTCAACGCCACGGTGCAGTTGTCAGAAGGCCAGAACAGTTTATTGATTGCGGCCACCGATGCGGCTGGTAATAGAACGGAAATTTCGCGAATCGTAACTCGCGACACAACTGCGCCGATCCTTAATGTTGTTGCGCCAGAAGATTTCACATTTACCAAAGCAAATGAAATCCAAATCAGTGGAAACTTTGTCGATGCGATCTCAATTACTGTCAACGGTACCGCACCCCTTGTAGACGGAAACAATTTTACTGCAACGGTACCGCTTACAAATGAAGGCGTTAATACGATAACTGTGCGCGCCGCTGATGCCGCGGGCAATCAGAGTGAGTTATTTCATACTGTAAATCGTGATACTGCCTCGCCGACGATTTCGCTCATGAGTCCTGTAGAAGGCGAAATCAGCAGGCTGCTCTTGACCAGGGGAAGTGTTTCGGATGCCTCTCCTGTGACCGTTACGGTTGATGGAGTTCAGCAACCATTTGAAGATGGTTTCTTTGAACTTCAAATAGAAGTTGCTGAAGGAGTCAGACAAGTCAGAGTAATCGCGACGGATGCGGCAGGTAATCTGAGCGAAGTGGTTCGTTCACTCACAATTGATCAAACATCACCTGTTTTTAGCAACATCAGCCCCGCCGAAGGAACAATCGTCAACTCTCCGGCAACAATTAGCGGTCGGGTTACAGACGCTGCGGCGGTAACAGTTAAGGTTAATGAGGCCATTGCTATTGTTGGCTCAAATGGAGATTTCACAGCCGGAAATATTCCATTGCTCGAGGGCGAAAATCAATTGTTGCTTACTGCGGTTGATGCTGCAGGCAATCAAAACGACTTCAGCTTGACGCTTATCGGGCAAGATCGAACACCGCCCAGCGCCCCTGTTTTATTTCCCGTGGTCTCACCCACGCGGCTAACAACCAGCACGGTGGAAGGGCGCGCAGAAGCGGGATCATTAATCGTCATAACCGGAGGAATAGAACCTGTCACAGCCAATGCCGCGTTCGGTTCCGGTCTCTTCGCAGCAAATGTCAACCTCAATGTGGGAGTCAATAATTTTAGTATCGTTGCCAAAGACGCCGACGGAAATGCGTCTCCAGCCGCTCAAATTTCCATTACCAGCAACCCCAATATGGAGTTGCCACCTACTGGCCAGCCGGCGCAGATAAACATTTCAACTGGTAACGCGCAAAAAGGCTTGGTGAACACCGCTCTACCACGCCCGCTGATAGTGATCATTACAGACCGAGCCGGAGACCCGGTCGCAAATGTCACAGTGAGATTTACTGTTCAAGAGGGAGGCGGGCGATTTACAGCCGGCAACAATGAATTCGTCGAAGTGAATACCGATGCTCAAGGGTACGCCAGTGCAACCTACGTTGCCGGTGCTACCGTCGGCGCACAGCAAGTTCGTGTTGATTTTGCCGGCAATACGATAGGTCCCGTCATCTTTCTAGCCCAAGCTCTGGAATCTTCAGGCTCGGAGACAACAGTTTCCGGATCTGTTCTGGACCAAAACCTGCGCGCGCTGCCAAACGTGCTGGTGCGGATTGGGGGACAGCAAACGCGCACCGGAGCGGACGGTCGCTTCAGAGTTGGGAACGTCGCGACGGGACCCCACCAGTTATTGGAGTTGATTGGACGCGATCAGATCACTTTGCCCGGCAGGTGGCCGAACATCACCTACGACTTCGACGTCTTGCCTGGCGTGGACAACGAATTAGGACGCCCGCTCTTTCTGCCGAAGGTCAACGCAGGGATCTCGATGCCGCTCGATGCCAATAACGTGGTGACCCAGGACACGAGCTTCGAGTTGGCGGTCGTTGGGGGCCAGCCAGCGATTCGCGTAACAGCGAAAGCCGGGACTCGCATCATATTTCCGCCCGATGTTACCGACAAGAGACTTTCGGTAACGCGCATCGCAACTAACAGAGTTCCTATGACTTTGGAAGACGGGCGAGCCACAAATCTTTACATATCTGTGCAACCGTCGGGAGCGGTCTTTGAGACGCCGCTTGAAATAAGTTTTCCCAACCTGGACCATTCGCCGGCAAACAGCGAAGTTCTTTTGATGAGTTTTGATCACGATGCCGGTCGTTATGTCCGGGTAGGAACGGGACATGTAACCGCAGACGGTCGTGAGGTGAAAAGTGATGCCGGCAGCGGAATCCGTGTCGGAGCCTGGCATGCTCTACCGCCGCCGGAGCCGGAGCCGGAGGTCACCGTTGTTGGTCATATTCAGATAGAGGGAAATCCTGCGTTTGAGGATAAGGTTATCACGAGCGTTAATGCCTGGGTTGATGGCGCACCCGCTTCAGTAATGCCTAATCCGACGCGAGGGTCAACTGAGAACCCGCCCCGCTTTTTCATCAGAGTCACTCTGCCATTAGCTGAAGGGGAGGTGCGCGTAGCACGAATTGAATCACTCGTGATTGCGGAAAAGAAACTTAATATTAAGTTAGACTCCGCCGACAGCAGATTTGCTCCCAGTGTTGAGCGATTTAATTTTAAATACACAATTACGGCGCCGGATGCGACTCCGCCAACGGTAGCCAAACTTGAAATCTTTAAGGCCGGAGACTTGAGCAATCCAATCTATAAGGATGCTCTTCAGCTTACCGCGGAGAAGCTGGACTACACGCAAAGCGGTGTCAGCGGCTGGGACGGCAAGATGAATCAGGGTGCCGGCAGCGGTAAATACATCGAGCCGAAAAACGGTCCCTTTACCGTTCGCGTTTCGGCTGCCACTAAAGCTGATTTGAGTGACGTGGTAAAAGCTGAAAAGACAACGAAGGTAGAAATCGATTCAATGACGCTCACTCCTGACAATGATTTCAAATCCTTCAAGCCCAATCTGACTGCGACCGAGGTAGACAGTCCAATTGAATTGACGGTGAAGGTCAAGAATAAAGCCGGAAACGGTGTAGTTACCGCAATCCCATTTAAGATCAAATGGAGTTTTGAGGATCCTGACGACAATTCTGGCAACAATATCATCGATCCGAATGGGGGCGCCGGCGACGATAATATTGAAATCAGATTCGGCGGGAAGGCAGCTAATACAGGAGGAACCCCCGCGGCAGCCAGGACCATGTGGAAAGCCGTGTCAGGTTTCACCTCTACGATCTCCCCCGACGGACAAACCGTTGAAGCCGAGCTTTCGACTTCGGGAGCAGATCAAGGCAAATCGAAACTTACTTTTTCCACTTCAGTCATTGGCGGAGACAACTACTATCTGATTGCCAAATATCTAATGGATGACGGCACGACGCCTGTCAAAGATAAGAAATCAGGGAAGTGGTCGGTCTGGAAAAGACTTGATTTCCGAAATGTCTATCGTATGAACGGCGGCGCAGACGTTGATACGATTATGGACCGCGATAACATCAACCCGGCTTTCAACGGAGATGGATACACGACTTACACACTTGGCCCGGTCAATAGGCTGATAGCCGGACCTCAATCACCCGAATTCGTCGCCAGTCTGCGTCCGCCTTTGACAGCTGAATTACCCGCCCAATTACCCGCTCCTCCCGACAGCCAAAATGCAATAGATATTAAAGCTCAGGCTTGGTTTGATCGTAATAGGGCTCATATTAATGCTGAGCATCGAAGGTTTATTGCCAGCATTGGTGCTCCGCGTTACAGCGTTATTGGAGCTAAATACTATCACCCGAAATACGATAGCAACCCAAGTACCGGAAGCGGACCAGCAAATGATCATTATCCTGCAGCAACTCGAATAACAACGGACACTGGGGAGGTAATAGATCCTGATATCGAATGGTCGCCAGGTGTTCAGGGGGCTGAGATTGACGAAATTGCATTTATCTTCCTGAATATTGCGAATCCGGAGAGACGGACTATTGTTGGAAGACATGAAGTGGGTCACGCCAGTGACCACATTCAGTTCGGCCTGGGCGACGGAAACAATTTAGATCACGCCTCATCAGGACTGATGCATCCAACTGCCGACATACCTGGCATGCCTCCCAATGGCAATCCAAACTTTAGCCCCAGAAGTATTCTAAGGTTAAGGGGAGTGAGACCATGAACAGCAACATTAAGCGTTACTCAAAACCGACCTTAGCATCTCTTTTGTTGCTGACGTTGGTTAGTGCGATCGCGGCTTTTGCGCGTCAGAATTCGATGAATACACAGCACTTTAAGGCTAAAGAAAACACAATCTTCAAAGCTTCATTAAAGCTTGAAGTGGAAAACAAGACTCGTTACTTTTTCGGTGAAAGGCCCACCATCAAGATTGCAATAACGAACACCGGGCGCTCGCCACATAGGGTGAAAGAAGCCGAATATCAAAAGTTTTCTATTGAAATGACGGGGATATTTGAGAATGCTTCCGAGCAACAAAAATTGACTCGTGTTTATGACGGTAGCTTGGACATACCGAAGGCGCCAACCAAACCTCCTTCACCGGGAGAAACCCACGTCTTTGAAGCCTTAGGGAAGCGCGAGCCCAAGTTCGTCAAGCTTGCGCCAGGCGAATCAACAACTTTGGAACTGGATTTATCGAAAACATTCAGCTCGTATCTGGGTGTTAGCAAATACAAGATGATTGTCAAATCCGAAGACGGGAAAAAGGTAGTCAAAGAGTTTGAAGTCTATTTTGATGATGAGAAAAGCGTCGCTTTCCTGGCTGGGTATTTGAAGGCGGATAACGAGTCAGATCGCGTTTGGGCCGCTTATCGCCTTGCGGAATTCAATAGAAAAAAACTCATCGCCCTGCTCGAAGAACTTGTTAAGTCAGGCAATGAAGAACAGCGCAACTTTGCTAGTGGAATATTAGGGAGAATAAAAGCAGGTCATTTCGGCCTGGACCCAAGCCTATCAAAGACGAAGCGAAACCGAGAGTAATTGTTTTAGTTTCATCCTTCACTTGCGAGCGCTAAGGAAAATCACAATGAAAAGCACTTCCCCCACCTTTGTTAAATTGCACCGGCGCGTACGCAAGCTGGTGATTGGCCTCACCATAGTGTCGGCTTTATTTGTGACCTTATATGTTGTGCATTCGCAGAATCCGTCCGATCCGACTTTAAAGGGAGAATCCTCCAGCGTGCTTCTCGTGCCGAACAGCATTGTCAATGCCGGTGAGGTTAGGTTTAAACCTGACGCCGACCACGACGGAATGTCCGACGAGGCTGAAGCAGCTAACGGCACGGATCCCAATAACGCTTCCGACGCCGATGGTGATAACGACGGTGACGGCCTGTCGAATGGTGACGAGGTGGCAAGCGGTTCCGGTGTCAACAACGCCGACAGCGACGGCGACGGAGTGTCGGATGGCGAAGAGGTGCGACTCGGATATAACCCGGCTGATCCGTCAAGCATGCCGCCGGTCGGCGTGACGCTCGTCTCGCTACAAGTGACGCCGAACCCCGCCGGGTTGGTGATCAATTCACTGCTCGGCCAGCAGCCAGTTCAGTTAACAGTGACCGGCTTGCTTAGCGACGCCTCTACAGTTGATTTAACCAGCGCGGCTAACACGGTCTACCAATCACTTGCTCCGTCGGTCGCACTAGTTGATAGTTTAGGAAAAGTCGCGGGCGTTTCGACAGGGACGGCCACGATCAGCGTGGTGAACGGGGCCAGGAGCGCACAAGCGACTATCAATGTCGTTTCTTTCTCACCCAGCCTGATGTCATTCATCCAGCTCGCCGGCCAGGCTAATAACGTTGACGTCTCCGGCGATTTCGCTTATGTGGCTGTGGGCAGTGCAGGTATGCAGATCGTTGACGTCAGCGACCGTCGCGCCCCACACATTGTTTCAACCCTGGACACTGCCGGCACCGCCAACGACATCCGCGTCGTCAGCAATCTGGCGTATGTGGCCGACGGATCCGAAGGTTTACAAATCATAGACGTGAGTAATCCTGCCGGCCCGTTCCTGCTCGGGACCATCAACACTCCGGGCGACGCCAGGGACGTGGTGGTCTTCGGCCCGCGCGCCTACGTGGCCGACGGGACTGCTGGCCTACAGATAATTAATGTCAGCAACCCCTCAGCGCCCGCCATCGTGCGCACCGTTGACACCGCCGGCACCGCTTCTGGCGTGGACATCGCCGGTAACATAGCCGTCGTGGCCGACCAATCTCCCACTTCCGGCGTGAGAATTATCGACATCACGAACGAGGCCGGCGCACAGATCGTCGGCACGTTGAACATGTCCTCCAACGTTGAAGACCTCGTCACACGTGATTCGCTGGCCTACTGTGCGGGCACGAACAATGGACTTTTCATCGTGGATTTCAGCGTGCCGAGCCTTCCCGTTCTGAGAGGCCAGCACACTTCCAACGAAACCGGATACTTCACCCCGAATGACGTTGCGCTGGCCGGTGATTTTGTGCTGGCCGCCGAAACCCGGTTCACCAATGCTGTGCCGATTGATGACGTTTCAGATCCTTCCGATCCGCGCTATCGCGGCAGCCTGGACTACAGTGCGACCGGCGTTTATGACGGCACCGGGATCGCCCTCGATCTGAGTTACGCTTACACGACCCACATCAGAGGGTCTTTGAGCCGCTTGTACATCGGACAGTATCAAGCCGTCGATACAGCAGGCATCCCGCCCACCGTTACGCTTACGGCGCCTTCCGCGGGTGTCACCTTCATGGAAGGGCAACCGATTGATCTGGAAGCCAGCGCCTCCGACGATATCGGGATCGTGGGAGTCCAGTTTAGAGCGAACGGCAATAGCGCGGGTCCGCTCCAAACCACCCCTCCTTATCAATTGAAATATTTCGTTCCGTTCGGCATCTCCTCGCTCACCCTGACTGCCACTGCCTTCGACATGGGCGCGAACGCGACGGTGTCTCAACCCGTCACGGTCAACGTCATACCGGATCCCGGAACTACTGTGATCGGGCGCGTTGTAGACAGGTTTAATCAACCGATGACTAACGCCACGGTCAAGGTCTTCGGGAGCTACAATACTGTGGCAGGGACCGACGGTCGTTTCTCTTTCTATGCGCCGAGCGTGCTCGGAAATAGCATCCAGGTTGTGGTCGCCGCCGACCGGGACGGCCAATCCTTCTCCGGCCTCTCCGCCTCCGTGCCGCTCATCGTCGCCGGCATCACCGATGTCGGTGACGTGCTGGCGAAGCCGACCGGGCAGATCGCCTTCGTCAGACGACCGGACGGTGGCTTCTCTAATGGCGAAATCTATGTGATGGACTCGAAAGGACAGAACCAGACAAGGCTGACCTTTAATACGTTTCGAGAGCACACGCCGATCTTCTCGCCCGACGGACTGAAAATCGCTTTCAATCGCGATGAGTGTTCCAATAGTCGTAACGTGTACGTGATGAATGCCGACGGGAGCAATCTAGTCAGCATCAGTCCGGGCGACTCTTTCGTCTGGTCGCCAGATAGCCGCAAGCTGGCTTACGCCCTTAACGCATCGATCTACATCTCCAACGCGGACGGCAGCGGCAAGAGAGTACTCACCGCTGTCGGTTCATCCTTCAACTATCCTGCTTGGTCGCCGGACGGGACGAAGTTGGCTTATATCGGCAGGGAGGGGGTCAGCGGGGCTGAGCTTTACACAATCAATGAGGATGGCAGCAACCGTCAGAAACTTACTAACACCCTGGGTGGCAAGTCCGAAGTCGTGTGGTCGCCCGATGGCGCCTGGCTCGCCTTTATTCAGAACGACTTCGGCGGCCAAGACAACGTTTTTGCCGTGCATCCGGACGGTACCGGTTTAATCCAACTGACTACGGAGGATACGTTCTATTGGGATCTGGGATGGATGCCCGACAGCAAGAAGCTCGTTTGCATATTCGAATCCAGCGCCGGCTCCTCCATCTATCTGCTGGACGTTAACGGAGGCGCGCCCGCGAGAGTCACCAATAACGGGTCTGCTTTCGATTGGGGTCCGGCTCCGTCCACGGACGGAGTGAGGATCGCCTTCGCCAGCGACGAGGGCCTGTATATCGTCAACAGCGACGGGTCAGGGCAACAACAGCTTTCCGAAACTGACTGGGATCCGAACTTCCGGCCTGAGGTCATCCCGGTGGCGGACCCGGGCACCACTGTCACTGGACGCATCGTGGATGGGGCGGATCAGCCGGTGCCGAGCGCAACCATCAAGCTCTTTGGTCAGACGGTCGCCACCTCCGGGCCGGACGGGACCTTCTCGGTTGCGGGCGTTTCCACTCTGAAGGGAAATCTCACTGTCATCGCCTCCGCGACGAGCGGCGGCAGAATTGATTCCGGCTTCTCAGCGGCGACCGCGCCGGTTCCAAACGGTCTTACGCAAGTGGGCGACGTGAGGATTGCCCAAAAGGTCGCGTTCGTCAGCGAACGTGACGGCAATTCCGAAATTTACCTGATGGACGCGGACGGCAGTAATCAGGTGCGGGTGACTTCGACCGAAGCCGACGAGTCGCGCCCCTCATTATCGTCTGATAGGACGAAAATCGCGTTTGCCACAAACAAGGACGGGCACGATGAAATCTACT
The DNA here is from genome assembly GCA_038040525.1 of Acidobacteriota bacterium. Taxonomy (GTDB): domain Bacteria; phylum Acidobacteriota; class Blastocatellia; order Pyrinomonadales; family Pyrinomonadaceae; genus PSRF01. Next base: position 57,002 of record JBBPIC010000005.1, on the reverse strand, counting down.
TCATGAACCTGGACGGGAGTAATCCGCTTCGCGTCTCTTTTGTGCGGGGCAATTGCATCGGGGATTCGGACCCTGAGTGGTCGCCGGACGGAACTAAAATATTGTTCACCGGTTGGCACAATAGTTCCAACCCGGACATCTACGTCGTCAACGCGGACTCCACTAATCTCCAACGGCTGACGACCAGCACGGCCCTGGATTACCTGCCCTCGTGGTTGCCAGATGGCCGCATTATGTTCGTCAGCCATCGTGACAACTCTTTCGGCGAGATTTACGTGATGAACGCCGACGGCAGCAACCAAACACGGCTCACCAGCAACTCTGTTTCTGAACGTGAGCCCACCTGGTCTCCCGACAATACGAAGATCGCCTTCTCGAGTTTCCGGGACGGTAGAGACTCCATCTTCGTTATCAACGTGGATGGCACCAACGAGGTGCGAGTCACCACAGATGCCGCGAGCAACGACTACCCGGTTTGGTCCTATGATGGCACGCGCATCCTCTACAGCAGCAACGGAGATGGCAATTATGAGCTTTACGTTATCAACGTTGACGGCACTAATCGCGTGCGCCTGACGGTGAATGCGTTTGACGATCTACAGCCTGACTGGTAGTTGCGAGTTCTGCAGGCTGAGTCTCAACCACCTAATCTGATCGAGCCAGAGCGAAAGCTGGCCTCGTGATCTGGCCGATTCCGCGCGATAAGCGGCTACGCGAAAGGAGTTGTGAATGAACCATAATTTACGAAAACCGAGAGTGCTGGCGGTCTTTCTCTTGACCCTCGTCCTCTTCGTCATCGCGGCTGGACAGGAGAATAAGAACCGGCGCGGCGACGGCAGCGGCGTGCCGCCGGAGGCAGCGAAGGGTGCGGCCTCGTCCAAAGCAGAGACGAAGCCTAATGACGAGCAGGCGAACCCTCCATCCGATTCGAATAAAGAGGCGGCCCGGAAAGCGAGGCAGGAACGGCGTAATAGGAAGCCCTGACCGAGAGGGAACCCATTTCCTGTCTTCGTGTTTTGAAACCCGGATACTGCCAAGCCTTTCACAGAGATCAAACGCTCCTTCCGTAATGTTATTGAACGGTGGGGACTTGAGGGTCTCTGGTGCCACGACCTCACTCCCTGGTAGTACTCATCAGTTCAGACCTTCTTACACCTGCCCACAGCGTCAATCGCTATTAATGTTCAACTGATGCGCCCAAGCTGGAGACAAACATGCACTCTGGTTACTGGCTCTTCATGATCAAGTTAACTAAAATGCTGCGCGTCATGTAGGCCGCCCACGACAAGAGTTCGCTGATGCGGAACAACTGCGAGACGCTTTTGTGCAAACTCTCAAAGGAAAACAATCCATAGAAAAGGCCGGCAGCCTTTGCTTGCGAAGTCTCCTCAGGTGCGTGTCACTGATGGGCGCTCTAACCTTCCTCTGCTGTGGTCTTCTGCCAACGCAACCAGTTGAGGGGCACTTGAACTTTAGCGGGCAGGGCTCTCGACCTGGCCCGCGTTCGAAGCCACCCCCTGCCGACGTTAGCTTCGTTGACGAGGCAGCGGAAGCTGGCGTCATTCTGCTAAACGTCTCAGGGGGCGCTGAAAAACGTCACATCACTGAGACCACCGGTGCCGGGCCTTGCTTTCTTGACTACGATCTGGACAACGATATTGATCTGTACATCGTGAATGGAGCGACTCTCGATACGATGGGGCCGAAGAACCCCGCACAAAATGCGCTTTATAGAAATGACGGTGAGGGGCGATTCACCGATACGAGCGCTGAGGCGGGAGTCGCGAACAATGGGTGGGGAGGCGGCTGCGCAGTTGCTGACTATGATAACGATGCTGACCCTGATATCTACGTCACGAATTACGGCTCGAATGTCCTCTACCGGAATGAGGGCAACGGAAGGTTCCGCGATGTAACGACTGCCGCGGGCGTAGGAGATGTTCGCTGGAGCCTGGGCGCGGCCTTCCTTGATGTTGACAGGGATGGTGACCTTGATCTGTACGTGGCCAACTATCTGCATCTGGGCCCGGCGGACTTGTCTGCGCGTTCGCTTGAATGCCGTTGGAAGGGTACGCCGGTAATGTGCGGCCCAAGGGGTTTCCAGGGAGAGGCGGATGCTCTCTTTCTTAATAACGGCAATGGAACATTCACCGATTCTTCAGTCAAAGCGGGTATCGCAGGAAGGAGCCTGTATGGCATGGGTGTCGTGACGGGTGATGTTGATGATGATGGCGACACTGACATTTTCGTGGCCAACGACTCGCAGGACAACAATCTCTTCATCAACGATGGTCGAGGCCGGTTTGAGGATAATGGGTTGTTCGCCGGCGTGGCGTTAAGCGGAGACGGCAGGGAGCAGGCGAGCATGGGCGCCGACCTCGGCGACTACGACAACGATGGTGACGAAGACTTGATTGTCACTAATTTTTCCGACGATTACCACACGCTCTACCGCAACGACGGTAAAGGGTTATTTACAGACGCTTCCACTGCCGCGGGACTGGATCCCGCTACCCGCTCATCTCTAGGGTGGGGAGTGGGATTCTTGGATTACGACAATGACGGTGACCTGGATCTGTTCATCGCCAGCGGGCATGTCTACACCCAGGTAGATGGTCGCGATTTGGCAACCAGTTATCGTCAGCAAAACCTCCTGTTTCGGAACGAGGGTGATGGGCGGTTCAAGGACGTCTCCAACAAATCCGGGCCGGGGCTGCTTCAGGTTCGTTCGAGCCGCGGTGTAGCCTTCGGAGACTATGACAACGACGGAGACATAGACATTACGGTACTCAATGAAAATGATGTTCCCTCGTTGCTCCGCAACGACGGTGGCAATGCCCGTCACTGGATCAAGATTCGCCTCGTCGGCTCAAAGAGCAATCGAGACGGAATCGGCGCGCGAGTCAGCATGCACGCAGGTGGTCGGACCCAGTATCGCGAATATCGTTTGAATTCCGGTTATTGTTCCTCACACGACCCTCGAATCCACTTCGGCCTCGACTCGGAGACGAAAGTAGAGCGCCTCGAAATACGATGGCCATCAGGCAGGACTCAGGTCTTCAGCGACCTTCAATCCGAGCGGTTGGTCACTGTGCACGAAGAACGAGGAATTATTGACATTGCCGCGCTGCGAGAGGCAAAACGTATAGGCAGTACGAGAGCCCGTGACACCACTCCACCTCCTCAACCTGCAACTAAGACATCATCCTCCGAATCAAGGGCCCTGGGAAGACGTTTGTCCTTACAGGACTTACGCGAAATCGACGCCATCGCTCAAACGGGCACGCGACAAATTATGGCTGGCCGATACAGCGAAGGCATTGGGGCCTATAACCAGGTTCTTAAGCGATTGCCATCATGGCCTGAAGCTTCTCAGAGCACGGACGCCCTCGGCTTTGGAGATCGAGAGAGGTACCGGATTTTCTTAGCTTCGCTCTATGACAACCTCGGGGTCGGGCTAATGCGTGCAGAACGACTTGACGAATGTGCGGCTGCAGTTGGTACTGCGATCGCGATTCTTCCTGGCCGGGCCAAATTTCACCACAACCTCGGCCTCTGCCATTTTCACGCCCGGCGCTACAACGAGGCCATTGCCGCGTTTCGGGCCGCACAGACCACCGGAGAGAATCGCGTAACCCTCTCTTACGACCTTGGTCGTGCGTTTGCTCTTGCCGGGAGTTGTCAGGAAGCGGTCAGGGAGTTGAGCCTGGCAATCGGGCAACTTCCTGCAAACGACTCCCAAGGTCGGCGCGGCGAAGCCTGGTACTACTTGGGGAGTTGCCACTCCGAGCATGGGGAATATCAGGCAGCCACAAACGCTTTTCGAGAAACACTCAGTCTTGCGCCAGGTCATCAGAAGGCGCTCTATAAACTCGGCGTGGCGTTGAGGCGAATGGGCCAAGTAACGGCCGCCAACGATGTTCAAGAGTTATTTCAATCGCGCCAGCCCTTCGATGAAGCCGTGCGCGCCATGAAGCGTGCCGCCGTGAGCACCTTGCCTGAACGGCTGCACTTGGTGCGTCTGTACCAGGATGCCGGGCTCACTGCACAGGCGCTGACGGAAATCGAGATGGTTATTGCTTCGCGGCGTGGGGATGCGACCACTTTTGCTCTTCTCGGCGAATTGTATCTGGCTCTGCGTCCGCCTACTCTGGATCGAGCCGAAGCCGCTTTTCAGACGGCATTGCAGTTGGACCCCAGAAAGGTAGATGCTTTGGCTGGTCTCGGTGAGACCTTGCGCAGAAGAGGAAAAAATGTTGAGTCGGAAGGCCTCTTTCGCCAGGCCTTGGAAATTCAACCCGGGCACGCCGGGGCCATAGTTGGGCTAGCGCAGCTTTTCTTCAGTTCAGGGAAAACAACGGAAGCGGTGCAAATGTTGAAAGCGGCTCTTGAGCAAAAGCCGAACGAAGACGAAACGCTGCGGGCGCTGGCCGAGATCTACGCGACTGTTGAGAGCAGGCCCTTCAGCCGACCTGATGAGGCATTGCGACTGCTAGACAAAGCAAGCAAGCTGTATGGCGAAGGCACCGAGACTCGCATACGCGCTTACATGAGACTGGGCGAGCGTCAGAAAGCGCAGACGCTTATCGAGCAATCGCCCTTCCTGGGGGTGACTGAGCGAGCAACTCTCAAGCAAATCTTAGCCGGGAAGTGACTCCTTCAGAAATACTAAACCTGAGGCCTATTATGGACTAGCCGGATTGACGAATATCATCGGACCGGAGTTTGGCCAAATCGTCCAGTCATCCCATTGACCTCGTCCCCAGAGAATGTCGAGATCGCCGTCGCCGTCTATGTCGCCGAAGTAGACGGAGAGGCTGCGTCTGCTGACCTGCGCAGCCGGGAAGGCAATCCCGGTCAGGGTCACTCCGTTTTGATCCCGGCAAGGCACTGACGTGCCGCCTACGCCGGGAGTCATCTCAGGACATGACCACCATTTCGGCGTTGTACTCGCTGTGGAGGGTTGGCACCGGCCAGAAGTGCAGTTGTACCCGGCCGCGCAGTCGGCAGCCACTGTGCACGCCGAAAAACCGCGATTTATAAAGAGATAGTTTCCTCCCGAGTCCAGCCCGGTGACAAGAATGTCGAGATCTCCGTCAGCATCGATGTCTCCATAGTCTGCTCCATAGCCATCCTTGGTAGTGGCCGCAACCGACTCCGGCAGATCAGGTGAGGCATTCTGCCAGCAGATACGGTTGGGCACGACTAGCCCGGCTCCGCTGCAACTCAAACCGTCAGGACAACTCGTCTCCGCAGCCGAACCACAACCAACGCGACCGAGATTCAGGAACAACCGATCAGCGGGGCCCAATCCTCCGTAATCGTTCACGAAGTGAATATCGCGCCGCCCGTCGCCGTTCAAATCTGCCGCCCCGACGTGTACGGTGGCCGAATTCTCACTCGCGTTCGGGATAGGAACCGACTCGAAGAAGAGATCGCCTGTTTCAATGAACCGGTTTAGCATGACGAAGTTTGGCAAAGCATTGCCGTGGTTTCCTCCGCCAATGATGATGTCAAGATCACGATCATCGTCCAGGTCGACAAGATGAATGTCGTGGGCGCTCCCCGTGTAGGTGGTGAAGTCATCCGAACTCGCGTGGGTCGGAGCCATCGTTGCCGGGTTATAGAGCGAGAATGAGCTACCACCGTTGTTGATGAAGAGCGCGTGCTGCGACACAATCGGTGAGGAGTGTGAGAACAGCAGGTCGAGATCTCCATCCCCGTCCACGTCCCCGGGCGCGAGGTTATCCCAGTAGGCGTCAGCCGTTGGCATGGCCAGTGAAAAACCCTGGAATTTCGTGTCCGGGATTCCATCGCCGGTAGTATCGATGTTGAGGAAGTAATGGGACGGATCGCCGCCGCAGAGAGCGCGGTCAGCGCGGATAATATCCATGTAGCCGTCGTTGTTAATATCTACGAAGTCAGCGTCATAAGTTCTGAAGCTATGGAAGAAAGGAAGTGGATTGTCAGCGGCGGTTCCATAGTTGTTGTCTGCGCCGCCCGTGATATCAGTAAACTGTCCGGTACCGCTGTTGATAAAAAGCCGGTCGGGGAAGTTGACTGGCGCGGCGCAACCTGCCGGAGAGTATCCCGCCCCCCCGCCGGGATCCATCGGATCGCTGGCCTTCATGGGACTTGAGACATCGAGAATATCGATATCGCCGTCGTTGTCTACATCTCCGAACTCAACATCCTTGATATCGCGGCGGTCGTAGGGATTGCCGTCGAAAGTGCAACCACCTGCGCCGGGGCGACAGTAGTCGTCTGGCAGGCACGGACCCGTGCAGCCAGCATCGCCGCAACGGCACGCCTGGCTGAACGCTGACAGATTATTGAAAACTTTGATGTCAATGTTCACTGGCGAGCTTACCCTGCCCGATGCGGTCCGGACGACGATCGGCTGCATTCCTTTGGGAACCGGTGTGGGCACGCCTCCGCTGAGAGAGCCTACGGGGATTTCAGCCGTGATCCTGTTGTTGGTCCAGTGAAGAACGGTTCCGGTATCCACCCCACCGAAGGTGACACGACCTACGGCGCCCTGGAAAGTTCCAAAGTTATTTCCTTTGATGACCACTGGTTCACCCACAACGGCACCCGTAGGAGAAATGCTTGTGATTGTCGGCGTGGTCTCTACTGTCGAATTGATGTACAGCTCAGGACAACCGTTGTAGTTAGCAAAGAGGACGTCAAGGTCGCCATCACCGTCGACGTCGCCGCATTCCACGTCCGTTGACTGCTGCACGTAACCCAGGGGAATGCCGATGTTGCTGGTCTCATCGAAGAAGTAGCCCTGTCCCGAAGCATCCACCCCACCGATGGTCTTGTTGCGGTAGAAGCGGTTCTGCACCCTTACGTCGTAATTGGCGTCGCCGTTCGCTTCCAGAAGGTCGGGGTCGGCATCGCTGTCAAGCCTGCAAAGTTCCACTTCAGTGCTCGCTTCAAGGAGGTTGGGCAGGCGATCGACCGCGCCTCCCGGCACGCCGTCGGTGCCGAAGGTTTGATCTAAAAACAGGTTCGAGCCGTTCGCCTTAATTAACACTCTGTTGTTCTGTGGGGTGCCAGTGAGACCAAACTGCCGTCGAGCGATCACAAAGTCCGGGTCGTCACCGCTGCCACCATAGATCGAGTCGCCGTTGTCGTTGTCGATATCGGCGACGGCGATACCGTGGCTGGTGTCAAACTCCAGGGGAATGTTCCACGAACCGGTCTCGTTCACGAACGCCCCAACGCCGACCTCATTGATCCGGTTAATCAGGAGAACGTTCTGACCCGTCGGGCCACTCTGGTTTAGGTTCATGGTGATGATGTCTCGGTCGCCGTCTCCGTCTACGTCAACACACTTCGAGTTATGGCCGTCGCCGTTGGCAAGCCCGGCTAGCCAGGTGGAGGTCATCTCGGAGAAGCACAGTGTCGGATTGGAGAGGCAGCCGGTACCAACTGTGCCAATCATGTTGCGCAAGATACGGTCGCCTTCGATATTTGTAACGAAGATGTCCATGAAGGTGTCGCCATCGAAGTCGCAAAAGTCCACGTCGCGCGTCACGTCAAAAACATCAGGCAGCTCTGCGCTCCCGTTGACGAATACCCCTTGCGTGCCGCCTTGGAGTCCTCCCTGATTGATGAGCAGTATTTCCTTCTTGTTCGAATCAGGCGAAGGAGGCGTGAAGCTGGCGAAGAGAAGGTCGAGGTCGCCGTCGTTATCAATGTCACCCTGATCGGCGGCGAGTAGGTTAGTGCCTATCACGCTGCCGCCAAGATTGCTCGAAGCGTCAGCGTAACGCCCGCCTCCTGTGTTCGAGTAAAGGTGTGGATTATTGATGCCCGTCCCGGGATTGCCGTTGACCTCCAACATGTCGAGGTCGCCGTCACCATCGGCATCAAATAGGTCAGCGTCGTAGGTGTTGTTGCCGCAAAATCCCAGTGGGAAGCGAAACTGCGTTTGGTCGTAGATTGTTCCGGTGAGTACCGGTGGGTTGGTAAGTTGATAATAGAGGCTCGTCAAAATCTCCGGATTACTGAACTCCGTCCCGCGTTTAGCTAAAAACTTGGCGACTTCGAGCGGTCGGTTCCGTAATTCATCGTAACGATTAAGCAGCAGACCTACCACGCCAGCCAAGTACGCCGCAGCATCGGCGGTGCCATCGCGATAGCCATATCTGTCGCCGGGCAAGGTGCTCAAAATATTAACGCCTGGCGCGACCATGTTCACCACGCCCTTGCCCCGGTTGCTGAAGTCGGCCAACGTCTTCCCGAGTTCGTCGTGTGCAGCTACGCTCACGACCGTCTCAACTCCCAAGCTCACCGGGAACACGAAAAAGCCTCTGTCGCTCACCAGATTGCCTAGACCTGGCCGTTGGTCCTGTGACCCCTTTCGACTTAGATCGCGTCGCTGATTACCCGCCGCCGCGATGTGAATTATGTGTTTGGTTCCCGTGCGACCAAACAAGGCGCGCAGGTCGGCGATCTCTTGTTCGGACGGATTCTGAAGTGTGACTGTGTAACTATGGAGAACAATATCGGCCCCGTTCTGTGAAGCATAACGCATGGCTCGGTAGATAGCCTGGAGCTCCGCTTTACCGTCCCTGCGCGCGACCTTCAGGGGCATCAAACGCGTCTTCCACATCACACCGGCGACGCCCTTCTTGTTGTTTCCGACAGCGCCCACAACGCCAGCCACATGCGTGCCATGGCCGATTTGGTCTGTGACGTTGGGCGAGTCGGCAACGAAATCATAGCCGTTGATGTCGTCAACGTAGCCGTTTTCGTCATCATCCCGGGCGGCCTGCGCCCGGGTAAAACCGCGTGCGAGAAGTTCCTGCACTTCAGGATCATCGAAATCAGCCAAGCCGTCGCCGTCGTCGTCACGACCGCAGACGCCCGGACAGCCATCGCGATTCCGATCGCCCGGCCCTTCGTTTTCGTTACGCCAGATATTGTCCCGGAGGTCTTCATGCTTGACGTCGACTCCGGTGTCAATGAGGGCAACGACGATGCCCTTCTTCTTCTGCGTGAAACCGCGCTCAACCTTCCAAGCTTCCAGCAAAGGATTAAAGGCCGTCTGGTCAGGGAAGAGTTTGTCGTCAGGTAGTAACTGCGCGTAGGGATATTGATCTCGTGGCCCCGGATGCTCCAGCTTATCCTTGCCGCCTTTCTGTGCTCCAATTAGCTCGAAAGTGCCGAGGTAATCCGGCACAGCATAAACAAGTCTGTCCGTGCCATGCCCGTGCTCACTCGGTCCCTGGAGCGAATTTAACCTCTTGGCCACGTCCAACACGTTTGAGCCTGGAGAGAGTTGTAACTCAAACAGGTTCGACGCCTTTGAAGTGAAGCGTATTTTGGCCCCGAATTCACCAAACATGTTGGCGAGCTGTCGTTCTGGAAGCTTATAAGCAAGACGCACGAGCAGTCGATCAGGAACGAAACTATTGATCACCTCTTGCGAGGGCGGCAGGTCATCTCGCGGATTGAGCGGATTTCGTTTGCTCTCGACCTCCTGGCCGTCGGGCGTTCCCCCCCCGTCGGTGTCGCGTTTGAGAGGGTCGGTTCCAAATCCGCGTTCCTTTTCGTCCGCCAAACCGTCGTTGTCGTCATCGTCGTCGCAGGCGTCCCCAAGCAAATCACCGTCGCTATTCAGTTGCTCGGCATTGGGTTTGTTGGGGCAGTTGTCACAGGCATCGCCGGCGCCGTCCTTGTCCTTGTCGCCGCTGCGGCCATTGAAGTTGGAGCAGTCGTCGCAAACATCACCCAGACCGTCGCCGTCCGAATCGCGCTGATCAGTGTTCGCTTTCTCCGGACAGTTGTCCAGATAGTCTAAAATCTTGTCGCTGTCTTTGTCCTCAGTTACGGTTACGATTTCAATCAACATGAAGCCCAGAGAGTCGCCCGGACGGTCATTGTCAGCATCGCGCGTCTGAACCTCGATGCCAAACTGTCCCGGGCCCAATCCAGTCAAATCGTACTTCCCCTCGGCGGTGTCGAAGCGAGCAATGATCCCCTTCGGCCCCTGGATGACTACAGAGACGAAAGCGATACCGCTGGCATCAGTGATCTTCCAGCCAACGACCGCCTTCTGCCCCGAACGAATCACCGAGGGCGGAAGATCCCAAACTAACCTGGGCAACTGGTCGTCGTCGTCGCTGACGGTTACAAGCAGAGGGTTCTGCTCCGCAAGCTGCTTGCCCGGATGAACCACTGTTTCATCACCCGCTAAACGGACTTCGACCGTCACTTTGAATGTGCTGATGTAGGCGTAGCGGTGAGTAAGTTTCAGGTTGCTGTTGGTTTGGCGACCTGTCTCCAGTTTTGATTGATCTCCCCAGTTCACCGAGTAGGTGTAGGGAGCCCCATTGTTGCGCACGACTCCTTCGAGGACGGCCTGGCCGGAGTCTAGAATGTACCTCGTGAGCTGCAGCCTTGGGACGACCGGATCACCCGTCGCTTGCCATTTATCTGTTTCTTTCTGAGTAAAAGGTGCGCCGACATTGTGGTGGGAGTCGTCGCCAGGTGTTTGTCCCCCAGTAAGAGTCGGCGAGGCAAGGTAACACGCTAGGATAGCGAACGCTAAAATCCACCTCATGAGGATACTCCGAAACCCGATCTAACCTGTCTAAGTCACCGACATTCGGACTTTACTGTTCCGCTGCGAGGATATTCAATTTGGGGGTTGACAACGACCCTGTGATGGACCACCACTACGCTCCAGTGGTGAATACAGGGAAGGTCAATTGGTTTCAAACAAGAGAACAGCAACCGAAGCTAAAAGCGAACAGAACTGCCGGCGAGCCAGAGTTCGTTCAAAACTTCTCACATGAATAGGACGGAGAATACTCCTAGTAAAGGGTGGGGTCAAGCCTTTTGTACGCTCCATTTTCATGCTTCGGCTGTTTCGCAAGAGCAAGAATATTGCATTTGCAATTAGCAACTATTATTCTCCTCACCACTCGTTTTGGGACTAAGAACATCTTCGTTCCTCCTCGCTACGTTTTGTTGGCTGAAGCTTTGTTGCAAACTGCGGATTAGACAGGCAGGTACTCTTACCTGCTTCTCTTTTAGGATCAGTTTGGAGGGCTTATGAAATTGACAACGTGGTCCATTCTACAGGTATTGATGACGCTCGGCGTCCTAACCGTGAGTGCCGTGTCTGCTCACGGCCAGCCATCGCAGAAAGTACCGGAACGTACCTCCGCCGGCTCCGAAGTCGTCGCTGAGATCAATGGGCGTAGTATCACCCTCAAAGAGATTGACAACTCTCTTGGCCCGCAACTCTACAGCTTGCAGGAGAGGATTTACCTACTTCGCCGGAACGCTCTCAACAATCTCTTGATCAGAGAGTTGCTTGAGGAGACGGCGAGGGAAAAAGGTATCACTGTCGAAGAGCTTAGGCGGCAACTGATGCCGCAGAAGATTGAAATTCTGGAAAGCGAAGCGGACCGGGTTTACCTGCTCAATCAGAGCCGATACTCTGAACTGAGTGAAGACGAGGCCAAGCAAAAGATCAAAGCGGAGCTTGAGAGCCGCAGGAAGTTTGAGATCTACCAGGCGGCCTTGACCCAACTCAAAGACAAGGCCAGGATAAGCATCCTCCTCCAGCCTCCGCCCGCGCCCGAAGTTGTCCTCAGTGACCAGGGGCCAAGCAAAGGGGCGAAGAATGCCGCGGTCACGATCATCGAGTTCTCGGATTTCCAGTGCCCATATTGTAGAGAGGCGACCGCCACGATGAAGCAGGTACTACAAAACAACCCTAAAAATGTCCGGCTTGTCTTCAAACACATGCCCCTGTCGAATCATTCGCAAGCATTCAAGGCGGCGCAGGCCGCCTTCTGCGCGGGCCAGCAGGGCAAGTTCTGGGAGTACCACGATCTACTTTTCGACCGAACGTACGATCTGTCTCTGCCCGCGCTAAACAAGTACGCGTCGGAACTCGGACTCAAGTCTGAAGAGTTCAAGGCTTGCATTGATTCGCCGGCCAGCCGTGAGGCAGTGATGAGAGACATTTATGAGGCAACAAAGTCCGGTGTCACTGGCACGCCTACCTTCTTTATCAACGGGCGTCTGCTGAGAGGTGCGGGCAGCGTCGAATACTTTCAAGCGGCGATTGAGAAGGAGCTAAAGAAGGAAGCGAAACCTAACGAGCTAAAATAGGCGGGTGGCAATTCTGCTGGAAGAAGCCGCACCTACAGTCGTGGCCTTGTAAACAGGAAAGTTCAGGAGCTGGCGCGTAATGCTTTCGATCGAGCGCGGTTGAAAGATCGACGAACCAACACGAAATTCACGAAAAAAGCCGGCGCGCTAAGTTACAAGTACTAGCCAATAGTCATCGGTACAGGAGGCCGCCTTTTACGATTTCATCGCGTTCAATTGAATTCTCCCGCGGGCGCGAATCAGGCGGAGGTCCGTTTCAGCGTCGGCAAGACCGCAACGGCAAGAATCGATCTAGTTTCGCTTAGCGCTACATCAGAGCTGGCTGCGAACGGGGACTTCAAGAAACAAAGAGAGGGCCAACTGGCTGACTGGACCTTAGTGCCCCAGGTAACGCCGGGCTTTGTTGTGGTGGCCGTAGAAGACGGAATTCAATTGCGCAACGCCGGCGGTGCAACAGCCTAACTCGTGCAAACGGTCGCAGCAAAGGGTGGCCAACCGTTTGCAATTGATTTACTGACTTTGGGTAAACGAGCTAACTATTGGCTCTGAAAAAGGATTTGAGCAGAGCAGGACTCAAACGTGCGACCCAATCGGCCAAGAGCCAGTTGCTCTACCGACTTGGTAGGCGAGTCTCTGTTTGATCTGAAAGTGACGAGTCTTGTTTCTCCCTCGCTTTGGGAGAGGGAAGGGGAGAGGGATTAGTGGACTCGCTAAACCCTTCCCCTTTTCCCCCTTCCCAGAGGGGAGGGATGAAAGTTTCTCAGCGTACGCAAACTAACAGTTTGCGTTACGATTACTACTTCCCAAACCGCGACGCGGTAAGCGTCACATCTGCGCGGGTCCAGGCCTTCTTGAACCGGGCTTCGACTAACGCGGCGTCTTCGTTCTTGCCTTGCGCTTTCAAAGCCTGCATCAAGCCGTATAGGGCCCAGCCGTTTTCACGATTGCGGCGCAGGTCTTCCCAGTAAACAGTTTCGGCTTCCGGCGCGCGATTCGCGGCCAGGAGCACTGCACCGAGCGCGTGACGCGGCGGAAAGTGAAACTCGGAAGGTTCTGTGTAAACCAACGCGTCTTCCAACCGCACCGACCTTTCAAGATGAGCGACGGCCTGGTTGTAATCCTTTTTCGCCGCGGCGATTTCACCTGCCAGAACTTCCTGCGCGATCGAGAGGATCGAACCACTGATATTTGGCGAGAACAACGGCTGGTCGAGCGACTTGTCCTTCATTATCTCTTTCAACTTCGCGAATTCCTCTTCCGCCTCGTTAATCTGTCCCTTGCCGAGGAAGGCGGTGCCGCGCGCGTAATGCCACTGGCCGCGCATGTACGCGCTGGTTGCGGGCGGCTCAGGCTCACGCAACATCTCGTCCCACTTGCCGAAACGCGTTAAGGCAAAGTAAGGGACTACGCGAAAGCCTGCGAGCAACGGAACCGCTTTCAAAGTTTCATCATCCACCCTCGACGCCGTCTTCCGGGCCGATTCGATTGCCAGCTTGCTGCGGCCATCAGCGGTCGCGGCGAACCAGAGGAAGTGGAGGTTGTGCGGGTAGTAGGCCATCGGGTAGAGGCCCTGCGCATTACACTGCGAGATGTAGTCTTCATCGGCGGCAATCGCCAACTCATTGCTGCGTGCGGCGTCGGCGTAGCGGCCCACGCGCTGATAGATGTGCGCCGGCATGTGGACCATGTGACCGGCGGCGGGCATCAATGTAAGTAAACGATCTGCCGCAGGTTCAGCCTTGAACGGCGCGTAGGCTTCCATCAGGTGAATGTACAAATGCAGCGCGCCAGGGTGCTTAGGATTCTGGTCGATCACCTTTTCCGTGAGCCCGACAATTTCGGTAGTGCGTTCATAAGGCGTACCGTCGCGCGTCCAGTAACCCCATGGCCGCAAGTCCATAACGGATTCAACGTAGAGCATCGCGATGTCCTGGTCGTCCGGGAACTGGAGATGCACTTTGCGCATTGCATCGGCGTAAACGACGTCGCGTGCTTTGCGATCTTCAGCACGCCCTGAATAGCGTTGCGCGAGCGCGTCGATCAGAGCTCGCTCGCGCGGAGTGGCTTTCGACTTGAGCGCGATGGCTTTGTTAACGACCTCGACCGCTTTCGGCTCACTATCTGGGTTCATCGACGCGTTGATGTTCGGTCCCAACGCGAGTGCTTCGCCCCAGTACGCCATCGCCAGAGTCGGATCGAGTCGCGCCGCTTCGCGATACGCGCGCCCGGCTTCCGCATGATTGAACGCATAGGAAAGATTTAGTCCCTGGTTCATGAAGAGCTGCGCCCGCGCGTTTTTGGTTGATACAGGAAACGTGTGGCTGCCAAGCTTTTGCAGGCGTGGCGCCAATGCGCCCGTTGGCGAAACACCTTGCTCAGCCGGTTCCTTGTAGTGAACGTGGCCTTGTGCCGGCTTCTCCTGCGCGAAGATGTTTTGCTGAATTAAGACTGGAACGAGGGAAACAACGAGGGTGGCAAAAACGAGGCGGTTGAATTTCATGGCGAATTTCATCGACTTATCCTCTCTCGACAAGCTGGGGTTTGTTAATGGCCTAATTTGTATCAGCATACTGTTAGTTCAGCGTTGCTGAATCGAGGTCCCTGACGCGCGCAAATGACCGCACGGGCGACGTGGCTTATCGGGGACGGATTTTATAACAACGCTCCTACATAATCACGCGTATTCTGAGGACAAAAAGGTTCATCGCAAACTGGACTCGCGATCAGAGCGGCTTTGCCGCAGCACACTGCGGTAAGCCTCCGGCTTACCGGAAGCCACTTCTTCTGATTTGCGGCTCCGCCGCCATTGCGAGGCGTAGCCTCGAATAATCATTTAATCACTCATCGGAAAGGCAGAGTCTAGCACCCCAGCCGGGCTGCCCGGCTGGGGACCCCGCCCTTTCCGCACTGTGCGGCGGCAGAACCGCAGGGTTAGGCACTACGCCTTGCTCGCATTATATTTTCCTGCAAGGAGTAACGGGTGTTCGTGTTACTTCGTGTGATTTCGTGGATCGCCTGTTACGCTCCGAGAAAAGTGATCCACGAAATCACACGAAATAACACCAACGAAGTCCCAAGGCAAATTAGAGTTTTGACACCATCTCTTGATGTTGGGGTTAAACCACCGTTAGGCACTACTGCCGAGCTGGAATTGGCAAAGTACAGCCTGGAGCGAACTGGAGCGTCTGCTTCGGAGACGGACATCAAACAATGACATTGCCATTGGCAGATTTCATGCAATGAAACTCCGCATCGTCCTACTACTAATCCTCCCGGTCTTATTACTCGCGCGAGCGAAGCCCGATCGTATTCAAACGCCGATTGCCTTCACGCACGTCACCATCGTCGATGTTACCGGTGCGGCATCCAAGCGCGACAGGACGGTCGTGATCACCGGCGATCGCATCTCGGCAATTGGAGACAGCGCCAATATCTCTGTACCCGCAGACGCGAAGGTGGTTGATGCCACCGGCAAATTCCTGATTCCCGGGCTGTGGGACATGCATGTGCATTGGTATGTCAGAGACACTTTCACTCTGTTTATCGCTAATGGTGTGACGGGTGTGCGCCAGATGTTCGGCAACTCCGACTTGCTGCGATGGCGGGATCAGATTGCCAAAGGTTCGCTGCTGGGCCCTCGCATGTTTGTAGCCAGCCCGATTATTGATGGGCCGGAACCTGTCTGGCCCAATTCGATCTCGGTGCGCAGCGAAGAGGAAGGTCGCAAGGCCGTCAGAAGAGTTAAGGAGTGGGGCGCAGACTTTGTGAAGGTCTATTGGCTCTTGCCGCGCGACGCTTTCTTCGGTATTGCCGATGAAGCGAAGCAACAGGGCATCACTATTGTCGGCCACGTTCCGAACGCGGTGTCTGCGGGCGAAGCATCGGATGCGGGGCAGAAAAGCATCGAGCACTTGACCGGAATCATGATCCAATGCTCCGACAAAGAGAAGGAGTTAAGGGAAGAACTTGTGAGACCCAGGGATCGGGGATCGCGCGCTCGTACTATCGCGACGGCGGCGGAGACTTACGATGAAAAGAAAGCGGCGGACTTGTTTGCGCTCTTTGTTAAGAACCAGACTTGGCAGTGTCCAACGCTGACTGTCCTGCGCAGCAACGCCTACCTCGGAGATGAAAGCTTTCGCCGGGATGGACGTCTCAAATATGTCCCACGCCAGCTGCAGCAAAGGTGGAGCCTACGCATTGCCAGTCGCAGTGAGACCGATAACGCCGGCGCGAAGAAAGTCTTCCAGAAAGAAATCGAGATCGTCGGAGCGATGCGGAGAGCCGGTGTCCCGATTCTCGCCGGGACCGATGCGGGCAATCCGTTCTGTTTCCCGGGTTTCAGCCTGCATGAAGAACTTGCGCTCCTGGTCATCGCGGGATTGACTCCGATCGAAGCTTTGCGCTCAGCGACACTAAATCCGGCGAAGTTTTTTGGCATGGAAAAAACGCTGGGAACGATCGAGCAAGGGAAGATCGCCGACCTTGGTGTTGCTCGACGCGAATCCGCTCGAGGACATTCGCAACACGCAAAGAATCAACGCCGTTGTGTTAAATGGCCGGCTATTTGATCGCAAGGCTTTGGACAAGATGCTCGGCGGAGCGGAAGGCGCCGCTAACCGGTAGATATGATGGTCGTGACCAACTCGTTCAGGGAAAGGCTTTGCCGCGTTGCGGTTGCAGTTCTTCGGAGTCATGTTGCGGTTCGGTGAGCGGCGACGCGGATCCGGTTTCTTGCAGCAAGAGGAACCCGCGCACCACGCCGGTCAAACGATCGATCGCAACTATCTTTGCGGCGCTTCTGGCGTTGGTCGCCTTCCCCAATGCGTGGGGACAAGCTATGACGCCGTACCTCATGTTTACAGAAGCTATTGGCTGTCCGGTCATGGCGTGCCCGATCCGGCGAAGAGCAGGCAGTTCGAGTTCAAGGTGCCGACAGACAACGCGATGGTGACGTTCCCCGCCAAATGAGCAGGCGGCCGACCCTGCGCGGACAGAGGGGAAGGGGTAATGGGCAACGGGTAATGGGGAAGGGGGAATGGGCAACGGGTAAAACGGATCGGTGAGTACAAAGACGGACCTATCTTACCCTTTCCCCTTTACCCCTTCCCCCTCTGCGTGGTGTTACATCCCTGTGTCATCAGCCGACGGTCCATAAATCGAAGGGACCTTCGCGCCCATGGGTCGGAGATACGCACTCAACTGCCCTCGATGATGGATCGCGTCGAACATGAAGTCCCAAAGAAATTCCACCGTTGGTCTTTCCATTACGACCTGTCCTTGATAAAGAAACTGTGCGTTTCTCTCCTGCGTAGCATCATTAAGCGCGGCAACCTTGTCGAGTAACTCAGTCGACCACTTTTCAAACATTCCGATCATCTCATCCCGACTCGGTGGCTTAGTCTCTTCCCATTCAGCCTTCCCGGTCTCGACGACATCAATCAATGCTTTCAGTTCATTCGTCACGGTCCAAACTAGTTGCTCGGCCGAGGGTGAACGTTCATGTGGTTTGTAGCTAAGGTCTTCGGGTAACGCCCTCAGCACCTTTAGAAAGACGGGAAACTCTGCCTTGGCACGTTTTAGATAGAAATCTCGAAGCGTCATCTTTGGTTCCTCCTGATTCACTTAATCAATAATGAATGATTGGCCGCCACAACGTTGCTTAGTCTGCTCCGAACATTGAGAAAGTTTCAAGTGGTGCAAACCAGTGCCGGCGTCTCTTCGTGTTCTTTCGTGTGATTTCGTGGATCGCTTTTGGCCTGAAACTGAAAGCGATCCACGAATTAACACGAACGCCGTCGACGAGGACTTTCATTTGGTGTCTTGGATCTGGACTATTGGGTACTGCCTCATCAGAAGGATTCGGCGATGAAGCAATTTAGGGAAGTGCGCCGCACGATTGAGGCCTTTGAATATTGGTTTGGCAAATATCCTTTTTATGAGGACAGTTTCAAGTTAGTTACAGTTTCCTATCCGGGAATGGAGCACCAAAGTTCGGTTACTTACGGCAATTGGTTTAGGAACGGCTATTTGCAACGCGACCCCTGTGGCTGCGGTGTGGGCTTTAAATTTGACTTCATCATCGTTCACGAATCAGCGCATGAGTGGTTCGGCAATAACATCTCAATGAAGGACGCTGCCGACATGTGGATTCATGAAGGCTTTGCGAACTACTCCGAAAATCTTTTTGTCGAATACCACTTCGGGAAAAAAGACGCGGAAGATTATGTGATCGGTACTCGTCGCGGTATCAGAAACGACCGGCCAATCATCGGTGTTTATGGAACAAATAGAGAAGGATCGGGAGACATGTACCCCAAGGGAGGGAACATGTTGCACACCATTCGGCACATTATCAACGACGACGCGAAATGGCTGTCCATCTTGCGTGGACTCAATGCTGACTTCTGGCATCAGAGCGTAACAACAGAACAGATTGAGTCGTATATTTCCAAGCAGGCAGGCATTGATTTCAGCAGGCTATTTGACCAATACCTACGGACCACAAACATTCCGCTGTTGAAATACAAAGTAAACGGAAAGACCGTGGCATTTAACTATGAAAGAGTCGTCAAAGGATTCGCGATGCCAATTCGCGTCGCGATTAATGGTAAGGAAGTGGTAATCAAGCCGAGCGAACTAAAACAGACTTTTGAATTCTCGGAAGACATCAAAACATTTGAGGTTGATCGAAACTTCTACATCGAGACAGCGAAAACCTGATCTACATCAGCGAGTCAGTGGCGATGGCAATTCTCGCCAGTCTCGCAAGTCTGCATCGCGAGTACGCAATCTTCTACACTATGGACCAAAACCGCACGCAAACTTCCCGCAGTGCTCCGTTAGTGTGTTGTTGAGAATGAAGGGCCGATTGCCTAACCAGTGACTACGAGGCGATGAGGTCAGTACCACCTCGCGGTAGCGGGTGGGTCATCGGATTGTCGATTTTCGATTTCCGATTGCCAATTGGTCTTACGCGATAGCGAATCGGCAATCGGCAATTGGCAATTGCCAATCGGCTGACCCACCCGCTACCGCGAGGTGGTACTGACCTCATTGCCTTCTAGCCGTTCCTGCTGTTAGCAACACACTAATGGAGCACTACCAAACCCGCAGGAGTCTGACGGTAAGGCTTGCATGTAACGCAAACTGTTAGTTTGCGTTGCGCTGAATTCACTCCAGCCCACGCTTATTAAAGTCAGCGAGGGCAAGCCGCTGGTTGAGGCATAAATTGAGGCTCCCATTGCTAGCGCTTAGCTAGTCGTCGTCGGCTTATGGATTTTGCTCGAAAGCCGATCTGCTTTCGCTTCTGCTCGGGTGGCGTCATCAGTTGTCGAATCGCATCAAACACAACTTTGAACTGCCGATCATATTTGCGCTCCAGCTCGCTTAGTTGCTTTGCGAGTTCGGTGTTGGAGGACAGCATCTGTCGCAGCTGGACGAATGCGCGCATGATTTCGATATTCACTAAAACTGCACGCTTGCTACGCAATACGCTCGACAGCATTGCAACGCCTTGCTCAGTAAAAGCCATCGGTGCATAGCGAAGCCCCTTCCGATCGGCGTTGGAGATCACAAATTGTGATCTCCAAATCTCGAACTTTCGCCTGTCTCGGAATACCTGATAGCCACTGCTCAGGCCACGGACCGATGAGTCAGTACCACCACGCGGTAGCGGGTGGGTCCGTGCGTTTCCAATCAGTCTCGTCAATCTGTGACTTCTTTGAAGTAGATTTCTTCCAGGAGTCTGACGGCAAGGCTTGCATGTAACGCAAACTGTTAGTTTGCGTTGCGCTGAGTTCACTCAGCCCACGCTTATTAAAGCCAGCGGGGGCAAGCCGCCCTTCCTGACTGCACTTAATAAACCGGCCTGGTGAAACTCAGTGAGATGAATTGTCCGTTCGATCAATCGCAAAACTAAAGCTCAATAGCTATGACGCCGTACCGCATGTTTACAGAAGCTATTGGCTGTCCGGCCATGGCAAGCCCGATCCGGCGCAGCGCAAGGCGGATCGAGTTCAAGGTGCCGACCGACAACGCGATGGTGACCTTCCCGTCCAAATGAGCATGCGGTCCACCCTGAGAGTCGTGGCAGCGCCCGCCGACACCTCTGCTCGCTTGAAAAGATAATCGAACAGCCTCAGCCGACCTTTTGTGCAAAGCAACCCAGAAGGTGAATCTGCCGGTGGTACTGATGCAGTTTGATTTCAGGCAACCAATTACAGAACCCAGCGCGGTAGCGCGGGATCCTTTCGGCTACTCACATAAAGCAATTAAGGCCTTGTAATGCTCGCCGCATCCAGCATCCCGCGCTACCGCGCTGGGTTCTGTAATTGGCTAGCGAAACTGCATCAGTACCCTGCCCGCAGTAATCTAGCTGTATACGCGGACGCGCTGCTATACTCCGGGCTCACTCCAGAAAACCCTTTCCCCGACCCTCGTGAGAAAAATGAATGCGGATTACCTTCACCAATAGTCTTTGCAATCTAATGCTCCTGATGCTGCTGCCGGCTTTGCCGGCCTTCGCGCAAAATGCTCAGGTCACTGTGGGGAAACACGTGAGCCGAATCCCAAAGGTTTGCGAGTCAGTAGTCCCGGCTTCAATCGAAGGCACCGTTGACATCCCCGCCCTGGTGAAAGAAGCATACTGTAAAGGCGCCGGCGATATGTTGGCTGAGTACAGCTATGTAATGAATTCCCTGGGGCGCTCGAAGGATAAGAAGGGGCAGACAAAGGAAGGGTCCACCACCTACGAAGTTTTCATTCCGACTTTGAAGAGCGGGACGCGTGGCAAGGGGGTAATGGTGGTTACCGCTCGTGATGGCGTGACGGTACCGGCGGCTGAACTGGAAAAAGCGCGGACCGAGGCAGCCGAGCGTCTGGAAAAAGCGGAGGAGAAGAACGCACGTGAGACTCCATCACCGCCCCGGACAGACTCGAGTGTGAAGGGAATGCTGCCCCTCGGTATGTACACTCACACCACCAACAGCTGGTCGAGTCTCTTCAAAAAGGGCAGCGCGGCACTGGCAATTCATACTTTTCTCAAAACGTGTGAGTTGACTCTGACGCGTCGCGGACAGCATGACGGCCGAGAGATACTGGTCTTCAATTTTACGCCGCGCGCGGACGCTCAATTTAACGACAACGAAAAATACATTGCCCAGCTAACCGGCGAGATTTGGATCGACGCCCAGGATCGAATAGTGACTCGGCTCACGGGTTGGCCATCGCTGGTTGCGGGCATTCCAGACTCAACCAATCCACCTCCAGCGTCAGGCGAAAGACCGCCGGCCGTGTACGTCGAGATGATGCGTCTGCCCGAAGGCATTTGGTTACCGCGGGTGGTGCGTATTAACGGCGCCGATTACCAAAAGCTTTTCGACGGAATCAGCACGGAGTCAGTTTCAATCTTTAGCAACTACATTCGCTTCTCGACCGAAATCAAGGACGTCAAGGTAAATACGCCGAGCAACCCGTGACCGGCGCGCAACGCTTAAAGAAAAGATTAGATTGGGGTCAGGCTTGCGATTTGTGCAAGCGCACTATCCAACCAGCCTACTGGCAAAGCTGGGCAATTCCGGCAACTCTGTGGGACCGCATTTGCATTTCCATGTCGGCAGCGGCCCCGGGCTCAATAGCTATGACGCCGTACCCCATGTTTACAGAAGCTACTGGCTGTCCGGTCATGGCAAGCCCGATCCGGCGAAACGCAGGCGGATCGAGTTCAAGGTGCCGACCGACAACTGCGATGGTGACGTTCTCGTCCACATGAGCATGCGGTCGACCTGAGAGTCATGGCAGCGCCCGGCAATACCTTGCTCGCTTGAAAAGATAATCGAACAGCCTCCGCGATCATTCATTCAGCTGTGTTCCCCGGAAGGATCTTCCGGGTGCTCATCCAAGAAAGTTCTCACGACTTGATCGAAGACTCCTTCCCAGCCCGAGTATCTGAAGGATTCGTGGTGGGCGGTCTTAAAAAGTTTTCGAAGCGAGGCTGCAAGTTGATCACCGTCACTAATCGACAAGACTTCGCGGACAGTCTTGTCTGCTACGATTCGTCGGAAAGCGGGGTCCGACCGATTTGAGTAAAATCGCGAAAAGTTCGGGTAATAATCTTCGCCAAACGTACGGGTTTGAGATGATATCGCTATCACATTGAAGAAGACATCAAATTGAACAATGCTATCCAAGAGGCTGTCTTCGTCAACATCTTCCGACAAACATGCGTGGTGGAGAGCCGTTTGCTGACACAAGCTAAGTAACGGGACGTCTACCTGTTGCCCATCCTTCTGTTCCTGAAAATCTTCAGCTCGGGCCGCCATAGTCAGCGAGTGGCGGAGCCAACTGTTGTAGAACTCTCCCCGCACGAGCCCCTTAGGTCTTTGAACAATCAAAGATCGAACGGCATACCAGTCCTCTCGGCGCACAGCCAAAGCGCCAAGCGCGTAAACTCGTCTAATAACTTCAAGCCAAAGTTTAGAAGGCTTCAGCGCCAAATCACTTCGACCTTCCCCAGACTGACTGAGCCCGATATCGTAAATCTTATTTAGGGCATCCAAAGCGCGACCGAATTCCTTGGGTTTATCGAGACTTAGGAATAACGCCGCCAGACAGGTCAGTCTATCAAGCAGAGTAAGGAAGTCGTCGGGGCGGTCGGATGTCAGAAGATCTTTGGCTTCGGTTGGTAACCGGTTAATCAGTAGGGTTAGGGGTATAACATCACCGCTACGAAGTTGCTCGATTACAATGCCAATGAAGTTATCCTCATCAAGTTGCCACGTGAGCGCCGCTGCGGGCGCGCGTGAAAGCGCTTGCATTTGAGATCCGCGTTGGGCTTCCTCCAGGTATAAAGCGAATTCGCGTCTCCAGTTTTCCTTTTCGGCAGCTATTCGCTTCTCAAGGATCTTCTTAATGTCGGCCTGTCGCCACGGTTCGCTCGAAGTTCCGTGCCGGGCATACACCTCGCCGGCGCGAAAAACGGGACGCCCAGCGTGATTGGCTGTGGCTTTGAAGATACAGAAACCGTCAGGGTTTGGCGTGACGTAAATTATCGCCGCGTGCTTACCCTCGATAACGTAATGCGCGCAACGAATTTCGAACGGCTCAGGAAGGTAGCGTGCAAGCTTTGGTCGAACCTTAGCTTCGTCTAACAGGGCGACATCTCCCTCCCTAAGCTCGCCAGTGAGAATACCTTGATTGTCGGCTCCAACTACGATGAAGCCTCCGTCAATTTGCATGGCGCCAACGTCCTTTGCTAGCTCTAAGACGTCGCGCGTCTCATCCAAACAAATCCTGGCCTTATAGTCGAGAAGCTCCGACTCGTGCTGCTCATCTAGCAGCTGCCTGAGTTTCTCTTCCGACACAATAGGTTCAATTACAGGCAACGCACTTGGACTCCGTTCTGTGAAAGCTTTGGAGGGAGATCGATTCTATTCTGAGAACAGCTGTCCCTGAGTGGAATGGAAAATTCGAAAGGACTATAAACGAGATTGCCGATAAAAATAAATGGCTTGATCCATGAAGTTATCGGGGCTTTGAAAGCTACTTATGGAAGAATCCCCAAATCAACGGCCAGTAGGGAAGTGACTGATAGGCTAATCCGACAATCTCCATCGTTGTCTTAGCTGCAGTTAACTTTGTTTGGATGCGCTTGAGTGTCCCCTCATTAATCTCGCCTTGCGCGAGAGATTGCACCCGTTCTAAATCGGCAACTACTTCGTCCTTATCCTCAAAGTCTCTTTGTCTAACAGCGGCAATTAGCTCAGCTAGTTTAGGAAGAATCTCGCTTATAGGTTGGTTATAGGAGATGTTCTGTGTTTGATGTGAACCTATCTGAACAGAACCGGTGTTAGGCCCATAAAACTGAACGATGTTCTGTGCTGGTTGTTCTGGAAGCTTCTCAATTTCTTTTATCCCAGCCGGCAGTATCCAGGACACTTCATCCGAGCCGCCAATCCACTTCTTATTATCAAGCTCTAGAATAATTTCCTGCACGTCGCGCAGCTCCATATCTAAAGCCGCAGCCAACTCGTCAGGGTGAATACCTCTCGGGTGTCTATCACGTTCGTCGTAGTGTTTTTGCAGAACGCGCCGTTCTTTCTCTTCAAACCGCTCAGTCATAATTCTGTCCGCTTCTATTGTGCCTTGGTGAGTGATGTTAACGAAATTGAAGTTGCGAAACTCTATTAGTTTTTCGGCTTTTAAGTAATTAGCGACAAGGGCAATCTCTGGTTCTACCATGCCTATTTCTTTACTTAGGGCTGTTGTCTCCACGCTTTGCTGTGGGTTTCCACTCGCTAGCTTATTGAGTCCAAGAAGGAAGAGGGTATGCCTTTTCTTGTCGTTATACACATTAAAAGAATAGCTTGTCTTTGGTCCAAAGCATAGGCCCGCGTATTGTGTTTCAACGTCCCTACACTGGCGAGGGTCGCGAGTAGAAGAACAATACAAAAGCCGCCCCATTCGGGAGCGGCCTTGGGCAGCTAAGATGATATACTTGCGCACGAAGGGAGGTACCAAATGTTAACCAAACTTTTGGACTGCCCCGCTGTCAATTGTGCAGGAAACTGAACGGGGAAGACACCCGCGTCAGGCTACGGATTTTCAGTTCTTGCCCTAGGACTAGCTAGACTAGGCACCTTATCGGACGACGCCACTGCATATCCAAGGCGATTGTGTACGCCCCAGGCCGACAAGACCGATTGACAAACCTGACCGTAGGCGAGGTTACGGACCGCCGCTGCAGCGGAAGGGCGAGAAGCCAAGACTTCGTAAAGGGGCCGGCAAGGACCGGCCCTAAACTTTTTTGATTTGGTTAGAGGCGCACACGAGAAAATCGCCCTTGTGAGGCGGTTTCGGGAAGCTTGTTTCTAGAAGGGCAAATCTTTACCCAGGTCTTCATCTTCAACATGGATTACCGGCTCAGTCGTCGCAGTTTGCGACGTTGGCTCCGAGACCGGACTGACTCCGTTTATCTGTTTCTCACTTCGTCTTCAATTAGTATCATCACCCGCACAACGCCAACCATATCTTCGGTGCGGATTCCCTTGAGACAGCCAACCACAGACGCATTACTCAGCAAGGCGATTATATGACCTTGAATCCCTAATCTGCGACCAAACGCATCAATAGAACCCCTCTGTGACGCAAAATTTGCCCCACCATGGCCCGTTCCTGCTTGAGGTGGTCTATTGAGAGCTTCATAGATTTTCATGCCCTCCCCACGTCTTTATTGAAAGAGCGGATAGTGCGATAGGTGACTGTGCCAAATTCAGGGGACTCTTTTATGTCTTCCACATATCCGATTTGAACGGTGTCCCCCAGGTTTAATCTGCGAGTTGTCCCCACGCCACTGACTTGGTTCCGTCTTGTTTGAATTTATAGACTGTATAAGTGAGTCCTTTTTCATCTTTCAGTTTTACTACCGGCTTTCCGGCTTGTAGCTTTTCCTCCTTAGCTGAAATTGTGATTGCTTTGTTGAGAAGTTTTGAGTCCATGTTATTCAATTAATGCTTTGCAGATAAATGTCTTATAAACCGTGGAATCTTGATTGTCGTTTATCTCTTCCTTCAACACGTTGAAGATGTAGTTTTTGGTTACTTCATTATTTGAGATTGCGACCGTGATGTCTTGGCCCAGGAAGAGACTTCCCGGAAGGGATTTTACTTGAGAGTTTGAGGTAGGTTTCGTTTACGGTTTGGTCCATGAGGTTTCTTTTCCGCCTGGTCCAAGAACTGATCAAAACGGTCTGAGATTGAAACGGGCAGCTTTAATTTTCTTTCCTATTTACGTAAGCGTTCGACCGTGCGCTTTCGGATGCGTTGCGTGAGGTATTCCTGACGCATATTTGGGGGTTTAATGGTCTTACTTATACGATAGCAAACATGTAGAATATGTCAACTGAGTTATCCACAAGGTATAGTGGCCTCAACCTCGCGTCCCCGGTGTGAAGAAGATGAGTAGAAAAGACCCACGCGATAAAGAAAAGCATGTTTTATTCATGAACTCAGGAGGAGTTTGTGCTTTTCCGAAGTGTGGAAAGAAATTAGTCGAAAATCCAACTCCACAAGATGATGCGGCTATTATCGGCGAGATAGCCCACATCGTCGCAGGCAGCAGACAGGGACCTCGCGGCAACGAACCCCTTGAAGAAGCCGAAAGAGAAAAGCACCCGAATTTGATTCTACTGTGCCGCGACCATCATAAGATTGTTGATTCGCAAGTTAACACGTACAGCGTTGCCGTTCTGCGGCAAATGAAAAATGACCACGAAGGTTGGGTTGACAAAGCCTTAAGGAAAGCGTCGGCGACGTCACCAGTTCAACTCAAGCACGAAAAAATTCAAAGCACGCTTCTCTCTGTAACTCACTTGCCCCAAGCAGTGTTCTCGGCGCCTTGCGGATTCAATTCGCAAGAACGCGAGGAAGTGAAACAACGGATAATTTATCCGGCGCGAAAAGAGGGAGACCCTTATGAGATTGCGCCATTCTATTTAAGAGATGACAGGCTGTACGCCTTCCAAGATTTGAAACACCCAAATCCTTTTTCTTCTGTCATAGATTCCAGCAAAGTAATTCGATACCGCTCAACCGAGCTATGGGAAGACCCGGATTGGAAACGGCTGTATATCGCCCTGCTTAATGGGTCATTGTATAAGCACACCGGGAGGCTCCAAGTGCGTTTCCTTCCAGAGCATAAGCGATTCTATTTTCCTGTCTTAGAAGAGGGCGTAGAGAGAAGTGTGACTTACCGTTCACCTAACCGCGAGGAACAAAACAGGCAGGTCGCGTGGGAGCCAAAGTTTAAGCACAGCGGAGAAGGAAAAGGTTATTGGTTCCACTTAGCGGCGCGGCTCTATTTCCATCAAATGGATGACAAGCAGTGGTTTCTTTCAATCCGCCCGGAAAGACATCTAACGAAAGACGGTACGACTGAATTGCCACCCGAGACGATTGGCCGCCGCGTCACCAAGATAAAAGCCAAGATGTATAACGATGCTTATTTCAATGAAATCGTTTTTTGGCGCGACTTCTTGTCCCAAGGACAACCAAGATTTGTTTTCGACTATGGAAGCCAGAAAGCGATTATTGACGTTCAGCTGGTTACGTTTGATGTGGATTGGGTTGGTATTGAAGACGACGACAAGCCCTTCAAGAATGAAGTCTATCCCGAAGACTTATTCACCCTGGCTGACAGGGACGAATCACTCACAGGAGAGGAATTGGATTGGGAAGAGTGGCAGGAGGCAGATGAAGCGGTACAAGACGACGAAGTCGAAATCCCCATCTAAAATTACTCCGCTAGAACTAGATGCTCCGAAGACTTCTACAATCTGGTTGAGAGAACCTGAATTACTGTTTGCGGACGGAAACACCCACCCTGACCCGAAGGTAGGCATACCTTTATACGGACCACGGTCACTCGGAACGACGCGCCACAAGAAAGAAATTCAGGTCGGGTTTATAGGAACCGCAGAGTCTGTTTCTCACGCCCAAGACTTTATAGCCGAATGTTGTGAAGGCGTCGCAGGGGATGAGGACACCGCGCCGTTTCCCGGATTCAAGTTAGACAGAGGATTTTACTCTGAGATTCTGACGGATAGTAAGATTGTAGAACCAATAACCAGGCAAGAGAGTCTGGACATACTTTCCATCAGAAGAAGCCGGTTACGGTTTGAAACTCTACTGGAGCTGTTAGAGGACAAACTAAGACTCCTAAATCGGAAAGACCATCCTCTGGATTACACCTTTTTGGTACTATCAAAAGAGCTTTACAAAGAATGTCGAGTAACTGACTATTTTGAAAAGGGACTTGGACCAGTCCACAGGGATTTGCGTCGAGCGTTCAAGAGTTTGGCTATGCAGTTTTACCAGCCAACACAAATCTTACAGGAGACAACGACTGCTGGAGTTTCTAGCAGAAGTAGGCAACTAGACCACAAAGCAAAAATTGCCTGGAATTTAATGACCGGCCTTTACTTCAAGGTAGAGGGATTGCCGTGGGGACCAACCGGACTGGCTCCTGATAGCTGCTTCATTGGCATAAGTTTCTTCCGGCCTTTAGGAGAAGCTTCTTTGCTTCGCGCAAGCGTTGTTCAAGCGTTTGATGAAAACGGCGACGGGTTAATCTTGCGCGGACAAGATTTTCAATGGGACGAAACCAAAGATGGTAAGAGTCCACACCTCACCGAAGAACTTGCCGGAGAGTTGATTCAAAGGGTCCTAGAAAAATACGAAGAGGAAAGAGGAGTGTTGCCCCAGCGAGTAGTTGTTCACAAAACCTCCCGCTATAACCCGCCCGAACAAACTGGATTTGAAAAAGCTCTTAAGAAGGTTAACCAGTACGATTTGCTCTCATTGTCTCCGAGCAGCGACGTGCGCTTGCTCAGGTTAGGCAAGTACCCGCCACTTCGAGGAACAGCGTTAAATGTCGGAACGGTTTCTTACCTTTACACGAATGGCTATATCCCGTTACTCGGTGAATACCCGCACGGCCATGTTCCATCACCCCTTCAAATTACCGACCACGTTGGAGACACTTCTCTAAAGCAGCTTCTTCATGAAAGTTTGGTCCTTACTAAGATGAATTGGAACTCCGCTGAATTTAGCGGACTGCTACCAATCACCCTGAGATTCTCGCATCTAGTTGGAGATATTTTGCGAGAGGTTCCAAAAGACCGTGACCCAGAACCAAAGTACAAGTTTTATATGTAGCTAACGCATCATGACTAATTGTGAAGCACGAGCTAAGATGGAGAAATCATTTAAGGAGTGTCCACAGATGGAAGACGAAAAAAAAGACGGGTCTGAACAAGAAGAAACTGACGAATTACTACCAGTCCCTAGAGACATCAGAGAATCTACTGAAAGCATGGCAGAATTTATAAGCAATATGGTTACCTTTTTGAGAATGACTTCCAAAGGATTCCTGACGAAGAAATGGATAACTATGAGAATGATGAGTTTTATTATGTGGTTGATGAAACCGAGGATAAAATCCTCGCGCACAACACTAAAAACATAGATAGACCGGCAGTTTATTTATTCCAGAAACAAGAGGATGCAGAAACATGGAGAGGTATTGGTACTACAGCAGCACTTTACCAAGACCATAAACTATCTGTTGAAAGTGAAACTTATTCATCTCTCAAAGAAAGGGACGAAGATGAAGTTTTTGGAGAATTTAAGTTAATCATGCTCACCCATGAACAGGCTCAAGATTTGTTTGAAAATTACCCTGTATCATTGCGAACGCTGGAATATCGCAAAACACGGGAAGCAGAATCAGAAGAGGATGATTTTTAAGTTATCCCCAACCCCCCTTGACCTCATGGGCCAATCTGCTATTGTGAACATAAGCAGCATCACGTTCCTGACTTTTACTTGACGCGACGCTTCGGCGGGTATATATAGCCCCCACAATCGGATCATCCGAATGCAGTCTATCCCTGGCACGGCCGCTGGTACACGGAAAATCTCCGTAACCACTCATTCGATTTCTAAACCGAACGAAGCGCAAAAGCTCTTGCTTTCCGGGCGTTCCTTGCAGACCTTCATAAAGGAGATTTCGTCATGGCTCCCTCTAGCCTCTCTGGAAGCATTGTCCACTCACTAAAAGCACGCGAAATGGGTTCAAATTTCGTAGATACATTATTGTCGCACAACCGCACCCAGCTATTACACAAGGACGAGAGCGACTACTGGGATTACAAGGAACAATTGCGGCTCGATACTCCCAGCGAGATTGCGCGTTTAGCGAAAGACGTTTTGGCATTCCACAATTCAAAGGGCGGTGTCCTAATCGTCGGCGTCGACGATGACTATCGCGTCACTGGTATCCCGCGCCCGTATGTCATTGACACTTACAAAATAAAAGAGAAACTCCAAAAGTATACCGGTCCTAACATTCTCTTATTTCAGAACACGATCGAGGTACCCAATAATCGAGTGCTTTGGCTGGTTTTTGTTCCTAAGAAGGACGGCATGCCTGTACCTGTGGCAACTAATGGGCCGCATGACAGTAGTGGCCGTCCTGAAATTCGGCAGGGCGAATACTACATGCGACTTCATGATCAATCGATTCTATGCAAGGAGCCTTCGCAACTCGAACGGCTGTTTACGGGTGCATCAATAGCGCATCTTAGAGCGTACTTGTACGACATTGACGAACCCTATTTTCGCTTATTAGCACCCTACTGTGATCGATTCGTTGGCCGTCAGGAACAAATCCTCGAAGTAACAGAGGCTTTGAGAAGGCGACACCCAATCGTAGCGTTGGATGGACCTGGCGGTGTTGGAAAGACAGAAATCGCGATCGAGGTTGCCAGAAGACTTCATAACGCTCGGGAGTATCTCTTCATCGTTTCGCAGTCCGCAAAGACTCAAATATGGCACGGTGGTCAAACTACTTCACGTCAAGCGGGGTTTGCGGGACTAACAGAATTCTTGACCGAAATTGCAAAGGTTTTGCAGATTACGGTTCCGGCCGATCACGATGAATTGAAACGAAGTGTTATTTCCACCATGGCGGACTGTTCCGGATTGCTCTTAGTGGACAACATTGAAGAAACACGCGATGCAGACCTGTTGCGATTTCTGGCAGAAGAGATTCCAGATCCTGTGAAGGTATTAGTTACTAGTCGAATCGATAAGGGGTTGGGTCCATTGACCTTGTCGATACCGGAAATGAAGGATTCCGAAGCTCAAGAATTACTGTCACACGAACTCGAGCTACAAGGTTATACAGGGGCCGTAGCGGAGCAAGAACATGTCGATGAGCTATTGAGAATTACGGGAAAGGTGCCGCTGGCCTTGAAATGGGCGGCCGCAATCGCGGCTTCGTCGGGCTCTTTGGAGGAAGCAGTTCATCGTCTTGGGAAGACAGACGCCGAAAAGAGACAGTTTTTAAGTTTTTCGTTCGGGACGATGTACGAGTCGTTGACACCAACGGCTCGCGACGCAGCGCTTTTGTGCCCGTATATTGGTGAGGATTGGAACGCTATCTCCGTTTCGATGATTCTGGACACCCCTGAAGCGTCGGTTGAGGCGGCAATAAGAGAATTGAAAGACCGGGGAATATTAATGTCATCCTCCGAGGGGCAGGTAGGGGCATTTAGAATGTTACCAATGACCAGAGAGTTTCTTTCTATCAAATTCAATGACGACTACACGTTTAATGAAAAAGTGACCCGGCGAATTGCGGATCTGTTTGTGTCACCGGATGGCGAACGCATTCTTCTTAACGTGCCTCCAGCGCAACGCGTGGAGATTCTGTATCAGCGCGCTGATGAGTTGCGGGCCGGCGGAAACTTTAACCGAGCAGAACAGATGCTTAAACTCGCGCTCAAATGGTCGGCCGATGCCGAGTCAAAAGTTACATTTCTTAAAGGACGCGTCATCCACGAATCTGGCCAGTCTGGTCGAATGGAAGAAGCGATATGGAATATGAGTGTTGTCGAACGAGAACCAGTTAAAACGACAGAATGGGCAAACAACGCCGTCTATTATGCTGGGGTATTGGACTCATACGGTGAGTTCAAAGATCGACCAAAGATATTGTCACTCTTGAAGGAAGCCATACCGCAAGCGAACGACTTAACAAGCGACACAATGCGTATGTTTTCCAAGTCCGCAGATAAGAAGGATGTACTGGATTTGACGAAGAGATTGAAGGACGCGACCAAGGTGTATTGGTTAATGAAGCAGCTTGAACCGAGACTATCGGACACGCAATTCATATTCGAGGCTGGTCGAGACCTAATGGATGGATTGCGATTGGCTGCTACGTCAGATGAAGCTACGCCTGACGAAAAGAAGACATATTCCGAAGCGGCAAGCAAAATCGGAATGCAGTATAAACAGCAGGTGTCACATCCGTAGGTTCAACACGCTTGCTCTCTGCTACCTCATGTATCTATCCACGCTAAACATCGCCGGGTATAAAAACTTCAAAGATCCTTTCCAAATATCCTTCTGCAAAGGCTTGAGTGGGTTAGTAGGAGAGAACGGGGTTGGGAAGAGTGCAGTCAGGAAGGGCGGGTCGCCCCCGCTCACTGTAATAAAGGAGTGGGCATCGTTGCGACGGGATTAAGCCGTCAATCTCACTTCCACAGAGGTTTCTGCAATATGTCAATTGAGGTTTTGGTTACTGTCCTGGCAGGAGTGGCGACTGCTCTTCTTGGTAATGTTCTATTTGACATAACACAGCGAATTATCCGACGAAAACGGCCCCCGGAACGCATTGAAGACCGCGTGAAGCGCCTTACAAAATCTTTAGAAGAAGCTACTAGTTTGATTAACAACATTGAGGCCGAAATAACAGCTAGGTCTAATTTGGTAACCCAGCTTCAAAAGGACATCGACCAATACAATAAGCTAGTTCAGTTGAAAAAACCGGAAGTGGAAGCAGTCGCTCAATTACTTAGAGGTGAGTTGAAGAAAGAGAATCGCGGGTCTTTTTGGAAAGGATTTGCAGTAATTTTGTCTTCTTTATTCTTGGAGCAGCCGCTTCTTGGCTCATCAACATTGCCACGATACCTAAATAGCCTTTTAGCTTCCCTCTGAGACATTGTATCATCTGTGAAATGTTCAGAGCTGAAATAGAACCCATGCCGGAGAATCCACCGGACCGCATGCCTTTTAGTGATTTATACACAGTAGTTATCTAAGGAAGGTGAGAGATTCTAAGAACCGACAAAGACTCAATTTATTCCCAGGTAAAAGCATTGCAGCCCATTTAAACGGTAAGTTTGGGTATAAGGCAAAGTAGCCAAAAAATGAAAGAGGTCCAAGTAAAAGTTCAGAGCGACCACCTTGAAAGAATGACCAAGGTGAGAAGTCCTCTTCACGCAGTCGCGGAGCTTATTTGGAATGCGCTTGATGCTGATGCCACTAAAGTAGAAGTCAATATCCATACCAACGTGATGTCAGGAATCGATTCAATTACTGTTCGAGATAACGGTCATGGAATTGACTACGTTCAAGCAGAACCAGCTTTTGAAAATTTGGGAGGTTCTTGGAAACGAGATGTCCCCCACTCAAGAACTAGACGCCGGCTGCACGGCAAAGCAGGACAAGGCAGATTCAGAGCTTTCTCTCTGGGTAATCGTGTGGAATGGACCACACAATACAAGAAAGAAAAGAAGGCTTTTGAATACATCATCCGAGGCAACGCTAACACACTTGGAACATTCGTTATTGGCGATGAATTACCGGCTAAGAGGAGTCGCATAGGAACTGAGGTTCGAATAGATGACATTAATAAGAATTTCGTTTCTCTGTTAAGCGATAACGCCCATCAGGAATTAAGTGAACATTTTGCCCTCTATCTTCGCCAGTATCCCGATATAGAAATCTGGTATCAGGGAAAGCAGATAGACCCTAAGGATGTTGAGAAACAGGTCATTGATTACCCTCTCCAATTTGTAAAGCTAGCCGACAATAGACCAATCGATGCAGTCTTAACCATCATCGAGTGGAATACTCCAACAGACCGGAATCTTTATCTGTGCGATGCCTTCGGTTTCGCTCTTGAAGAAACTCGCGCTGGTATAAGGGCGCCAGGATTTAATTTCACCGCCTATCTCAAGTCAGAGTTTTTTGCCGAGCTTGCCGACCAAAACAATCTCTTGCCAGATTTAAATCCCGAAGTAAAAGACATCGTTGAGTCTGCAAGAAGAAAACTGAAGGACCATTTCCGAGGCCGTGCGGCTGAAGCTGCCACTGAGATAGTTGAAGAGTGGAAAGAGGACGCGGTTTATCCCTATCAAGGTCAACCAGACAACATTATCGAAGAAGCCGAACGTCAAGTGTTCGATGTTCTTGCGTTGAACATCAATGAGTATTTACCTGATTTTGAAAGATTGGATAACCGCAGCAAGAAAATCACACTCCAGTTGTTGAAACAGGCTGTAGAGGAGAGTCCTCAAGCGGTCCAAAGAATTCTGATTGACGTTTTAGATTTGCCGAAAGAGAAGCAAGATGAGCTTGCGGGTTTACTTGAGCGCACTTCCTTAACAGCAATTATCAATGCGTCAAAGAAAGTTGCCGACCGATTGAATTTTCTTAACGGGCTTGAAATATTGATTTTCAGACTCGATTCACGAGAAACACTGCTTGAACGTAAGCAGCTTCATAAAATACTTGCCGAAGAGACTTGGATATTTGGAGAAGAGTTTAACCTTTCGGCCAGCGATAAATCCTTAACCGAGGTTTTGCGGCGGCACATCCACCTCTTAGGCCGGGAACCAGGTAAGTTAGAGGGTGTAGTGCGAGAGGACGGCTCAACCGGGATTGTTGACTTGATGCTTTCAAGACGCATCCCCCACCCGAAGAAAGAAGAGCGCGAACATCTTGTAATCGAACTGAAACGTCCAAGCCAGCCGATTGATACAACAGTAGCAGACCAAATCACTAGTTATGCATTCGCGGTCGCCAACGATGAGCGCTTTAAGGATACTGATACAAGGTGGGTCTTCTGGGCCATATCAAACGAAGTTTCCGATTCGGTTCGCTGGAGAGCAAAACAACACAATCGTCCAGAAGGTCTTTTGCACGACCCGGACGAAGGTAGAGTTGTGATTTGGGTAAAATCATGGGGACAGATAATCGAATCTGCGAGAGCAAGGCTCCAGTTGTTTCAGGAGCAATTACAATACTCTGCTGATGACGAATCCGCGCTTGAGTATCTGCGGAGTATTCACGAACAGTATTTACCTAAGGTGGTTTTGGATGAAGAGGTTGTGGATAACTCCGAGGCTAAATCCTGAATCCCGCTTAGATAAGCGATAGGCCCTCCAACCGAACAACCTTCAGTCTCGTGTTATTATTAAGTTAGCCCTAAGTCTGGACCACCCTTTCCAAATCAATACTCGATAGCTTGCGAAATGAACATGGTTCCTTGTGCTTGTTTGTCGCAAGCTTCAAGCGCAGGGAATCCTTTTTTTTACTGGAGCATGGTGATTAATTCACAGGGTCTCATTCCCCTTGTCCGTGTAACACCAGCCGCGAATTAATAATTCGATACAATTCATGAAGGACAGCTTTTAGCGCATCGCTATATAAACCAGCCTAGATTGGGCGCAGATTAAAGTGGGAGCAGTGAGTGGCGACTTCTCAACTCCCGACCACCACTTGCGCCGAATCACTCCAGTTCGCAACCTTCGTGATAAATACTTGAATAACTTTTGGTCCCCTGTGTATATGGTGGATACAGAAGCTTTGTGTCTGGTAAAGTTGGAAGTGTATCTAAATAGTGAAAGACGAGAAAAAAGTTCCGCTTGGAGTTTGGATTTTTTGGGCGCTTGTTGGATTACTGATTATTATCCGCCTCGTTCCATGGCCCAAGGATGCCGGGAATACTCTCGGTTTAATTATCAATCTTTTTAGCGCATTAGGGGCGGTTAGTGCTGCTTCAGTAGTCTATTTAACCGTTCTTGAGCTTCGAAACCAAAGAAAAGAAGACCGTACAAATCTCCGGCCGTACTTTTCTTTTGTTGAAGGGGAAATGGGTACGGTGCCGGATGATGAGTCGCACTATGGTTATAGCCCCTACATTGAAATTAAGCTAAAGCAAGTTGGAAAGAACCCAGCAAAAGATTTGACAGCGACATCGACTATCCTCATGCCAGCAGATAATGGTCATGCGGTCGAGGTCTATTC
Source organism: Acidobacteriota bacterium (assembly GCA_038040525.1). Lineage (GTDB taxonomy): Bacteria > Acidobacteriota > Blastocatellia > Pyrinomonadales > Pyrinomonadaceae > PSRF01. The sequence goes on along the minus strand of JBBPIC010000005.1, from coordinate 21,204 downwards.
ATCGCGCAGTCAATGATATAGCATCAGGCTTTGATTATTCTTTTAGCCACGGAGATGTGTTTATTAACACAACGCAACATCAGTACGTGGTCCTAGAGTTGGATTATTACGATGCTATTTATGGCTTTCGGTTTCCACCGCAATTCTTCTTTTTACAATGGAACCCGCTGGACCCTCATGACGCTGCCCATACCTCGAATCGCTTATACACAATTACCCGCGAGGCAAAGCCGCTTGTGTTGAGTATGTTGCGAGAAGGTTAACAACTTCTCTTTATCCTACGGAACTAATTATTTCTTCTGCGACCTGTTCGGGTGGATCAGCGCAAAGATGACAGGTGGAATCTCTACCGATGTTTTAATAGACGACGAGCTGGACCTGCCGAAGAAGTTCCGCTAAAAGCCATGACATCTACGGCTGAAAATAATAACGAAGTGTTAGGTCGGCTGTGGAACGATTCTGATGTAAACCAACTTACCTAAAGTATGAATGACATACTGCCGGTGAGTGTGAGTGAGGGTGAGGTTGTTGTGGACAATGACCATTTGCTGGAGGCTGGATATATTGGGAAGCCTCCACGGTTCAGCATCGGAGTAGGGCGTTGGGTATTAATAGGTCGGTTGCGATATACGCAGATTATTGGATTCGATTTCATAGTCGCACTCCCACAACCTACCTGTATTCCATTTTCGAAGAAAAGAAATAGAACCGCACTATAAAACCTAAAGGCCCACTTTGGAGCCGGCCTTTCAAGATTGGGCGGAAGCATTCAGCCTCCAAATGCTTACTGTCCTCACCCCAGCAACCGATACCCGATTGAGTAGGATTTTAACCGGCGCATAAATGGGCGATGTTCTCGATCGCGTGACGGTGCAAGTCTTCGTCCGCGATCATTGCACGATGATCGCAGCACCCATCCAATGTGACGTTGATGGAATACCGGAGGGGGCGCATTCTAGTGAATGGTAAATGGTGAATGGTAAATGGTGACCCGCAGTCACTAAGTCAATGGCTTAACGCCTTGCTGGTCCACGTCGACGAAGTATGACGTTGCGGATGAAAATCGTAAATGGTAAATCGTGAATAGAAGAACTCCTGACTCTAATGAACTCCCAGCAGAGTGATCAGGCCGTCGGCGAGCGCGCCACGCCAACTTAAACCGTCGTGGCCTCCGACAAACTGCTGATAGTGAACCTGATAGCCTTTTGCCAGTAACACATCACGCAAGTGACGCGTGCTTTCCAGAATGCCACCACCACCGCCATCCCTGTCCATTTCAAATGTTCCGGCCGCAAAATAGAAACGCAACGGGAGCTTCGGACTCGCGAGGAATTCCTTAACCAGGAAATTGCCTTCGGTGGTTGCGTCCTTGGAATTTTCTCCGCCAGTGCCTCCCGAGTCAGGACAGCGCGGACCGCATACTCCACCGTTATGCTCAAACGACCACCAAAAGGCACCGGATAGGCTCAGCACGTTGCCAAAGACCTGAGCGTGACGCAGGGCAACATATGGCGCTACGAGCCCACCGGCGCTATAGCCAGTGATAACGGTTTGCTTCGCATCCTTTGTGACGTTGTAACGCGATCGAACCCAGGGCACAAGCTCCCTGGCCATAAAATCGGCGAACTCCGGATTTGCGACGAGATCTACCAGACGCCGGCGCGGAACATTATCAACAAATACCGCTACTGTCGGAGGAATCCTGGAAGCAGCAATGAGATTGTTCAACGTCGGTAGCCGAAACTGATCAGATGCCAGGTCTTCTCCGTCGAAGATAATCAAAAGCGCATTGGGTGGACCATCTGCTTTGTAATTGGCCGGCGTGTAAACGGAAAAGGAACGATCAATTTTCTGAATGGCGCTCTTGATGCTTTGTTTCTCGACGCGTCCTTGCGCTACTCCAGGTTTGGCGACAAGCCATGGTTGCGGCGCAGCTCCGGGCAACTCCGCCACGCTTTGACAATTGAACTTGCTGGTATTTGGCGAACAACCTGAATCTGGATGAAGACTGAGCGGATCCGCCTGTCTGGTGGCCGCGCGCTGTGCGGCGCGAGGACCATCAAACGTCAAGGGATCGTTCGGCGACAGTTGATAGGTAAACCGAGCGCCGCCGGGGAGTTTCAACGTCAAATACCAAACGTCCGAATTAGCAATTTGATGCATAGAATAATCGGCCGGCGGACCAACGAAAAATCCGAGAAAAGAACCTCTGACGAAGACATTTCTCGTGTCGTGCTTACTTCGCCACAGGAATGTCACCAGTTGATATTTGCCGTCTGAACCATACGGCTCTGTAAGCGGAGTACCCTCTGCTGCTACCTGTTTCCAAAAGCTCTCTGTGTTTGTATGACCTGCGCTAATCTGTTTACGAAGAGCCTGAATCCGTGTGGTCGGATAGGGATCGCTCCAGGGCTCTGGTTTGAGTCGCTCGTTGAGCGAGGTCACTACACCGATGGCCAATTCATAGTTGGCTGATTGGTCGCCCGGATTCTCAATCTTGAACGAATACGAGCCGGCGCCTTCGGCGGCGAAGGGAAACGACGGTTTTCCCTCACCGGATGTTCCCACAAGGCGGCGAGCAATCGTTCCGTCGGGGTTCAGAAGGAAGAAGTTGATCCTACCCTTATACCCAATCGAGACGTTGAAATAGTCACCGTCCTTCAGGGGAATTGAGAAGAGGTCAGTCTTGCCGGGCTCGATCGTTCTGGCGACCGTCTGATTTGGCGAGAGTCTGTCTTGCGCGATAACTTCTTGAGTTGGCAAGAAAAGGAAACAAAACAATAGCAATCCGATTCTCATAGTCCTTTACCTAAGCCGTAGGTTATGTCTATCTCAGGACCTCTGTGAGTCTCTGTGGAACTCTGTGCCTCTGTGGTGAAATTACCTTTAGCAAAAGATGACCACAGAGACACAGAGAACCACAGAGGATGCACAGAGCGAAATCAACCCACATGTTAACAAAGGATAACTTTTTCGTCTGTTACCAGATTATGATTTTGTATGGTTTTAAGAACCGCGAACGAGGGTTCGATATTCGCGCGGCGTCATACCAACATACGATTTAAAGACCTTTGAGAAGTGGCTCTGATCCGCGAAGCCTGCCTGCAAAGCGATCGCGGACAACGGCAGGTCTTCCTTATTGAGTTCGGCGCAGGCATGTTCGATTCTTAGCTTGCGGACGAATTCACCAACCGTGACTCCAAACTTTTGGCGAAAAGCTGTAGCCAGGTAAACGGGATGAACACCCACTTCAGCAGCGATCTGCGTGAGCTTCAGGGTTTCGGAAAAGTGTTCGATAACCATTTCGCGAGCTTGCCTGAGCCAGAGAGGTGCTGCTCCGATTCCTTTGGAAGGCTGTCGCGTGGCCTCAGCTAAAAGCTCGAGTGCTAAACCTTCAATCGCTAATTTCGCTGCGCTGTCGGTCTTGTGAAACTCACGATTGAGGCGCGCGCATAGTCGCGTCAAAGTACCGCCATAAAACTCAAATGCGCTTTCCAACGTAAGGGAATCTGCTCGGAGTCTGTCGATCCACTGGGAAGAAATCTCCAGCACGAAGACTCGGGTGTCTGCGCCATGAACGAGAGCTTCGTGTGTTTGGGCCGAAGAGCGAAACGTCACAGCAGAAGGGCGGCAAACAACTTCTCGCTTTCCGTATCGCTCGGTATAGACTCCCTGCAACCCAAAACAGAAATACGAGTTTTCGTGAGCGTGCCGCGGCAACGTGGACTGCGGAGCGAACGCTGCTTCCGTCAGAATAAAATCTGCAACTCGCAGGCTCTTTGTGACCCGACCATGCAAAGCGCCTGGCCGTAGTCTTTGGATAACCATTTCAACTCCTCATTAGTCGGTTAGCATCCTGCAGCACAATACGACTATTGTACAACCCCTGTTCGGAGATATTGTCGGCCAATTTTGATAGCCGTCGTAGGTGTCGGAAGCGAAGATTGGAGCAACGACGGGTTCACGTGGTAAAGAAACGACAGTAGACCAAAGACCAGCCCGGAGGGCTCGTAAGAAAGTAGCCGAGGGTCGAAGCGAAGCGCAGACCCCCGGAATTGGCAGACATGAATTTGCACCCTGGAGGGGTGCCAGAAGAATTCTGCGACCCTTTCAGGGTCGAGAAATGGATGCGACATAATCCGGGGGTCTACGCTTCGCTTCGACCCCCGGCTACTTTCTCCCAGCCCTTCAGGCTGAAGAACGTGCTGGCTGAGGAACCTAACGCCTGGCTGGTACACGCCGGCGAAGTTGTGTGGTCGTCCAGTCGACCATCGTTTCGAAGAAACCCGGTGGGAATCGTTTGCGACGGACATACTCGTTGGGATTGTCTGGGGGAACCTCCATCAGGTTGTGGCGTGCGTTTACTGGGGCGTTTGGGTAAACCTTAACGGTTGGCCGCGCTCATGGCGAGGTATTCTTTCGCGCCGCAGCTCGCTCTCCTTTATCATTTCGCTCAAATCCGCAACGGCCGTATCTCAAGCGATCCACACTTCATGCCTGGATGCTGCGAGATAAGCTGAATGACATGATTGAGGTCTCGCGCCTCAAGGATGTGAATGCCGCCGAGCTGTTCCTTGGTTTCAGCATAGGGACCGTCGGTCGTCGCGACTTTGCCGTTTTTCCAGTACAGGGTCAACGCGGTCTCCGGAGGCTGAAGAGGTACTTCGGCAACAACATGTCCGTTGGCGCGCAGGTGGTCGTTGTACTCAAAGCATTCGTCGAGCATTGCGTGTTGCTCGTCCTCGGTCATCCCGTCGAATTTTCCTGGCTCGATGTATCCCAAACAGAGGTATTTCATCAATTCCTCCTTGTTTCCTGTGACTCAGAGAGCCGTAGCTCATCGTTTCGGTTATCAGATGCTTTGCCTCAAAAGTCGGATCTAGCTCGAGGGTAGGAGTGTTTTGGTTCGTGTTGGTTAGTGTGACTTCGTGGATCGTTCTTACTTTTCTGGACAAAAGGAACGATCCACGAAGTCACACGAACTAAACACGAAACTCCATACCACAGAAATCGAGTCTTGAAGCAAAGCTGTTATCAGATAGTCGTTCGGGAGACCGAAGATCGACAGCTGCTCCAGTTTTCACGGCGCGAATGTTTATAGACTTCCGGTTGGGACTGCGTGATTGAGGGCACTACAAGATTGCTTGATGAAGAGGCCGGCAGGCATCGCGAGTAAGTGGGGGACGATAATTGTGTAACCTTATGTTCAGTCAACTGAGAGCGCCTGCACGTTCGTAATTCACGAGAATGACGCCCCTCGAGCCGACAATGCTTTCCGTTACGTTGAACGCCGCCGGGATCGTGCCATCGGCAAACAGCCGTTTTCCGACGCCCAACGTGATCGGATATATCATCAGCCAGAAATTATCGACCAGATCATGCTTCATAAGCGTCTGGAGCAGATTACAGCTTCCCCAAATGTGCAGATCGGGTCCTTCCCCTTGCTTGAGTTCGGCGACTTTTTTCGCAACATCCCCGTTTAAAAACACCGAGGGCTGCCATTCGGAAGAAGTCATGGTGTTCGATGCGACGTATTTAGTGGCCGTGTTGACGTTGGGCCAAATGTCGCCATGTTGCGGCCAAAACGCCGCCCAAATATCGAAAGTTTTTCGCCCCAGTAAAAGGTCGATCGGCATATCCAACATCTTTTTCACGGCCGCTCCGATCGCGTCGTCGTCAAAGGGCGCTGCCCATCCGCCATACGCAAAGCCGTCGCTCTTATCCTCGTCCGGCCCGCCCGCTTGCTCCGCGGGCTTTGCAAATGTTTTTGCATGGCTGGTCCTGGGGTTCCGCTGCGCTCCACCCCAGGGCGGGGTCCCCAGCCGAGCATCTCGGCTGGGGTGCGAGACTTTACGCTGTCACCCGCTCCGCGGGTTTAAGAATTGGTTTCGAGGTTGCATTCATTCACGAAATCTCACGATAAGAAATTCGTGTTATTTCGTGTAATTCGTGGATCGATTTTTTGGCCGGATAAAAATACGATCCACGAAACACACGAAACAAGCGAAATAACACGAAGCTTGGACTTCTGCGGCAAAGCCATTAACTTTGCTAACCTAGCGCCCTTAAACCCGATGCCCACGCCATCTCTCCCCGAACAGATCGAACTCCATCGCGACCGCATGTGGCGGCGTGACGTAGACCTCCGGATTGAAAGCGCTGTTGACGGGGAACGTTTCATCGAAGATGTGGGGTTTGCAAATACGCTGACAGATACTCGTCGCGCAGGTCCATCGCATGAGCCCTCGATGAGTTACAACGCCAGATGAAGGTGCTCCCTCAAGACGTCATCTATCAACCGACGTTTTCATACATCTGGACCGCTTTGCACAAAAAGTCCGATTCCGATTTGCGGCTTTGCGGAAAGGCACAGCCTTTCCGCACCGACGGCGGCGAAGCCGCAAGACTCCCTGCGATATAGACTATTTCGCAACCCTTGTGAATGTGACTCCCCCAAAATTCAACGATCCGAACTTCCCGTCGGCATCCTTGATGAAGCCGATTACCTCACCGTTTCCTCCGGGCAGCATCACGACGCGAATAGTGTCCGGCTGGGTATAAGGCGTGCTGACTGTGTTCAGTTTGCCCATTTGGACAGCGAGGACTTTTTCTTTTGCGACGATCTCGATTGTTCCCAGTATGTCGTTCTTATACTTACCGGCATAGTCAGTGAACGGTTTTGTTAGCTGCCACTCTCTCTTTGCCCGGTTCGCGGCCTCAGCGGCGATCCCCTGCTTTCTGTTCTCAAAAGCCTTAAGGGTGTCCTGTATTTGCTTGGCGTAATCAGCCTCGAGATTCTCTGTTCGCAGCCACCAGTCGTAAGCATAAGCAGCCAGCATATCTGCCAGGCGTCCGCCAATCGCGTCGTTGTTCACCATCACTCCGACTGCGATTTTTTTGTCAGGCATGAATGAGACATGGCTGCGATAACCGGGATAGCCGCCATGATGATAGATCACCTTTTCGTTGCGGTACTTGCCGATCTGCCAGCCGAGCCCATACTCACCATCACCCGAAAACGGCGGCTCATTACGCGTGCTCTTCGTGTATCCAGTGTGCGCATTGCGGATAAGATCGGCCGGTAATACCTGTTTCCCGCCGAGTTTGCCGCTGTTCATGTTCAGGTTAAGCCACTTGCCCAGGTCCGAAATGCTCATGAATACTCCACCGGCCGACTGCATGTTCTCGTCGGTCTTATCGAGCTGGCTTCGCACCATCTTGCCTGCATTGACCGCATCGGTGTCGATGACATACGGCGCCGCGATCTTGTACTTCCTGGCGCGCGCCTTTGAAATGTACGCAGTCGTGTGTCGTAATTTCGCTGGAGTGAATATGCGCTCCTCGAGCTGGTCTTGCCATTTCTTGTTCAGATGGTAATGCAGCGCGAGCCCGTAGATGTTGTAGCCAAGGTTTGTATAGTTGTACTTGCCGAAGTTGGCCTCATTAAAAGAGGTGCCAGCGGCAAAGACATGATCTATCTCACTCTGCTCGATCTGACCCGTAAAAGCGAGGCGGTTGACGAGCGCCCCGTTCCGCAGGCCGCTCGTATGGGTCAAGAGATCTCTGATCGTGATCTTGTCCGGTATGTCACTTTTGAATCGAATGCCCGGAGTGTATTTCATCATCGCGTCGGAAAACTTGATCTTACCTTCCTTATCCAGCATCGCGGCCGCCAGCGCCGTAAACGACTTGGTCGAGGAAGCGATGTAATAAAGCGTATCGATATCGGCCTTTATACCGGCTTCTTTATCCGCCATCCCGTACGCGCGAAGAAAGATCGGCTTATCGTCCTTGATCACGACGATCGCGATGCCGGGAAGGTCGGGAAAGGTCGCAAGCGTCTGACGCACACGAGCATCGTACGTTGCGGTGAAGTCCTTTTCCGTTAGCGGGGACAAGGTCTGAGCGAAAACGAAACCGCCGGCAGAGTTCACCAGCAGGGCAACGAGCGAAATAACGATCGCTTTCTTCATAAGCTCTCCTGAGAAAGAAATGTTTTTGAGGTCGTTATCCGCTACGACTCACGAAACGGTAAAGTTCCGTCAATGCTGCAAGCTGCCTGGTTCCACCCGGCCTGCCTTTGGTTTTTGCCGTTCCTGGTGTGCAGACTGTTAGAGTCCACCCTCAGGTTGCGTTTTCGCATAATATGAACGTAAATCTGGATCCACGTTAAATTAAACCGATGGAAGAATCTTCCTTAGTCTCAACCGGCGCATTTGCTTTGCTTGGTCTAGGCCTGATATTTGGCCTCAAGCATGCCATGGAAGTGGACCACGTGGTGGCCGTCTCAACCATCGTGAGCCAACATCGCAGCGTTCTGCGCGCAACGCTTGTGGGCGGTCTCTGGGGCGCGGGACATACGCTCTCACTAGTATTGGTAGGACTCCTGGTTCTGGTTTTCCGGGTTGCCATTCCCGCGACAGTGGCTAGTTGGCTGGAGTTTGGTGTGGCTCTAATGATCATCGCGCTGGGCGTGCTGGCGGTGTGCCGGGTCTTCCGACGGCGACCGGATGTGCACTTACACGAGCATAACCACGACGGCCAGTTACACGTGCACATACATTTCCATGAGGACGGAACGGAACACGGTCGACCGGTTTCAAACCCATCACCACACTCCCACTCAATTTCCAGAATCGGTTTCAAGCCTTTTCTGGTCGGCGCCATGCACGGCTTGGCCGGCTCCGCGGCGTTGACGCTGCTGGTGCTGACTCAGATCCAATCGATCTGGTTGGGATTGCTTTACCTGTTGCTCTTCGGAATCGGCTCCACGATAGGAATGCTCTTGATGTCTGGTCTGATTGGGTTGCCTTTCGCGCTGAGTGCGCGGCGCCTCACCGGGATTAACTACGGACTGCAAACAGCGGCCGGCGTCGTAAGCATCGCATTTGGCGGTTGGTACGCATATGCGACAGGGGTCGCGGGAAGTTTGTGGTAGCAGACTTGCACATCAGGACCGATACGCTCTGAGATCTTAACAACAGAAAGTACGATCCACGAAAAGACACGAACTGACGCGAAAGACCTTAGTGTTCCTTTCGTGTGTGTTCGTGGATCGTCCCAAGCGTGGAATGCAGGGCTTTTGTTGCCAACGCGGACCCGGTCGCTACGGCTCCCGGTTCTGATTGGTCGGCTACGCGAACTTTTTTGCAAAGCCCCTCTAGTTCGGCAGATCGAGGTTCCGTCGCGACGAAGATCTGCTTACTGCTTACTGCTCACTGCTTCTAACCGCGCTGGTGAGATTGGTTATAAAATCCTTCCGTTCCCATTCGCTCCAACGATCCAGGGCTGCGCGATAGTGTTTTGCGCGAAGCCTGGTGAAATGCCCAAGTAACCAAATCATCGCGTCTCTCTCCTGAAGGAAAATGGGTTCCGCATCTTTCTTAATCTTTCTCTTGAGACGCGCTCCAAAATATTCCATCCAGAGATCACAGTCGTGCAACTCTCCGAGTGAGGATTGCAGTTTGGCCACCTCACGGGCAAAAACCCCAAGCGATTCTTCCCAACAGGGCGCAAACAATTCCACGGCATACCGAAGTCGCTTGGCAGCGATGCGCATCTCGTGCAGAGGTAATGTCTTGTGAGGACCATACAAACTGCTACTCAATGATTGAAGCTCCTTGAGGCGATTCAATACGATCGATCTACCGAGCACTTTATAACTCTTAAGTCGTTTCCCGGGTGCCTCGCCAGGGACCGTCAAGGTGTTGAGGGCCTCAGTGAAATTAGTATTCAAGCGCTTCAGATTGTCTTCACTTATGAAACTTGTAAGCTCCGCTTGTGCTTCTTTTTGCTGCCCTCTCCTTTCGGCGATGAGGGCTTGCGTGCCCGCGGTGAGGTCCGGCGACATCTTCACCATGACCTTCTCGAGCGCAATTATCGCCACATCTTGATCGCGAACGGTTCCCAGAGAATCGGCCAGTCTTCTAACCGACTTTATAGCTCTCGTCATGCGCGATTTTTGTAGGTAGGGCTTAAAATCCCTCAAGGCACTGCGCAGCCGACGTGATGACACACGCATGTCGTGAACGCCCTCGGGATCGCTATAGTCCAGGGCCCGTTCGCGCAGAGTGCACACTTCGTCCAGCCGTTGCCGCAGCACCTCGGTAATCGCGGTTACCGCGGGATCACCACAATTGATTCCTTTGACCAGCTTTGCTTTAGCCATATTATTTACCCGGCACCTTCACGCGACGAGTGCTCACGGTCAATTTGCAGTTGAATACTTCTTCAAACACAAGTTGTCGACGTTCGATCTCAATTAGTTCTTTTTCGCAATTAGCCTCGGCGTGCAAAGTTATGTTGACCTTGCCGTCTTCAACCCCACACACCAGGTCGAGCACCCGCCCCTCGTGACTTCTGTCTAAAGCGTCCGCAATTCGCAGGATGGCACTCAGTTGCAGGACCGATCTCTGATCTGAAGGGTTCAGTGTCGCAAAATCTGGATGTCGCCTTCTGGGAGGCGAACCTCGATGATACCGGGCGATATTCGCTACTACCCCGCGCTCGCCTTCGGAGAAGCCAGTCAACTCAGAGTTCTTAATCAAATACAGCCCGTGCTTGTGGTGCGAATCGTGGGCGATATGGTAACCGATGTCATGCAGCAGCGCTGCGGCGGATAACATGGTTCGTTGGTGGCGAGTGAAACTATGAAGCGGCGCCAGGCAATCAAAGAGCTTTTCGGCCATACGCGCCACCTGAAGTGAATGGGCCTCCTCGTAGCCGAACCGGCGACCCACGGCGTGGACCCCTCGCAACTTTGGATCACTTAAGTCCGCCACTGGGGGACGCGACTCAGCTTCCAATTCCCGCAAGCGGTTAACAATGACCCCTTCGCGCAGAGCCCACTCACATGTCAATAGGGAATTGAGACCAAGCGCGCGCATTGTTCCTTCAAGTATCTGACCGCCGGCAACAATGATCTCAGAGCGTTGACCGCTGATGCCCTTAAGGCGCTTTCGTTCCGAGGTGGTCATGCCGGCCAATTCGTGGTTAATCCTTGTCAGGGGGCCAACCGGAATACTCGTCTCTGCCGGCTGAGCCGGTTGGTTCTTACGCTCCGAGCCATTGGCAGAAGAGCGAAGTGCTGCAGCGATTGCGAGAATGGTTCCCGACGTGCCACTTGCCTGTTGCCAGGTCAGGTTGCGTAACTCACGAGCAGGGCGTTCCAATGCCGCTCGGATTTCTTGATGTAACTCGCGGAGTTCTCGCGCTCTGGGAGGATCCGACTTGAGAAACTTCTCCGTCATTCCTATGGCACCCAGATCGATGGAGAAAAGAGCGAGCGGCAGGCCTTTGCGGAAGATTGAGATTTCAGTCGAACCACCCCCGATATCGACATTAAGATTGGCAATTCCATCATCTGCGCTACTCTGACTGGCCGCTAATCCGATTAATCTGGCTTCCTCAATACCGGAAAGCACATCGACTTTAATTCCCGTCTTTGCCTCAACCTCTCTTACAAACCTGGCGGAGTTGTTCGCCTCTCGGACCGAGGCAGTGGCAATGGCGATAATGCTGTCGGCGCCGCGTGCCTCAGCAATTGACCGGAATCTCTTCAGGCACTCAACTGAACGCTCCAAGGCCTGACGGCTGATGTAACCCCTGCGGAGTGTTTGGTGGCCCAGGCGAACAAACTCTTTTTCTCGCGTGAGGACGGCGAAAGAATTGCTCGCGACCGCGTCGACCACTACCAATTTGATTGAATTAGAACCGATGTCGATTGCCGCGAGCTTCAAGCTTTCACCTACCCGGTTCTTGGCAGATCTCGAATGTCGGGCACCGCGGAGGCGTTCTTCAGCGTCCTGGAGGCCTTGGTTACTGGAGTCTCAATGTCGCCTTCGATTACTCGAATAATCGCGCGCCGCAGCGAGGCGCTCAGACGGCGAACCGATGTGGAAGCGCTGAGCACATGAAAGCCGTATTCATCGGTCATTCGATCGAAAACCTTCAGCAATTGGGTTTGATACTGAATAAAACTATCATGGAAATCCAAGCCAGGGTAAACGTCCATACCTGATTCCCAGTAGTCGAATCCGCGACCAGACGCCAAGACCCGACCCACCACCTCATGCGCAGAATCGATCCTCAAGTAAAAGACAGCATCCGGGATCAGGGCGATCTCGTAAATGGATCGGATCCAGTTCGCGTCCATACCGCGGACCTCGGCTCTGGCAATTGCCGAGTAAATGTATCTATCCGTGAGTACGATGAAACCCGATCTCAGCGCCGGCAGTATTTGATTTTCAAGGCGGTCGACAAAATCCGTCGCATAAAATAACTGCATAGTCAGCCGGCCCAGCGTGTGCCCAGTCTTGGCTTCCTTAAGACCTCGCCCAGCCAGAACTGAACGGGTCATACCAGTATCGATAACGGCGTGGCCGCGAGACTCGAGCCACGTACGGAGCAGGGCGATGTGGGTCGACCGTCCCACGCCATCGGTACCTTCGATTACGATAAGCTTCCCGCCATATTCCTCATCTTGTACGTCGGGGAGTGGCGTGCCGTAAAATAACCGCTTTTTATTTGGATTTGAATCGCCTGTTTTCAAGATGGACACTGATCAATTGTCGCATTTCTCGCTGTTGCGCCTCGATGGAGCGGGTGGCGTCAATTTGCGTTAGTCCGAATTCGCTTACCATTCGGTCATACTCGTCCAGGATTTTACCCTGAAAGAGAGTAAAACTCTCCTCGGGGTTTTCCGCCCACCCCATGTCCAAGCCTGCTTCGTAGTATTTCAAACTGGGTCGTCCTGAGACAATCCGATCAATGGCGACGTCGAGCGGGGCACGAAAAAAGAACGCGATTGTGGGCTTCACTGCAAACCTATAGACTTCACGCACCCAGGCGCGGTGGCATCCTCGTGCTACGTCGCGAGCGAAAGCCGTATAAATATAACGATCAGCCAAAACGACTGCTCCCGCTTTAAGCGGCGGAATGATTTCGCGCTCTGTGCGATCGGCAAAATCCGTAGCGTGGAGCAACGAAAAGGTCGCGGGAGTGAAAAGGTGTCGTTTCTTTCCGCGTTTGGTCGTATCCTTTACCAACGGCGATGAGTTCCACTCAGACAGGAAAACCGGATAGCCCTCGGCTTTCAACCATTGGTAGAGCAGCATCAGCTGGGTTGATTTACCGCTGCCATCGGTCCCTTCGACGACGAAGAGCTTACCTGGGAAGCGATGTCGTCCGTATGGAATCATAACAGGGCATTCTGATCTCTTTGTGTTACATGAGTGTAAACCGAATCTTTCGTGGAGACTACAGCAGATGAAGAACCTGCTCCTGCTCAGGCACGCAAAGTCGAGCTGGAAGAAGCCAAACCTAAGTGATTTTGATCGGCCGCTCAATGAACGGGGGCAAAAAGCCGCTCAAATTGTTGGACGATTCCTGCGAAAACAAGAGTTTGAAGTCGATCTGGTAATCAGTTCCCCCGCTGTGCGAGCGCGACAAACTATCGAGCGAGTGCTCAGCTCTGCCAAGTGGACCCCCGAAGTGAGGTTTGACCAGCGGATCTACGAGGCGAGTCCGACTACGCTTCTGGAAGTTGTCTCGCAAATAGATGAGGACCGAAAGTCAGTGTTGCTTGTAGGTCACAATCCGGGCATGGAAGAACTACTGACACTGTTAGTTGGCAAGGAGGAACCCATGCCCACTGCCGCCCTGGCAAAGATCTCCATAAGCATCAAAAGGTGGGACAAGATCGAGGGCAGTAAGGCCGCGCTTGATTCCCTTTGGCGAGTCAAAGAGTTGAAGCCGCATAGCTGAAGTTGTAGGGGCCTCCGTGGGGTACTGATGCGGTTTGATTATTTCGGCTGAAACGCAATTAGGTACAGAACCCAGCGCGGTAGCGCGGGATCCTTAAGGAAATTGAGTATTAAGAAGCGTTGCCGACCTCACGGCTAAGTTGCCTCCGGGATCCCGCGCTACCGCGCAGGGTTCTGTAATTAGGTACTTTGCTCCAAACTGCATCAGTACACGTCCAGCAGCTCGCTTTTGCGCGATTGAGTAGATTTGGTAGCATCCACAAGTTTTATTAGTGAGATCAAAAGGGAACCAGGAAGAATTGATTGGAGGGGATTGATGGCAGCTCGCACTATTGTGGTCGGCGATATTCATGGATGCTACGACGAGCTTATGGACTTGCTGGAGAAAGCAGAGTTTGGGGACGAAGATCGTGTCGTTAGTGTGGGGGACCTGGTTACCAAGGGACCTAAGTGCCGTGAAGTTTTGGAGTTGTTCATGTCCAACCCGAGTTTCTCCGCTGTTATTGGTAATCATGATCTGGCATTGCGTCGAAGGTGGTATGGGGAGAATGTGGAACTCAAACCCGCTCAGAAAGAAACGCACAAGTTACTTAAGCCGGAGAAGGAGCACTTTGGAGCTTACTTTAACTCCCTTCCATTCATAATCGATTTAGACACTCACCTCGTAGTTCATGCGGGGTTGCGTCCAAACGTAGAGCTTCACTCGCAAACCACAGGGGATTTGACACGCCTGCGCACGCTTGGACCAGATCGTGAAAGCGACCAGGGGACTCCCTGGTATCACGTTTATTACGGCGAGAAGATCGTTCTCTTTGGGCACTGGCCGGCCCCCGAACCGCGACGCGGCAAAAAGGCGATTGGACTTGATACCGGGTGCGTTTACGGTCATCATCTGACGGCATATATCATAGAGTCGGACGAGTTTGTAACCGTGCCCGCGCGCGGAGTTTACGATGCCTCATGAGAGCGCAGAATTTTCGACAAAATCACCGGCGGCCTCAGAAAAACTCTTAATCTGATGACCCATCCCGCTCCGGGAATTTCGCGTTAGAGGGTGAATGCTGTCTAATTGAGTGCCAAACGTAAACTGACGGAACCCGAGAAAACCGAATCTACGGTCCTGAAACCTGGCGTGGTCGGGTTTTACTCAGGAAAAGTGTTATGACAACTCCGGAAAACAAACTTGAATCAGCCGCCGGGAAGCCGGACTCATCTTCCAGGTCCGCTGACTCGCATTTTCTTGCCTGGTCTGTCTTCAATCGGGATTTGAGTCAATTGGAGTTTTTCCGGCGGGTGCTGGAAGAGGCGGCGGACGAATCCTTGCCCCCGCTTGAGCGTCTGAAATTTCTCGCCGTCTTCAATAGCAATCTCGACGAGTTTTTCATGGTCCGCGTCTCCGGCCTGAAGGAAATGCTGGACATCAAAGACATTCTCCCGATGCCAGGAGAATTGAGCCCAATTGAACAGCTCAAAGTAATAAGAGAACGCGTTCTACCGATGGTCAATCATCAGGTGGAATGTCTGCGCGACCACGTGTTGCCTGAGCTCGCAAAACAGGGAATAGAGATCGTTTCGTATGAATCGCTCTCGCCGAAGGATAAAAAGGCGCTCAACCACTATTTCATAAAGAACGTCTTCCGCGTGTTGACCCCGCTCGCGGTCGATCCGGCGCATCCGTTTCCACATATTGCCAATCAGAGCCTCAACATTGGGCTGACCGTTGAGACTGAAACGATACCCGGCGAGGAGGTGACACTCGGAAGTGCGCCCAGGTTCGTCAGGATCAAGGTGCCACCCGTCGTGCCGCGTCTGGTTCAGGTTGGCGGTGAGGGTCACAGGTTTGTCCTCCTCGAGGAACTGATAGAAGCTAATCTGCATGCGATCTTCCCCAGAATGCGTCTGAGCAAGGCCCATATGTTTCGCGTCACACGCGATGCCGACGTGGAGATCAGAGACGATAAAGCCGCCGATCTCCTGGATCTGATAAAGGAATCATTGCGCGAACGCCGGTTTGGCCAAACTGTGCGACTCGAAGTCACAGCGACGATGCCTCCCGTTATGGTCCGATACCTGACTGAGTCGCTTGGTATCGAGCCTGATGACGTCTACGTGTTAGATGGAATCCTGGGTGTTGGTGACTTAATGGAGCTCTACGGAGTGGACCGAGCAGACCTTAGAGACAAACCGATTCGCATGACTTTGCCTGCACCCTTGACCAGCAAAAGGCACTATTTTGATGCGATCAAGAAACAGGACATTCTGCTGCATCATCCCTACACTTGTTACACGTCCGTAACAGATTTCATAGAAGCTGCGGCAAAAGACCCGAAGGTGCTGGCGATAAAGATTTGTCTCTACCGGACGGGCAAGAATTCTCCCATACCAAAGGCGCTGATCGAAGCCAGTGAACGAGGCAAACAGGTAACGGCGGTTGTCGAGATCAAAGCCCGCTTCGACGAAGAAAATAATATGGAATGGGCGGCTCGACTGGTGGAGGCCGGCGTTCACGTGGTTTACGGGCTGGTAAACCTGAAGACGCACAGCAAAGTGGCGCTTGTGGTGCGACGTGAAGAACATGGGTTACAAACTTACGTTCACGTGGCTACAGGCAATTACAATCCCACGACTTCCAAAGTTTATACAGACCTTGGACTGCTCACCGCAGACTCCGAAATCGGAGACGACGCCACGGATCTTTTCAACTTCATGACCGGCTTTTCGAGACAGCGAGAGTACACACGCTTGCTGGTGGCCCCAGTGAATCTGCGCGAGCGCATGCTCAAGTTGATTGAGCGCGAGACAGATCATGCGCAAGCTGGGCGTCCCGCGCACATCATGGCAAAGATAAACCGCCTGACTGATCTCGAAATCATCGATGCGCTTTACAAGGCTTCTCAAGTTGGCGTCAAGATCGATCTAATAGTTCGCGGTTCATGCATGTTGCGTCCAGGCGTCCCGGGGCTTTCCGAGACCATCCACGTGAGGAGCGTCGTCGGGCAGTTGCTCGAGCACAGCCGGATCTTTTACTTCGCGAATGGCGGCGACGAGGAGGTTTATATAGGATCGGCGGATTGGATGAAACGAAATCTCGACCGGCGGGTTGAGGTTGTTACCCCGATTCTTGACCCGGATTTAAGAAGGTATTTGAAAGATGTGGTGCTCGCTGCTTATTTGAAAGATAACGTGAAGGCCCGAATATTGAATCAAGAGGGCTTTTATGACCGCGTACCTATAGGGCCGGGCGAAGCGCCATTTAACAGCCAGTTGCATTTCGAGAGCAGCATAGGTCTAAGTTCCTAAGACCCTGCTATACATGTTCGCAATTTGCGGAGCCACCCAAGGATTCAGCACTCCTGTTGGGTTTTTAGATCGGCGGTTCGCAAGTAGCTTTTGAGGAGGAGAGTCAAAGACGTGAACAAACCCACTATCAGGCTTCTTGTGGTTTTCATCGCCGTTTTGTTGGGAAGTGGACTGCTGGTTTATTTTCTGCTGGACCGCTCCAAATCCACTATAAGGCCTGCAACCGCTGACCAGGCGGCTGGCACGGCGAATCAGAACACGCCCGCTGGATCGCCGCAGGTCGCTCGAGCTCAGGACAGCGACAGTCGCACATTTCTTGATCAACTCATTGGCCCGGAGGCTGCGGAAACTCGCGCTGAAGAGGGTAGTTGGGACGTTGCCACAGCACGCATGGTCCTTAGGTTCCTGGTTGCTGCCCTACTCGCGGCGGTCCTGGCTTTTCGCTGGCGTCGAGGCATTTCGATTACGAAGCGCAATCCCTACGTCGCCCAGACTCAGATATTGCTTGCGGTGGTAGCGGCAGCCATGATGATGATCGTGGGCGACAGCGCCGCTCGAGCTTTCGGCATTTTTGCGGCCGCATCACTCGTGAGGTTCCGCACCAACATTCGCGACCCGAAGGAGACAACAGTGCTCCTCGTTTGTCTTGGCGTGGGGTTGGCCTGTGGCGTTGGCAGGCTTGATATGGCTCTAACCCTGTCGCTCTTCGTACTCGGCACGCTCTGGATTCTGGAGCACTTCGAGGAGGCGCAAATCTTCCGTTCAATGGAACTCTGCGTGGAAAGCAAAAATGTGGACGAGACGAATGAGATACTAAAAAAGGTATTCGCTCGGCACAAATTTGATATCGAACTGCGCGAGATGGACCGCGAGGACACGGACGATCCGCTCGGGAAGCTTGTTTATCTGGTCAACCTTGACACCACCGCCAGCACCGACGCCCTCAGTGAGGAGATACTAGCGTCTGACGCTGGGAATATCGACAAAGTGGAATGGGCGCAGAAGAAGAGCTCAACCTACATCTACCGGTAAATAACATGCGATGTAGAAAATCGAAAGGCCACCCAAAGATGGGTGGCCTTTTTTGAAATCGCATTATGAAGCTTCCTACTTTTCCTGCGTTCGGACCGAAGCGTCGTCGCTGGCCTTTGGTGTGGCCGATGTGGCGGTTGCAGCAGCCTGCATCTGTTCGTAATAGTCCTTCACGAAGTCTTTGAAGGCGCCATGTCCCCAACTGGTATAGAAGTCGTACCGCTTCATTTCCTTATAAACCTGATCAAAATTCCAGTGGTAGTTCTTGAAACGGTAAACAGCTCCCATCGCTCCCGTACGGTGTCGGCCGCCGGCGCAGTGAAGGAAAAACTTCCCTGTCACAGGGTCGCTCGTGACCTTCAGAAAAGCGGCAGTGGCCTCCGGTGTAGGATACTTCTTGGCGATCATCGGGATGTGAACATATTTCATTCCCAGAGACTCAACCGTCGATTTCGCGTATTCCTTTGGATCGTCGGTCAAATCAATGACAGTCGTTATTCCTAAGGCCGCCAGGGCCTTGTAATCTTCTTCATTCTTAGGCTGCGCTCCTCGATAAAATCGCTCGTCCATCTGGCCGAAATTCTTGATCTTAATTATCGCGTTGGTCGCAGGCGCTTGTGCCTGCACGAATACTGCGAGAGCCAGGATGGCAAGAAAAGTGCTCGCCATCTTTTGAAACGCCTTCCGAATCAATTCCATCTTCATTACATCCAGTCTCCTTATAATTAGCCGGGTTTACGCGCCGACTGGGTAAGCCCCCAAATAACCCTCAGAGGTTAGCATTACCTTACTAAAATCCCAATCGTTTTTAAGTCCAAACTAGTTGTCAACTTGACCATTAGCGTATCGCAAGCAAACATTGTTTAGTTTTGAACGGACGGCGCTAACAACTAAGGTGCCGTTCGCCAATTGTTAGTTGCTTTGGTCCTTTTTCGTGTAGCATCTCGCGTTAATAGTAGAAGCCGGCCGTTAAGGGTCTCATGCTTTAAGGCCACCCCCATTTCTTGAACGGAGGATCTCTCATCATGTTTACGACAAATCGAAAACACGCGCTGGTTTTTTCCTTACTTTTCGGACTGTTGGTTTCTGTTCCGGTTTTGGCCCAGAAAAAGGAAAACGAACAAAAGGCTGCGGGCGTTCCGGTTATCTGGCTCGATCCCGGCGATGTTTCCAAACGTGATCTTCGCTACGGCCCCGGTTCAGCGGCAATGGCGCCAAGCGCGCCCTTCACTTACGTGGCGGAAGAGAGCACGGGAGAATCACCGAAGTTTCGCGTTACCGATGCTCGCGGCGAGACATGGATCGTAAAACTAGGCGTCGAAGCCCAGGCAGAAACTGTCGCCACCAGGTTGATATGGTCTGTCGGTTACTTTGCTGACGAAGCGTACTACCTCGACCGTGCGGAGATTAGAAACTTGCCAAACCTGTCGCGCGGTCAAAACTTTGTAGAGGGCAAGTCCGTCATTCGCGGCGCTCGCTTTGAGCCTAAGCGAAGGAATATCGACCGCGGAATAAATTGGGACTGGGAAGAAAATCCCTTTTTGAAAACACGCGAGTTGGATGGTTTGAAAGTAATCATGGTGTTGCTCGCAAACTACGATACGCGTTTGCTCAACAACAAAATACTCACCACGCAAAACCCCCAGACAGGCGTTTTGGAAGCCCGTTATGTGGCCACTGACGTCGGAGCCACCCTCGGCAAAGTCGGTGGGCTCGGAAGTAAGCGCTCCAAAAACTCGCTCTTGGATTTCCGCGAGAACAAATTCATCCTGGGCGTGGAAAACGGGTTCGTGAAGTTTGACTACGAGACGAAACCGAAGGGAATGGGCAAGTTTGCTTCGTTCTTCAAACCGAGCTACCGAAGCAGTCAGGCTAAGAAAGAACGGGCAATGCAAAACATCACGGTAGAGAACGCCCGCTGGATTGGCTCGATGCTGGGGCGTCTAAGCGACGATCAGCTTCGCGACGCCTTTCGTGCAGCTAATTATGACGCCCAAACGATGGAGGGTTTCATCCAGGTGCTGCGGCAACATATTAATCAACTCAACGGGTTGAGATCTTGAACGTCAGTAAAAGCGTCGTTGAGTAGTGATAATCCTGCTTTGCACAAAAAGTAGATAAATCGAGCCGCGCAGCGTTATTCAGACGCAATCAGCCCTCCGGGCTGATTGCAGAAAACCATTACGGCGCTGCATTTCGAGCTTGCTAAAAGCGATCTCGCTCGCGGGCGGCGCACCCACCCGCAACTCGCTTCCGGTCCTGATACCGGGGTAAACGATAATGTTGTGCAAAGCTAATAAATCCAAAGCCTCTGGAGCTTAGAACATGGTTCAGAAGAGTATTTCAACTTCAGTGTTGCGCGACCTGGGGTTGGTAATCCTGTTGACAGTGCTGGCAGTGAGTTGGCCCGGCACGACGGTCCCGGCCCAGGTCTCCGGATCTTCGGCAAACACACTCAGGAATTTCGGCAAGGTAAACGATGCTTACTACCGAGGTGCTCAGCCTCGGGAACACGAAATTGACCAGCTCAAACGGATGGGAATCAAGACCATCATTGACCTGCGTAAAGACAAAGAACCACGAGAGGCCGAATGGGTCAGCAGGGCAGGGCTGCAATATTTCAACATACCTATGCTGGCGGGTCGCGCCGCTACAGAGAAACAAGTGTCCTACTTTCTGGGCCTCGTCAATGATCCGGCAAACGGGCCGGTCTACGTACACTGCAAAGGCGGCAAACATCGAACCGGAGCGTTAACTGCCGCTTATCGCATTACGCACGATAAATGGACCGCCGATCAGGCTTTTGAGGAGATGAAGCGCTACGACTTTAATGACGGCTTTTTTGGTGGACCATCCGGCCAAAAGAGATTCGTCTACGCTTTTTACCAGCAGTACCTTGCTAACCGTCCGGCGAAATAGCTTCAGTCTCAGCGCCCGAGGCGCGGAATGTAACCAACCTGGCCACCCCCAGCATCGACCTGGGTTCAAACGAATCGATTTAACCTATGCCGCTCACAGCTCGCGGGGTTTACTCTACCGAGTTAAAGGTTGAAGTTGCTTTGCCCGAAAAGTTAGTTTGACGAGATCTTGAAGTCCTCGGCATGCGGCT
>JBBPIC010000058.1:0-43389 GCA_038040525.1 Acidobacteriota bacterium | reverse complement strand
GAGCCTTTCCGCAGTGTGCGGCGGCTGAGCCGCATGCCGAGGACTTCAAGATCTCGTCAAACTAACTTTTCGGGCAAAGCAGGTCTTACTTACAGTTTTATCGGTTGCCTGCATCGATGCCACGATTCGCAGACCACCTTACTTAGGCAGGAAGGACCTCAAGAAATGCGATACAGAACCGGGAGCCGTACCGCTCGCGGTTCTGTACCAATGGCTCGCGGACTTTGACGGCCGTTTCCTTGCGATTCGGCCTTAAGCACTAAGCGAGGTGTTAACAAACCAGGAAACTAGTGCGCCTCGTGTTGGGCCACCGGCACGAGATGCGCTTCGCTGCTACCGCTAAACTGAAACTCTCTTAGCTCATATTGCTCCGGCGAGGTCAGCAAGCTTCGCACCGTAAAGTTATTAACCCTGCCGCGTGCCGCCGGCGTGCAGTGAAACGAAACGACCAGCTTGTTGGCGGTTTCGGCCTTGCCTTTATAGATGAACGTGCATGCTTCCCCGCGCGCCATCGCCTCGTCGTCATGGACAAATAAGTACTCACCTTTCAGCGTTGCGGTCATAAGTTTGACCGGCTGGTAGAATGTTACTACCGCCCGTTCCTTCTTTGCAGCATTGGCTGCATTGGTAACAGATGGCGCCGAACTGTTGCTCAGAAGTACGGCGCAAAGAAGTGCGACGAATAACAGAAAACCCTTCATAATGATCTCCTTTTCAACTGTCTTTTTGGCGCGGGCCAGTGAAATAACCAACCAGGAATCTGCAAAGCATATGCCGCTAAAGCAGTAAGGGTAGCAACAGCATTCGGTCGTTAGCTTGCGCGTTTTTCCGCATAAGAAGCGGAACTTTCCACAGTCCAACTCACGATATCGCTCTCAAAAGAACAATTTGCTCAACCAGGGTTCGGCATCTTCATTGCATTGTGAATCTGTGATCTAGCCTTCCTAAGAGCATCTTTGTAGGCTCGATAGGCTTCGGCAATTCCGTTCGAACGCTCTGTAATTGGCAGCGTATCCGCCTGGTCGCTGCGAGCGCGTACTGCTCTGTTGAAGTTGTCAGACCACGCAAACCTAATGGGGGAAATAATGGAGGTAATAATGAAGGTAATAACGATGAGCACCAATCCGAATATTCTCGCAAGTGAGATTCCCGTCAATAGAAATGATGGGCTTGTGTGGCACCGGCTGCACTCGGAACGGGAGGATATTTGCGCGGCTTTGCTCAAAGACTGTGCATCGGGTCTTGAAGGGCCCGGAACACAGCCAATGTGGAATGAAAATGCGATGCGCAATGAAAGCTGGCATCGCGAGCTGCTTCAGTCGCGGTTACGGAAGACGGACGACGCGCTCGATCGATTGATGTCAGGTTCATACGGCGACTGCAGCAAGTGTGGCAAGTGGATAGAGGATACAAAGCTTGAGTTTGATCCCGCTATAGCGTTCTGCATCGATTGCTGGCAGCGGATCCAAACCACACATTAGCTTTTGGAGAGCGAGCAGACGGAGTGCTGAAGTAGCAATTCAGCCGTAAGCGAACAAACGCATCGCGTGCTAAAAAATGGGGCGAAATGAAAACTGAAGAGATCCTCGAACCACGCAGCGAGATTACCCGACGCACCTTTTGCAACCGAGTGTTGCTGACTTCAGTCGGGCTGGGGTTGGCCGCGAATAATCTAAAAGGCGAGCCAGTGTATGCACAGCGTCCGCCGCTCGCTTACCCACAACTGAAAATCGAAGGCGCTGAACGGGTGATGCCCGGCTCGTTCCTGTACTTCAGCTATCCTACGGCGAAGGAGCCTGCCGTTCTCGTGCGCGGTCACGATGGAGAGTATCTCGCTTACAGTCGGAAATGCGCCCACCTGGGATGCTCGGTCGACTTCGACCCACAGCGTCGCTGTTTCAAATGTCCCTGTCATCAGGGAGCCTATGACCCGAGGACGGGGTACGTGATTTATGGCCCGCCGCCGCGGCCACTGGACCAGATTGGGTTGCAGATGCGCGCGGGCTGCGAAGTGTGGGCCGTGGGCAAAGGAGTCGGGAGCAGCAATCCGTATGCGTGATCGGAACGCCGCACAGAACCCGAGCGGTAGCGAGGTCACAGAGAGCTAGCCCTCGTGCGGCTGGCAACGGTTTTCTTGAGGAGGTACGAAATGATGCGAAACTTGAAAATTAAATTCTTCATGAGTCTCTTGATTGCGGTTGCCATCGGTCCCGGTCTGAGTTCCAACGCGAACGCCCGGGCGCAGAAAGCCAAAGCGGCATTTAAGGGCGATGCTGCGACTCACCAGCCCCTTTACACGGAATACCGAGGAGTGAGACTCGGCATGGGTGCCGAAGAAGCTCGCGCCAGACTTGGGACGCCGGCGGTGAAAGGCAGCGACCAGGACTATTACGTGTTCTCCGAAAACGAGACGGCGCAGATTGTCTACGATGCCGCGCAAAAAGTGGTCACGATCTCAACTGATTACGTGGGTGGAATCGGCGCGCCTGATTACAAAGCCGTCCGCGGCGGAGAGTTGGAAAAGACGGCAAACGGATCACTCTACAGGATTGTGCGCTACGAAAGCCTGGGCTTCTGGGTCTCATACAACCGCACGACTGGGCCGGTGACAACCGTCACTGTGACGATACAGAAGATCTGAGAGCATCTCACCACCGAAATAAGAGCTTGCAATTTGGTGATGATCCGCTGCCGATGGCCGCGGCGCCCATTCAGCTTTGCACTAAGACGCTCCGTATATCTGCGTCGCGACTGCGGAATATCGCCTGATGACTAAGGGATTATTCGCAGTTGCAAGATGAATTCGCGGAAAACGCGCGGATTACCCTCCGGCACAACCGTTGCTGAACCCGCATTAGGAGGCAGGGTTCTGGACCCTGAAGAAGTTTATGAAAATCGAGTGCATCCTTTGTCCTACAGATCTCTCGCCCGGTTCCGACGAGGCTCTGCGATATGCGATAGCGCTATCGCGGGCATATAACGCCGAACTGATCCTTTTGCATTGTGACTTGACCGATGATGGGCCGGCGACCCGGGACGCCCACGATAAAGCAGCTCAGGCCATCAAGGAGGCGCTGCAGAAGCATTGGGATTCGGCTGACCTGGTTGGACTCGATTGGAAAAGCCTAATAGTCAATTGTGACGACACCGGAGCAGCGATTGCGCGCGAAGCCGCAAAGTATGGCGCTGACCTGGTCGTTATGCGCTCACGCCGACGGCCGCATCGCGCGGCCCTCCTGGGATCCACCGCTGAATCGGTTTCGCGCACCGCACCCTGCCCTGTCCTGGTGATGCACACCGATGAACGCGATTGGCTAACTGGCTCTGACACAAAGATCGACCTTAAACGCGTTCTCGTCGCTTACGATTTCTCAGACTACTCCGAGTTGGCACTCAACTATGCCTTATCGTTCGCCGAAGAGTATCACTCCGAGTTGCATTTGCTGCACGTACTGCCGCCTTTCACGTTACATGAATCGGAAGTCTCGTGGTATCCACTGGGCCGGGAAAAAAGCTATCACAAGGCCGCGCACCGTTTGCAGAGAGCGGTTGCTCAAGAGGCGAACCTTTGGCCCGACATCAAGCACTATGTCAGTGAGGGCCAGCCTTATCGCGAAATCCTTAATTACGCGGAAAAACACGCCATTGATCTCATCTGCCTGGGGGCACATGGGGCAGGGTTCGGCATGCGAGCTCTATTCGGATCGAATGTAGATCGAATATTACGCCAAGCTCATTGTCCAGTATTGGTGGCTCGTCCGCTTAAGCCTGAAATGTCATACCTGCCGGAGCGCAAGACTGGCATTGCAACGACAGCCTGTATAGCTCAGCCGATTCTGGCCGGTGGTCCGGCCCAGGCAGGAGCGGATTAAAGAAAAACCTCAGAAATTCAAGTCCGATCAAGAACCTCTCTTTTGAATGAAATGACCCAGGATTAGTGTGTCTTTCATATGTGCGTTTGCGCACAGACCGCCCCTTTCATGCGCTGTAATCTAAACGCCAAAACATCCAATCCCCTTGAATACGGGAGTTTTACGATGTCATCCACCCCCAGACCGCGAGTTCTCTATGTCGACGATCATGAGGATTCGCGTGAAATGTTAAGCACGTTGCTGAGATTCGCATTGATTGAAGCCAAAGCAGTTGGAACTGCCGCCGAGGCACTGTCGTCGATTCAAACAGAACATTTCGACCTCTACTTGCTGGACTCACAATTACCCGACCTTGATGGCTTTGAATTATGTCGCCGAATGCGAGACCTGGACGGGCACACGCCGATCCTCTTCTTCTCCGGCGCAGCTTTCAAAACTGATAAGCAGAGAGGGATTGAGGCGGGAGCGAACGACTACATAAGTAAGCCCGACATTGAGAGCCTAATCGGAAGTATTAGGCAGTTCGTTTTTCAGGCGCAGAGCGCCGCCGCCTAGGGAATCCAAAGTTCAAGCAGGGAAAGGAAGCTGCACCACTCGATCGCCACCAGCAAGCTCTCTACCTCGGGGATTTGCTTACTACCGCATCCGCAGGACTAATGGAGAGCGTCAATGACAATCAGTAAAACAACCGATGAAGACCAGATCCGTCAACTCATTGAGGACCGGGAAAAAGCAGTGCGCGCCAGGGACGTCAACGGATCGATGGCCAATATCGTTCCAGACATTGTGTCGTTCGACGTAGTAAACCCGCTGCAGCGTATCGGTTCAGGGGCACTCAAGAAACGGGGGGAGGAGTGGTTTGCTTCGCTCGAGGGACCGATTGGCTATGAGCTTCGCGATGCCGGCATCACTGCGGGAGGTGACGTCGCGTTCTCTCACGGCCTCAGCCATGTCAGCGCAACGACGATAGCTGGAGGGAAACTCGATATGTGGTGGCGCACAACCCTTTGTTTCCGCAAGATTGACGGCAATTGGATGGTCGCACACGAGCATAACTCTGTGCCATTTGATGTGCAGAGCGGCAAAGCCTCGCTCGATCTGAAGCCATAGCAATTAAGTGCGGTCCAATGGCAATGCGTGTTCTGAATCAATGTTGATTGACATGTACTTTGACATTAGACGACGGCCGGTTGACATTAGACAATAGACTCTGACTAATAGGACGAGGAAAAAATTCATGTCAGAAGAAGTGGTTACTCTAAGAATTTTTGACAATGAAATCGATGCCGCAGCTTCACAGCAAATGCTTCAGGACGCAGGAGTGAGCGCCTTCATCTTCAAAGATGATGCCGGCGGAATGGAGCCTCATCTTCAGCGAACGACGGGCGTCCGTTTAGTAGTTGATAGCTTGAGTGCTGAACGTGCACAAGAGATACTTCAGATGCAGGAAACCTTAGTATGACGAGAAATGAAGTGCAGGAGATGAAATGGACCATGTGGGGGATGCTGGCGATGATTCCTTTTCACGCAAGCAATCCGTCAATCCATGCCAGTCAGTTTCATAAGACGCGGATTAGTTCCCCTTGCAATGGAGGCCGTCTGTGGATAAGCAGCTGAAGGAAACCCGGGAAATAGAGGCTGGTACGGCGAAGGGCGATGAGCTGACTAACCCGGGGCCTCCCACGGTTTCCGGTGTGCGGCGTCTCGATGTAGATGCAGTTCTCGCGCGCGCTCTTCCAGAGTGTGAAGCGGATAGTCTCGCGCCGTTGCAGAGAATGAGATTTCCCTGGCGGCGGCGTAATCCGTTGATGGCGAAACGGGCAACAAATAATTCAACAGAGGCTGCAGTTCCTGATAGTCCGAAAGTCGCGTGACGTATTCGTTACGACTCGTCCCAACCTCCATCATTGGGGCCGGATCCACTACGTCATCATGCGTAACGATCACAACCGGCATGGGTCCCACATGCGCATGTTTGATGATCTGGCGCGCGGCCACCAATTCATAAAGCAGCGGAACGTCCATATCCACCACGAGGAGCTCCGGGGGCGTCTGGCGAGCGCTTTTGGCTGCATCCTGCCCGTTGTCGGTGTCAATGATGAGATAACCGTTTAGTTCGAGAAGTTGTCTTAATTCAGGGCGGGCACCCATATGATCCAAGACCGTCAGGACAATGCGAGTGGCGCCGATGGGAGATGGTTGACGTGCAACATCGTTGTGCGTGTCAGCCCAGTGCGTATTGAAAGACATAAACGCAACACCCCTATCTTGGTTAGGATTAAGACTTTTCGGGGCGTTACTTTGACCAAAGCTTAGAATGTAGATGAGTCCGCTATTTCCCATCTGTGCGCTAACGCACAGGAGACTCTCGATGGGGCAGTAGCCCGACCGTAAGGAAGGGCGTTCGCGGGTCAACCAGTCTCACGCCCTCCTTACGGTCGGGCTACTGCCCCTATCAAAGTACGACATCGAAGACTAACGGAAGCTATTCCGCGCTCTTATCTTTTTCGTCCTGCGCGTCGCCCTTGTGGCCCTCCGAACTATATCGAAGGAAAAGTGGAACATCGCTATCTCTCGTTAACTCCTGCCGGTCTGCCTCCCGCTGGGCTGCCTCCTGACTCGGCGACTTCTTAACCACTCTTTCAGTCACTTTCCCGGAATTGAGCTCGTCCACATTTGTATCTTCGCGCAAAGTGATCGCATCCTTTCTTACACGTTTTGCGGGCACGTAAAGCAAACTGTTAATTTGCGGCCCGATGGCTGGATGGCCTCTAAGGTTCCAATTGGCCCCGCATCAGCAAACTAACAGTTTGCTTAATGCTGGCAAGACTTTATTTTTGACCGTGTTATTTCAAGTTTAAGCAGCCTTTGGAATCTTGAGCAGCAAACGTTTCAGAAGGCTTCTCAACTGATTGAAGTTGTCAGGGCGTGTCACATGCACGTTTCGGCCGAGGGCGATTTCATCACCCTCGTCGATCTCATCGATGCAAAAGACCACCACCGGCACACTCTCTGCCACCGACGCGCGTTCACGTATACGACGGGCCGCGACGATAACGTCGCGCGCCAGCCCGGCCAGGCTCACCAGAATCAGGTCGGGAGTGCTTCGCCGAGCGGTCTCGACTCCGTCCCGTGCGTCGCGCGCCACGGCTACGCTATAGCCGTCTGCCTGCAGCAGTTTTTCAATACCGTCGCGGGTTTCGTGAACATCCTCGACTACCAGGATGAGCGGGCTCGTGTGATCTGTTCTAGTCATTAAAACCTTTGGTTGCGCGGAGGAGGAGGGCCCCAACGCCGCTAATACTTCAGTCGCCTGTTAATCATTGTTTCTTCACGCATTTCGCTCTGTAAGCGTTCTTTCCTGTTACTGGAGTAAACCAGTGGGCTTAGCTCCGTTTCCAGCCTGACCCTTAGACTTAAGATCTGAGTTAACCCAGCATAAGGATGGAAAGGTCACTCGTCCGTGCGACAACACACATATGCGAACTGGATCTGTTTTGACTGTCCAATTACCAGGGCTAACCTATATGCGGCCTGGCGCACAGACGGCCCCACCCTGCCTGGCCTAATCTCTGTTCTGATTGGGCACACGTATCCGCAACGTCTGAAGATAAAAGCGCACACTCTGCCTCGCGACTTGCTGCGCTTTTTCGGCGAAAACTACCTTAACGGCAACGGTCGAAGGAGACTGATGAAAGCCGCGAATATGTTCAAACAATTTACCCTGGGCATCGAGGAAGAGTTTCAGATTGTCGATCCGCATTCACACGAATTGCGCTCGCATGTGTCTGAAATTCTCAAAGAAAGTAAGACGCTGCTCGGCGAGCAAGTCAAACCTGAAATGATTCAATCGATGATCGAAGTGGGCACAGGAATCTGCCAGGACATAAAAGAAGCTCGTGCCGATATCACTAATCTTCGTGGCATCCTTTCCGCTCTGGCGCGCAAGAAGGGGCTGGAGATTGTCGCCGCGGGCACACATCCGTTTTCGCATTGGCAGGATCAGAAGATTTTTGAGAATGCACGATATGAGTTGATCGTTGAAGAGAACCAGATGATTGCGCGTTCACTGCTCACCTTCGGTCTCCACGTTCATGTAGGCATATCAGATCCCGAGCGGGCAATTCACATCATGAACGCGGTGCGGTATATGCTGCCGCACGTGCTTGCGCTCTCGACCTCTTCGCCTTTCTGGCTGGGTGTACACACCGGATTGAAGTCTTATCGTTCGGAGGTCTTCACCAGAATGCCGCGCACAGGAATCCCGGACCACTTCGAGTCGGACACCTCGTTTCAACGTTACGTGGCACTCCTGGTTGAAACAGGCTGCATCGATGATGGAAAGAAGATCTATTGGGACGTGCGCCCGCACCCCTTCTTCCCCACACTGGAATTTCGCATTTGCGACATTCCCACACGGGTTGATGACACCATCGCGATTGCCGCCCTGTTTCAGGCATTGGTCGCGAAGGTAAATAAACTCCTGGACCAGAATCTAACCTTCCGGCTCCACCATCGAATGCTGATCGAAGAAAACAAGTGGCGCGCCGTGCGTTACGGGCTGGATGGCAAAATGATCGATTTCGGAAAGGGCAGGGAAGTGCCGGTTAGAGACCTCATTCGTGAACTTCTGGAGTTCGTTGACGACGTTGTTGACGACCTTGGCTCACGTCAGGAGATTCACCACATTCATACAATCCTTGAGCGAGGCACTTCAGCCGACGAGCAACTTCGAGTTTGGCAGGAGACCGGCGACCTCAAAGCAGTGATGGACCACTTGATCGAAAGAACCATGGAGAATGTTCCCTATCAGGCGAACCCTGTCCCTCCCGAAACACCTGTGGCGATCCATGCATAAACGGATAATGGTAAGCTCTGAAATCCTCTTTATCAGGCACACGAATCCAAGTGCATATTCCATCCTCTCTGCAACCAGAAAATCGACGGGTTGCGAAAACCGCTAGCACTTAACCAGCTCATGCAAGCCTGAACGATAGGATGTTGATGATGCGTGTTTCGATTATGTGGGTGACAGATGGTGTGACTCTGGCCTTGTTGCGTACCGCGCAACACGCTATCATGATCGTGTGATCAAATCGTGCCGGCACAAAGGGCTGAAGACGTTCTTTGAGTCGGGAAGCGCGGCGGGCATTCAACCGCGCCACGCCAGGCGATTGCGCATGCTGTTGGCCGCTCTCGACACAGCCCAGTCCATAGAGGACATGAATGTCCCCGGATTTCGCCTTCACCCTCTCAAGGGGACGGACCGCGGCCGCTGGTCGGTGTGGGTAAATGGAAACTGGCGCT
This sequence comes from Acidobacteriota bacterium, assembly GCA_038040525.1. Lineage (GTDB taxonomy): Bacteria > Acidobacteriota > Blastocatellia > Pyrinomonadales > Pyrinomonadaceae > PSRF01. The sequence continues at coordinate 34,210 of JBBPIC010000058.1, read as the reverse complement.
TAACATTCGAGTTCGAAGATGGACAAGCTTACCTCTTGGATTATGAGGACTATCACTAATGGCTATGCACAATCCACCCCATCCCGGTGAGTTTATTACCGAGGTTTACCTGAAGCCCAACAACCTCAGCGGACGCGAGCTGGCCTCGAAGCTCGGTGTCGCAGCTTCAACGCTGAATCGTATCCTTACCGGGGTTAGCAGCATTAGCCCCGAAATGGCGCTTCGGCTTTCCAAGGCGCTTGGCCGGACTCCGGAGAGCTGGCTTGCGCTGCAATATAACCACGACTTGTGGAAAGCGAAGCAGCGCGTAAATCTCAGCAAGGTAGCCAAAGTCCGGCTTACAGCGGCCTGATGGGTGGCGGTCTCTTGATGGCAGATCGCCAACAAGTGGAACTCTTGCCGAAACCCGTCAATCACTCCTGGATGGCCTGACGAGCTTGCGAATCGCCTTTGGGACAACGTGGAACCTCTTGCCCATTTCAATGAGCATTCAAAAGCATCTAATGAAGACACTGCAACCTTTTCTTAAATGTAAAAGAGATAGTTTAGAGGCAGCGCGCGCCGCCTTCGCTGAACCGAGAGGAGGACGGGCATGGCAGAGAAAGTGGTGCCGATGATCCACGTCCCGGATGTGCGCGCGACTGTCGATTGGTACCGTGGTATCGGCTTCAACGTGATGGACACGTATGGCGATGAGGGTGACGGACTTAGTTTTGCGATTCTGTCGTTCGGAACCAGCGAAGTCATGTTCAGCTCGGACGGGCAGCCGAGCACACGGGAACGTCGCGAAGTCGATCTCTACGTTTATTCCGACAACGTGGACGATCTTTACCGGCGTTTTAGGGATCGAGTGGACGTCGTGAAAGGCCCTCATGACACCTTTTACGGAATGCGAGAGTTCATCATCCGCGACCTCAACCGGTTTTGGATAACTTTCGGGCAACCCAGCATTTTCGAGATGCTGATGACGGGTGTAAGGGAAGGTAACACTGAATCGGTCCAGGTTGCCCTTAGGGTTGCTCGTAACCAGGGCGGCCTTAAGCCCGAAACGCTCACCGCCGCGCTGGCCGCTGCCTCGTCAGGGAATAACACGTCAGGCGATAACAAGTATGCAGAGATCCGAGAGATGCTCGAGAAGGCAGGCGCGCTGGCGCCGGCCGAAGTTAACGTCGAGACACTGCAATCCTACGTGGGTAAGTACAAAGGCGAACAGGGATTTGAGATCAACGTCACCTTTAAGAATGGCAAACTCTTCGCGGCACCGGGTCGCCAACAGCCCCTGAGTTTGATGGCGCTTAATAAGACCACGTTCACACCCATTGCCTTTGACGACTATGGCTCCATCACTTTCAACGTCGAGGCCGGCAAGACGATGGGCCTTGCGCTCAAGCAGGGAGCGGACATGATGAAACTGAAGCGCGTGGAAGAAACCAAACCAGCTGAGGGTCAGAGTTAATGATTACCTCTCCAAACCCGGGTAGCGGGTGGAAGCATAGAGTCTAGCTTCGCAGAGGGACGAGTGCGCGCAGCCGTTCATCGCGCAAGTAAAGCCCTCCCCAGATCAGTAGGCCGATAATGACAGGGAAGAGCACTGGAAACGGGCCTTCACCGACCCGCACGTGTGTAGCCACCGCCCCGCCGAGATAGCCTGTCAACAGGATTGCTCCGAGAACAGAAGTAAGCGGGATTGCATAGAGGACGGTACAAGCGAGCAAGACAATCCCGAGGGGAAGAATAACTGTCTCCGGATAGCCGAGACGAACGGTGCCCTCCACGACTACCGCCGGTTTTACCAATTTCATGACGCCGTCCATGAGCAGGAATAGTGCAGGCAAGGCACTAACGATTCGTCCGGCCCAGAGCATCTTCTTCGAGACCGGAGCAGCTTGAGTATTCGTTTGCATGTCGTTCCTCCAACTCAGCGCCAAAGGCGCGAAATGCAACAGCCTGGGCCATCGGCCCAGGTAGAACGGGTTTGAATCTCCTTAGAGCTGAAAGCTCGAAATGATGTTGGCGGGTCCACAACCACACCATTTTGGTCGACGCCCCCGGTATTTCGCGCCTTCAGCGCTTCCAGAATTCATGGACCTTCACCTGGGGCGTTGCCCCAGGCTGTTACATTTCGCGCCTTTGGCGCTAAGACCGGCCTTTGAAGCCACCTGCGAGTTGGTTCCAGGTAGACCTGGATCTATCTACCCACCGTCGGCCGGTCGCTCGCAGTGGACCATCCACGGTATGCCGAACCGATCGACCAGCATCCCAAAACGAGGGGCCCAAAAGGTCTGTTGGATCGGCATCTGCACCGTTCCGTCTTCTGCCAACGCGCGAAATATCCGATCTGCATCTGCCGGGTCCTTCATCTGGAGATGTACGAAGAAGCCTTTTGGTTCTTCGTAACGATCGGGCGGAGCATCAGAAGCCAACAATACCTGGTCGCCCACGATCAGGCGCGCATGAAGAATCTTATCGCGCCACTGAGTTGGCATCTGCGTCTCGGCCGGCGTATCAGCGTGTGTTCTCATCGCTTCGATTTTGGCGCCAAGGCATTCCTCATAAAACTTGAGCGCCACCTCGCATTGGCCGTTGAAAAAAAGATATGGACTCAATTGCATGTTGCACTCCATCGGTTTGTAAATATCGGCTAGTTAAGACCAAAGCGGCGCCAAGCCGCCGCGGGCCAAAGCGCCGACCAGGCGGCGCACTCCAAGGAGAAGTCTCCGGCGCAGGACGCTATTACGGTTTATCGGCGATCTGGGCGCGCAGGCGATCATCCTGTTCCCTGAGCTCTGGAGTGTACTCCTTGCCAAAGTCTTCCGCCTCGAACACCTGGCGAATCTCGACCTCAGCGCCACCATCGAAAGGAGCACGCTTAAGCCATTCGATCGCCTCTTCCTTCGACTTCACTTGCCACAACCAGTAGCCGGCAACCAGCTCCCTCGTTTCGGCAAAGGGTCCGTCAGTTACGATCGTTTTACCGCCCGAGAATTTCACCCGGGCTCCGGCCGAACTGGGATGAAGCCCTTCGCCCGCTAGCATCACGCCGGCTTTCACGAGCTCTTCGTTGTAATTTCCCATCTCGGTAAGCAGTTCCACGGTGGGCATCACACCCGCTTCCGAGTCTTTATTCGCTTTAACAATGATCATGAATCGCATCTGTGTCTCCCTCAGTTTGATTAGTTTCAAGAGTTCCGAATGAAGATTTTCCATATATCATTTTCCATTTGTCATTCGCGGATTATCGGCAAGGCCGTGAAGTTCAGAGTTCAAGCTTTAGCTTGCGTTGAAGCCACAGCCTAAAGGCTGAACTCTAAACTTCCGGCAATATTCCATGATTTCCCAACGAAATGAGAAAATGGAAAATGATGTATGGGAAATCTCCTCAGCTCCGACCCCTCAGCAATAGCTCCAACCCATCTCAGGCGAAGGGGTTCTCATCCGCGCTGGGGCCGTATATGGAGGGAATGGGCACGTCGAGCTCACGCAAGTAGACCGTCAACTGCCCACGGTGGTGATACCAGTGGTTGAGCATGATCGAACGCAGGAGCGCCACGCGTGGAACTGCGAACACTTCACGGTCCCCTCGCATCAGTCGCCACGTAGACATTAGTGTAGCGTCGTCCAATCCACCGAGCACCTTCTTAGCTTTTGCGATGCTCTCGTCGAGTGCCGGTATCAGCTCCGCGGCGCTCTTCGGGATAGGGTCGGTAAAGTCTGGAACTTGTGCCGGCGACTCCGAGGCCACCAGCTCGGCGACACCGCCGGGGACGACCGCAACGTGCATCGCGAGCTCGCCGAGTGTCCTCGCCTTTGGGTGTGGCCGCCAAGCCAGCTGATTGTCGGGAACGCGCTCGAGCACACGGCGTGTCGTTCGTGCTTCCTCCTCCAGCTCCCGCAACATTCCATCGATTAATGCCATCGTTTTTCTCCTTGCCAGAATTCCTTCACACCTTCGCCCCGATGTGGTAGCGGTCTCTGCTCGGTTACCGAGCTGGAACACACAGAAGCCGCAGTAAAAATTATTTTGCCGGAAGGCCCTGTACTTCCCGCACCGGCCGAACTTCAACGGTGCCGATCCGCGCTCCGGGAATCCTGGCAGCGATGTCAATCGCTTCGCCCAGATCCTTGGCGTTGATCAGGAAATAGCCGCCAATCTGCTCGCGCGTCTCGGCGAATGGACCGTCTGTAACCAGCGGTTTCCCGTCGCGAACCTTCACGCTCATGGTCGCTGATACTGGTTGTAGCGGCGCAGCGTCGAGATACTGTTTTTTCTCGTGGAGGTGATTCGCGAGCGCTATAGACTCCGCCAGCAGATCTTGTCGCTCGTCCTCGTCTAAGGCCTCTTCGTGGTGAATCAGCAATATGTATTTCATAAATGAACCTCGTCTTCATTCGGGTGCCCGCACGAACACTAATCCGCCGGCAGACCCTCAATCTCCATCAACGGCCTGATTTCCACAGTGCCGAATCGCACGGGTGGAATCCTGGCGGCGATGCGGATGGCCTCGTCCAGATCCGTGGCGTCGATTAGGTAGTAGCCGCCGAGCTGTTCGCGCGTCTCCGCGAACGGACCGTCGGTCACCAGCCGTTTGCCCTCGCGCACGCGAACGCTTGTCGCCGTCGCTACGGGATGTAACGGACCAGCGCCCAAATACTGTCCCGCGGCATTCAGATCTTGCGTGAGTTGCGCGGATTCCGCGTAACAATGCGCGCGCTCTTCATCGGTCATGGCCTGTTCGTCGAGATAAACCAGCATCATGTATTTCAAATGTGTGCCTCCATCAGTAAGTCGAACACGTGTCGGTTGAGCGTGAAACGTCGCACGGTGTTTTGTTTCGTGTCAGTTCGTGTGGGTTCGTGGATCGCCGTTCTTTAAGGGAAACGGGAAAAACGATCCACGAACCCACACGAACTGAAACAAAGCCTCTCGCTGCGGCACAAAGCCTGTGCGGAATTATTGTCCCTCGTACGCTTGTTTCAAAGTTGGAATGTCAATTTTTTTCATCTTGAGCATTGCCTCCATGACTCGTTTTGCTTTTGCCGGATCTTTGTCTTTCAACATCTCGTTTAAAACAGTGGGAACGATCTGCCATGACAGACCATACTTGTCTTTAAGCCAACCACATTGAACTTCTTCTCCACCCTCGGAGAGCTTCTCCCAGAACTTGTCTACTTCTTCCTGCGATTCGCAGTTCACTACAAACGATATGGCTTCAGTGAATTTGAAATGCGGACCGCCGTTTATGGCCACGAATTCCTGTCCTTCGAGCTGGAATTCAATGGTCATTACCGTTCCCACTGGTCTTCCGGCGGCCTTTGATCCTGCTTCGTCATAACGGGTAGTGTTACCAATCTTAGAATTCTTGAAAATGGACACATAAAAGTTCGCGGCCTCTTCGGCCTTGTCGTCGTACCAGAGGAACGGGGTGATTTTTTGCATATCGGTCTCCTTACAGTTTTTCTTGGATATTTGAATTCCGGGACCGCAGACACTGGGTTGCCAGTTGCCCTCACCGCAGTTGGCGATAGTTATTTCTTGCTCATGAAGTCATCGTTACCTGGTTCTCAACTTTCCACCTAACCACACGCAAGGCAGAGCGAGTACGGCGAGCGCAATCGGATACCATGCTGGTCCTAAGTTCATCGGTATGGTTGCTATGGCAGCGAGTGTGCCTGCCACAGTTCCGAATATTCCGAGGATCAAGACATATCGCATTGGCGGGTCTGGAGCTAAAGCTGCGGTGATGTAACCGCCTGCTATCGTATAAATGCTGCGATAGATAGTTGCGGTCACAACCATCCACGTAGTGTGAAACCCCTGGTCAGGTGGCGGGAAAATGCCGAGCTTTTCCAGCACCAGGTCCGTCGCGGTATGCGTGACAACAATAAAGACTATTCCCGCCAGGATGGCGCCGATACCTTTCAGAACGTTCATGTTCGTACCCTCAATTTGTGATTGTTCATTATTGAATCCTCAGCGCTTTTTTCTCTTAACATTAAACGCCGCTTCGTTTTCAGCAACGCGCTCCTTGACGAGCTTTTTCACGAGAGCGGCTGGTAGTGGCTGTCCGATAGGGAAGCGAATAGTCCCTTTGGATGTTTGGTAATCCTCGAGTTCATCTTTGTGTGTCGCGATTGCTTTTGTGCCCGGGAAGAAGCTGCAGTGGTCTTTAAAGGAGGCAAAGCCCACCAGCATTCCGTGATGCTTGTACATTGGGATCTGATAGCTGATCACTTCCGTGGCCCTGGGCGCAGCGGCTTTAATCACCTTGCGAAGCTTCTCAAGCGTGGCCCGCGGCTCCTCCGGCAGCGCCGCCAGATAGTCGTCTACAGTCTGCACACTCACGCTTTTCTTCGACCCGGGTTTTACTTTTTTCATGGGTAGTCCTTTCAATCCTGATTTAGCCCCGCGTGGCTCAAACCAGCCCCTCCTTGGAGTGCGCCGCCTTGTCGGCGCTTTGGCCCGCGGCGTCCTGGCGCCGCTTCCTTTCGAACCCATCCACGGTCGAAGGTAGAGGCATTTCGCGGTTGGACGAAAGCGCCGACAAGGCGGCGCACTCCAAGGAGAGGCCTTTGGCGCAGAGGACAGGAGTTTTCACACGGCCGCGGTAGCGCCGGATGCTAGAATCAACTTGTGTCCGAAGAGGTTGCCGCGCATGTGCTTTCGGTCAACTCTCCTGTTTATCGATGGCTATCAGCGAAGTTGACTTAAGCATCCGGCGCTACCGCGCTCGGTTCTGTAGTGACTATGTCCGTCCGCACTCAATTGTCTGACGATGCCTGGGGCTACGCTTATTTATCAAAACTGATCCACCAGCCATTTATTTCATATGTGCGCTTCCACCTGTAAGTCGAATGGTGGGTGCTCGGATCGACACTCCCCCGAAAAATTATTTAACATGACGCATGATGTTAGAAGCTAACGCGGCTGTCCAGGCGGTCTACCGCTCGGATTGGGGTCGCATTGTCGCTACCCTGATTCGGTCCTTCGGCGATTTCGACCTGGCTGAAGAGGCGGCGCAGGAAGCCTTTGCCGCGGCGGTTGACCAATGGCGTGAGGTCGGCGTCCCGGATTCGCCGCCAGCATGGATCATCCAAACAGCTCGGCATAAGGCCATCGACCGGATCCGGCGTCAGACCCGCTTCCGGGAGAAAGTTGAATCCTATGCTGCGTCGGGTCTGGTGCAAACGGTTGAAGAACCTGATTACGAAACGAGGGAGATTCCGGACGACCGGCTGCGGCTGATCTTTACCTGCTGCCATCCTGCGCTTGCTCTGGAGGCCCAAGTTGCGCTCACGCTCCGAACACTCGGCGGCTTGGAGACGGACGAGATTGCCCGCTTGTTTCTGGTTCCGCCGGCGACGATGGCGCAACGACTGGTGCGCGCGAAACGCAAGATTCGTGACGCGGGCATTCCGTATAAAGTGCCCGACACGAATGAGATGCCCGAACGGCTAGACGCAGTGTTGACGGTTATCTATCTCGTCTTTAGCGAAGGTTACGCAGCCACTCGAGGCGATCACCTCACGAGAAACGACCTGTGCGTGGAAGCAATAAGGCTTGCACGACTCGTGAGAACCTTGATGGCGCCACACCCTCCCTCAGAGGCGACTGCTTTGGTCGCACTCATGTTGTTACATGATTCACGCCGCAACGCCCGCCTCGACGATGCCGGCGATATCGTCGTTCTCGAGGACCAGGATCGTCGCCGTTGGGACGAGCAGCAGATCGCCGAGGCATTGCCACTCGTCGATGCGTCGCTTCGCGGCAGTAGCAGGATCCCTAACGCTCGTTTTCCGGCGCGTTGGGCCGGACGTCCTGGTCCGTTTGCGCTGCAGGCGGCAATCGCGGCCGAGCATTGTAAAGCCGCTCGGGCGGAAGACACTGACTGGCCACAGATCGTCCAGTTCTACGACCTTCTCGAACGAGTGCAACCCTCTCCCATCGTGTCGCTGAACCGCGCGGTGGCAGTGGCTATGGTTGACGGCCCGCTACCCGCGCTCGCGCTTATCGATACCGTTGCCGCAAACGGAGATCTCGACGGCTATCACCTGCTGCACGCCGCACGTGCCGATTTCCTGCGCCGAATTGGAGCCAAAGCGGAAGCGGCGAAGAGCTACGAGCGCGCGCTCGCGCTGGTCACCAACGAGAGCGAACGTCGATATCTCGAACGCCGCCTGCGCGAAGTTCAGCCGGAGTGAGTTCGAGATTGCGATCTCTCGGGTCAGGAAGGTGGGCCGTTGCCACCTCTCAGGTCAGGAAGGTGGGCTTGCCCCCGCTCTTCGTCGATTAACTCGGATCATTAAAGCGATCCCCGCACTTTCAGCTGCTCTCAGGTGACTAAAAGCTGCTCAATTTTCTAAGTCATGATCGCACCCTGCGCGACGAAGAGCGGGGGCAAGCCCACCTTCCCGACCTGAGAGGTAGCAACGGCCCACCTTCCTGACCCGAGAGATCCCAAAGGTCCACCTTCCTGAAACTAAGGGTTTGCAACGCCCCAACTTCCTGACCTGAGAGAGCTTACGCTGGCCGAGCATCTCACACATCTGTCACCTGCACCCCTCTGCTCCGCGAAATCGCCATCCGCTAAAGGCTGGAACATCAATCTCTTTAGTTATTTAAACCCTCTATACAAATAAGGTGCACCCTCTCTCGGGCTTGCTGAGGGCCGGGTTCATTTTGCCAATTCGTTCGAGGGGAAGGGATTCGTGGGCCGCATCGATCGAGGAGTCGGTCCAAACACAGAGGGTCCATCATGCCGGATCAGAACTCCAGGGAACTGCCGATTTTGATGAAACAGCATATCCGCGTTTCAAGCTGGGCCTTTCGCGAAACAGCAACCACGTTGCTTCGACGCAAGAGGAGGAAGAGAAGCGCGTAGAAAGAGGATCTTCGCTAAGGGAGCGGAGTCTTGCTCGATATCGCTGAAAAACCGTTGCCTTGTTCCTAAGGCTTCCCTCTCACCGGGTAATTGCGAATCTACCACGATTCGTCGTGGGCGGAGCCTGCCCGAAAGAATGGTGAACGTGCCAGGAAAGAAAGATAAGAAAAAAAAGGGAAAACGAACTGCCCTGGTGTTGTGCGTGAATCGAAAGCAGTTCTGGACCACTCAGACCCAATTCTGGCAATGGATCAGGGAGGGAACTGTAGTGAAGTTGCACGACAATCCGCTCACCGGAAGTTTTGTCCGTGATCACGAAGAGAGCGCCGTCGTAATAAACAACACGGTGCTAAATCTTGCCTATCCCAATCATTTGCGAGAAGCGCTCCTGTCTCGGCGGATGGGATTGCTGAGAAATAGGTAACACATGAGAAATCAGAAGGAATTAGTGGTGTATTCGCGGACGACTGAATGGCTGGCTCGGCTGTTTGCCATGAGCGCCGTCTTAGCGGTCCTCGCTTCGGAAGTAGCAGCGCAACGAGCGAACCACACCTTGGTCCGGCCGAATTCTGTCAAGACTGCACCTGCGGCAAACATAAAAAAGTCGGCTCCGGCGAATATGACCGTTACCGCTAAAGCGACCGAGCGTTATCGCATCGGAGCGGGCGACGTATTGGAGGTTCGACTGTATAAGCTGCCCGATTTGTCGAGAGAGTTCCTGCGTGTGGAGGAAGCGGGGACCATCCGAATGCCGCTTATCAACGAAGAGATTCAAGCTGCCTGCCGCACCGAGAGTGAGCTCGCAAAGGACATCGCTTCGCGGTATCTGCCGATGATGCGAAATCCACAGGTAGACGTCTTTATCAAAGAGTACAACTCACGGCCGGTCGCCGTTATTGGCGCCGTTAACGCGCCGGGCAGGTTCCAACTGCAACGTAAAATACGCCTACTCGATTTGTTGTCTTATGCGGGCGGTCCGGCTGAAAGGGCTGGAGGCAACATCCAGATTGTTCATGGCACGTCTCCGGTTTGCGAGACTTCGATGCCGCGGCTGGCGGTGAACAACATAAATGCGCTGGGGATCAGCGTCTTCAAGTTATCTGACACCCTGGCAGGTAACGGTCGTTCAAATCCGTATGTTCGACCGGGCGACGTGATTACGGTTCTGGAGTTTCAGCAGATCTACGTTATCGGCAATGTAATCAAACCATCGAGCTTCCCTCTTAAAGAAAGAATTACTCTCTCGCAAGCAATCGCTATGGCCGGTGGCACGTTGCCGGATTCTCAAAGCGATAGAATCCGCATCATCCGTCAAAACCCATCCAACAACATCCAGCAGGAACTCGTCGTTGACCTGAAGGCGATCTCCAAGCGTCGTGCGGCTGACGTGGTCTTGCAACCAAACGACATCGTGGAAGTGCCGACAGCCAGCGGTAAGAGGTTCTTACGAAACGTACTGGAAGGAGTTGTTCCTGGGATCGCGCGATTTCCCGTTCGGGTAATTCGTTAGAAAGGAATAGCTGCAGTAACGACCAGCCGCCCTAATAAAGTAGCGGCCTGTGTTTGGGTTACAAAGCAAAACACCGGTATGAAAAACAAGTTGCTGGTCCAAAGCACCTCGCGCAGCCTACCTGAGTCCTCGCCGGCGGAGCTGCCGCAGCGGAGTTATGGAGTCAATGGATTTAACGTGCCATCGGAAGACCAGGCTCATCTAAGCGAGTTTTTGTTTTCCCTGCGCAAATACTGGTTGCTGATCCTTGGAGTCACCCTCCTGTGCACAGCGTTAGTGGCCGTTTACATGTTCAGGCAGCCGAGTATCTATGAGGCTTCTGCTCGGGTCCAGGTTGATCTTGAGAATTCCAGTCCCACCTTCGGCACCAACAAAGCAGGAACCTACGTGGTCAACCCAGTCAACGATCCAGCTTACTTCAATACTCAGCTGCAAATTCTGACCAGCCCGCGACTGCTGCGTCGAGTTGTAAAAGAGATCGACCTGGAACGTGACCCGAATTTTCGCCTGCCCCAGTCACACGCGGGGCCATCCAGATGGCAGAAGTGGTTTGGACAAACTGGTCCAAACAAAGCATCCGTTGTTGACCAGGCGGTGTCGATTGGGATGGATGATGCTGAATCGCCCCGGGAGGATTTAGCGGAAGCCACGCGTCAGGCGCCGTATGTTGAAGCTTTGAAAACAGGATTAAAGGCGGAACCCGTAAAAGAGCTTCGTTTGGTTGTAAAAGACACTCGCCTTATCGATCTGAGTTACACCTATCCAAATCCTCAACTGGCAACCAAGATTGTTAACGCGATCGCGGATACTTTCGTCCTCTCGAATCTTGAAAGGAAAACCTCCAGCAATAAGAGCACCAGCGAGATCCTCCAGCAGCGTATTACCGATCTGCAAACGCAAATAAAGGAGCAGGAAGCTAAACTTCTATCGTACGCCAAGAGCCATCAAATTCTTTCGCTCGATACGGCACAGAACACGGTAGTGGAGCGGTTAACGAATCTGAACCGTCAACTCCTCGAGGCGGAAAACGAGCGCAAGGTAGCCGAAGCGGCGTACCAGGCAGCACTCGTGCCGGGAGCGGCAGAAGCACTCGCGTCTGGTGGCGCAACCCGCGAGCCGAACGATATCGAAGCCCGGCTCTCGCAGCTGGTGCAGCGACGCTCGCAACTAATGGTCGACTTCACCCCTGCTTGGCCCGAGGTCAAAGAGATCGACAACCAGATTGCGGCGTTGGAAAGTCAGTTGAGGCAGAAGCGCAACCGAGCTTCGAACGTAGTAGTAACCAATCTGAGCACACATCATCGTCAAGCGCTGGCCCGTGAACGCGCTCTGCGGAGTGCTTTCCACCAGCAGCGAGCAGAAACTCTTGAGCAAAACGAGGCGGCAGTAAACTACCGCATCCTGCAACAGGAGATCGAAACGAACCGGCTGCTGCTCGAGGGGATGTTACAGCGCAGCAAGGAGAATGAAGCGGCTCTGGCAGCCATGCGAAACAACATCTATGTAAGCGACTATGCTGTCATACCGTCAGTCCCCGTTGGACCTAAGCGCCTTCTTTTCATCGTTATCGCCTTCGCGTTGTCACTCCTGCTGGGCGTGGGGGTAGCAGTTTTTCTCGGCTACCTGGACGACTCATTCCGCTCGACCGATGATCTCGAAAGAACCTTGAATTTGCGCGCGCTGGCAGCCATTCCTTCTGCGAACCGAAACGAGCGCCTCCTGCTGTCCGAACCGCCTGCATTTGTCGGAGACAACGGCAATGGCAACTCCCAGCAGGAATTAATACTCGAGCCTGCCGATCCGCTTCCGTTCCGGGAAGCGTACCGGCAACTGCGGACATCGATGCTGCTCTCCGCAAGACGTGGAGCACTAAAGTCGCTGCTCGTAACTTCGAGCATGCCCGGCGAGGGTCGAACCGTAATTGCCGTCAATACCGCGCTTAGTCTCTCCAGAACCGGCGCCGTGGTGCTAATCATCGATGCGGATTTACGTAAACCGAGTCTGCATACCGTCTTCGATCTTGATAATGAGAATGGCCTTACCACACTCTTATCGAACGAATTCGACGAGCGAGACCCGCTGCGATTTGTTCAGCACTGCGGAAGACGCATTGGCGTATTGACATCCGGGCCCATACTGGAAGATTCGGCCGAGCTCCTGGGCTTAGATCGAATGCGCAGCGTCATCGAGTCGCTACAAAACATATACGACTACGTGATCATTGACTCGCCGCCAATCGGTTATTTCACCGATGCGGTCTTAATTTCATCGCTGGTAGATCGAGTGGTGCTGGTTGTCGATAGTCAGAAAAGCACGCGGGAGACTGTAAGGCGCACTTCTCAACTGCTTCAGGATGCGGGCGCGCCCACATTGGGAATCGTGCTGAATAATGTCAAAGAGCCAAGATACAACCTGAAGAATTATGCAGCTCCATCGACGCGAACTTACGCCGAAGCTTGATGGCGCTCGCATTTGCACAAAAGGTAAATAACGGAGCGCGCAGTGGTATCGGAACCGGAAGCCCGGAGGGCTGTCAGACTTACGCAATCAGCCCGGAGGGCTGTCAGAAAGTAGCCGGTGGTCGGAGCGAAGCGTAGACCACCGGATCGCTTGCAGCCAGAGCCAGCACCCAGGAGGGGTGCCAGAAACTACATGTCAACACTTCTCGCACCCCGCCGGGGTGCAATTTCCGTTTCGACATGTACCGGTGGTCTACGCTTCGCTCCGACCACCGGCTACTCTCTGCCAGCCCTCCAGGCTGATTGCAGAAATCCATTACGGCGCTGCATTTCGAGCTTGAATTCGCAAACAACGATCTGTTGCACTTGTTACGTTGAATCTGCGAAATGCAAGCGTTTAATGGTCTTGCTAAAAGCGTTACCGCTTCCGGTTCTGATACGGGCGTAAACAGCCTTAATGTTGGCCTACTTTTAAGAATGTCTGAAACGATAAAGCGGTCACCTTCGGGCTCCGGACTAGAAGACGTGAAGGCCCGGAAAGAGCAATCGGTCATCCTACAGTTCCCTCAGGGACGCGGTCGCGGCCAGGTCTCGTTTCCTTTCCACCAAGTGTCTGAGAATGGCCATGACAATGGCTCCGTGCTTCCGCTCATAAAGAGGCTGTGCGAAGTCCTCAATACAAGAGCGATCTCCTACTGCCACTGGAAGAGCAACTGGAGACTAAGCCGTTGGCTCACCGGCGAGGGCGACCTTGACCTTCTGGTTGCTAATGCTGACATTGAGCGATTTGCGAGGGCTGCGTCCAGGCTGGGATTCGTTCAAGCTGGTCAGACACATCGTGAGGAGATGCCTGGCATCCTCCACCTTTACGGATGGGACAGTGAGGCAGAGAAATTCGTCCACCTACATGTGTATCACATGCTGTTAGTAGGCCACGATCTAACGACCAGCTTCCGCCTGCCGGTTGAAAAGCTCATTCTTCAATCTGTTAGTAAAGTTGGGCTGGTTCCCGTTCCGCAACCAGAGTTTGAGTTAATCGTTTTTGTTTTGCGGAAGGTCCTTAGCTCCTGGGGGGTTGAGACAGTGCTGCGACGGGTTTCCGGACGCTCCACCGGCTTTGAAACAACGGCGCAGGAGTTGGAATACCTTGAAGCGAACACAAATCGCGCCAGAGTTCACGAACTTCTGCATGAGATCTTACCTGGACTGAGAGTTTCTTTCTTTGAGCGCTGTCTGGAATCGCTCCGGCTTGAGAGTTCGCTGAGTAATCGCACGCTGGCCCGGCTTCAACTCGAAAAAGTGTTGGCGCCCTATGCGCGTCGCCGCCCCCGCATAGACGGAGCTTTAAAGTTGTGGCGACTCGTAAGCAAGGTGGTCCGTGAGCGACTACTGGGGCGACCTGCTCGCAAACATCTTGGTGACGGCGGAGCACTCATCGCGTTGGTGGGTGGCGACGGCGCCGGAAAAACAACTGCCGTAGAAGCTGTTGGGCGTTGGCTGGATGAGCACTTTGTTGTGCAAACGTTTCATTTTGGCAAACCGCCTCGCTCTCCTCTTACGTTCACGGTCATCGTCGCGTTGCGAAGTCGGGCTCTGATTAAGCGCTGTTCAAAAAAACTCTTTCCGGATTGGTGGGAAGAGTATTCACCAAATCGCCCTGGATACCTGCGCATACTGCGCTGGGTGTGCGCGGGAAGAGATCGACATCGTGTCTATTTGAAAGCTCGTCGCTTCGTCGACAGTGGAGGGATAGCGATTTGCGACCGCTACGTGGTGCCCGGAATCTTACTGATGGAAGGTCCAAACATCGCCCGCACTTTGGCAGGCACTCAATTGACCTGGTTTAGTAAAGCGTTGTTGAACGCTGAGAACAAATACTACCAGCAAATAACGCAACCTGATCTCTTGTTGGTCCTGAGAGTTGATCCAGACACCGCAGTGCGGCGCAAAACTGACGAGAAGGAACAACACGTGCGCACACGTTCGCTGGAGATCTGGCAACACGACTGGAGTAACACGCGAGCTCATTTGGTTGACGCGAGCCAGCCACCGGCAGGAGTTTTGGCGGAGCTGCGCGCTCAAATCTGGCAACAGATCTAGAAACTCACTTTTTTCATGGTGCGCACGTTTACCGCAGAAATCATCGGGCCGGCAGGCTCTGGTAAGAGCACGCTTACAGGTCTGCTGCGAGGACGTGACGCAACCATCCGCACTGGACTGAGTATTTGGGGCTTGCCGCTCCATCTGCTTGGTGCCAGCACCTTCTCCTCGCTGCCGGATCTTCTCTCCCTATTCGGGCGTCGCCGCTTTAGCCTGGAAGACTTGAAGCTTGTCATCCAGATTAATGCATTGCGACGACTGCTTCGTCGCGAGTCTGAAAAAGGCTACCAGGCACTACTGTTGGACGAGGGTGGAGTTTTTGGCCTGGCGAAGTTATGGGCGTTCGGAAATGGTTCCGCGGCAAGCGACTCTATTAGTGGGATGAGCGGACTTTCCAGCCAGGTGGGCAGGACGCTTGACGCAGTAATCTGGCTCGACGCACCTGACGCGGTACTTACACGGCGTATCCGGGAACGCGACAAGCCGCACCGAACCAAGAATCTATCGGAAGCAGAAATATGCGAGCACCTGGCTCGCTACCGTGCCGCGTTTGAGCGAGTGATGGTCGAACTGATCCAACGCAATCAGGTCAAGGTCATCAAGTTTAGAACGGATCGGGAACCGCTCGAAGATATCGCCGACCAAATCCTGGCCGGTGCGCGCGGCGAATTCTAAGATATGTCAACAGTTGAATTGAATGTGGCCGGTGAAACTCCGGAAGTTTCGCGCACTAAATCACGAGTCAAGGGGCTGACTCATAAAGCCTACCTCAACGCTTTCGCTTCTCTGCTTGACGCGGTCGTCAAAGGCGGCGTCCTTGCCGTAGTTACTCCGCTCGTTGTCAGCGGTCTCGGCAGTTCTCTCTTCGGCGTTTGGCAGATACTCGGACGCCTTATCACTTACATGCATGCCGCCGATGGCCGGCCCACGCAGGCGCTCAAGTGGGTGATTGCGAATCGGCAGGTGGTGGATGATGACGAGCTAAAGCGTCGCCACGTGGGTAGCGCAATCGTCGTTTGGTTGCTGTTTCTACCAGTTCTGATTGGCATCAGCTCGCTGTTGGTCTGGATTTCACCTTACATGACGAAGGTACCGGCTGAGATGTACACGACGGTGCGCCTCACAGCCGGTCTGTTGGTAGCAAACTTCCTGCTCATACAGTTGGTGTCGTTACCTGAATCGGTTCTGCGTGGAATGAATCTCGGTTACAAGCGCATGGGATGGCAGGCGGCGCTAAACGTAGTAGGTGGCGTGCTGACGGTCGGCGCGCTCTACCTGAGCACTGGCCTGGTCGGACTTGCCGTGGGACAAGTGATACTGGCCGCGCTGACGGGCGTGTTGTTCCTGGTGGTCGTCAAAAGAAGTGTTCCATGGTTTGGTATTGCGCGTCCCGTCGTCAGGGAGATTCGAGCTTTCCTCAAGTTGAGCGTCTGGTGGTTTGCATGGGCCACGGTGAGTAAATTTCTCATGGCCAGCGACATACTCATTCTGGGCATGGTTGCTTCACCTTCAGATGTGGCGACCTATACGTTGACAAGTTTTGCCGGCATGACGCTACTCAGCCTGGTCACGATTGCGCTGGGTGCTGTGACACCCGGACTTGGTGGGCTGATTGGGCAGAAAAAATACGAACACGCTACGGCTGTACGGGTCGAGATGCTGACTGTGAGCTGGTTATTGCTGGCGGCGGTCGGTTCGACCATCCTTCTCTGGAATCGTTCATTTATTTCTCTCTGGGTTGGACCCCAACACTATTCAGGGTTCTGGGCAAACTTCCTGATGGTCCTGATGATTGTCCAGCTTATCTACATTCGTAATGATTCGTACGTCATCGATCTCACGTTGCAACTGCGCGAAAAGGTTTTGATGGCGGTAGTTGCCGCCGTCGTATCGATAGGTTTGAGTGCACTCTTGATTCCGCGGCTCGGAATCGCGGGTCTCTGTCTCGGCATGATACTGGGACGTCTCGCGCTGACGATTTCTTACCCCTTTGTCATCAACAAGCAATTAGGCGGTAGCGGCAGGCCGGAATTGACTGATGCATTGCGTCCCGCAGCCGTTATGACCGTCATGTTCCTGGTTTCGGCTTATCTTGGCCAAAAGCTGCTGGCGGAGAGTTGGTTCATTTGGGCGCTCTGTTCGGGTTTGACCTTTGCGCTGGCGTTAGGTATCGGCTTGACTGCCGGACTTCGTCGCGAATCGAGGAACGCTATCCTCAAACGGCTAACGATGCTGCGTCCCCTGTTATTCGCGCGGTAATTCGACAGCGTCAACTTTTCAATATGCAGGTAAACGATTTCGCCAACGATTTCACGGGACCATTAACCCGAGCGGCAACTCCGGACGGCTCGCAGCTATCGAGGTTTCCCGCGGTGTCTCAAAACCAGAGAGCCATTACGGTGATTCGTTGGTTATTTTACGCGTTCATTTTTTCGCTGACTTTTGAAACTGCCGGCGAAGACATTGGGCTGATAGAGCCTCCTACAGTTGTCGGCGGACTGTTGGTCTTGAGTACTCTCCTGCAGCCTGGACTTTTCCTGCGTTGGCCGCCAAAGAGTTTCTGGTGCTTCATTGTCTATTTTTATCTGTTTGTAACTCTGGGATTGCTCGAGCCCGCGGCGTATCGTTCGATGTTTGTGCACGACGCTACGGTGTTGCTTCAGTTGACAGTGCTGGCATGGCTCGCCTTCAACCTCATGCGTGACAGGGCGACCGCTGAACGGGCTCTACTTACCCTTGCGATCGCTTGTACAGTCCTGGCCGTTCTACAACTGTTCGGCTTCGTGAACAGCGCGGTAGATCAAAAGGGCGGGGTTGCGCGGGCGGCGGCATTCGGATTTCATCCAAATCATCTCGCGCGCATCCTGGTCCTGGGTATGCTTGCGATTGTCGGCATCTTATATACGCGCAAGCAGAACCTGACTCGTTCCCTGATAATCGCCGCCCCGTTCATCATAATAATTGCGGCTGTGCTCCTTCAGACCGGTTCGCGAGGCGCCATACTCGCTTTGGGCGCAGCTTTGCTGACATTCGGCTTGCGCAAGAGTGCGTTGAAGAACAAGGTCATCAATATTTTTGGTCTGCTCCTGCTGCTGGGATTGTTGGCGCTGGCCGCAACCCAGTCAGACGTAATGCGCTCTCGATTTCAGGAGACGATCGCCGAAGGAGACCTGGCGCGAAGGGAACAAATCTATCCAACGGCCTGGGAGATGATTAAGGAGAAGCCCCTGGTTGGCTGGGGGCCAGTGACCAGTATTTATGAGCTCGGCATGCGGCTGGGCCATCCGGAAGAGGAGACTAAGAACCCGCACAACCTAGTCCTCTACGGGCTGGTGACGTCGGGCGTTCTCGGATCGTTTCCCCTGTTTCTGGGAATCGCGCTCGCTATATTTTCCGCATGGAGAGCGCGGCACCGTGCTCACGGCATGCTGCCGCTGGCAATGGTGATCGCCGTGCTCGCTGCCAACATGAGTGGAGTATGGCTTTTTAACAAACTTCACTGGCTGGTCATGGCCTATGCCCTGGCGAGCGTGCATTACGAGCCGCTTAAGGAGTATGCCTTGCCCCGCACTTCGCCAAAGCGACCTCAGGTCAGGGCCGAAGGTTACGTCTCCGCATAGGCGTAGATAAGTCGCCCACAATGCTCATTACGTTTTCAGGTTTAGACGGGGCGGGAAAGTCCACCCTGATTGAGTGGTTAAAAGAAGCGCTCGAGAACGATAACCAGAAGGTGATTGTGTCTCACATGTATTACGACGTGGGGGTCTTCGGAACTCTCAGACGTTTGGTGGAAAGAACCACAGTCGGGAACAAAAGAATCAACAACGCTGGATCCGAGCAAGTTAAGGCGCCACCAGCGCGGCCGCAAACAATTTTGAGACGCAGGATCATGCGCCTTAGGTACAGGGTTGTATGGAATAAGCAACTTAGATTGCTGTTATATCCGATCGATGTGTTCATTTTTCTTTGGTACCGGTTCTACGTAGAGACGTTGGGCAAGCAGATCCTGATCATGGACCGATACTTCTACGACACGCTTGCCGACGTTACTGAAAATAAAAAGTCTAATCGCGGACGCGTCTTGTCTTGGCTGGCGCCAACGCCGGACCTTCCAATCTATCTAAAAATTAGTCCTGAAGCGGCATTCGCGCGCAAGGGTGAATTTTCTGTGGACCGGCTCAACCGTCGTTGGCTTTCCTACCAGAACGTTACTCCGTGGATTCCCAAATTGGTCGTACTTTGCTCTGAACAGGATCCCGAGATAACTCGGCAACAACTTACCACCGCTGTGCGTGAAAGAATGGTGGCCCATTGATGATGAAACAGAGCCAGTCGTATGGCCCGACAATCCTTCGATTGTTGGTGGATGGAGTAATGGAACCATGCGAAGCCAGAAAGATTCTTTGGGGTGAACTGCTTCACATCGCGGCTCAAAATGGTGTGCTGATTCGGGTAGTTGAGCAACTGCAGACCATTGGCCTGGAACAGCGCCACTTTTTCTACGCGGCCGTGAGAGAAATGCGGGCCCGCAATCAAAGGGAGCTCGCACTGGTCGCGCGCATTGGGGAGAGATGCCTCGATGGCAACATCGATTTCATCTTTGCAAAGGCCCTTCAAAACTACCCCGACATTGGAGGGGACATCGACCTTTATGTGGTCCCGCGCTCAACTGACGTAGATGCCGTGATTCTCAAAGGCCTGAACGCCGCGCCGGTAAGAAGAAAGCTGCGCAATCGCATCGACGGAACTGCCACCTACCGGCTTGCCGGCTATGACTCGTTGTTGGACATTCATCATGGTCGCGTGGGAATGCTGGGCGAACACAAGCTGTACATAAATCAGATAATCCGAAACGGCAGGTACGTAGCCGCCGAAGGTGAGAAATTTCTAATCGCCTCGCCCGAGGATCAATTGATCCTTCAAGCTTTGCAGAAGGTGGTCCAAAGAAGCTACCTGCGATTATCCGACCTCGTCACAACAATCAGCCTGTTCCGCGGGGAAACGTTGGACTGGAATTACATTCTAAAAACCGTGACGGACCTTAATATCTTCTATGGTCTCAGGTGCTACCTGAATTTCGTCGACCACATTCATCGCGAAACCTTCCAGGAAGACCTACTCCCCAGGTTTCTGAGAACGTCGTCGATATCAAAGAAGCCACCCATTGAATTCAAGGAAGGGTTCTACCGATTTCCGCGCCTTGCGGTCGGAAGTCGAGGCTATGCGAATAAGTTCTGCTCGGCAGTGCGTTCCGAGAATTGGAGCGTCGCCAGCAGGCTTTCACTACTTCCGGTGCTGGCATTAACAAGCATCGTTCACAAGCTTCGGATTTCTTAGTTCGTTGACTGAATCCTGGAGGTCAGCCAGGTCGCGCCTGACACTAACGTAATGCCTTTACAAAACGCGCCGCACAAGGGCCATGTCAGCCTTCGCTTCTCCGCGCTTGCCATAATCTATGGCCCAGCACTCTTGGTGGTATTCAATCGGTATGACCGGGTCGACATTTGAAAGATAGATGATCGGTCGAGCCACACTAAAGCGGACCATAAAGCAGACGACAGGCTGGGCGGCAATTTTATCGCAACCCTTCGCCAGATCCAGTCCACAACCGCGTGCTTGTGTCTTCTACTATCACCGCGTTGCCGACCTGCAGTTTATGGATTCCCACATAGACGACTGGAACGTAACCCCAAAGCAATTTGAGCGGCAGATCGCAACGCTGGCTCAGTTTGCTGAAATCGTGTCGTTGACCGACTTGCCGGGTCGTTTGAACACGAGTTCGCCCGGTAGCAAGCCGTTAGCCTGCCTGACCTTTGATGACGGGTATGCGACGTTCTATTCGCAAGTGCTTCCGATTCTGAAGCGATACGAAGTGCCTGCGACTGCCTTCGTTGTTACCAGCGCTGTGGGGACTCTTGAACCAATGCCGTTCGATCATTGGGCGAATCGAAATTTACGCCGAGTTCACGCCGACTCCTGGCGGCCCTTCAACTGGCAGGAGTTGGAAGACTGTGTGGCGTCCGGTCTCGTCACCGTCGGCTCACATTCGCATAGACACTTCAGGGGAAGCCAGTGCACACCTGGTCAAATGGCGGATGAGGCTGGTACGTCGCGAGAGGTTCTACGCAGCCGGCTCGGTGAAGCGCATACCGCTGCGTATGCCTATCCCTACGGAAATACGAAGCTCGGGGATGTTTCGCTCGAATACATTAACGCTGTGAAAGCGGCAGGCTACAAGCTTGCTGTCACAACTGATTTAGGACTCGTGAATGCCGGCACCAATCAATTTAATATGCCGCGCCTTGAAGCGCACATGTTGGATTCGCCGGGCGTCTTGAAAGCCAAGGCGATGGGGGCGCTATTTCCTTATCGACTAACCGATCATCTCCGGGGTGCCTATCGAGCATGATGAAAACCACACAACGAATACTAATCCTGGACGGACACACAAACCAGGCACTGGCGTGTGTCCGCTCCCTGGGACTCGCCGGCTACAAAGTCCTGGTCGCCAGTCACCGCCCCTCTCCACTGGGCTCCTGGTCGCGTTATTGCAAAGGTAGTTTTCGTTTGGCTGAACAGAGTGTCGAAGTCTTTGCCGCGATGCGCGAATGGGCCAGACGTGAGGGCGTCGAGATTGTTCTTCCACTTACGGAACGCTCTTGCATGTTATGCAACGCAGAACGGACACAATGGGAAGCGATTGGCATCAAGGTCGGTTGCGGTACGGATGAAATGCTGCAAAACGCATTCGATAAAGGACGAACGATTCTACGTGCCAAAGAATGTGGCCTCAGAATCCCGGTGACGCAGTTTCCCACATCGCTGGCTGAGTGCCTGACTGCCATAGAGAAGGTTGGGTTTCCGTGCGTCGTCAAACCGCGTTGGAGCAGCGCGTGGAACGGTGCATCCGTTTCAGCCAACCTCGGACCAGCTTACCTGGACAGCAGTCACGGTCTGGAGGAGCTGTTGCTGGAGCGTAATCAGGGAAACGACTGGCCCCTGATTCAGGAGTTTGTTCCCGGTCAGGGGAAAGGCGTCTTCGCCTTATGCGACCAGGGACGAGCGGTAGCATTGTTCGCACATGAACGCCTGCGAGAAACGCGGCCCACTGGGTCCGGAAGCAGTTTGCGTCGCTCGATTCCGCTGGAGCCACGCCTGCGTGATCCGGCCGAGCGTCTGCTCGCTAAATTGAAGTGGCATGGTCCGGCAATGGTCGAATTTAAGGATGACGGCAAAGAGGCACCGTGCCTTATGGAAGTCAATGGCAGGTTCTGGGGATCGCTTCAGCTGGGTATAGATGCCGGCGTCGACTTTCCTCTTCTGTGGCTCTCAATTCTTAATGGTCAACCGATGGAGCCGTTAACACATTACGAAGAAGGGCTAACCCTAAGGTGGCTCTGGGGCGACGTCAAACGTTTTGCATGGATCCTGCGCGGCACGCCGCCGGGTTATGCCGCCGCCTACCCCACAGTCTATGAGGGACTTAGGGATTTGTTGGGACCGCAACCGCACGGCACCCGGCTCGAGGCCTGGCGCATGCGGGATCCGTGGCCCGCAGTAGGTGAATTAACCGGGGGCGTCAAGGAGTTTTTGGATTGGACCACACCAATGTGGTTGAAGCCCAACAGCCGTCGAAAGGAAAGCGACAACGGTGATCAGGGGCGCGCGATGACGCCTAAGTTTTTGGAGAAAAACCATATGGGTACACGAGTTTTGATTCGAGACGCTACTGAGCAGGAAGTGTGCGGCTGGGATAATTTGGTGACACGCTTCGATAACTGTCGAGTCGTTCATAAGATGGCCTGGCTTCGTTCACTTGAAGCTTCCTGTGTGAATGGCAAACCGCTCTTTCTTATCTATGAGAAGGAGGGAGAAATCGTCGCCTGTTTGCCGGGCTTTTTGGTGAAGGTAGGGTTCCTGCGCTTGTTTGGATCCCCGCTCCCTGGCTGGCAAACGTTGAGCATGGGTCCGGTATTCGATCCAGATCGGATCTCAACCGAAGAACTGACAATTCCCTTAATCAAGTATCTGGAAGAGCATCACGGGGTCCACCACTTTGAGCTGCTAACCGGCGGTCTTGACCACAGGATGATGGAGGCTCTCCGGTTCACGCGTAAACCGTCGCCCTCGTATTGCGTGCCCATGTTCCCCGGCGACGAAAACCGGGTTCTGAAATCCTTCAAGGACAGCGCCAGACGCAACGTGAAGAGAGCTATCAAACTCGGGCTGGTCGTTAAATTCGAGGACGACGAGTCCTTCGTCGATGAGCATTATGACCAGCTGGTAGAGGTCTACAACCGGGGCGGCAACATGATCCCTTTCACTAAGAAGCGTGCGCTCGAATTTTTCCGCCATATGAAGGCCTCAGGCAATCTCGTTGCTATATCGGTGTCGTTGCCAGATGGTGGCCCGTGCATCGCCACCGGTACATTCACGATTGAAGGCCGCGAGTTGGTGTTGTGGATGTGGGCGCATCGTACTCGCTACCGTTGGTACCGGCCCACCGAGCTAATGACGTGGACCGTTATGCAGAAAGCTATGGCTGCGGGCTGCGACAACTTTGATTTGATGGGTCGCGGCGAGTTTAAACCGAAGCTCGGTGCAGAGCTAAACGAAAGCAGATCATGCTGGGTCTGGAGCCGCTACTCCTGGCTCACGAAGATGCGGCTTCTGGCAGGACGAGGATACAAGTGGCAACAAGCCTTCAGAGGCCGCAGGGCCCAGCGGAGTCTCCTCAACCGATTGTCGGCCGAGGGTCCCGTCGAAACCGCAGCAGCTCAGGCCGATGCTCTTCCAGCGTTGGTTTCAACCGGTAAAAAAGACAATCGCTCCAGCGCGGAAGAATCGATGCCGTTAGTGCCCAGTATCCTGGTCAATAGGAGCAGCAGTTCGGCCGAAGTTTGGCAGCAAAAGGCCTCACTTCGCAGTGCGAAAGACTCGTCAAGGGTGGAAGAACTCTTACCCCGGCCAGAGATTATGGAGCAGATGAATCGGGGCGCATGGAAACAAGGATGAAACCAATTCGGGTGTTGATGGTTACTTCGGAGTGGCCCCAGCCAGGGGTAAACGTTACGTCCCACTTCATCAAGCGCCAGGCGGAGTTTCTAAGAGCGGCTGGCATCGAGGTATCGGTGTTTCCGTTCAGAGGAGCAAAGAATCCTTATAACTATCTGAAGAATTGGGTGCGCCTGCAAATCAAATTGCGACGCGAGCGATACGATCTGGTTCACGCACAATTCGGACAAAGTGGCTTACTCGCGTTGCCGAAACGGTTGCCAATGGTTGTCACTTTCCGCGGCAGCGATTTACTCGGAACGATAAGCGATCGCACCAGGCGTCACATGAAGATCAGTCGGCTGCATAGATTTCTGTGCCGGTTGGTCGCGGCGCGCGCGGATGCCGTTATTGTCGTCTCCGAACACATGAAGGCCCACCTTCCGGCTTCAATCGAAGCGCACGTCATACCTTCTGGGATTGATCTGCAAGTATTTCGCCCAACGGAAAAACGAATAGCCCGCGTGCGACTGGGGCTGCCGCATGATGAGAAATTGATCCTCTTCGTTGGACGCCCGACAAATGCGCGAAAGCGCGCTTATCTGGCCGAGCGTGCGCTGGAAAACCTGAACCGATCGACGCGGGCAGAGTTAGTGGTGGCATGGCGAGTTCCACACACGGATATTCCGCTGTATATGAGTGCCTGCGACGCCCTCGTGTTTACGTCGATGCAGGAAGGTTCACCGAATGTTGTGAAAGAGGCATTGGCTTGTAACCTGCCGGTCGTGTCGGTTCGCGTTGGTGATGTGGCATCAAGGATAGAAGGTATTGAAGGTTGTGAACTCTGCGAGGACGACAATCCCGAGACCATTGCGGCAGCATTGAAGCGGGTGCTGAAAAGAGGTGGGCGAATTCAGGGTCGGGAAGCTGTAAGAGCTCTGGACGAGAATGTCACCACGGAACGAGTTTTGAATATCTATAAATCAGTCCTTGCCGAAGGGAGGGCGCCCGCTAACTCGAGACTGATGAGACGTGCCCAGGCAAACAGATAGAGCGGGCCTCATATTTGTTTGGAGAGGAAAACAGACATGTAGCGACCTAACTAAGTTAAAGAACGTCACTAAATTCTAAACAGCAAACGGGCTAGGGAGCGCTGGCGGGCGCTCCCTAGCCTTTTACATCAACCTCCAACCTTTTACTCGGGGAAGAAGTCAATGCAACCAGAGCGTATCACAGTTCAGGAAGCGCTTAATCAGCATCCGGAAACAGATTTTGCGCCGAGCACTATTAAACTAAGCGCCGTACCGGCCCCTTTCCATGAGGTGACGACGGGTTATGAACCGCGTGACCTCGCGGCCAGAGATTTTGCTTCGGAGGAGTTTGGTGCGGGAGACTTTTCGTCGATGGACTACGCGCTTCCCGATGTGATGGATGCGCGCGTTTTTCGCCTGATACGCGCGAGGGCGAGCAATGGGGAGATGTCGTCTCGCGCTCGCTCATTTTATCAGGTCGGAAAGAGGGGCCTTGACATGAGCGTTGCGTTTATCCTGCTCCTCCTGGCGAGCCCGGTGTTACTGGTGATCGCCGTGTTGGTGAAGGTGAGCAGCAAAGGTCCGGTTTTTTTCGCGCACCGGCGTTTGGGACGCGACGGCAAAGAATTTTACTGTCTGAAGTTTCGCACGATGATCGCCAACGCGGAGGAGCGACTAAGACGAGATCCTCAGCTGCGCCGGCGGTTCGAAGAGAGGTTTAAGCTGGAAGACGATCCGCGCATTACACCTTTGGGGGCCTTGTTGCGGCGCACGAGCCTCGACGAGCTACCGCAACTCTTTCATGTCTTGCGCGGGGAGATGAGTCTCGTCGGTCCGCGCCCGATTGTGGAAGATGAATTGGGTAAGTATTCGATCTACGCCAACAAACTATTGAGTGTGAAGCCCGGCCTCAGCGGTCTCTGGCAAGTGTGTGGTCGGAGCGACACGACGTACCCACAGCGAGTAATGATGGACATGCACTACATTGACCATCGTTGCCTGCGCCTTGACCTCCGACTTCTTGTGCTTACCGCTTCAGCCGTGGTCAGGAAGAGTGGGGCGTGGTAGTTGGGGGGCGACGATAAAGTGTCTGTTTGGAGCATTTCGCAGGAGTCACGAAGGCATTGGACGTCTATAGACGTCATTGGAAGTTATAGATTCTGGCTATCTTAAAAGAAATTTTTCGTGCGGTTTCGTGTAATTTAGTGGATCGTCCTCTGCCAAACAGCACAGGATCCACGAAATCACACGAAACTGCACGAACTAAGCTTCTTTCTGCCAGGCGCGCCACTGCTTTCGGGTCGCTGCTTACTTTTCTCAGCCTTACCGGCTGTGCCAGGCAATAAGACCCTGCGGCGATGTTCGCGCTTGGGCCAAGGCTGTTTTGGGTAGTGTCCTGGTTTGGTCTTATCTCGGTGCAAACTCCGTGTTCTCTGTGTCTCTGTGGTGAATTCTTATGAGCGATTGCTCACCACAGAGACACAGAGAACACGGAGGTTGCACCGAGAAACCTGAAAGTAGGACACCACCGCCGTTCGACTTCCAGGCTGACAGTCGGTGAACATGCGAATACTCTTCGTCACTCAAATCTTTCCGCCAGAGATGGGGGCTCTGCCAAATCGACTTTATCCTTTCGTACGGCAGCTAGTTGCGGGAGGCCATAGGGTCTCAGTGGCGACCGGAATGCCCAACTACCCGCGCGGGGTGGTCTTTCCGGAATATCGAGGGAAGCGTTCCATGCGCGAGGAAGTGAACGGGCACACTATCTTCCGCAAGGCTTCCTATTCGGCGCCTCGAAACCAATCAAAGTGGTCCCAACTGAGAAACTATCTGAGCTTCATTCCAGCGGCTTTTACCGCTGGACTACGCGCCGGAAAACTCGACATTGTCTTCGTCACTTCGCCGCCGCTATTTACTGTCATACCCGCTATCTTCTTAGCAAAACTTCGACGCGCCAGGTTAGTGCTCGATGTGCGCGATCTGTGGCCCGACGAGCTCACCAGCTACGGCGGTTTTCACGAAGGTTCAATCCCTGTGCGGGTTTTGCGAGTTGTTGAGCAATGGGCCTATCGGAATGCTGACCGGATTGCCGCCACCACGCCAGCCATCATCGAAGTTCTAGTGGAGCGAGGTGTACCCCGGGAAAAGACTTTCCTGCTTCCCAATGGGGCCGACCTTGAGTTGTTTCGGCCTCTCCCTTGTGACAATCCAATCGCGAGTGAATACAACTTCGGCGATCGTTTCGTCGTCATGTATTCAGGACTCTTCGGTATCAAACACAGCTTAGAGGTCCTTCTGGAGGCAGCAGCAAAGCTGCGCGACCGGAAAGACATTGTGTTTTTTCTCCTTGGAAATGGAGCGCGTAAGGATGCGCTTGTCAGTCAGACGCGAGAGTTGAATTTGGAGAATGTAATCTTTGGCGATGAAAGAATTGTCAGCGATGTCCCCTCACTCCTGGCTCGAGCCGACGTGTGTTTCGCAGCCGTGCGGCCGGAGCAATATCCTAAGAAAGTAATCTCGGTAAAGGTTTTTGAGTACATGGCGTGCGAAAAACCGGTAGTGGGCGCGCTAAGTGGCGAAAGCGCAAGAATCCTTGAGGAGTCAGGTGGCGGTATTGTTGTGCCCCCCGGCGATGCAGGCTCCACCGCGGAAGCAATTCTTAGCCTGTATCACGATCCTGCGCGACGTGCTGCGATGGGGAAGGCCGGGAGCAGCTACGTTGATGAACACTATTCGCGGTCTGCCTGGGCCATGCGCCTCCAAAAAAGATTAGAGGAGGTCTACTGGAGTGGCGCCAGGGACCGGCGGGCCGTGCCACGTCCGACCTCAATGTACGATTCTCCAATTACGACCTGAATATGCGACTCGCCGTTTTCACAAGTAAATATCCTGCTCGGGTGGCCACCTTCTTTGAGCGTGACATGCGCGGGTTGGTCGAAGCTGGAATTGATATAGATGTGTTTCCCATTTATCCGCTCGATTCCAGCATGTGGGACTACTCCCTCGACACGCTCAACGAACAGGTGCTGACCCGGGACAAAATTCACCACCTCAGTCTCGCTCAGGCTTTGAAGACAGCCAGGCCATATCCGGTGCGGAAGATGGGCACGTATCTGCGAGACGTAGCTGCTACCAGCGGGTCTGCCATCAGGTATGGAGTTGGCCCACTGGCAAAAACTACCTACTCCTTATCCAAAGCCTGGGCGTGGGCACAGAAGCATGCCGGCGATTACGATCATGTTCTCGCTTACTGGGGCAACTATGCAGCAACTTGTGCCTATGCCTTTCATCGCTTGCTTGACCGGCCAGTCCCTTTCTCTATTTGGCTTCACGCGGGGGCCGATCTCTACGACACTCCAGTCTACCTAAAGCAAAAACTCCTCTATGCCGATCGGATTGTGACCTGCTGCGATTTCAACCGGAAATATCTGGCGGAACATTATGAAGATATCTTTCCGTCTATCTCAAAGAAGATAAGCGTCTGTTACCACGGCCTGGATTTTGCCGACTTTCCGTATCAACCACGCGGTCGTCAGCCACTTAAAATTATTGCCGTCGGCCGACTTTCAAAAGAAAAGGGGTTCAGCTATTTGCTGCAGGCGGCATACCGGTTAGTTAAGCGGGGAATGGACCTCAAACTCGAGTTTGTCGGCGATGGAGAAGAAGCCGCGACTTTAGAGACACTAACAGAGCAGTTAAAGATGACAGATCGCGTACGCTTTCGTGGCTGGCTTAAGTTTAATGCAGTGCAGACTGCAATCAGTGAGGCCACGATCCTGGTCCATCCTTCCGATGGTTTAGGTGATGGTCTTCCAAATGTCATTAGAGAGGCAATGGCACTGGGAACGCCCGTCATTGCGTCAGACATAGCCGGCATCCACGAAGCGCTCGCCGACGGGCAGTGTGGGTTATTGGTTCCTCCCAGGGACGTAGAGGCGCTGGCCACAGCAATCAAAACACTCCTCTCAAATCCCGAGCAAAGGCAGTTGTTTGCGGAGCGAGCACGGAACCGCGCCGAACAAAAGTTTGATATGTGGCGAAACGGGAGGAGTCTGGCAGACCTTCTACGCGCCACCAAGCGTGAGCCACCGTGCCCTGATTCTGTAGGGGCGTCCCTCCGTGGGCGCCCCTCACCGCGCGGAAAAGCGGGGCGCCCACGGAGGGACGCCCCTACAGTAATTTCATGAGCGCTACCTTATTGAATATTTACCATCGACTCCCCGGATGGATGCGATCGGGCGCTGTAAGTCTGCACGGATTTCATCTCCGTTCCTGGCGATTTGGACCAGAGACTCCACGGCTCATAGAGGAAGCTTTGGAACGTGATCACTGGACTCAACTGCAATGGCAGGACTGGCGCCAGAAGCGACTCGCTTATGTTCTTCATCGAGCGGCCACCCGCGTTCCCTATTATCGAGAGTATTGGGCGGAGCGACGGCGCAGAGGCGACGCATCGAGCTGGGAGGATTTTGAAAACTGGCCAATCCTCGAAAAAGAGACTTTGCGAAGTCGTCCCCGCGCCTTCGTTGCCGACGACTGCGAAACCAGGCGGATGTTTCATGGCCACACCAGCGGAACCACGGGCAGTCCTATTGATTTATGGAGAAGCCGTACGACCATGCGAACGCTCTATGCTTTGTCGACTGCGCGCACGCGCGGATGGCACGGCGTGAGGCAGGGAGACCGTTGGGCCAAACTTGGCGGACAAGTGGTGACACCCGGCCGTCAACAAAAGCCACCGTTTTGGGTTTGGAACGGCGCGCTAAAACAATTGTACATGTCGTCATACCACCTCGCCCCCCATCTTATTGAGCATTATCTCGATGCACTTGTTGCGCATCGTATTGACTACCTTTTTGGCTATACCTCATCCGTCTTTGCATTGGCGCAGGAGATGGTCAGGCTGAAAAGAAATGATATCAAGCTGAAGGTTGTAATCACTGAGGCCGAGCCGCTGTTTGAACATCAACGTCGCGTCATCACAAATGCTTTTCAGTGTCCTGTCCGCGAAACCTATGGGATGGGCGAAGTGGTCACAGCAGCCAGCGAGTGCGCGTCCGGAACATTGCATCAGTGGCCCGAGATTGGACACGTCGAAGTCTTGGGAGAAACAGGTCCAGTAAGCGATGGAGAACTTGGCGAGCTTGTCTGCACCAGCTTGCTCAATGGCGACATGCCTCTCATTCGCTACCGCGTAGGAGATCGCGGGCGGCTGACAACTCATGCGTCGTGCGAGTGTAATCGCACGCTCCCGCAGATCGATATTGTGGAAGCAGGAAGCTACGACCTTTTGATAACGGATGACGGCCGGCGCATTCTTGGATTAGAAGACGTCTTTTTCAACCTCCCGATACGTCAGGCGCAAATCGTCCAGGAACGACTCGATTTGATCCGCGCTCGCTACGTGCCTGAGCCGGGATTCACTGCCGAGTCGGCCCGTTCAATCGTTAAGGCGGTGCAGGCACGCATGAAAGGCGTTCGGGTAATCCTGGAACCCGTTGCGGAAATCCCCCGCGCAGCAAACGGCAAGTTTTGGCTTCAAGTCTGCAAGGTGCCGGAAGTTGAAATCCAGTCCCTGCTGAATGCGAGCCGGGGTATTGCACCTGCTACAGACCGAGCGCGGTAGCCCCAGGTGGCTGACGCTGCAAAGAACGATGAGTAGAGACGATCCACGAAAACACACGAAAGGAACACTAACGTCTTTTCGCGTCAGTTCGTGTCATTTCGTGGATCGTACTTTGTAGCTTAAAAAACAAGAAACGTGAACAGGATTTAAAGGTTGCGACATACTTGGCCTTCCCTGACGTGATTCTCATAAGTTGTTTGACGAGACACTCAAAGCTAGCCGGTCTCACCGTTTGTGCATTGCCACTCCTGGTAATTGCGACGCTCCTCAGCTCGAATTGGCACGACGCCGGATTTACAAACGCCTTACTGGCTGATCCAGCCGTCAACGAATCAATCGAATCCCGCAGGTCGCCTGTCTCAGTAGCCGGCGGGCAAACAATCACCAGCTTTATTATTAGTCCCGCGGCTGTGCCCGGCGGTAGACCTTCAACTGGAACAATATCTCTGCGTTATCCGGCGTCCGCTGGAGGAATCCTCATCGCCTTGCAGAACAGCGGTGGTTCAGACGTTACCATTCCTTCACAGGTTGTCATTCCTGAGGGCAAGAGCGGTGCGAGTTTTTCCATCACTACCAAAACTGTTAAGACCTTAGTCGCACTCAGTCTTTCAGCCACCTATCAAACTGCAATCGCCACTAACTCACTGACCATTTTGCCCGCCCCGAAGGGCCAATGGTTCGCGTCTCCTGGCGGCAGTCCTACTGGACAGGGTACGCAAAACTCTCCGTGGGACCTGGCCACAGCGTTGGCCCATGGTCCAAATCGCGAGATTCGACCGGGCGACACTGTTTGGCTTCGCGGCGGACGTTACGCGGGAAGTTATCTGAGCACGCTGAGCGGCACAGAGAAGGAACCGATCATGGTTCGTGGCTTTCCAGGCGAGCGTGTGATTATCGATAAGGCAACAATCAATGACGAAAAACAGCCAGCCCTAAAAGTAAAAGGTTCCTGGGTTTGGTTTTGGGGCATTGAAATAACGAACTCCAATTCCAATCGACAAAGGAACAGTCCCTACACCGGCCGCGATCAACCCTGGCGCGGCTCAGGCGCAGATGTTTATGCTCCTAACGTAAAGTTCATTAACATGATTTTTCACGACAACGGCCAGGGCATTTGGGACAAACAGGACATGACTGAAGTGCATGGCTGTCTCTTCTTCTACAACGGCAATAACAAACGTGAGCATGGACTGTACATTGGCAACGCCGTGGGCACGAAGTACATAACCGACAATGTCCTCTTCGACCAGGGTGGTTACGGGATTCTTGCCCATTCAGACTCGTCATCAAGCTCACAACGAGGGCTCCACATCGAAGGCAATGTCAGTTTCAACAACGGCATCCTTACTGGGGACGATCAAACGACTGGTAATCTTCAGGTAGGGGGCGTTAGAGGTGTAGCTGCCGAGCGAGTTGTCATAAAAAACAATTACATCTATAACCCGGCCGGCAATGCGGCCAGTAAGAACAATGGGATTCGGCTTGGTTATGACGATACCAACAACAAGGACGTCAAACTGCACGACAATTATATTGTCAGCAGAGTCCCTCTACTTATCTGGTGGTGGCAGAAAGTAGACTTTCAGGGAAACACGATCTATTCCGCGGGCGAGAGTCTGAATGTGAAATTTCCGGCTGGTATAAACAGATCGAATTATCGTTGGGATTTCAACACCTACCTTTCCCCCGAGCCTGCTTTCGCAAACGACTCCGCCATGTCAGGTTTCGCTCGTTGGCGGCAACAGACCGGATTTGATAATCACAGCCAGGCCCTCGCGACTCGCCGCCCCGCCGGGGTTCAAATTTTTATCCGTCCCAACAAGTATGAAGCGGGTCGGGCACACATCATTGTTTACAATTGGGATTTGCGAGATCAGGTCGCTGTGGATCTGAGTTCGATTTTGTCGCCGGGAGCGAACTTTGAGATACGTGATGCCCAAAACTATTTCGGAGATGCGCTGGTCCAGACCACATACAGAGGCGGACCAGTCTTCTTGCCGATGAAGCTATCGCGAATGACACTCCCAGTTGGAAATGTGGAGCGAGTTCCCCGGCATACGGCTCCGGAGTTTGCCGTATTCGTTCTTCAGCCATCTCATTAACGGTGAACGACATTGTAGGGGTGTCCCTCCGTGGGCACCCCTTCGTCCGTTATGTTAACGCGGGGTTCCCACAGAGTGGCACCCTACAACGTTACTTAGTTTGCCAACTCAAGCGTAATGTCCACCGTTAAGCTATCTTTGTTGGGATTAACTTTAGCACTAAGCTGCGGCGGTGCTTTGCCCACCACTCGTCGCTCCTCAAAGATTCTTTGCAGTGCGTATTGCGAGTCTTCTTTCCAAAACTCGTCCAAATATCCCTGATCAAAAACTTCACCACCCTTTAGTCTCCACGCGTCTCTGAGCGCCCTGGCGTTTCTTTCTGGAAGTCCTTTGAAGAGTAATTTGCCCATGCGATACTGCGGGCCCTCCTGGACTTCAATCTTGTAAGTTACCTTCTTCGCGCCGTCGTCAAACTCAGGCGTTGGTCGCACCCGTACGTCCAGATACCCTTGACGTCCATAAGCCTTCCGCACCGCGATGATGCCCTGGTCAAACTTCAACCCGTTAGCAACATCCCCCTGCTTTACTTCCAAAGTTTCGCTTAACCGATCCGCAGTCAACGCGTTCATGCCGGACCACTCAGGTCGGCTCCAGGAATAAATCAGACCTTCTTCAACCGGAACCGTCACCTCGACTCCGCTTTTACACTTGGGATCCGGCTTACCTACAGGAGTTGCGAACTTCACGCGCAACTGTCCGAGCTCTCGATAAACTGCGACGAGTTTCATACCGGCATACACGCGGACCAGTTCGCTCGAGTAGTCGGCGCCAAACAGTTCTTTTGAAGTGGTGGTCAGCCTGGCCTCGGGAACATTCTTCACCCCGGGAAAATGCAGCGTGCAAATGGGCATCTTGACGCCCGTGACGCTGAACACATGTCCCAGGATACGGCCTGCCAGATCCTGCGACGAAAGGTATTCCACCGAGCCTGGGAGCTTTTGCTCAGCCAGCAGTTGCTGCAATGCACGCGTGATCGCTTCGGGAATTTTCCCCACGTTAGGTGCACGGCCGGCAAAGGATGGCACTTCCCGGCGCACCGCATCCATCAATTGTTCTTCGGTGAACCAGATAAAATTGTCGAAGATGACAGGCGCGTCGCCGCCCCTGGCCTCTTCAACTTGAAGAGTGATGGTTACCTTGTTGGCGAGCGTTCGAGTGCGATAGCCAACCTGTTTGAAAAGGCCGCTGTCCAACAGCCGTTGCGCCGCGGCATCAACATCTTCAACCTTGAATGGTTGGCCTACCTTCAGCTCGCTGGAAGCTAAAGCCTGGTCAGGAGTAATCTGCTGCAGCCCTTCGAATTCAATCCGGCCAATAACTCTGTCACGCTGGGCGCCGGTAAAACCCCCAGCAATGTGGAAGAAAAAAAACAGTACTAATAAATGAGTAAGCTTCATGGATGCTTAGTTTAACTTAACAATATCATGAAGTCAGTACCGCCACGCGGCAGCGGATGGGTCTGGTGGTCATGATGCTACTCGGTGTCATGAAGTCAGTACCACCACGCGG
>JBBPIC010000057.1:0-43911 GCA_038040525.1 Acidobacteriota bacterium | reverse complement strand
TCGCAACTCGAAACTTATCACCAAGGGGCACCCCTTTCATATTGCGTTTATAGAAACGCTTGTGCGCACGAACATCGCTCCAGCGGAGCGCAATGTTTCCGGCAATGGTACGTAAGTCAGGCCCTCGTTTCGCTCCGCTGGAGCGAGGAGGAATCTTTTGGCGTTTGCGCGTTCTATCAACATTACGTCCCTACGGGACGGGGAACGTGCAATAGAAAACTCTGGCTAACATTCAGGTAGGTGTCGTCCTAAATTCTGAGTCCAATGAAACGGATTAGTACGTGTTTCGTTACAAATCATTCACTGTCGTTCGTCATCGCGCCAACGACAAAGTTTCCCAACCCTTTAAAGACGTCCTCTCGATTAGTTATTACGAAAACACGGCCGCCAAACTTGGCGGCCGTAAATCACTATCCAATTACTTATTGACTTGTATCCTCAACCGGTCACGCGCGACATCTTACAGGCCTCGATTATCCCGTTAATTACCTCGCCGGTGATATCGACGACAGGTGTGTTGACGAAGAGACCCTGCCCTCCCCTGGAAGTGAAGAATGTGATTTTCACTTCCTTCTTGTCTGGGCTGAAAAGAAGCAAATTCACATGCGGCGGCTGAAACGCCGATTTCCCCTGTTCGACGCGCCTGATTTGATTACATTGAATAACGAAATTCTTCTTGTCGTTCTTCTCAGAGCGCTTCTTCACCTCAAATGACAAACTGCCGGGCGTGGTCATCAGCGTGCCTTCCGTTCCACCCCCGTCTTTCAGATCAAAGAGCCGAGTACTCCGTGCTCTTTCCGCTTCGGCAGCCGCCCGCTTCGCATTTTCTCGCTCGCGTATCTCTGACTCCAGCAACGCGATTCTATTGTTTGCGATCTCGACGAAAAGGCCTCCGGGAAACTTCGTGATGTAGGTGCGAAAATCCGAGGGGCTTCTGCTGTCCTTGATCGCATTCCAATAGGTTGTCTCGAGTGAGCCTGGATCCGACACTGCCGGATTGGGGGCAGATCTTACGGGTTGCACATGCGAACGGGACTTCGCCAGGCTTGCAAACTGACCTTCCGGGTATTTTTCCAGGTAGGCTTTGAAATCCTCCGGGTTGTTGCTGCTCTTGATCGTCTCCCAGTAAGTCAACTCGATTGCTGCGGGATCAACCATGGCAACGTTGGGAGTCGAAGTGTTGTTTGCCATTGAGGCGGAACTTGTCACCGCCATTACGAGTTCGTCGGCGCGATAACCTTCGATAATGGCGAAGGGTCGTTGCTGCTTCGTGGAGCCAAGATCGACAGCAATTCGTTTCGGCACGTTCTCTTGAACATACTTGACGAGCTGAGACAGCGTGACTTCGCCTTTGTCGTTCGCCGCGGCTCCCTTCAGGCCTTCGACGACTGCCCAACTGAAATAGCCCTGCTTCTTTTCGGTGTACTCGTAAGCCCTCTGACCGATACCTGTTGCGTAGACCGTTGCAAAGGCCTGTACTTCGCGATTGCGTATGTCAAAACTGAAGGCGTTAGTGTACGCCGTGCTTAGAGCGTTGGGCGCATCTGCGCGGCCGCCGGGATCATTTCGGCAGGCATCCAACAACACGACGACCTGGCCCACGCCCGTTTCTTTGATCCGGTCTTTCACCCGGTTGATGCTAATCGCGGTTTCCTCGAGGAATGAAACCTGATCGCTGATCTGCGAATCAGACGGAAGCAGGAAAGCTTGTCCGCCTCGTTCCATGCCATGGCCTGCAAAAGAGACTAACAACAGGCCGTCTTTGGGCACTGCTGTACTCAGATTGGATAAACGACGCAGAATGTTGACACGGGTCGGTTGTCGCTCCATCGGTTGGGTAGTTGAAAGAAGAATTACCTGGTCCTGAGGAAATCCAGCGTAACGCACAAGCGCATCCGCTATCATCCGCGCGTCGTTGTCGGAGCCCTTGAGGGGACTGATTTGCGGATCCATGTATTTGTCTACACCGATTACCAGGGCCCAACGTTTAGCGCTCGCGGGCAGATTCTTCACCTGGCCCACTTGCGAGGGGACCGAATTTGCCGGCGCTGACGTTGTTTTTGGAATAGAGGCGACTTCTTTTGCTGGTGACGTTACCTGGACCAGTTGGCGAGACCCTTGCTCTGTGGTGCGAACCGGCGGGGGCGCCGAGCTTTGCGAAGTCGGCGTCGTCTTAACGACAGGCTGCGAAGTGGATCGAGACTGAACCGGGTCTATCAGCCGTGCAGCCGGCTTATCAGTTGACTGTTCTGGCTGAGCTGGGGTGTTGGCGGCTGTTTTTGATGCCTGTTTAGAAGTAGTCTGACCGTCGGCGACACTTGCGGGTGGCGGCGTACTCGTCGAGGCCGTCGAAACATTCTGAATGTCTTTTTCGAGTTTCCTGGCCAGCCTCGGATTGAGGGTAGCTAGTTTCTTAAGAGTTTCGTCAGCCGCGTCAGACTTGCCGAGTCGAGCCAGGGCGATGGCCAGACCGTAGTAAGCATCTGCGTAATCGGGCTTGAGACGTATCGCACTCTTAAAGAAGCTGATCGATTTCTCAAAGTCGGAACCCCTCGAGTAAGCGTAACCAATCGAGTAGTGAGCTTCAGCGAAATTCGGATCGAGGTTCGTAGCTTTTATCAAAGGGCCAAAGGCCTCACCATGACGGCCCATCGCGTTATAGGCATAACCCAAATCGAATTGGGCTTGCGCGTCGCTAGGGGCGAGACGCGCTTGATCCTTGTAACTGGCCAATGCCTGGTCCCAATTGCCGGTATTGATGTAGGCATCGCCCAGACCACCGTGGGCCGGTGCGTAGTTAGGATCCAGGCGGATCGCAACCTTGTAGACGTCGATTGCTTCTGACCATTTGTTTTCATCGGCGAGCTTGTCGCCTTCCTGGACCATGCCGGCCGCCCGGCTGCTTGATTTGGGTGTGGTCCTTCCGCGCCTTTGACCAAGAGCATTCGGCATTACACTTCCTAGATAGACCAGTGCAAGCGTCAGCACCAGAACAGAGCGAAACTTTGAGGGGGACAAGTTAAACGTCATAAGAAACTCCTAAAACAAATAAGGCAGGTCGAACATCCTCGACGCGGCGCAACTGTGAGTCGCTATTTGACTATCAGGCCCATAAAATAGGCTGCTGCGCACGGGTTGTCAACGAGTTTTGTACACAACTTTACAATCGCTTCAGGCTGGTAAGGAGATGACAAGTCGTCCAATCGGTTGGGGCACCGGTGGATTTCTCGTTCTAACCGTTGACAAACAATTTAAACCCCGCCTAGTCTACTGCGACATAAACGCAAAGCCGTGGCAATAAGTAAGGCTGAGTTCTCTAACCTACTACGAGTAGCTTTTGCAGGCAGTAAGGTGGTCCCGGAATTACTGATTGATCAACGTGGAGGACAGGCGTTTCCTGCCTGGTCCACTCCATGACCTACAGCCTGCTTGCAACGCTGACAGGCAGGAATGTCTGTCCTGCGTCATACAAACGACCGCAACGAATAGTGTCGGCGGTCCACGCCGCAGCAGACGTTTCCTGAAACCTTTATTAGATGGTGCCTGACGACAAGCCAAACAACACAGCTGCTCAACCCGAGGCAGCTCCAACAACTTTGGATCCCACAACCCTGGACAGAGTTCAGCGGGGACAGACCGATTTGATCGGGCGCGTTCTCAATGGACGTTATGTCATTCAGTCGGAACTCACTCGTGGTGGGATGGGAGTAGTATATCTCGCTCGAGATCAGCAACTACATTCGCGGAACGTGGTCGTAAAGGTCCTCCTTGATGAGGCTTATCAAAGCGAGTATGTAGTGCAAAAATTTCGTCAGGAAGTTGAAGCGCTCAGTCGGATTGATCATCCCGGGATCGTTGGCATTATGGATTCGGGTGAGCTGTCTAATGGCAGACCATTTATCGTTATGCAGTACGTTGAAGGAGTCACGCTTCGTTCAATGATGATTCGGGAGGGGATGAATCTTGAACGCGTAGCTGAGGTTGCTAAACAGGTCGGACGCGCACTTGCCGCGGCCCACAATCGAGGAATCTTCCACCGTGATCTAAAGCCGGACAACATCATGTTGCAAGACCTTGGGCACGGGGAAGAACAAGTGAAAATCATCGACTTCGGAATTGCAAAGGTCAAAAGCTCGGTTGTGGCTCCGAGTACTTCTTTGAATCTTTCTCCCGGTACTGTCGCTTACATGGCGCCGGAGCAATTGAGCGGAAGGCTGATTACTTCTGCCACTGACATCTTCGCGCTCGGAGCCATTTGCTACGAGATGGTGACCGGACGTAAGCCCTTCAACCCTGAGACGGGTTTCGAACTTCTCCAGATGCAACAGACGGGAGTCCGGGTTAAACCTGCTGATCTTAGACCCAGTCTTCCTGATTCCGCTCAGGACATGATCCTGAAAGCTCTGGCCTTCAATCCAGGCGATCGTTACGGCGACCCTCGGGAGTTTGGCGACAACCTTGCGCGGGCATTGCTCGAGCATCAGGAAACGACGAAGCCAGAAACGAAGGGCTTCGTTGTACCGGCAACTCAATTATCTAATGAGGAAACACCGCTTGCCCGCGGTCGCGCAAACCGGCCGGCGCCAACTATTCAAGTGCCTTTTCAACCGGCTGAGCCAGTTGACTCGTCTGCTCATCACCCTGGTTTCGTCGCTCAAAATCTCAACCCGTCCGCGGCGCAACTGGGCTTGGTCGATCGCTCGAGGGGATCGGGTGGCTCCAGGAGCAAAATTGGTCTGGTGTTGGGGGTCGCGGCGGTGCTCGTTCTGGCGGTCGTGGGCGCAGGCGCCTGGTATCTGATCAGCTCCACGAAAACTGTCGAGGTAAAACCTGACCCTCAGCCGCAACCGTCCGCCGAGCGTAATCTGAACTATGGTTTAACCGTGCAAAAGATTCGGAACGGAAAGCCTTTCCAGGACACCTTTGAATCGTCCGGGCAGGAGATTTTCGAGAATGGCTGGAAGTTTCGCATGAACATTGATAGCCCACAGACGGGATATCTTTATCTTTTGAACGAAGGACCGGCTGCGGACGATACGACTACTTACAATGTCCTCTTCCCTGCCCCATCCAGGAATTCCGGGTCTCCATATCTGGCGGCGAACCAAAGAATCGAGACTGGATGGATGGTGTTTGACGAGAACCAGGGCACCGAGAAATTCTGGATGGTCTGGTCCGCTGATGCTGTTCCCGAACTTGAAGCAGTGAAAGGAGTGGTGAACTCAAGAGACAAGGGCGAGGTTACCGATCCGGCTCAAGCAAAAGCAGTGAAGCAGTTTCTGCAAAAGCATTCATCAGCCGAAGCGATCGCGCAAAAGGATAAGACAAAGAAAACGAGTAGCGTTAAAGCCAACGGAATTGTTTTGGTTCATCGTCTGGAGTTGGAACACCACTAAAGAAAGCCATACAGCGCGACGTCTACCCAGCGATACATTTTAAGTCTGATCGCCTTATAGCGAGGGTTGTCATGAAAAGAACAGTCTTGTGGGCCGCTGGTCTTGCTGTCGTGTCTCTTACTCTGGGACCATTCTGGGCCAATGGAAAAGTCACCAATCACGAATGGGCTGCCGTCCAAGATCAGCAAAGCGACGGATCCCGTCAGATCGTTCTTGAGGAGTTCACGAAGGCCCGGCCGCAAGTGGCCCGAAAACCTGCCAGAGTTGGACCGCGGCGCCAGCCACCGACGGCGATTGTTCGGAGGCCACCGCGTTATCTCCGCAAGACGCCTGCTTTATTTACTCCCGCGCTAGCGTCTCTTGGGACAATGGAGATCGGCGTCACACTTTGGCGATTGCGGCCGGGGGCCGGAGGTGATGGCGGGGCGCGAGTCCTGGTAATGGAAAACGCGCAGTCCACGCAGTGGACTCCGCAAAGAATCGAAGTCGACACTCCGTTACAGATTGGCGAACGCGTTAGACTCAGCATCGAGTCGCCTCGTGCCGGTTATCTCTACGTGATTGATCGCGAGCAATATGCGGATGGCTCGCTCGGTGATGCGTATTTGATTTTCCCGACGCTGCGAACGCGCGGAGGCGACAACCGTGTCCGCCCGGGCAGGCTGGTAGACATCCCCGCTCAGGAAGACAGTCCGAGTTATTTCACGCTTGTTCCAAGTCCCAATCGCAACGACCAGGTCGCCGAAGTTCTAACCATACTTGTGGCCCCGCAGCCTCTTGGAGATATTGAGCTAAGCAACAATCCGATCAAGCTTTCTAAATCCGACGTCGCAAAATGGGAACGTGTGTGGTCAAGTGGCTTCGAACGATTCGAAATGGTTGGCGGTGCAGGAAAGACCTGGACCACCGTGGAAAAAGAAGCGAGCGCAATGACGTCTGCACGACTCCTAACGCAGGAAGAGCCCGCTCCCCAGACGATTTATCGCGTTGCTAGTAAAAGCAAAAACACCTTCCTTGTCACGGTACCGTTGCGCTACGTCAGATAACAGAAAAGACTGACGCTAAGCTGTGGGGGTTCGTCCGCCTTCGGCTTTACTGTTCGCGGGAAACAAACCCTTAAGTTCACCAAACTTTAGACGAGGCGAGTCGTTATTCTAACTGGTCTAACAAAATTGCGCTGCGCCATCGCCGACACGACAAACCATAACAAACTATCGCAAAGGATTTTTTATAGAAGTCTGCACCTCAACTGGAACAGCTCGCTTGAACCTAATCAGGAACTTCCTGAAGTGTCCGAGCACGTAGATCCTGCCCGTTACTGGCCAAACCTCTGTCGAGTTAAAAATTTCGTCAATCGTTCTCAGGACCGCTTCCGGAGTGCTCACGAAGATCCGAATTGGTGGAGCCAGGGTCAGAGGCTCCTTGTTGGGCAGCTTGAACGCATAATCGTAATCCTCCAAAGAAACCGGAGTTTCATTGACTCTCATGTCTTCAAACACCAGCCGGTCAACCTCACCCTGCTGCTTTACAGCGGCTAAGATCACCGGCACATCAAAAGTGACCCCCAGCGGACTTACCTTGACCAGCCTTGGCTCACCCAGGCGAATTAGTATTGGTTCATCTTCGTAGTATTCGTCCTTATCGTAGCCTGATTTGTCGACAGACTTCCTGGCGTCGGCTTTATTGCTCTTCTTCGGCTCGACTTGGGCACGATGCACCTTGTAGCCGTGCACTTCTTTCGGTAAAGGTCTCATAAGATTCGTGTCAGAAGATTGCGCTGCCACGGCAGTTGAGGACATGAATGGTAACAACACCAGGAAACATCGAGAGAGCTTTAGGAGCATCGTGTCCTCGCACAGTGTGGGTTATTGACCTGACTATCGTTCCGGAATCAACGGAATCCCGGGAGGCAAAATGCCGGGCCACGGCTTCGACAATCCTTCGGGCTTTAATTTGCCTGGTAAGTCTTTTGCAACTTCAGCAATGATGCGGGCAGCCAGCGCATCATCCTTCAGTGAGACTACGCTCCAATGTCCATCGTTATTGCGGAGTAGTCCTAATTCGAGCTTCTCATCTTTCCTGTTGAGAGTAGCAGTCGCTTTATTACCATCTTCGACGATGTTCGTCTTGAATGGCATCGCTAACGCAGTCAGGAGGAAAGGCTTGTTAGCGGCCTGTGCGCCAAGTTCATTGATCTTTTGGCGAATTGTCTCTATGATAAGCGGCTTAATTCTTTCCCTTGTTCCGCCAGCTATCTGCGAAAACGCACTCCGAAGCGAATTAGGTATGCTAGTCGAGGCGTCTTTGGCCGTGTTTCCAACAACATCAGTCACAAAATTCTCCACCACTTGATTTATGTCCAGCAATTCGTCTAAAGCGAGGGTGTCATTTCGTTGAGCAGCGTCTACAAGAAGCGCGAGTGAATAAGCAGGTGTGGTCTTGTAATGTTGCCACCAAATGAATCCGCCAACGCCACAGGCAATTAGCAGTAACAGGGGAACCAGCAACCAAAAACGTTTGCCGGACGGTTGGGAATTTGTCGAAGGTCGCGATCTCATCCAATATCCTGCGAGCGTAATACCATGACCGTCCCGGCGGTCAGTCCTATAAACATAATTAGAAGCACGATAGGATTCAGCCACTTGTCACCCCACGGGTGCAGGAAATCCACGTGATCGCTGAGATCCTCGGGAATCTCAACCACTTCAACTCCGGGAGGCACCGGATCCAAAGTGGGCTTTGCAGGTTTCCTCGGCTCCGCCCCTTGTCGACCCGTCATGTTCCATTTCTCCACGCGCTTTTGATAATCCTTCATCTCCTTGTCAAACTCGTCAAACTTCTCCTCAGACTTCGCCCGGTAGTCTTCCATTTCCTTTTGTTTTTCATCAATCAGCAGATCATTTCGGTGCTCTATGTCCTTGTAGAGACCGCGGCCTTCGTTTTTGCTGGAAGGCATCGCCTCTTCATCTTTCCCTCTCATCACTCCCAGATCTGATAAACGCTTCAATTCGTCGTAGGCCCAGGTCGCCGGCATGAGGGTACCAACATACTTCGCCGCGCCTTTGGGCACGCCGACCAGACCGCCGAAGATTATCTGGGGAATTAACAGCAAAGGCACAAGGCTCGTAGCCATTTCCGATGTCTTGACAATGGCTGACACAACCAGGCCAAGAGCGATGCCAACAATGCCGGTGAGCAGGATTACTCCGAGCTGCGGAAGGCCAAGGTTTGGCCCGGGCAGCTTCATCATTCCCGCAACGTGAAACAGTCTTAGCAGGCCAAAAAGCAGGATGCATTGCATTCCGACGATCAGAGTCAGCACGAATAATTTTGATGCTACATAAGGAACCAGGCCGAGGTTGACCATTCTCTCGCGGTTGTAAACCGCCCGTTCACGAATGATCTCTCGCGCGGCGATTGAGGTGCCGAACCAAACCGCTACGAGCGCGAGAACGAAGTAGGGAAAATCACGCGGACTGTCTTTGTCGACTACAAGATAAATCAGGAAGGCCACGATAGGAGCCTGGCCAAAAAGTATCAGCAAGTTGAGTTTGTCGTGCTTGAGCACCTCGACATATCTCTCTGCCAACGTTTTCCATTGCCGT
Organism: Acidobacteriota bacterium; assembly: GCA_038040525.1. Lineage (GTDB taxonomy): Bacteria > Acidobacteriota > Blastocatellia > Pyrinomonadales > Pyrinomonadaceae > PSRF01. The sequence continues at coordinate 34,910 of JBBPIC010000057.1, read as the reverse complement.
AGTGCGTCCGTTACCGTCGGACGATGCTTGCCGGGAGCAACTGTGTGTTGCCTTCCTTTAAGCGCGCCGAGAGGTTGCAGAATATTATTCTTGTACTGCTCGGTTTGCATGAACCGTTGCTTCCATTCCTCCGCAACCTGCTCGGCGATCTGCTCCTTTTGCAATTTCAAACTACGCTTCTGTTCCGCCCCGGCACTCGATGGTAGCGGGCCTAGTTGCCGGACGCGTGCTTCGATCGGCGCTTCGAGCTTGTCGTAAAGGTCTTTAAAACTTTCGGCGCGAATGTGTGCCAGCGCCTCCTGCGGGGCACCGTAAAAAACGAGTTTGCCCCGCATCAGCACCACGATCTTGTCAAATAGCTTTACGTTTTCCATCGCGTGAGTCGTGAGTATCACGGTCCGGCCTGACTCAGCGATCTGACGGAAGAGTTTCATGATCTTTTCTTCCGTAGCTGGATCCAGACCCGAAGTCGGTTCATCAAGAAAGATGATTGAGGGCTTTGTAATCAATTCGACGGCGATGGAAACGCGTTTGCGCTGCCCACCCGACAGTTGTCCCACAGGGACGTCTCGGCGTTCCGATAAACCTGTAACCTCCATCACTTCGCTTACAATCTGATCTATCTCGGGCAACGACACGTCGCGGGAAAGACGCAGTCGCGCCACGTAATAAAGTGTGCGATAGACTGTCAGCTCCCGGTGAATTATGTCGTCTTGCGGGACATAACCAATAGATTGCTTCAGCGAATCAAGATGCTCATACAAGTCCTGGCTATTAACGAGCACGAGCCCATTAGTCGCCGGTCGCATACCATTCAACGCATCCATCAGCGTTGACTTTCCCGCTCCCGACGGACCAAGCAGTCCGACAAACTCATTGGGCTGTACGGCAAGGTCGACGTCATCCAGAAGTTTGACTGTCCCGCCACCGGCGCGGTTTGGTACGATCTTGGTAATGTCGATAGCGTCAATACGCGTCTTCGAGCGGGTGTCTACTACCGCAATACCGTGCTCAGGATCGACCAATACCAGGAACGGACCAATTTGCAGCGTATCAGCAGCGCCGATAAGCATTCGGCCTTTCAGTCTCGTTCCATTGATGTAGACGCCGTTGGTTGAGCCCACATCTTCAATAAAGACTTCGCTATTAATCTTGCTCAGGCGAGCATGATGGTTCGAAATCTGCAGGCCATCGAGCCTGATGCTGTTATCGGCGGCTCGACCAATGGTTATCGGGGCGTCGCTGTCAAACCTGGTGAAAACAGGAGACTGCCCGTCCGTCACCGCAAAAGGCCGATGTGGCGGTGCAATAGTTTGCGATGAAACGCTTTGAGCAGAAATCTTAGGTTGACGGACTACTCCTCTCCTGGCGTGCGGACTGGCGGAATCGACGCTCTTTTCTTTCTGCGATTCGGCTTCAATTCGAACGACGTACAATACCGGGCCATCCAGTCCGAATTGGGCGCGCGATCCAACTCGCACCTCTACCGCGTCCGAAACCTGCTGTCCGTCCAGGAATGTCCCGAAACGCGAGCCAGTGTCCACAAGGAGGCACCGACCATCAACCAGACGGAATTCAGCGTGCCTGCGTGAAACCATCGGCCACTTAGCGCTTTCAAACACGATCTGACATTCGTCAATGTCGCGCCCGACGATCACTGTGGGGAAATCGAAAGCATGTTCGGCCTGGCGTCTTCCGTCTTGCTCTTGAGCAATAAAGATTTTCATGTGTCACCGAGCGGTGTCCCAGGTGAAGCGGTGCCGTGCGCACCGAAACGCGCGCGAATAACCCAACACTGAAGTGAAAGGCCGCGGAAGAATTCCGAACCAGTGATGCTTTCGGATCCACTTGCGCGGTGTACTGCTGGCTGGCGACGTATCCTAAATACTAAGGAGAATCAAGATATTTTCCCCTGAAGTTGTGTCTACTGAACGGTCGACTGATAAGCGCGCGGCATTGTGACCAATTGAGTGGGAAAGTGCCAGCACATTCTTGAAAAGCCTTGCGGGAGCGCAAACGTGGTGTCGATCCGGGCTCCGCGCCGATTGGCCTTACCAAAATCACATTAATCCGGTACTGCAGTTTTTCAGAAGCGCTGCTCGATTTCGTCTTGCCCGGGTGACGATTGTAGCGCTGACCAGTTGAGAGCGGAGTATACGCTGTTTTTTTTGCAAAAAGCGCCGGAAATCGGCATTTTGAGGGAGACTTTGGTGCTTGAGTGTGATATATGAATGGTCGCACAGCTTTTAAACTAAGTCTCATTCGGAGGTGTCACACCAGACTATGGCGACCAAAGCCGCGACAGGTAGAAAGCGCATGACGCAATCGGAAGTTTTCAATCACTTTGCGGAAAAGACGGGAATGAAGCGTGGCCAAGTGAAAGAGTTCTTTGATGAACTCTACAATCTGGCTTCTCGGGAAGTTAAATCCAACGGAGAATTCGTTCTTCCCGGCTTCGGCAAGCTCGTTAAATCCGAGAGGAAGGCGCGAGAGGGTAGGAATCCCGCGACCGGAGAAACAATCCAAATCCCGGCGAAAACAACCTTAAAATTCCGCGTCGGTAAAGGCATGAAGGATACAGTCTTACCCAGGAAATAAGGTAGTAATAAGCAATTTTCCTGGTTCGAGCATCTCAAGCGCCGCCCGAAGTTCATTTTGGATGAACAGTGGGCGGCGCTTACGTTTCTGACGCGCAAAACATCCCCGATTCAATCGATTTCATCACTCGCCGCCTGCATAAGACGTATCCTCGTGACACACGGATCCCGCCTAGGTTTGCCCGTTCAACTGGCTTGTTGAAAGCCGCGTAAAAAACTCTAGCTTTTGGCGTTTTGCTCCGGTATAATCCCCAGTTTCGCCGCACACGTTAAAATGAGGATGTCGGGGCTGGGGCAGTTCCCGAGAGCGAAATTGTTGCGAAATGCAACGGATCTGCATCCTCGAATTGTGTTGCAGCATCTAACATTTGCACTTAAAAATAGCCCGCAATATGCGGTTTTTTGGAGGATAAAAGGTAACCGTGACTTTTGATAGACATTTGCCGCTCGACGAGCGGATTCTGAGAATTGACCACATTCAAGCCAGACGGTACTCGAAGTTAGGAGGCGTGGCACTGGAAATTGCAACCGAAGGTATTCTTCGTCATCTGCGTGCTTGCGATCGAATGGACGTGAACCCAGATACATCAGCCGTCAGAGAGATCATCGATGACGCTCTAAATGGTCGCCGAGTTTTTGCTGAAACAACTGAACATACTCGAGCCGCGTAATAACGTTTTCACCAGCCTTAAAGAGATCGCTCCCGTGCAGCGATCTCTTTATTTTTTGCTGGAGATATCGGTAGTTGACCGGCACGGCGGCCTGCATTAACATCGCCGCGCCAGGCATGTGCCCCTGTAGCTCAGCGGATAGAGCATCTGCCTTGTTGGAGCCTTAATGAGGAAGAGATTTTCAAAGAACTCATTAAGTGGACGGCCCCATATGCGGGGACGCCCTTAGAGCCTCTGGTACTCAATTCGATTGAGTAACAATCCATGAGGATTGGGTAATCCGCAGGAAACCTTTCTCACGAATTATGAGGAGGGGCTCCTCAGAGACTATACGGGCCGGGACTGTGATGTCCAAGATATAGTCCAGCCAGCAAACTCGTGGTAACGGGCGGTCAGGGAAAGCCTGATGCTGGATGCTAAGCAGAGGGCCGCAGGTTCGATTCCTGCCAGGGGCATTCTTCCACGTGGTTTGCAGCTTGTGGCGGCTATAGTTCAGTCGGTTAGAACGCTTGATTGTGGATCAAGAGGTCGTGGGTTCGAGCCCCACTAGCCGCCCCACTACCAACGCTCGAGCCGGAGAATCGCAAAGTTCGGCTCCTCACATCTGGAATAAAAGATTCTGGTTTGACTTTCTCGCGCTGTGTTCCTCCGCCCGTTGTTTGAAGCTAAGTCGTAAGTCTCCACCTAATACGTCAAATCGCCTCAAGCAGTTTTTTCCACCTAACCCAAGCCTCTTCTCGTGCCTTTTTGTTTGCCTTGCAAGGTTAGCGCTTTCTGATAATCGTCCGCAGCTTTTTGATCAGCCTCCTTATCACCCTTCGGCTCAGGGGCTTTTGGCATAGGAGCGTCACCTGCGCGCATGAAGCCGTGTCCCGCACCCTCGTAAATCACCAGGTCAAACGTCCTTTTCGGGTGCGGCGGCAAATCGCTGATAGCAAAGAGGTCTCGGTTTTAAAAAAAAGCGAGGACCCGGATCTCTGTACGCCGATTGCGAACTATGAGTCAGCTGTGACTGCCTCACCCCGTTTGATTCTCAGTAGAGTGGTATTTCGAAGGAACCGTCTGACGGCCCCATTTCAGCACGCGAGACATCCAGACCAGCTCATCTAGGAAGTCTTTTGCTCGCTTTTCAAACGCCTTGTCCACAAGCTGTCCCTTCTCATCGAAGATCTTTTGAACCGAAGGAAAGTTAAGATCCGTGAAGGTCGGAGCCAAACCCAGTTCGCGTACCATGGGCACCATGGCCTCGATAACTCGCGTTCCTCCCCAAGGGCCGGCCGATATTCCGACAAAGGCAACACTTTTGTGAACGTATTCCCTGAGCAATAAATCGAGGACAGCTTTTAACGAGCCAGGATAACCATGATTGTATTCCGGTGTAACGATGACGAGGCCGTCTGCTGCAATTATCGCGTTTCGCCATTCAGGAAAGAGGTGCTTGATTTCCTGACCATAGTCGTCCTGGGGCAACGCAAAATCGATAACGTCGAACAGTCGTGTTTCGATATCAGACCTTTTCTCCATTTCACCAATCAGCCACTTCGCCACGACTTCGCTTTTGCGAAGCTTGCGGCTGGTGCCCAATAAAACTGGCAGTCGTAGTTTCTCCACCGTCCTCTCTCCCTCAATTGGTCATGGTCATTAAGGCTGCGTAGGTTTCGATCCCATCCCAGAGGTTTTGCAGCCGAATATTCTCGTTTTCCGCATGTTGATTGTTGTCATAATTTGCAATGGGGACGGTAATGGTGATCGTCTTCAGATTCTCCGTAATGATCGAAAGCGGCAGACTTCCTCCAGCGGTTGGCAGTCTGACGATGCGATCCAGCGATGTGGATTGGACGGCAGCGATTACAGCCAACGAAATTGGAAGATCCATGCGCGTTCGCTCCGCATTGTAGCCCCCAGGGCGATGGATCACCTTCGCAATCAGAGGATACTGTAGGCGTTCCTCGGGCGCCGGGTCGTGTTCGACAATGTGAAATCCTTGTTTGCGAATGTGATCTCTGAGCCGTTGCACTTGACGCCTGAAGTCGTTCCCTTTTACTAGTCGCAGATCAAGTACGGCTGTCGCGGTAGTGGGAATAATATTGCGGGCGAGCGCACCAATGTCGCCGCTACTCATGCCGTTGATGTTCAGGGATGGGACATTAATTAGCTCCAGGAGGCTCTTCCCTGTCTGCTCCGTTTCAGCAAGGCCTAACTGTGTTCTAAGTTCCTTGTCATATTGTGGTGCTTCGGCAATTGCCTCTTGCTCGGCTTGGCCCAGAGGTTGGGCATCATCGTACCATCCGGCTATCGTCACCCGACCTGAACTTTCTTTCATTGAAGCGAGGAGCCGGGCCAGCCGCTGTGCTGGGTTGGGCGCCCAGTTTCCGTAGTGCCCGCTGTGCAGAGGACGCTGTGCCCCGTAAACCGTTATGTCGACATTAGTATCACCGCGCACTCCGAAGACGACTTGTTTTCTTCCTGACTGATGGACAGGCCCGTCGCAAATAATCCAGGCATCGGACTGCAAAAGATCCTTATTCATGCTGATGATCTCAGCGAGATGCGGAGAACCAGCCTCTTCTTCGCCCTCGAACAGGAATTTCAAATTCGACGTGGGTTGAATGCCTTCAGATCGGAGGGCATCGAAAGCTGTAAGGATAGCCATAACTCCAGCTTTATCGTCAGAAGCTGAACGAGCGTACAGTCTCCATTCAGAATTGATCGCAGTTGTGGCATCAGGCATGGGCAAAATCTTGCCACCGGTTTCGAGCGAACCAGAACGAAGAACTGGTTTCCAGGGTTGGGTTTCGGTCCACTGCTCCGGAGCCGTAGGTTGGCCATCATAGTGAGCGTACAGAATTAGTGTTTTACTAGCCCCGGGTGTGGACCATTCACCATAGATTGCCGGCGGCACATTCGGGGTTTTTGCTTCCAGTAGCCGAGGGTTGAGCTGTCGTCGCTGCATCATCTCCATGATCTTACCGGCATTCTTGCGAATGTTGACTTGATCGGAGGCTACGTTTGGCACTGAAAGGAGATCGACGAATTCGCTAAGGATTTTCCGTTCGTGTTTCTGCCGATATCCCCGCGCTTTGAGTAGTACGTTGACTTGAGGAGATGATGGGGTCGCAACAAACAGGACAAGGAGAAGAAGAAGTAGTAGCTTCACGGTGATTCCCTATCAAGGAGTAGCGTTGCCGAAGCAGGGCATTTGAGAAACAATGCCCCGCGAAGTTATCTTGAAAGTCTATCGAACTTAGATGTCTTCGACGCGAAGGGTAATGCCTAAGGAGATAAAATGCCAGACGAACAGAGAGTAGCTAACAATTCGCAAACCTATGTTGTGGACGCCGATGAGTTTTCTTACGAGACAGTTGAGGAGACAAACGGTCAGGCCACGGTAATCCGATTTCCACTGGAAGACACGCGCTTTCAGGCCGGAGATGTAGTGGTGGTTCTTTCGGGTGGCGAAATTCATTTTCACGGGATGATCGGCAGTTTGGCGGATGGCCGGGCCACAGCTACCGACAGGCGAGGATCACTGCTGCCGGTAACTGTGCAATAAGATCGGACGCGAGTTTTTACTGCCGCGTATAGCCCGCGGGGTAATTTACCTCTACATCGGGCGTCGAGGATCTGATCTTCACCCGGTGGAAACCCTTCCGAGGATGAGTGGAAAGATATGTAAGGGCGATCTGCCTATCAAGCGCCAAATTGAGTTCTCTTATGAAGGGCTCGAAACTCGTGGGGACACCTAAGCCTTGAAAAAACGCGCGTCCGCCAGTTTCATCGGATAGCCTTTGCAGCGACCCTTGAGCATCAAACATTAAGTTTCCACTTGATAAGGAAGTAGTTGTAGGGGCGAAAAACGAGTAAATGGCAACACTGCGACGCTGAGCTTCGTTGATTGCCCGCTCGAGATCCACACTTTGTCCTGCCGAGCTCGAAGAGATCCCGCGAGAGATATCAAGACCGTCTGAAACAAGCAGTATTGCGCGCCGTCCGGCGGGCTGGGAGTCAAAACGGCGAAGTGCTTCGATAACCTCAACGTAAGGATTGTAGGGCGCGGCACTAGCTACTCCGAGCGGCGGGCGAAGAGCCTTAGCGGCTTTCTCGAGATCAGCTGTAAACTTTTGACGAACTTGAAGGCTTCCAGTCTTAAGGTAGCCGACTGAAACACGTGACCCCCGAGGGAGCCGTCGTAAGAACGCAGCCAGTGCCTTAATCTCCAGACCTATCGAGGAAACAACATCATCCTGAATCAACACGATCAAGTTCAGCGGCGAGTTTGAGCCCATTGCACGAATCGAGAGTATGGTTTGAGGATCGCCGTCTTCCGTTACGGCTAAGTCTACCGACTGTAACTCCAGCTCCCGAGGCGTTCCTTTCACACGAATAGTAAGAGGAATTGTGACGGGGCGGGCGGAAACGCCCGGGTCGCCGCCGGAAGCAACACTTGCGGGTTGTGCAGCAACTTTCTGGTAGAAGCCGACCACAATAACAAAACAGAAAGCCGCGAAAATGCTGAAGAATATTCCTGGCACCTCAATTCGCTTCATATTTGATCCCCTCATAGCTAGCCCTAGTTAAGACGCATTATACAAGCATTGACGCCTAACGTGATCATTCGCCCTCGCTTAAGTTGGCGGAAAAGCCTCTTGCAGCTAAGATCATTCGTAACCTATGAATACGTTACCCCTTACCGAAGGTGTGCTCCAAAGGAAACTGGGAAAGATAAGAGTGCGCGACGAAAGAATAGCCCAATTCCTAACTTGGGTTCCCTGGCTTGCCGTGGTCCTGGTAAGCATTCCCCTACCCATCGTTTTTCTGATGTTGTTTATGACGTCTGCAGCGACAGATTCTGCGGCTGTTTACCTCTTACTCTCCTTTGTTTCACTAGGCTTAGGATTAGTTGTCGGCCTCGTTTTGGTAATACTCCTTTTACTTTACCGCAGGCACTGGTACCAGAAATTGCGGGATCGGCTAGCTGCGGACGGAATTACTGCTTCCGAAGTAAGTTGGTTCACAAGCGAACTATCTTCGGCTGAGCGAGGGACTTGGCAAGAACTTCAGCGTAAAAACCCATTGTTGGCCGACGCTTATTGCGAGACGCTGGCGGGACGCCTAACTGCTACGAGAATTACAAAGAGGACACGTGCAGAGTTGTTGAGAATTGAGAGGCAGATTAATCTCTCGCGCAGCTTAAAAGGTGTGGATACGAGTGAACTACTGAACGACCTAAACGCGGACCGTCAGCGATTAGACAACCTTCGCCAAGAAGCGGTAATTCGATTGTCAACAGCAAGGGCGCGACTGCAAACGATTGAGGCCGCAGCCAATCGCGCACTTAGTCAGAGTGAAACCGATTTAATGCTCCAACGACTGGCCTCCTCTCAGGAACAGTCGCCCTTGGCGCTTGAAATTGCAAAGTTGGAACAGGACGTATTGCTTGAGTTGGAGCCGCCAAGAAGTAAGGATTCCTCGTGATCCCCAGAGTTTCTCCAGGCCAAGTGTTTAAAGAGATTCTTTAAGTTCTTTGAGTCGGTACACACCAGGCACCACTCGGGTTGCAAAGTCTTCGTCAACAAGGGCCCAGTTTCCAATTCCCGCCTCAGGGTTGGTCAAACCTGTGACACGTGCAAGTTCGCCTCGCCAAGTCATCCCGGCCCCGAGAAGATAAGCACGAGCTATTTCTTTCAAGGCTTCTTCCCGGCTCATTCCTACGGTCAGCTCATCTCGAAACCTGCTCTCGGTTAACGACCAGATGTAAGTAAGTTTGCGGTCGTACACCACGTCACTCGGAAGCACTTTGAAGTTTCTCTGAAGCTCATCAATCGCACTGCTAAAAGTTGATCTGTCTGCTATGCCGCTCGCCTTTCGGAGGTCTGGTGTTGACAGCTCCCACTCCTTCCGTAGGCATTTGAGTATCTTCTTTGCCGCCTCAGACATCACCAACCGCTCTTGCCTGTGAGTAATGCCCCGTAGAGTATTGAAGTTGGAAACTAGCCTGCGCGCTATGAAAACCGAACGGCCTCCCGTTAGCTTGCCGTAATAAGCCCGACTGCGTCTGATCATTTCGTCCTTAATGTTCCACGCCAGGCTGCTCTCCGGGTCTTTCTGAACGTTGCGAGGCATGTGTGCGTCTCGTCTCCCACAGACTGCGATATATAAAGAGGGTCCCGGACGGCTTGAATCCGTTAGCGCCGCACAAAAGCCTAGGCGCTCAATCAGCCTCTCAGCAGCCCCGACCTCCAGAACTTGGAGTTCAGGCTCGCGGCACCATGAACGGTCGCGGTAGATCTCAATCTCGTCGGGCAGTTGGATTGTCGGCACGCTCGATCCTATCAACTTGAATGGCCATTACGTCAGTCTGACCTGTGCCTTGCACATTTCCCAAGACCATATCTGATTGAAGTGCGTTAAGTCCATGATTAACAGCCACTTCGTGCGTTTGGGCCTTGATGGCACAGTCGTTGCCAAATGCTCCGCGACCGGGAGTATCGTGCGACCGGGACGACTTTAAACTAGGAACACTGCCCGAAGGAAAGATCATGAAAAGAAACAAACTCTCGATTGTGCTGACTGGGCTGACATGCTTATCCCTGGTGCTTTCGCTGTGCGCTGGCATCATTAGGGATAATAAAGCCGAGGCCGCACCGCGCGAACACCGCCAGCCTGATTCGGCCAAAGGCCGCAAAGACAGGGTCGCTTCAGATCTTCGCGAGAAGATGCGCAAGAACGATGGCCAGGATGTCGTTAAAGTGATTGTCCAGCTTAATGGCCGAATTAGTGGTCCTCTCAAGGACCTGCTCAAAGGGAATGGAGTAAAGGTCAAGCGAAGCTTCACGAGCTTCAACACCTTGGCAGTCGAGCTGCCGGCAAGCGTGGTTGATTCCCTGGCGTCTTTCCCCGAAGTCGAGTTTGCTTCTGTGGACAGTGAGGTCAGGTCCTTTGGGGGGCACGTGTCTCGGACCACGGGTGCCGACAATGTTAGATCGATGGGCCCTGGTGGAAGTACCTTGAATGGAACCGGCATCGCCATCGCCGTGTTAGACTCCGGGACTTTTAATGCCCATGACTCTTTTGAGAAAATTCAGGGCGGATCGCGAGTCATTGCTAGCCAGGACTTCACCGGTGAAGGTAGAACCGATGACCCATTCGGTCACGGTTCCCACGTGGCAGCAGCCGCTGCCGCAAATGGCCGCATCTCAAATGGCAAATACATGGGCATCGCAACGAATGCGAATGTCATTAACCTCCGCGTTCTCAATTCTCAGGGCATCGGTAGCGTCTCGGCAGTGCTGGCCGCACTTGATTGGATCATGACGAATCGCTCGATCCACAACATCCGGGTAGTTAACATGAGCTTGGGCATGGCGGCCGTCAACTCTTATCAGACTGACCCGCTCTGTATCGCTTCTCGCCGCCTTGTCGACGCCGGGATCGTGGTTGTGGCTGCGGCCGGGAACAATGGTAAGAACAACCAGGGTAACAAGGTTTATGGACATATACATTCGCCCGGCAATGAACCATCTGTGATTACAGTTGGCGCCGTAGATAGCAAGGGCACCGACAACCGTGCTGACGATTCCATTGCATCCTATAGCTCACGCGGTCCGACACGGAGCTTTTGGACTGATCTAAGTGGCGTCAAGCACTACGATAACCTCATCAAACCGGAAATTTCGGCACCCGGCAATAAGATTGTCTCTGCCCAATCGCCGCACAATCTGCTGGTAGCACAGAATCCTTCTCTGGATGCCAACGTAAGTGGCAACGCCGAGCGAGAAGAGATGACACTCAGTGGTACTTCGATGGCCACTCCAATGGTGGCGGGCGCGGCGGCATTGCTCTTGCAGGCGAATCCACAATTGACACCGAACATGGTCAAAGCGACCCTTATGTACTCAGCGCAGCAGCTTTCCGGATTCAATATGTTGGAGCAAGGTGCTGGCGAGCTGAACATTGACGGTGCCGTCCGACTGGCAAAGCTGGTTCGCACAGATCTCGCCTCAGCCACACTACTTGGCGCTCCTCTGCTGACAACCACGACAGTGCTTGGGGTCCCTGTGCTGGCGACACCTCCGACACCTCAGTCAACCATCGCAAACCATACGTTCCCTTGGTCACAGGGGATCATTGTTGGGAGGACGCACGCGAGGGGCGGATCGTTGATTACCAAATACCAGAAGGTTTATGGCCTGGGGGTTCTGCTCAGTGATGGCGTTCTTTTGAGTGATGGAGTTCTGCTCAGCGACGGTGTGTTGCTCAGCGACGGCGTGTTGTTGTCAGACAGCATTCCCATCAGCAACGGCACGACCATGTATGGTGGAGGTCACTTCCTCCCCACCGGAGTACTGCTTAGTGATGGGGTTCTGCTCAGCGACGGTGTGTTGCTCGGCGACGGTGTGTTGCTCAGCGACGGTGTGTTGCTCAGCGATGGCGTTCTTTTAAGCGATGCAATACTCCAAGCGTTCTCAGCACTGAATGGTGGAGATCCATCTGAAGGTATGGAGATCGATCCTGACATTGGCGAAGACTATCTTGGCCTCTGATAGGACGAACATCAGTAAACCTAATCTTATTAACGACTCCACTTTAAAAGGACTGTGACCATGTACCAATTAAGCTCCTCAGCAATACTAAAAGCGCCCCTTCCGCAGCGTTCTCCTGACCAGGGTATGGTTCAGGTCGCGGAATTGAACGCGAGCCATGAAAAAGAAGTCAGGGATTTCCTGGCCCGGCGTCCGATGCACACGGTGGCGATGGTCGGCCTCATCAATGACAACGGCCTCGTGAGTTCGTTCAACCGAGGCACCTTCTACGGTTGCCGCAACGTCCAAGGCCAACTCGAAGGCGTCGCCTTAATCGGTCATGCCACCTTAATGGAAACCACCTCTGACCGGGCCCTCGAAGCTTTAGCGAGAATCGCACAGACATGCACAACCGGCCATCTGATCATGGGTGAAAAGGAACGCATAGATGAGTTTTGGAACTACTATGCCGAAGCCGGTCAGGATATGCGGCTCGCATGCCGTGAACTGCTCTTTGAACTGCGTTGGCCCGTCGAAGCTCGAGCAGAGGTGCCAAACCTCCGAGTCGCAACCGCTGCTGATCTCGAGCTGATTATTCCAGTACAGGCCCAAATGGCCTTCGACGAAAGCGGCGTCAACCCATTGGAGCGAGACACGGAAGGCTTTCGCCGCCGGTGTGCACGCCGCATTGAACAAGGTCGGACCTGGGTTTTGATAGAAGCCGGAAAGCTTATCTTCAAAGCTGAGATCGTTTCCGACACCTCAGCAGTTATCTATCTTGAAGGTATCTGGACCACCGAGGAGCAGCGTTCTCAAGGGTTCGGATTGCGCTGTATGTCGCAACTTACTCGCCTGCTGCTTCGTCGTACTCAGTCGGTCTGCGTTCTCGTCAACGAAAAGAATACGCAGGCTCAACATTTTTATCAGCGAGCTGGTTACAAGTGTCGCGCAGTTTATGACACTATCTTCCTAATGTAGTTACCCCTCCTTCAGCGTGTAGCGTGCGGAAATGATGCCAACCAAGTTTATCTCGAACCAGACAACGACGGCGAATTCGTTCGTCACCAGACGATATTCAGAACTTCGACCCGTCGCGAATCATTCAGTGCCTGGGCCACCCGCCTGTCGTTTCCAATTGGATCGATTGGTCCAGCAAATTGATTCTCCGGAAGTCAGCGAAATTGTAGGCACCTTATTTCGGGACATTCTTCGATTACTGGAGTGCCTCAGCCTAATTAAGAGTCATCTGCGCCAGGTCGATTTGGCGGATGAGACGTTCGCGCTGTTTCAACTCATCCACGACGATGCACGCGCCCTCGTTGAGTTCATCCGCACGGATGCTCTCAACTGTGCTGATATCAACGACGAATTGGCTGATACCCTTGACGGAATTACCTTTGTAATTAACCACGAGCTGCAACGTGTCTTCCAAAGCGATGCACGCGGCCCTCTTTCCGACAGGACCGCTCATATCATTCTCAGCAAAGTACATCGCGCTCACGACGTCCTTACAAACTGCCTTCAGCAATCTACGATCAGCCTAGCAATGGTTTTTGATAGCAGTTTGGTAGGAGCGAAATTGTTTGATAACCCGGACATGCGCTACAGCCAGTCGCTCCAGCTTTATCAGGATCTGCTCACGCTTCGGCAATTAGTGGAGAATTTCGATGGAGGAGCCAGCGAGCAGGCGCTGGTTAACCTGACCGCTGGAATCACAAAGTTTCGTAACGAGAGCATGGAGTGCCTTATGTATTCCGATTGGCCACAATTTGAGAGCTTCTGCGAGAGAATCAAGGTCTCCAGCACATCTTTACCCGCTTTAATCTCAGTGCTTCACCAGTTTCAATGTTATCTCGAGACTCTATTGAGTCAGGTAAAAATGCGGGCAGTTTTTGCAGAACAAGCGGCAGCCTCCGCCGCGGTTCCCAGCGCACCCCACTTTGAAACAACAAGCGACGAAACCCTCGGCTTGCGAGAAGACGAGTCGGAATGGACCAACTTTGCGGTCGCTGTTTAGTAAATAAGATGAGACAGGCCATATTACTTAAATCTGAAACAAACACCAGGAATTTGGCCCAAATCTATATGTGGGTCACCATTTCTGCAGGTGGTCTGATTTATTTGGTGGCTGGCTACCGTCTCGAGACTACAACCCTTGACTACCAGTTTATCGTGATCGCCTTACTGACGATCTTTCTCAGCTCCAGGATCACGATCAGGATTCCTCAGTTCGATTCGCAAATCTCGGTATCGGACACCTTCATCTTTTTGACTCTTTTGCTCTACGGTTATGAGGCCGCAATTTTGATGGCGGCGACCGAAGCTTTGCTCTCTTCCATTCGTTTTTGCCGGAAGCGACTGACGGTTGCCTTTAATTTGGGCTCGGCAGCATGGTCTGCATGCGTCACGTCGTATCTGTTGCACTTTGCTTTCGGAGACGTTGTCTCGCTGGGAGCTGAGCCTTTGTCAGCAAAATTCATCTGGGCTATGGCCCTCATGGCTTTGATCCAATACGCGTCAAACTCTGGACTGGTGGCAGTGTGTGGAGCTCTTCAAGCAAACCGTCCAATCTGGCAAACTTGGAAAAAGCATTATCTCTGGACATCGATTACCTATTTTGCGGGTGCATCCGCGGCGGCCGTGATCGCAAAACTCATTCAGGAGTTTGGCTTCTACGCTCTTATCATTACCATCCCGATAATCGCGATTGTATTCTTTACGTATCGCACGTATCTTCAAAACATCGAGGCGGCGGCGGCACAAGCCGAACAGGCACAACGCCACTTGGAAGAGCTCTCGCATTACACTGCGGAGCAGGAACGAATTCGCGAACAGTTTTCCCAGATGGAAAAGCTTTCCGCGCTCGGAGAATTAGCATCCGGCGTAGCTCACGATTTCAATAACACGCTCGCTGGGATTTTGGGGCGGGCGCAGTTGATGCTTCGCACCAATGATCCCGAAAAGATTAGCCGCGGCCTGAACATAATCATAAAGACTGCGGAGGATGGCGCGAAGACGGTGAAACGAATTCAGGATTTCGCGCGTCAACGTCGAGACCATGATTTTGAACCGGTCTCCATTGACCAGATACTCTTCGATGTAAGTGAAGTCACGAGACCCCGATGGAAGGATCGCGCAGAGGCATCTAATGTTCAAATCAGCCTTGATCTGCAAATCCGGTCGAAGGCAAAGGTGATGGGTGATGAGTCCGAACTACGCGAAGTCCTGGTCAACATGGTCTTCAACGCAGTTGATGCGATGCCGGAAGGCGGCCAACTCACTTTGGCGGCGGAGGATGTTGAGGATTCCGTGGTCATCTCGGTTGGCGATACTGGCATAGGTATGGTGCCTGACGTTAAGTCCCGAATCTTTGATCCATTTTTTACCACAAAAGGCAAGGCTGGTATGGGCTTAGGCTTGGCCGTTAGCTTCGGGATCATTAGAAGACATGACGGTTCTGTCGAAGTTGAATCAGAGGTGGGCGCAGGTACAAAATTTAAAATAAGTCTGCCGCAGGCAAGAGTTGGGGAAGAATTAATTCTGTCCGAGCCGGTGGGTCCAAAGCTCCTTCAAGAGAAACCCAAAGAGATTGCTTCGCGTGCTTTCGACCACAATCAACCCAAGATTTTGGTTGTGGATGATGAAGAGGCTGTTAGGGAACTATTGCGCGATATGCTCGAAAGCGAAGGTTGCAGAGTTTACTTGGCGCCCGGCGGCGGTGAGGCGCTTGGTCTATTCGAATCTAATAAATTCGATGGCATCTTCACGGACGTTGGGATGCCAGGAATGAGTGGGTGGGAACTCGCACACGCGATTCGGGAGCGTAACGAAACTATTCCTATAGCAGTAATTACTGGCTGGGGTGAAGCGGTTGGTTCGGATGAGCAGAGTGAAGCGGGCGTCGACTGGGTAGTCACCAAACCTTTCAGGGCCGAACGCATCAGTGAATTGGCAACAGAAATTGCCCAACGTCGTACTGCCTTAGCCAAGCGAGCGGCGTTGTCGATCGTTGCCGCATGACAGCCTTTGACCTAAAGAACCCAAAAGACTTTGTATCTAAACACTACTCTTTCACTATTTTCCAGTGGTTGACTTCCGCCGGGTTACCATTATCCTCTTTCAACTCTCTAGAGCCTCCCTGCTCTAACAAATGCTTCCGATAGTCGACCGCTCGCTGAACGCTCTTCTCAACCACCTCCAGACTGAACGGCTTTAATAAAAAGTCGAACGCCCCAAGCCTTATGAGTCCTTGGGCGTGTTCCTGATCACTGATACCTGAAATAATTATTACTGGCGTCTTTGGGAATTGCTGGCGCACGTGTCCCAGCAATTCCAATCCGCTTAAGCCGGGCATTGAAATGTCCGTCAGAACAACATCGTAGGGCTCAGCTTGGAGCTTGGCGAACGCCCTTTCAGCTGTCGCTGCCGTTTGGCACACGAATTCATGGGAAAGCAGTTCATATAGTGTGTCGCGAATGGTTTCGTCGTCGTCGACAACAAGCACTCTTGCCATGTTCATCCTTCCAGGTTCACCTCAACGAACAGTCTTCAGGTGCTCACACTGGGAGGACGATCAGTAACGATGAGGCCGGGCTTAAAAATAATAACACATAGGACGTAGTTCGAAACGAGAATGAGGTCGACACTGTGGAATTGCCGGCCGGCTGGGTTTCCCTATTATCGGTGCTATGTTGTTTAGATCCATGCGCGAATTGTTACTCTGCGCCGGTTACCGAAACGACACCCTCTCAACATTGAACGTAAACTGAACCCGCGGTTGCCTCCTGAACCAGCAACATCGCCGCTGCAGAACCTCTACCACCACCAGTAATCGCGCGGATGATTGTTCTGGATCCGGGTGCGGCCCATGTTGACTTCACTGCAGAAACCGCACAAAACCACCAGACGCAGGGCACTGAGCTTACCTAAGGTCTGTGCCGCAGGCGCTTCACAGTGAAGACAAGCAGCCTGGCTGCAATGCTGCCTTAGATGGTTGTAGCGTGGCGCCTTCATTCAAGCCGGTAGCTGAGCCTCTGAAACCCAATATGGTATTCTCTCTATACGGAGGTCTGGCTGATGAGCAACGAATATCCAAAGGCAGTTATTCAGTGGAAGGGAGACGATCTCTTTGTTGGAGTTACACCTTCAAACAACGTCGTTAAGATAGACACAGATCCTCTTCGCAATTCCGCCCCCAGCCCCATGGAATTACTGTTGCTTGCTTTAGGATCGTGCGCCGGTGTCGATGTGGTATCAATCCTTCGAAAGAAGCGACAAGAAGTAACTGATTATCGGATTGAAGTGCAGGGACGGCGGAGGGACGAACATCCACGGAGTTACCAAAAAATGCAAATACACCATATTGTTACTGGCCGTAACATTTCAGAGAAATCTGTGGCCCAAGCGATTGAGCTTTCGGAAACAAAATATTGCAGCGTGGCGGCAACTTTGAAACCGACGGCGGAAATCGTTTCCAGCTTTGAGATCATCGAAGCATAGGGTCAGTAAAGACAAGACTTAGGAAATACCAAAGATGAATCTGTTGGCATGTTCACTTCTAATGTTAACGAGTCCGCTATGTAGTGGTAACGCAGCCAGTTATCCTTACCCTCACCTGGAATCAATCCCGCATGTTCTTGGCGTTGTGCCTCAAAGCAGTAGTGATGCAAGCCTAGCAGCGGTTCGTCGTCAGGACCGCGACGCGCGAAATGCGCGCGGGAGCATTACCCGCTTAAGTCCGGAAGAACACCTACGACGTGCCTCCGTTTACCATTCTAATCGTGCTTTCGATGAGGCACGAGAGCACTGGCAAGCACTAATGAATTATCACCCTGCCGACCCAAGGATAGGAGAAGCACTGTTCGGAATCGGTAGGTCGTACTTTCAATCCCGTCGCTATTCTGAGGCTTATGACTATTACGATCGACTGGCGCGTACTTACCCTTCAACAAGAGAGGGCCGTGAAGGATTGAATTTTAGCGGTGCTGCGCTGCTGCGACTGGGGAGGACGTCGGAAGCGGCTGATCGGTATATCGAATACATCAATCGCTTTCCTGAAGGCGAACGAACCGATACCGCTCATCTAAATGCGATCGACACCTTGAGAGAGGCTGGTCGGTTGCGTGAAGCACGGGAGTGGATTTCCCGAACGAAACAGAGATTTCCCGGCACTGCCACAGCAACTAATGCTGTATTCGGACAGTTACGGCTTGAAGTCTCCGACGGCAATTGGCAGCGCGCCGCGTCAACTGCCGACGAACTGAGCAAGAGAAGCTTTCAAAAAGGCGTGGCAACGACGCCAGCAGAGGTTGCTTACTTAAAAGCCTACAGTTTGGAGCGCGCCGGCGATAAAGAGGATTCCGTTGTCGCTTATTTTGCCGTCCCCGGTGGGATCGATTCGTATTATGGCTGGCTGGCGAGTGAGCGTTTAGCGAACATAGTTGAAAGCAAGCGCCAATCGCTGGTCCAGGAGCGGCTGGACCGCAACAGGTCCCAAGCCGCCGTTATCGCTGATCGCTATCCTGCACCATATCGGCAGGCAATTGTCTCTGCGGCGAAGACGAGAAAGATTGATCCGCGTTTTATCCTGGCTATCATCCGTCAGGAGAGCGTATTTCGTCCCATGGCAAAATCCCCGGCCGGTGCACGCGGCTTATTACAGCTGACAATCGATGCCGCGCAAAAGTACGCCCGCAACGCAGGCCGTATGGGATTAATGGAGAACCAACTCTATCAGCCGGAAACCTCTATTCTGATTGGAAGCGAGTACCTCAAAGAACTATTTAACCTATTTCCAAACATGCCAGAAGCAGTGGCGGCGTCATACAATGGCGGTGAAGACAACGTAGCCCGCTGGGTTACACGTGCACGCCAGAGAGATCCCGGAGTGTTTACCTCGGAGATCGGTTTCGATGAAACCAAGGGCTACGTCCAAAAGGTCATGAATAACTACCGCGTGTATCGGCAGTTATACAATGCTGACTTAACACGACGGTAAATATTCTACGAAACCACAATTTAGCCGCTCTGAACCCGCAATCAAGGCTCCGGACTGAATCGCCGGTTCTCAAAGCCTGTTGCACCTTCGCGCCTCCTTAACGGATCGGGCTGCGTATAGCGCCGAGGAATGATTCCCATTCGGACAAGTGCCGGGTAGTATTCGTATCGGATCACTAGCTCGCCGGCGGGCCTCGATTCAAGCTCCATGTTCACCCAACGAACGTCATTCTGAACCGAGCGGCCGATGCCTGTGGCTGCGTATTCATCATCAGGAACTGGGGCTATCTGACCTCGCCGCTGGACGGCAGAACTTTCGCTACTCGCCCCACTCGAAGGCGCTTTGTTTTTGTCATTGCGCCGACCATCTTCTTCATAGAGCGGCCGAGGCTGGGGCGGGGGTGTAACGGGAATGACCAGAGGTCGGCGCTCTCGAAAGAAAACGGCAGAGATGACTCCAAGATTAGAGGTCTGTCCCAGCTTGGCTCCGTAAGAGTCGCGCTCAGAAGTAAAATAAAATCGACGAGCCCTCTGGGAACTCATTTGCCAGCCGCCAATGCTAATCGTGCCGTAAGGTTCGACGATCCACTTGCTCGCGTTCCATGCGGTCGTTCGGCGCGCGTCGATGGTGTTAAGGCCATCGACGGATAGCGCCACCGCAACGCGGTATGGCAAGGTGTTTCGCAGCCTTACTTCGTATTCCGCGCCCCCGATAGCTTCAACGTAACTCTTGCCGCGGGCCTGATACTCCTCCAACGGACGTCCATTTACCAGTATTTCCAGCTCAAAGCCGCGATTCATGCCACTCGGTCGAACGACACGATCAGCTTGAGAGGCAGTCGCTCCAGCGCGGAAAGTCGAAAAGACTGAGGCACCAATTACCACTAGGCCTAAACCTAAGCACCCGACAATTGTCCATTTTCTGCTCATTAGCGCTCCTCCTCATATAGAATCTTCCTTCCCATGGAAGAACGACCTCTGCCGCAAACTCTTGCATACCCAGGAGAATGCTAACGATCCGGATTTGTTCCGGTTGAGTAAAAAAAGGAGGAAGGCTACAATTGCGGGCCTACTTTTTCATTGGCTGTTTTTCCAGCACATATTCATCCGGGGTAGGAGTCGATATGGAATACGTACTGACTACAACCAAGACTGAGACCCGCGCGGGGTCTTACTACAATAAGATTGCCAGCGTTTACGACTTTACATTTAAATTTAATGGTTACGGCCGGTCGTTGGATCTTTATTTCTCAAACCACCCGCTGCCCGTTTCCCGAGGTGCAAAAATCCTGGACGCCGGTTGCGGTACAGGATTATTGACTTTGGCGCTTCTTCGCGCACTGCATTTCCCAGTGAGCATTACAGCACTGGATCTTTCCGCAACATCCATCACCGCCGCAAGGAAGGCCGTTGAAGAGAGTCCGGGTCGCACGCGCGACGTAACCTTCACTGAAGGAAATCTTCTGTCACTTCCCTTCGCTGATAACTCTCTTGATTTAGTGGTAACGAGCGGTGCTCTCGAATATGTTCCACTCGGCGAAGGAATGACAGAGGTTGCCCGCGTAATCGCACCGGGCGGCCACCTGCTTCATCTCCCCTGCCGGCCATCGCCTGCGAGCTCATTTCTGGAAGTCTTGTTTAGATTTAAGTCTCACCCACGTAAAGAGATACTCAACCATACAAAGAACCATTTCCACATGGTGCACGAATATCGCTTCCCGCCCTTGCACGTCATCGGCTGGAGCAAGACAGCGATGCTCGCGCAAAAATTCTAATCAATTACCACTTGCTGGAGCGCTGCCGGAAGTCGCGCGGCACCGCACTACGATCACCTGGCCGGCACCAGCCGAATGATTCGATCATCATCATTGGCGGGTGAGCCGCGGCCATCGCGGTTTGAGGTTGAGAAATACAAATATCCGTCAGGCCCTTCAGCCACATCGCGTATACGTCCGTATTTTTTCTCAAGCAAGTTTTCCTGCGTCACCACGCGTCTTTCATCGAGCGCAACGCGCACGATGCGCATGCCCCGCAAACATCCAAAAAAGAAATTTCCGCGAAACTGCGAAAACATGCCGCCTCGATAAAACGCCGCACTCGCCGGCGCACACGCAGGCGTATACTCCAAAAGAGGGGCTGGCATACCATCGCGCGTTTGTGTGTGGTGAATTAGCGGCCAGCCATAGTTTCTGCCTTTCTCGACAATATTCACTTCATCGCCACCCTCGGGACCGTCAAACCCGCTTGGTCCATGCTCCGTCTGAAACATCAAATTCGTACCCGATTGCCAGTCAAGCCCCTGAGCATTCCGATGACCGTATGACCAAATCTCCGGACGGGCCCCATTCTGTCCAACAAACGGATTGTCCGCAGGGACGGTGCCATCGTCATTAACTCTCAGCGTCTTGCCCGCAAGCGAATCGAGACGTTGTGCCAATGAACGTTCCGTGGCATCGCCGGTTGTGATGTAGAGCTTTGCATCAGGACCAAAGCGAATACGGCAGCCAGCATGATATTTGGCCGCGGGGATGTTCTCGATTATTACTTTCGGTTCGGTAAATCCACTTGGCGACTCTCGGTAGCGCACGACGCGTACACGCAAACCATCGCCTTTATAGGCGTAAGACAAATAGAGAAAACGGTTGGAAGCAAACTGCGGGTGCAACGCCAGACTCATCAAGCCGCTTTCTCCTGTTTGTTCTACGTCAGGCACCTTGAAAACAGGAACTGATCGGAGCTTGCCATCCTCGTAAACTCGCACACGACCTGGCCGTTCGGTGAAAAACATGCGTCCATCCGGCGCCCACACAATGGACCAGGGAACCTCGAGGTTCCCCAATACTGTTTCCACCTTGAAGTTGATCTGGGCGCCGGGAGCAGATTCAAGCTCCCCGGCGCCCCGCCCGGGAGGTGGACCGCTGCAGCCAAGTAGGAGAGCAGCAAAGAGAATGAACCACGCGTTAATTATTCGATGGGTTTTCTTACGGCCAGGGGAAGTTGACCAACTGAACGCTAAAAGGTTCCGGTTCGACATTAACTTTTAGTCTGGCGGCCGCATGAACTCAATGTTGAATGTATTCATGCAAAAGCTTTATCTCGTCACCCTGCTCGCTCAACTCGACCCGCATTAGATCGCGCATCGAAAGCATTCCTACCCAACGCTCTCCATCCACGACTGGTAGGTGGCGGGTTCCGATCAGTTCCATTCGCTCCAGAGCTTGATGAGGAGTTTCATCGCAGTTAATTACGGCTCGGAGCTCGCTTAGGACGTCCCCGACCCTCACGGTCGCAGGATCGCGATGCTGTACCACGACCCGTTTGACTACATCGCGCTCGGAAAAAACGCCCAGCAGCTTACCGCCCTCATCAACGATACACACTGCTCCGATATTGCGAGCCGCCATAAACTCTGCGGCTTCCTGAACCGTGGTCGACTCGCGCATCGAGTAAGGTTCACGATCGCGAATAACGTGTCTGATCAGCATCATGGGGAGCCTCCGTAGTTCTGATTGTGATGGCTGCGAACTCTATTATAAAGAAGGCGGGGCAGGCCTGTCTGTAGAGAAACAAAATAAACTTTGAGCCTTTTAGCCGAAAAGGTTCGCCTGTGGCGACGGTCGCCGAAACGTGCTTTCACCTCTTGGCACGCGTTTGTTCGTTTTGTTAAAACCCAGGCGCTCGCAGTGAATTCGAAAGAGCCTTTCGATCGCCGCCCAATACTCGCCCTTTCCGCGCATTCGCTCGCCAAATACACTCGAGTTCAACTTGCCATCTCGTGACTCGCGGATACGGTTCAAAACACGATCCGCCTTCGTCGGCAGTTTTTCCCGTAAGCGTTCCTCGAAGTAAGGAGCGACGCTGCCAGGTAATCGAAGCATGTTAAGAAATGCGAGGGTCGCGCCTGCCTCCTTCGCCCGTTTCAATAAGATGGGCAGGTCGCTGCTAAGCCCGGGAATCACCGGCGCTATTCCGATTCCGACAGTGATGCCCGCGTCAGCCAGGTCAGACATGGCGTGAAACCGCGCGTCAGGCAAAGGAGCGTAAGGTTCCACAGCGCGCGCAACATCGCGATCTGTGAATGGAATGGTGAAGAAGACACCCAGTCGCGCCTCCCGAGCAAGTTCCTGAAGGACGTCGATGTCGCGCCGGATCAACGCTGACTTAGTTATGACACCAATCGGATTGCGAAACTCGGCGCAAATCTCCAGACACTGTCTCGTGAGCTTATAGTTTGCTTCAAGTGGAATGTACGGGTCCGACGTAAACGAAAAGACAATCTCATCACCCTTCCACGAAGGCATCATCAGTTCCTTGCGCAGCAACTCGGGAGCTTTGACTTTCACTACAATCTTGCGGTCAAAGTCGGTCCCGGCTCCATATCCCAGGTACTCGTGAGTAGGGCGACTAAAGCAATACGTGCAGCCGTGAATGCAGCCGCGATAACAATTCACTGTGTAGTCGAAACCGACATCCGGACTATCGTTATGGGTGATAATGCGCCGAGTCTCGGTCTCTTCAAAAACTTCCAGCTTCGTCTGTGGCGGCTCACCAATCCACTCAACCGTGTGGGTCAACCATGGATTGGGAGGATTTTCGATGTACTGCATATGTCGTTTAATTCCAAAGCCCGACGTGGCACGCACGCGTGCAAATGTGTCCCATCTATGCAACACAGCTTACCAGAAGTGAGATTCTTTGGCGAGAAGTCGTCAATCGAGGCCCGGTAGATCTACCACCAGGACGGATTCGATCGCGCTGAATAGGACAAACGTTGATTCTTCGGTTTCACGGTCGCTGAGAGTTACGTAGTCGTCTGTTATTTCGCCGACGTACCCTTTGTACACCCCTCCCGAGATTGTTTTGATATTGACCACCTGGCCCTTGTATCGACGAAAAAGATTCTCGGTATGTTGTCGTTTCATTTTAAATTACCTGCTTCAGAAAACGGGGACACTTCCCTTCCCGGCGTCTCAAGATCTGGCTTCGGATCGGACCAGGTAACGAAGAAGAGTCGATACTTATCCGGGTCTTGCAGAGTTATGAATCGTCCGCCCCAACCCTCATCGATGGGCGGTTGAACATCCACACCGCGGCGTGTCAGTAGCTGATAATACTCGTCTACGTCATCGACGCCGAGGAAGAAACTTACACCTCTGCCTCGCCTTAACATTGTCTCCAGGTGCTGGGCCAAAGTGATCTTTAAGTCGCCGGCGCGAAAAGTCACCATCGGAGGCTCCGACTCAGGATCCTGTTTGCTGATTTCAAAGCCAAGTAGATCGCTGTAGAAATGGAGAGACTCCTCCATGTTGTTGACTTCCAGAAAAAGGAGTTCTAACCCAGAAATATTCATCGATTTCTGCTGTATCACAAATGTGTAATCAACAAATAAATACCGTAACCGCTCGCGAAGACAACGGTCCAAAAGGCTGCCTCCTGGACGCGAGTATGGCGTCGGAGGGGACTTGAAACAGGCAATGATGTGTTTAGCGCGCGCATCGCGCTCCGGGCCATCAAAATACCGAAACCGATTACGCATATCGCCAGGATTGCGAGTGGCCACAAAAACCAAATCCATTGAGAGCGAACCAGAATAAGCAGAAACACACCCATTAGAAGACAGAAGAAAGCGCTAAGACCGTGTCCCAGTAGGCCAACGTCTTTAGCGGGAGGCGCCGGTACCGGAACCGCGTGGTGCGCTGCAGGCTTCGCGCGTTGAGCGTCGTACTCCTTCCGAGTTAGCGGATTTTTCAGCACACGATACGCTTCATTGAGCGACTTCATCTCTTCTTCGTTTCCACCTTTGTCAGGGTGGAGTCGTGCTGCCATCCTTTTATAGAGGCGTTCTAGATCACCCCGAGAGGCGCGCTGGGGGGCGCCAAGGATATCGTAGTAATCTTTGCCTCGATCAAAGTCGCTCATGAATTTGCGCAATTCTAGGTTTGTGGTTGAGCATTTGCAATTTTTATCGATTCGTAAAGCAAACTATTGGTTTTGGTCAGCGGCCGCGGGCAAGTCGCCTGTAACCGACGCGCAGCAAACTAGCAAGTTTGCTTTACAGTAGCACTTGCGGGCCTTTGCGGTGATGTCTCTGGTTTCGTAAGATTCCAACTTGTATGTCACAACAGTTTGCTCCCGGAGACGATCTCGTCTTTCAACTTGAAAGCGGTTTGGGCTTGCTTCGGATTCTGGCCATCGAAGGGGAAGGTGCCGACACAGTCTGGCACTTACTCGCCTACGATGATTTCTTTCCTGACGTTGAATCTGCCGAAAAGGCCCTTACGCGTCCCGAATCGTTGTCAGTCAGGAAAGCGCACATGGCGTTGACCGATCGTGCGTTTGAGCGAACACCCGCAGCCCGGCTGGGAAATCGCGCAGTTACCGAAGATGAACTTGCCGCGTATGCCGAATGGGTCGAGTCAGATGAGCGCAGGGTGTCTGATCGCTCAGCATTGTTGCTACTGGGGATTCGTTAGCATAACCCACTATGAAGATGGCCAGGCCATTCAGAGAAAGAGAAGCCTTTCCCGTCCGGGTCCCCCGTGCCTTGCTCTCGGTGCTGGTTCTAGTAGTTTTGGTTTCCGGTGCGTTCGCCAAGAGACATGAGCGTCTGATTGAGTCGTGGAAACCAACCAATTACGACGTTTCGTTAATACTGGATGATCGACTTTCGGAAATCACTTCGGCCAAGGCTGTGATTACGATTCAATCCCTGAGAGACAACCTGTCTCTGATCGATTTCGACTTTGGAGAATTGACAGTTGACTCAGTGACGGTTGATGCGAACAATGCACGCTTCGAGCATTCAAATGGCCGTCTTAATGTAACCCTTCCCAAGCCGGAGTCACGCGATGCGCGCATTGTTGTGACAGTGGCCTACCACGGGTCACCAAAGGATGGATTGATTCTCTCCTCCGACAAATCCGGAAAGCCGTCGGCAATCGGTGACAACTGGCCCAATCGCTTGCATAACTGGATTCCGTGTCTGGACCATCCGTCGGCCAAGGCTAGTGTACGATTTACTGTGACTGCGCCCGAGCGAACCCTCGTAGTGGCGAATGGCGCGCTTGATAAGGTCGAAACAGTAGCCGTCGGCACGCGAACCTGGACCTACACAGAACGTGCGCCAATTCCGCCTTACTGCATGATTATCGCTGTCGGTGAGTTTGCGTTGACGAAACCTGATGGGCCGACTGTGACTCCGCTTGCTTATTACGTCCCACAGCCGGACAAAGAATTTGCGATGCAGGGATTCGCACCGGCAAACCCTTCTCTGAAATTCTTCAGTGAGACTGTTGCCCCTTACCCTTACGAGAAACTCGCGCTGATCGTAGGAGCTACCAGGTTTGGGGGAATGGAGAATTCCGGCGCGATCGTTTTTTCCAGCAACCTATTTGACCGCCGTTCAAATTCAGATCCCATTAGCAAGGTCTTCAAAATCAGATCCGGCATTGTGAGTCTGGTGGCCCATGAGATAGCGCACCAATGGTTTGGGGATTCCGTCACCGAGTCAACCTGGGCCGATCTATGGTTAAGTGAAGGGTTTGCGACCTACTTTGCTGCCCTGTTTATTCAACGCCATGAAGGGGAACAGGAGTTTCGGCACTACATGGCCAAAGCGGCCGAGACTTACCTGAATTACGCGAAGAAGAAACGTGCACCTCTTTTCGATACCGAGACTGAAGGTCTCCTCAGTCTTTTGAACCCCAACAACTATCAGAAAGGCGCATGGGTGCTGCACATGCTGCGCGGTCGCCTGGGTGATGAGGCATTCTTTAGAGGCGTGCGCGCCTATTATCGCGCCCACGAACACGGAACTGCCTCAAGCGAGAACCTGCGCTCGGCGCTTGAAAAGGCCAGCGGCTCGATTCTGAAAGACTTCTTTGCAAGGTGGGTTTATGCCAGCGGGCATCCTCAATACGAACTATCTTGGCATTGGCAACGTGTAAGGAAACGTGGAGGCGCACTTACGATCAACTTAAAGCAGACGCACCACGATGCGCCGTTTCTTGACCCGCTTCAGATTGAAATCGTGACAGCGAAAAGGGCTATGCGGACCACGATTAAGCCTGTGGGGCGAGAAACAACTATCAGCATTCCCGTCGCAACTCGTCCCATGAAGATCGTCTTAGATCCTGATGTGTTTGTCCTTAAGGAGCTACTGGTTAAGTAGCTTTGAACATGAGCCGCCAAGTGTAGCTGACTTCAACCGTTACCGTTCCGCAACCTGAAGGTTGTACGCTGAACGCTTGAAACAGGTGTATAGAGTCCAAGCTTCAGCTTGCGTGCGGCTGGAAGCTTGTATGGCGGCGAAGAAGCAACCTGAAGGTTGTACTCTGAACACCTGCACCTGAACATCTGTTAGGGGCCAAAGCGGCGGCGGTACTCAGCAGAGTTAATGAAACCATTGATCATCGTCCGGTAATCGCCACCCGTTTGATTCATTGTCTGAAGCCAGTCCAGGTAGGAAGCATCGGCGGTGCGGCGGAGGTAACCAAAGTACTGCATGATCACAAACGCCTCGTTGTAGTACTTATTGTAAACCTCAGTACTCTCCACCAACTGTCGCAATACCTGCGCCCGTGTCAACGAACCATTCGTCAGCCCTGCTATCCAACTTGCCCTGCTCGGATGGGCCGGCAAGCCTACTGTCAACAGCAGCGCATCGACATATGCTGTTGGATTATTGAAGGTTGCGCTGTATTTCGTCTGAAACTCCGCCCGGGCCATGAACTCATCGACGAAAGCCACCTTGTTGGCTTGCAGCTGGTCAGCAGTCAAGAACCCGCTCACCTTCGCAAAGTCACGGATGAACTCGCTGTAGAGTGGAATCCTTCCTACTGTCGAGTAAAACCGGTAAATGAAATAACCGCGCGATTGAAACTCTTCACTGCGGAAGAACCCCGCTGCTACCTCAATACGATCGCATGGAGGAGCTACCGTAGTGCCGCAGTTGTTCAGCACATTACGCCAACCGGCCAGACCTGCCGGCTCCGGTTCACGGCCCAGGATGTCGATATACTGTTGGCGAATAAAGAAATCCACACCATCTATCGGGTTCGCTCCATTGGTCGTTTCATTGTCCTGGATCGTGATGGTTGCGGTGGTAGGCGAGCTAAGTGTAGTTCCCGTGGGATTACTCAAGGTGATATTGAACGCTTCATTCCCTTCAGCGTAAGAGTCGTCGACTATGGGAATGAAGATGGTCTTGGAAGCCTCCCCCGCAGCAAAACGCAAGGTACCGATACTGATGGCATAGTCGCAACGTGAAGAAGCTACGCCATTGAAGAGGTTGCATTCGTTCAAGCCGGCGTTGTCGTTGGTGACATAATCCACAGTGGCGGCAGCCAAACTATTCGCCCGAATGACGACGATCTGTGCACGCCCACCCCCTTCTCCAACAGCGTAATTTGAAGCGCTTAACTGCACGGTGAGGGGCGGCACTGAATCGTCCCTAATCTTCGTCACAAAAGCATCGCTTGAAACGACATTATTGCCGCCTCCATTCACGGGCTGAATGGGGCTAGCGGTGGGAAAGTTAGATGAAAAAGTAATGCCAGTGACGTAAGCATTCCCGAGTGAATCGACCGCTAGACCATGGCCTTCATCAATGTTGGCACCGCCAAGGTAGGTCGAATAGACCAGGGCCGAGCCTGCGACGTTAAACTTTGTCACAAACGCATCCGCGTTGAAGAAGTCGCCTTTGGCGGGTTGAATGGGACTTACGGTGGGAAAGTTGGTTGAGGTCGTATATCCGGTGACGTAAGTGTTGCCGAATGCATCTACCTGTATACCATAACCCAGATCGTTGCCATCTACGCCGCCAAGATAAGTCGAATAGACGAGTACAGACCCCGCAGTATTGAACTTCGTCACAAAGGCATCGGTCGCGCCTCTAAGGGTAGGTTGAAGCGCAGCAGCGGTCGGAAAGTTGGTTGAGAGGGTATAACCAGCAACGTGAGCGTTGCCGGAAGAATCCACCGCGACTCCCCTGCCAACATCGGTCCCCCCGCCGCCAAGATAAGTTGAATAAAGTGCCAAACCTGAGCTGTTAAGTTTTGTCACAAAGGCGTCGGTGCCTCCCCTGAGCATGCCCTGGATGGGACTGAGGGTCGGAAAGTTAAATGAGGCGGTGCTACCCGTAAAATAAGCGTTGTTGGACGAGTCCACTGCAATGCCAAAGCCGATATCCTCGCCGACACCGCCGAGATAAGTTGAATAGAGGCGAGCCGAACCAGCAGCGTTGATCCTTGTCACAAAGGCGTCCAAGACGCCTCCGTTTGCCTGTTGAATGGCACCAGCGATTGGGAAGTTGTTTGAATTGGTAGACCCGGTGATGTAAGCGGTTCCAGCCGAGTCAACCGCGATCGCGTTACTAATATCGTTGCTGCTGCCGCCAAGGTAAGTTGAATAGAAGAAGGCCGAGCCTGCAGCATTGAGCTTCGTCACAAAGGCATCACGGTTGCCACTGAGCGTGGGTTGAATTGCAAAAGCAGTCGGAAAGTTGTTTGAGGTTGTAGATCCAGTAATGTATGCATTGCCGAACGAATCCACTGCGATCCCATTGCCCTCATCGCCGGCGCCACCACCAAGGAAAGTCGAGTAGACGCGCGCTGAGCCTGCGGTGTTGATCTTGGTGACAAAGACATCAAAACTGCCGCCATACCCGGATTGAATGGCATTGGCGGTGGGAAAGTTAAGTGATTCGGTCTCACCAGTAACGTAAGCGTTTCCGAAGGAGTCTACAGCGATTCCATTACCCGTATCGCTGCCGCTGCCGCCGAGATACGTTGAATAGATCAGCACGGGGTCAATTACCAGGGGTCTCAAGGGGTCATAACCCTCGAGTGCAAAACCGATTTGCCCTTTCTGCTTTCTTACATATCTGGCAGCGACGCCACGTTTCTGACCGTCGACCTCCTGGTATGCATAAGGTTGCAGTTGCCTGACTTCACTACCATCTCGAAACTTCAGCACCAACTCCCCAGTCGCGGCATCGATTCGCACTGGCTTTGCACCCTCAAATTGCAGACTGATCTGTTCATAATCGGCTCCCGGCGCCACAATGAAATCGTATTCAAGCTGCCCATGGTTCCCGTAATACAGTTGATCGATGCCGGCATAGACGTTCGCATATCGGACCCTGCTGTAATGCCCGACGTTCGTTCGCCACTTCGTCGGATCGTTGCCGACAAAATAGTTTGACTTGCCTTCCTGCTCGTCTTCACCGGAGGCTTCCGACCTTTTGTTGGCGCCCATCAACCTAATTCGCAGAACGTTTGGCGGTGCGATCGATTTGGCAGCCTCATCCAACCCTCGCAATGGCTGTGATGCCAGGTCTAAGTCGTGGCTCCTACCATTTGTATCACTCTGGCCTTTACTTCTCATTACCCTAGTCGTCGCTGCTTCTCTTCTTGACTGCCCTTCTCGCAGCCTGAGCACCGCCTCGCTGTCGGTAAGGAAAAGGGCGTAGCCCGCGCCCTGCGCCAGGAATCGCACTCTGCCATCTGTTTGCCCGGAATTTGATTGGAAAGAGAGCGGCAGTTTGCCATAGATTTCGCGCACGCGCGCTGCCTGTGTGCCTGCGTAGCGTTCGGTCGCATCACTTGAATCAGCAGTGTTGGCCAGGGAGGGTCTCGCGGTGGAAAAAGCACCGCCGAAAGATACCGGATGCACGGTCAGCAACAACGATATGAATGTAACTGCCCCTGGACGCAGAAGCTTCTGAATGGGTGCCATTCTGGTTTTCCTTCAGTGGTAATCGATTTCTATGAAATTCCGGGCTGATACAAGCTTTTTTGTGTGAGACGCATATAGCTGTTGGCGCGGGGGCAAAAATTGGCCAACTTTTATGGGACAATGACGACAATCCTAGCCGTATTTCTGCGTCATTGAAAGAGTTTAATTGATTGGGGGCGCCATATCCCACACGTGCCCAATAAAGAAAGACGCTGAAGTAGGCCGCGTTCCCACATTTTATTGGCACAGCGTCACCAGAAGTCCTGCGTTTGGAGAGAGGGATCGGGAGGCCAAGCTTAGCTTGTGTGGTGGGAGACGCGACTTAATTTAGGTAAATTGGAGTTGTTTGGAGGCTGGGACGACCGCGGCTTCGCCGCACAGGGCGGAAAGCCTATGGCTTTCCGGCAGATCGTTTTCCTAAGGGCTCAGCCTCAGGAAAAGGGACTCGTGGCAGCCTCCGGCAAGGCGGAGGCTTACCGCACTGCGTTGCGGCAAGCCGCTTCAAGCTTTAGCTAGCGTGGGGAGGAAGCTAGCTTGTTTTCTCGAGAAGACGCAACCTGAAGGTTGAACTCTGAACACCTGTACTTTAAACAGCTGTTAAGGTCCGAAGCGGCGGCGATATTCGGCTGAATTCATGAAGCCATTGATCATGGTGCGGTAGTCGCCACCCGTCTGGCTCATTGTTTGAATCCAGTTGAGGTATGACGCATCGGCTGTGCGGCGTAGATAACCAAAATACTGCATGATCACAAACGCTTCGTTGTAGTACTTGTTGTAGACCTCTGAGCTCTCTACCAACTGTCTCAACACCTGCGCCCTGGTCAGTGAACCATTCGTCAACCCCGCAATCCACGCTGCCCTGCTCGGATGAGCTGGTAAGCCTACCGTCTGTAACAGCGCGTCGACATAGGCAGTCGGATTATTGAAGGTTGAGCTGTACTTCGTCTGAAACTCTGCTCGCGCCATGAACTCATTAACGAACGCGACCTTGTTTGCTTCCAACTGGTCAGCTGTCAGGAATCCGCTCACCTTCGCAAAGTCAGGATAGAACTCTTCGGACAAGGGGATCCTTCCCACCGCCGAGTAGAATCGGTAAATGAAATAGCCTCTCGACTGAAACTCTTCACTGCGGAAAAACCCTGCCGACACTTCGATCCGGTCGCATGGAGGAGCGATCGTGACACCGCAGTTGACCAGCACATTCCGCCAGCCGGCCAAGCCGGGAGGATCGGGTTCCCTGCCCAGGAAGTCGATGTAGTTCTGCCGAATAAAGAAATCGACGCCGTCAATCGGATTCGGCCCATTGATAGTCTCGTTATCCTGAATTGTGATGTTTGCAGTGGTGGCAGAACCCAATGTAGTCCCGATGGGATTACTCAAAGTGATAGTGAAGGTTTCGTTGCCTTCAGCATAGGAATCATCCACGACCGGAACGAAGATGGTCTTCGAGCTTTCGCCGGCAGCGAAGCGCAAAGTGCCGATGCTAGTGGCGTAGTCACACCGTGACGAGCCAACGCTGTTAACGACATTGCATTCGTTCAAAGCGGCGTTATCCGTCGTTGCGAAATCAACCGTCGCGGCCCCGTTGGTATCGCTCCGCGTCACAATGATCTGCGCCGTTCCGGCGCCTTCACTAACCAGATAATTTGAAGCAGTGAGGTCAACAGTGGCAGCGAAGACTGTGAAATTAGCCGCACTAGTCGCAACTCCACTCGCCGTAACGACCGTGATGGGACCAGTAGTCGCTCCAACAGGAACGGTCGCCACGATTTCAGTCGTCGAACTAACAGTGAAGCTCGCGTCAACGCCATTGAAACGCACCGCAGTTGGCGAAATGAAATTTGTACCGGCGATAGTTGCTGCTGCACCCTGCGAGCCACCTGCGGGTGAAAAGCTGCTAATGGCCGGTGTTGTGTTCGCGGCCCCGGTAAGTGAAAAGTTTTGAGAGATATTGAAAAAGATATTTCCGATGGATTCAACTTTCACACGGCATGATGGGCTTGGCGTGCCGGGAATCGTCACGACCTCCGAGCCGTCATTTGGAGTGTTGTTAGCGAGAACAATCGGAAACGAATCGCCACCATCCGTCGACAGAGAGATTCGCACAGTCGAGCAACTCACCGGCGCGTTGTTAGTGTTCGCAACGTCCCAAGTTACTGTTTGGATGGATTGCGTAGTCCATCCGGTCGTTGCCATCGGTTGAGTGACAATAAAAGGGCCGGCGTCCGCACGAACATTCACCTGCGTTGCCGCTGAGCTGACGCCACCTCCGCCGGTACGGTTGTCTCGTGCAGTGACCCGAAAGTTCATCGTACGGGTCGTAACCGGCAACGATTCGCCAAAGGATGGAAGACCCGAGAGAATGTCGAACAAGCGCGGGAAAACGCGCCCCGGACTCGAAACTGGCGCGAAGGAACGAAAGATGGGACGACTGCCATCATCCGTATCGGGAGGAGCAGCTGGGCCGAGATCAAATTCTTCCCAGGCATAAGTCAATCCATCGCCATCCGGGTCATTTGCGGAGGCGGTGAGGACGAAGGGAGTACTCCGCGGAATCGTATAAGCCGGTCCAGCATTCACGGCGGGTGGGCTATTACCTGTTCCGGTGGGTGTTGCGCACGAGTTGCCGTTGCCGGCGTTCGTAAAATTAAAGATCTGTTCGAGACTCGCGACATGAAAATAAGTGTCGGACGACATGAGATCTGCCGAGCCACAGTTAAACCGGTATCCCATGATGGTGGAACCCGTGCCGGGTTCGTAGGCAGTGAAGGATGTTCTCTGGCTGCCGCATTCCCCGGTGCTGGCGTTGAACGTGTGCGTCGCGCCAAACTGGTGGCCCATCTCGTGTGCAGTGCTGTAGTAGGCAATTACGCTATTCGGCTGGACGGAGCGGGTGATGCTGACGCCGCGGGCCTTGACGCTGCTGTTGCAAACCGATGCAATGCTTGCCTGGCCCCGAAACGAAAAGCCACCACCCGGAGCGCTCCTCCCGTCAAATACATGGCCAATGTCATAGTTGGCGGATCCGATCACCGTATCGAGTTTCGCCTGGTTCTCACCAATCAAGGCGCCGACGTTATCACTCGTGTATCCGTCAGTTGCAGGATCGGTGAAAATGATTTCGCTCTCATTCGCTATCAACACTAGTCGCACTGCCACCTCGCGCTCATAGATCGCGTTAACCAGATTCACCGTTGTTGTCACTGCCGAGAGACCGCCGGAAACGGTGCCACTGCCGTACCTCTGTGTAAACTCGCCAGTCGCTGCCACCGCCAGACGATACGTACGCAAGGTCGTGCCCAGGACCACCTCCGGGTGCGGCGTTTTCCCGGTTACGAGGTTGTTTGTTAATGCGAGTTCCGAGTCGGATTCATGTATGCCACAAGCGAAAGAGCCGGCCGGCATTTCACGTTGGAAGTAAGCGATGTAGTTTGAGACATCTCCGGGCGCGCGGGGCTGAATAAGGATCGTGCCGCGAGTAGAAAGTATGATTGCGTGAAAGCCCTGGGGAGTCCAATCAAAACGCGTAGTTATGGTGGGCTCATCGAGGCTTTGGCCGCTGTATGTTCTTATTTTCGGGAATTGTGCGGCGAGGGCCGCTTCCATAATCGGCGACTCCTGAATACGGAATCGCATAAAGCCGCCATCAGCCATTGGCAGCGTGAGAACTACGCCACTTTTGAACTCTGCCTCAATCCGTTCTTTCGGCGCGCGGCTAAGAACCTTTTTGAGCAAAGCCGCATCGAGTCTCAACGGGCGATAAGATTTTGGGGCCCAATCCTGAACCCACGTCTGGTCCTCATTCTCAAGGACGATTTTTTGATCGTCGGCCACTTCACGCCAAACACCATCGACCGATTGCCCGCTCACTTGGTTAGTCTGTTGAGACAGAATTGAAAAGGCGTGAAATTCTGTCTCACTAACGCCGGAGACAGCGCTGGGTGAATTAGAGCTTAGGTTCCCTGGATCTTTGAATGCCAGAGAACTCGCGTTCGCGATCAGGAGGATCAAGCCGCCAACAAGCAGAAAGAGCTTGATGCCTCGCCAATGGCCAGTGCGTTTGTGAGGCGCTCGAGAAAACTTCTTCATGAGTTACTAATGCTCTTTGATTGTGTTGGACCGCAACTTGAAGGTTGTACTCTGAACGTCAGATAAGAGGCGTTCAGAGTACAAGCTTTAGCTTGCGCGTTCGGAAGAAGTTAGTTTACGGTCCAGGAAACAGTTAGCGTGCGTGGTCGCGAAGACGCAACCTGAAGGTTGTACTCTATACGCCTGTAGTCAAAACGCCTGTTACGGGCCGAAGCGCTGGCGGTACTCATGTGAATTCATGAAACCATTGATCATGATTCGGTAATCGCCACTCGTCTGGTTCATTGTCTGGATCCAAC
>JBBPIC010000056.1:0-44544 GCA_038040525.1 Acidobacteriota bacterium | reverse complement strand
CCGATGACCTTGTTGACGACTGATGCCAGCGTGACGGGCAAGATCAGTGGTTCGGCTGCTGCATCCGGCGGCTACATCATCAACCACAACACTGAGAACACGCTGGCGACGCTGCGTTTCAAACTCAAAGACGTGAAGATGGCGGCGGCAGAAGATTCATTCAAGGCCGGTGACCGGCAATTCAATGCCGGATCGTTCATCATCAAGGCCGATGGCAACGGGCCTGAGCTGCGCCGGCGCCTGGAGGCGGTGGTAACGGAACTCGGACTCACGGCGCTGGCGGTGGATAAGCTCCCCGACGTGAAGATGCATGAACTGGCCGTGCCGCGCATCGCGATCCTGCATACCTGGACCAACACGCAGAACGACGGCTGGTATCGCATCGAGTTTGACAAGTTTCAGATTCCGTACAACTACATTTCTGACCAGGTAGTGCGGAACACGCCGAACCTACGCGAGAAGTATGACGTGATTATCTTTCCGCCGCTGGGTGGCTCGGCACAGACAATTGTCAACGGTATTCCGATGCGCGGCGATCCCATTCCCTGGAAGCACTCGGAGCTGACTCCAAACATGGGACTGTCTCCGGATCAGACTGACGACATGCGTGGCGGGATGGGGCTGGGCGGAGTGATGAACCTGCAAAAGTTTGTCTCGGAAGGTGGTCTATTCATCGTCATCACAAACAATGCGCGTATCCCGATTGATTTCGGAATGACCACGGGCGTGTCGATCCAGGAGCCAAGGCTGCTGCAAGCGCGTGGCTCCATTTACAACGCCCGCTTCAGCGATCGGAAAAGCCCGATCGCCTACGGTTATGATGAAACGTTACCGATCTATTTCAATCAGGCGCCGCTTTTCCAGGTAGCTTCGGGCGTTCCCGGTGGTGGCGGTCAAGGGGCCCCGGGCGGAGGCGCCGGCCGGCCGTCCGGACGCGGCACCTTGACTGATCCCGACATTGTGCAGGGTATGCCGCTGGCTGAGCCGGCACAGCGTCCCAGTCCACGTCCGGGTGAGGAACAGTTAACCGCAGAACAACGTCTGCAACTTGGGCCCTTCTACACGCCCCCAAATCAGCGGCCGCGCGTTGTCTTACGCTTCGCTGCCGAGGAAAAGAATTTATTGATTAGCGGAATGTTGGCCGGGGGTTCAGAACTGGCAAATGCGCCGGCTGTGATCGACGTGCCCGTGGGGCGCGGCCACGTCGTGATGTTTGCAAACAATCCGATGTGGCGACATCAAACGCAGGGCAGTTTCTTTTTGATTTTCAATGCCGCTCTAAATTTTGATTCGCTCAACACAGAGCGCGCGGTGCCAACGCCGGCAAGACCCGCACCCACAACTGGCGACGCGGATAATCAGGAATAGATTCGAGCGAGATCGTATCGGAACCAAAGGCAGTAGTGACTCTCAGCGCCAAAGGCGCGAAATGTAACAGCCTGGGCCACCGGCCCAGGTAGAACCATTTCAAATTCTCTTAGCGCTGAAAGCGCGGAATGAAGTTGGGAGCCCCTATTGGCCGGAATTATTTTCATCGAGGCTCCGGTATGGCGCGCCTTCAGCGCTCACAGAATCATAGACCTCACCTGGGGCGTTGCCCCAGGCTGTTACATTTCGCGCCTTCGGCGCTGAGGACGGAGTTTGGACATAGTCTCGCTGTTCGGTCCGATAGTGATGCGGCGAGCTGGGAGATTAGTTCATAAGGTGACAAGGAGTTTCAGATCAGAAAGGACACAAAAATGGCAATGGAAACAGGACAGCGGTTCGTTGACTTCAGTCTACAGAATCAGGACGGCGAAACCGTCACGCTCGCAGACTTCGCCGGCAAGTGGCTGGTGCTTTACGTTTACCCGAAAGACGATACGCCGGGTTGCACCATACAAGGGAAGTCGTTTACTGCTTCGAAACAGGAGTTTGACGAGGCCGGGATCGCGGTGGTGGGTGTCAGCGCGGACGACGTGGCTTCGCACAAAGACTTCTGCAACAAGTTTGCATTCACGATCGATCTACTTGCCGACCCGAAGCACGAATTGCTGGAGGCAGCGGGTGTGGGCCAAAGCGAATACAAGGGCACGATCTATTGGGATCGCACTTCCTTCGTGATTGATCCGGAAGGCAATCTGAGGAAGACCTATTTGAAGGTAAATCCCGAAGGTCATGAGCGCGTGCTGTTAGATGATATTAAAGCGATGCAGGAGACGGGACGGTCGGCTGGACAGATATAGAGATTTCTTTGGAGTGCGCCGGCCTGGCGGCGCTTTGGCCGGACTGACGATTCAGGTCTGCCTAAGAAAAGTTACGAGTCTTGTTGGGATTGGTTGGGCCAAAGCGGCGCCAGGCCGCCGCACTCCAAAGTAGTCTGAACCGATTGATCTCAGCCGCCGATAAAACTCATCGAGCGTGACGGCGCGACAAAAGCAGGCTCGTTGATGTAATGCCGGGGTTCCTTCTTCATCACCACGGCCTCGATGAATTCCACGATCTGGCCGCGCGTGGCTCCCGTGCGAACAACATCGCGCAGCGAATGCTCGACCGTTGAAAAGAGGCAGGTGCGGATTTGGCCATCAGCGGTCAAACGTATCCGCGAGCAGGCGCCGCAGAAAGGTTCCGTCACCGGCGCAATGATCCCGATTTCGCCGGGAGCTCCATCGGCGAAACGATACCGCGAAGAAGTTTCCGAGCCGCGCACAACATCAATCGAAACCAGAGGGAATCGCTCTTGAATCCGCTCGCGAATCTCGCGGCCGGAAACGACGTCGGTGCGCGCCCAATCGTGACCTGAATCAAGCGGCATAAACTCGATGAAGCGCATCTTCACGTCGTGTTCGCGCGCGAAGGCGGCAAAGTCGGACACCTCATCTTCGTTGTGACCGCGCACAATCACCGCGTTAATTTTTATCGGTTCCAGCCCGGCCTGTTTCGCTGCCGCGATTCCCGCCAACACGCGATCGAGCACATCGACTCCGGTCATTTGCTTGAATACGTCGCGCTTCAAACTATCCACACTAATTGTAATGCGATCGAGTCCGGCGTCCTTCAGTGTTTGAGCACGGTCAGGGAGGAAGTATCCATTGGTAGTTAACGCCAGGTCCTGGAGTCCGGCTGGTTTCAACTGCGTCAGCTTTTCGATAATAGTCTCGATGTCCCGGCGCATCATGGGCTCACCACCAGTCAAACGAATTTTCTGAATTCCGAGCGAGACAAAGATGTCGCAGACGTATTCAATCTCTTCGTAAGAGAGCATCTGCTCTTTTGGCGCGATTGGCGGCTCGCCATGCGGGAGGCAATAAAAACAACGAAAGTTGCAGCGATCGGTTAACGACACGCGCAGATCGCGTATTGGCCGGCCATAGGAATCCTGGAGAATTGGAGTCATCGCTAATTCTATTCTGTCTGGCGCCCATGATACCCCCTGCCGAGTTGCCAACCAAACATACTATCCGCAGATTCCGCAGATTCAGACGAAGACCAGTTAAGTTCTAATGTTTATCAACGAGGACAACCGGAATGCCTTGGGGCTTTTTCTTTTCAATCTGCGAAATCTGCGAAATCTGCGGATAGTCCTCAGGCGCCCAGTGCCGCGTTGGTCATGAATATCGCGGCCGGAAGCCGCTTTTGAGTGCCGGGAAGTTTTATGGTTCGCTTCAGAGCAAAGTCAAAAAGCAATGGGTTGTAGTCGTAGATTTCTTTGAGACAGAGGCGCTCCTCCGGCGTGAGATAACCTTGCTTCACCAGAGGATTGGTTCTGATAAGGACGTTGATTGCGGGAAGCGGATAGTCGCTGCCATTAACCAGTCTCTCCTGCAGATCTGCTCGACTGAGAATCGTAGTTAACGGTTTGCCAATGCGATTAAATTGCGTCATCGCGGAGATGTCGGCAAACACAAGACCTTCGTAGCGCTGGTCATCAATCAGACGCATGAACAAATCAAAATTCGGGATTCGTTTCCTCTCGGGGTCGTCGAGGTCTTCGTTGTCGCCAAGGCCGGCGCAGTGCGCGACAATCACCTTGACGCCGTGATCGAGTGCCCGGCGCAAGAGCAAAGGATTGCCAAGTTTCTGGTCCTCTTCCGCCTCCACCGCTTTCTCTTCGCCGCCATGACTCAGCAGGATCAAATCCAGCTCTTTCATCTTTTGATAAAAGGGATCGCAGCGCGGATCAGACGGATCTATCCCCATCGCATTTGGCAGCCACTTAACAACCCGGGCGCCCTGTTTGGCCCAGCGTTCCAATTCAGTCAAAGCATCCGAGCGATAGGGGTTGACCGAAATATTGGGAATGAAAAGTTCGGGATACTCCTCGGCAAGTTTGAAGACATACTCGTTTGGCACATAAAACTCGGTCTTCTCGAGGTTCGCGGAACCGTCCGGTGAATAGTTTTTATCGAAAGCGAGGAGCCGATGCTTGCCCCGGTGTGGCAAGTGCTGAACGAGATTAACCAGTCGTTTGACCATTCCAGCATCAGCGTCTGCGATGTCTTCAACCCCGGCAGCGCTGAGATACACCTTGAACTTGAGATGGTGAAACGGGTGCGCCCAGGTATGCATCTTGGCATTGACGAAATTGTTTGAGTCGCCGGTCCCGATGCCGGCAATATGCGTGTGATGATCGACGAGCCGTCCGGGATCGATGTCTTCGTAGGCGCGCTTCACGAGATCGGCGGCCTTCGTACTCAAGCGGTCCTTGAGCTCTTCCGGCTGATTACGAGACGCGCCGCCAAGGCGATGGATTAGACACATGGTTTTTGAGCAAAAGTTGTAACGAAAAGGCGATCCACGAAATCACACTAACCAGCACGAAATTTCGTCAGTGTCGTTTCGTGTGATTTCGTGGATCGTATCTTAGTAGCAGTTAGCTTCTCACGTAGAAGATATTATCAATGGCGACCGCAAACTAACAGTTTGCTCTACGGGTTGCAGTTTGCGGCCTCTTTGGGCTAAAAGATTGCTCCAGCACAATCTCCTACCCGCATCGGCCACAACTTGCCTCTGTAGCGCGACGCGAAGTGACTATCCCGGTTAACAAAGAAGGGAGAAAACCTCTTGCACAACCTTCGCGCATATTTCATTACCAAGCTCACGTTGTTCAGCGCTTGTTTACTGCTCAGCTTGTCCAGCACCGCGGCGCAGTCCACTGTCTTCAATATCCCTGCCACTGATGTTCAGTCTCCGGGTAAGGTTTATCTCGAGGCTAACTTCATAATGCACTACGGTTCGATCAGGGAGGGCGGCTACCGCAACTATGGACCACGTGTGGTGGTGGGTTTGCCTGGGAATACAGAAGTGGGGGTTAACGTCTACTATACCAGGGCCCTGCCGGCCGAGCCGATTCTGGTCCAGCCTAATTTCAAGTGGCAGTTCTACTCCGATGAAAACCGAGGGTTGGCTTTCGCAACTGGCGTTTTGATTTCCACGCCTATAACGCGACGATCCTCAGGGACAACGTCTGCTCAGGTTTATGCCGTCGGCAGCAAGGACT
This sequence comes from Acidobacteriota bacterium, assembly GCA_038040525.1. Classification (GTDB taxonomy): domain Bacteria; phylum Acidobacteriota; class Blastocatellia; order Pyrinomonadales; family Pyrinomonadaceae; genus PSRF01. The sequence goes on along the minus strand of JBBPIC010000056.1, from coordinate 39,065 downwards.
TTAGCGGCAAATATGGCCCTCGAGTCACATTTGGAGGCTACAGGTTAGTTGGATCGTTTGACGAAGAGACGGATAAGACCGGAGTCCTTCTGGGATACGAACAACCAATCACCAGGAAAATATCATTTGTGACTGACTGGTCCAGCGGTAATAACCAATACGGCTATCTGGTGGCGGGGACCGGGATAACCTTCTCCCCTAAGAGTCTGCTGTATGCCGGTTATAACTTCGGAAATCAGGGACGGGGTAACAACTCGCTGGGCATCTTTTACGGACATACGTTCTGACGAGTACCTCCTTGGAGTGCGCCGGCCCGGCGGCGCTTTGGCCCGCGGCGGCCTAACGCCGCTTCGTCTCACAAGTATGAACCCGAAGTATTGAGTGGGCGCTCGGTTGGGCCAAAGCGCCGCCGGGCCGGCGCACTCCAAAGTTAAAAGCAATACTTGCCTTCACAGATCGTCTGTTCCAGGGGACGGCGAGTGCTCGGCATCTCGCGCTCACGCAGCTCGGGCGCCAGGGTTTCCGGATCAGAAGGTTTGCCGACCGCGATCATCGCTTCGACTTTGTAGCCCTCGGGAATGTTCAGATCGCTGCGCGCACGAGCGTAGTCAAAACCCTGCATCCCATGTACAACCAACCCCTTCAGCCATCCCTGCAGCGCAAAATTCTCCCATGCCGATCCGGTGTCAAACGAGTGGGTGACCGAGGGTTCTCCATTCATATCAAAAGTTGTTTTTGAAATGAAAAGGACCAGGGCGCCGGCGTTTTTGACCCAGCTTTGATTAAACTCAACCAGCAGATCAAAAAATAACGCCCACTGGTCCGTATCCTTCCGAGCATAAAGCATTCGCCAGGGTTGGTTGTTGTAGGACGACGGCGCCCAACGGGCAGCCTCAAAAAGAGCCATCAAATCTTCCTTTGTAATGGGCTCACCTGACATCGCTCGCGGCGACCAACGATCGATAAACAGATTGTCTATTGGGTGATCGGCTTTTCTTACTTCGCTTCCCTTAATCATTCGGGTTGAACCTTTCCTCTTTATTTAGTGTTGTTTCGTGTACGTTCGTGGACCGTTCCCTGTTACGAGATGAAACGATCCACGAAATCACACGAAACAACACGAATTCTTCGCCCTATGATAACAAGTAACCCACGTCGCTGTTACGGATTGATGACGGAGCCGCTAAACTCCTATTATCATCCTCAAAAGAGATGATGGCCAAAGCACACAGCGCTACAACGGAACTTCACTTTGAGGCACATGGCGACGGTAATCCCGTCCTCTGTTTGCACGGGCTCGGAGCCTGTCTCTACACATGGCGAAATCTAATCGAGCCGTTGTCACAGAACCATAAGCTGATTCTGGTTGATCTTAAGGGTTGCGGAGCGTCGCCCAAACCGCGCGATGGCCGTTACTCCATTCAGGACCAGGCCGAGCTTATTTTCCGGTTTATTCAGGAACATGACCTGAGTAACCTCACCCTAATCGGAAGTTCGTATGGCGGCGCGGTGGCATTGATGGTTGCCACGATGCTATGTGAGATAGACCGCGGCAGGCTGTCAAAACTAATCCTCATCGATAGTGCAGGGTACGATGAATTTCTACCCTGGCATTTGAAGGTGCTCAAAACCCCGATGCTCGGCTGGTTATCAATTCATCTCCTGCCTGCCAAAGCGTCGACGCGCCGGGTCCTTCGTTACGTCTATTACAACCGACGACTAATTACTAAAGAACAGATTGCGGCATATGCCAAACCGATACGATCTCGAAGTGCGCGAAACGCCTTACTCCAAACGGCGAGGCAAGCCATTCCGAAAAACATCGATGAGCTAATACCGAAGTACAGAGACATCTGTGTCCCCACGCTCATCGTTTGGGGTGAAGAGGATAAGGTTGTTCCACTGAAGATTGGAAAGATGCTGGCCGAGGCGATTCCCGATGCGAAACTCGTGGTCCTGCCTGGGATTGGCCATGCGCCGCATGAAGAGGCGCCGGAAAAAACGATCCCGCACATACTGGAGTTTCTCGAGACCTCACCCTGAGAAGCGAAGCAAAGATAAATACGATCCACGAAATCACACCAAAAGACACTAACAATCCTTTCGTGCTGTTTCGTGTGGTTTCGTGGATCGTATCTTATCGATCAAAGTCTTGTTCGAAAAACAAGGTCTGCCTAGTTAACGCAGAGCCTGATCGAGCGCCGACGGATCGTCCAGCAAAATCCACTCAACGATCGATAGCGGCAGACTCCCGTTCTTGATCAAGTCGTCGTGGTATTGGCCGAGACGATAGTTTGCTCCCTGCTTGTCGCGATACTTCCCCAGCAATCTCATGATCTGCCACTTGCCCACCATGTAAGTAATCTTCTGCGTTGGACTCGCCGCCGCACCCGCAGCTTCGCCAGTTGCGGCTTCACGATCGAGCCCGCCGGCTTCCATGAAGTAGTTGACCGCCTGGTCGAAAGTCCACTTGCCAGTATGTAGATTTACATCCACGCCAATTCGCGCAGCACGATAGCGCGAAAGACGAAGTATCTGTCCCTGCGCCGCGGAGTTGTCTGGATAGAGACCGGTGCGCATCAGCATCTCTTCACCGTAAAGTGCCCAGCCTTCAACCAGGATGCCGTCGTAGTGCTGGCGCCGGATCTCATTCGGCAGATGATTCGCGATCGAGAGTTGCAGAAAGTGGCCAGGAATTCCTTCATGACCGAGGATAGGCCTCGGATCTTCGATAGCCGCGCGAATGTAAAAGTTTCGAGACTGCGGGTTGTAAGTGGGAATGAAATAGAAGCCGCTATTGTCTTTGTCGTAGACCCCCGGCGGATTCATAAACCCTCCCGGGCTGGTGGGCTTGAAGGCTTCGGGAAGCTGACGAATCGTGAATGGACCAATGTAGTCAGGGATGGTAACCAGCTTTTTTGTCTTGAGAAAATCAATCATCTCGGCCTGGCGGCTTTCGTAGGCTTTCAGAAACGCCTGCTGGTCCGCGGGAATGTTTTTGCTGCGAGAAGGATTTGGATCGGCCAGGGACGGATCCGGAAGCAAAGATTCGAGTGCGCGATAACGCGCCAACTCTGCCTGTCCCAACATCTCCACCTGCCGGGCATCCAGCGGCAGGTAGTAAATATTTGCCAGCAGGTAATTGTAGTTTTCTTCTCCCATTGGTTTGAAAGCGACCATCCCCGGCAGTCGCCTTTCGAGCCAATCAGCAAATTCGTGAATCGACCGGAGAGCGGCATCACGCGACGCGACGAGACTGTCTCTTTCAGCGGGCGACAAATCCTTCGCCAGGGTCATCAGGCTGTCCTTGAAAAGACTGTCCATGGATCGAGCGGAATCAATTGCCAGTTGGGCATAGAGGCGGACGGGCTTCGTCAAGTTTCCTTTGGCCTGTTCAATTAAGAAAGGCATTTGTTTCAGACGAGCAGTGGCCGCGAGCGCGCGCACGTGCGGGGTGTCATACTCTTTCTTGAGAAGAGAAAAGATGCCGTTGCTGCATTCATTAACATAGAGTTGCGGATCCGTCTCTTCGAAATTCATCACCCGATTGAAAAAATCCACACTATCGAGCTGGGCCCGAAACAACAGCCAATCAATGCGGTCGTCTTTGCTCCAGTTTGCGGTTGGCATTGCCCGTACCTTGGCAAGCAGTTCCTGGACGTGAAGTTTTCTGTCGAGAACGCGGGAGAGCGAGTAATTTGTGAGCCGGTCGTCCCACGTGTGTAAGCCGGCGTCGCTGGAGAATACCGGATAATTCTGGTTGCGCCAGTTGTAATACTCCTTAGCCAGGTTGCGCATATCGGCGGGCGTGGTCGGTTTCTGAGCGTTTATAGGGGTCGAGAAAACGGCCAGAAAAGCAGATCCTATTATGAACAAAGTCAGAAATCTCATTAATGAGCCTCTATGATTGAAAGTAGTCTTTGAAACCATCTCGGTGCGAAAGTTTCACCAGGAGACGATCCACGAAACCACACTAAGGATCACGAAATCTCATTGGTGTCATTTCGTGTATTTTCGTGGATCGTCTCTGTTACTCGCGGTTCTGTAATAGCGTTCGGGCATTGCGTTGCAAGCCTGAAAGTTTTGCTCGCTTCATCGCGCTTCCTCGAAACCGCGCCGTGTAACTTTCCGGCGTCATTTCAAGCACGTCGGCAAGCACGGCATTAACGTTATCCGTTCGTGGTTGAAAGCGCGGTTCGTCGGACACCTGTTCAAAACGGTTCCAGGGGCAAACATCCTGACAGATATCACAACCGTAAAGCCAACCTTCGAGTTTCTCCGCCACGTCGGGCGCAATTTCGGGCTCGCGCAACTCAATCGTGGCGTACGAGACGCACTTGTTGGAGTCAACCACATACGGTTCGGTGATCGCGTGGGTGGGGCAGGCGTCAATACAGAGCGTGCAAGTGCCGCAGTGATCTTCGACTGTCGCATCGTCATACTCGAGCTCAATATTTAGCAGCAGCTCGCCGATGAAGACCCACGATCCATATTCTGGAGTAATGAGATTAGTGTGTTTGCCAATCCATCCCAGCCCGGCGCGTGCGGCCCAGGCTTTATCCATCATGGGTTGAATGTCAACGCACACTTTCCCTTCGACTACTGGAGTCTGGTCCTGAATCCAGGAGAGCAGAGACCGGAGTTTGGCGCTGATGACCTCATGGTAGTCATCGCCCCAGGCGTAGCGTGAAACCTTTCCGGTAACCTGATCATCTTTGTGTTGAGCCGGAGTGTAGTAATTCTTCGCGACTACCACTACGGACCGGGCGTGGGGAAACAGTTTGACCGGATCAGTGCGCATTTCCGGGTCGCGAGACATCCACCCCATCCGTCCCTGATAGCCACGTCGCAGCCACTCCAGCAAATGCTCACGCGGCTCGTCCAGTGAGGTGACGGGAACGAGTCCAACTTTTTCAAAACCTTCGATGAATGCTTGGTCCCTTATGCGCCGGGACAGTTCGCGTGTGCGAATCCGAGCTTCATTTTCTGGCGACGACGGTGATGTAATGCTGGGTTGCATTTGCTGAGTAGCATACGAGTGAGGTTAGTGATGAGTCTAGAGCGGAATAAGAGATGGACAGGATTTACATGATGAACAGGCCGAGGAGAATTTTCAGCCTGGAGGGCTGTCAGATAGTAGGCGGTGGGAGCCTGGCGAAGACCACCGGACATCAAACGGACCGATTTGTACGATCCACGAAACGACACGAATTAACACGAAAGACGTTAGTGCTCCATTCGTGTATGTTCGTGGATCGTCTTCACTCGTCGTCTTTGCGGAGTCAGCCACTGAGGATACACAGAGAAAGACCGTTATTATTTTTCCCGACAAGAAAGATCCCAGTAAGCCGCTACTGGATTTTCTGGAGCGTGACCGTAGTCAACGGAGACGTGCCGCTCGTGCGATTGTATGAGAGCCAATAGCCGGCCTTGGGGTAACGCACCATCTTGTAAACAGACCCGTCAGCCTTCGGCTGGATATCAGCGCCAAAAACTCCTTTAGCGGTAGGAGTGTTATTCCCCATGGTCATGAAATCGGCGGAGATTGCGGTTACTTTGTGGGTCTTGTCATAGAGGAACTGGGCAGTTTCCGTCTCATTGAAGATGTAGAAATCCTGGTCCTCGGCCTTCTCTTTTGGATCGCCTAGTTTTTTGCGCACCTCTTCGGCTGTCATGCCAAGCTGCACACCGCGATACTCCAAAAACAACGGCGACGGATCTTCGCCGGCGCTATGACTAGCGACCTTTCTGGGCGCCTGTGCCTGGCTCACAATAAAACCGGCGGCGACGACAAGAACGCAGATGAACGAACAGGTTGAGGCTCTGAGAAGTGGGCGGATCATTTGGGAAACTCTCCTTTTCGAAGACTTGCGGTCAAGGCGGGCCATCGGAATCTCGCTGGATACGAAGATGGAAGCCGGGCTCGGCGCGTGGCCGCGAGTTAATGCAACTCTGCGGAAAATATACCCAACTCTTGTCCCTGTCAATAGTTACTCGGCTGTGGCGACCTGGGGCGGCGAGACCATCCCGGACCGGGATGGTTCAAACTGCGGAAACCGGTTCGCTTAGGTTAACTATTGACTAGTGCCTCGTTTTGGAATAGAAGCAGCAGGTCTTTGTGCAGAAGGATTTCATTTGACTCATAGTCAACCAGAAAAAGGAGTGGATCAATGAATCGAAAAGCTTTTTTGAGTGTTATTCCTCTGGTGTTGTTGGTGTTTTTGGTAAGTTGCCAGCCGGCCGCACCAGACACTAATCGTCCCGTGGTCACTAACACCAACAGTGCACCCGAAACCGTGGACACGGCCGCGATCGAAACAGCGTTATTGCGTATAGAAAACGATTGGCCCAGGGTCATTCGCGAAAAGGATGTGGAGGCGGTGCGGCGCGTCGAAGCTGACGATATCGTGATGGTCTATCCAGATGGAAACATAGGAGACAAGACCCAGGATATCAAAGACATCGAGAGTGGCGCCCTGACTGCAGAGTCTATCGAAATGGTGGATCTGAAAGTTCATGTGCTCGATAAGGATGCTGCATTTGTCACTGGTCGTTCAATCGTCAAGAAGGGCAAGTTTAAGATGCCCGACGGTAAGTCGATCGACATCAGCGGCCAGTACCGTTTCATCGATTCTTTTGCCAGGCGCAACGGAGAATGGAAGCTGGTCGCTGGAGCGAGTGTTCCTGTGAGGCAGCCGCCTCCTGCTTCGCCTACACCTACGCCTACGTCTTCGCCAGCAGCGTCGCCGGCGGCGAAAACATCTCCGGCTGCCACAGCGTCTCCGAGAGTTTCGCCCAGCCCGAGGGCTTCAGCCACGCCATAAACACTTTCGGCACTGGCGTTCAGTATTTAGAAGATAAGCAAATACGATCCACGAAAACACACGAAACAACACTAACTCTTCTTCGTGAGATTTCGTGTGACTTCGTGGATCGTCCTTTCGTTTTGGAATAGAACGCACGCGCTTTGCGACTAACTCCAGGAGCCATATCATGACAAAGAAGATTCTGGTATTAATTTCTGCGTTGATTCTTGCTTCCGCGTGTGCAGCGCCGCCTACTAATCGGGAAGCTGCTCCCCCAACAAATACTAACCGTGCCTCAGAATCCTCCTCGGCTCCATTAACTGAAGCGGAGGTTATCGCTAAAGAAAAGGCAGTTTGGGACGCGCTCAAGAAAAAGGACTACGATGCTTTCTCAAATATGTTGGCTACGGACTACCTCGAAGTCGGAAGCGAAGGAGTTTATGACAAAGCCGGCATCGTTACTTACCTGAAAGACCTGGAGTTTACGGACGCAACGTTTTCCGGCTGGAGACTTCTCCCGATCGATAAAAACGCCGTTCTCCTGATATACAGCTTGACCCTCAAGGGAAAGTTCAAGGGCGAAGATATTCCCCCGGGACCTTATTGGGTCGGTTCGGCATGGGTGAATCGAGATGGCAAGTGGCAGGCTATCTATTACCAGGAGACCCTGGAGAAAAGATCTCTTCCTCCTCCCACTCCAGCGGCCACGAGTAGTGTGAGCCCAGCCGGAAAAGTCGCTGAGGCCACGGTTCCTGGCGATCCAATTGAGAGAGAAAAAGCTCTTTGGGACACTCTCAAACGCCGTGACTACGACACGTTTGCGACGTTCCTTGATAGCGCACAAGTACAGGTCAACACAAACGGGATTTATGACAAGGCCGGAACCCTAAAGGGTGTGCGCCTGTTTGACCTGTCGAAGGTAGAGCTAAGCGATTTCAAAACCGTCCAATTCGATAACGATGCTTCCCTCGTTACTTACATGGTGACGGTTCCCGGAGCCAAACCGGTTAAAGAACGGGCGAGCACTGTTTGGGTCAATCGCGGTGCTAAGTGGTCGGCCTTATACCATCAAGGAACACCGATCGAGGCGACGCCGGCGGCTTCGGCATCGCCTGCAAACTGAAAAGTCCCACCCGCGCAGCAGGGAGCGAGCATCAGTTAAGTTAGGTCCAAATGCCCGGAATGGTTGTAACGCATTTCGGGCATTTGCCATCCGGCGTGACCTTCACTTGCCGGATCAGATATCCATATCGCTCGACGAGCAGTTCATCACAGGTTGGACAGTAAGTATTCTCCCAGCGCCCCACTCTCCCAGGAAGATTGCCTGCGTAGATGTAACGAAGCCCTGCTTCACGTCCAATCTCACACGCGTGAACCAACTCTTCGGCGGTGGTGTTTGCGTTCTCCGTCATATGGTAGTCCTGGTGAAATGCCGTCACATGCCAGGGAATATCCGGAGAGACAGACGCAATGAAATCCGCCGCGCGCCGCAGTTCATCTTCTGAATCGTTGAAGCCGGGAATAATCAGGGTCACAATTTCCTCCCAGAACTCACGATCATGGACCATCTGCACCGTCTCGAGAATATTATCGACCACGCCGCCAAGCTGCCGGTAGCTCTTGTCGTTCATCGATTTCAAATCGATCTTGTAACAATCCGTCCAGGGGCGAAGATAATCCAGTACCTGCGGCGTTGCGTTGCCATTTGAAATGAATGCGGTCCGGAACCCTTCCGGTCGCGCTTTTTTGAAAACGTCCACGGCCCATTCCGCGGTGATCAAGGGTTCGTTGTAACTGCTTCCGACCAACGAAGCCCCGTAAGCTTTTGCCATTGCCACCAAACGCTCGGGCGTGACCTGCTGCGGCGAGGTCCCCGCTGACTCGTCGCGAAGTGCCTGGGAGGTCAGCCAGTTTTGGCAGTAAGCGCAGTGCAGGTCGCAGCCCAGCATGCCGAACGTTAGAGTGTCTGAACCCGGCAGCACGTGAAAGAACGGCTTCTTTTCAGTGGGATCGCAGGCCAACGCGGCGACGTAATTTGTGGGTACGCGCAGATGTCCGCCTTCATTGAAGCGAACTTTGCAAATGCCACGTTTGCCCTCCTTGATGAAACAACGGTGACCGCACGCATAACATTTCAGCGCACGCTCCGGCAAATGTTCAATCAGTTCGGGCGCCGCTTCAGCGGTCAAAGAATCCAGGACTGCAGCGAGTGGGGCTGACTTCGTAGTAATTGGCATAGCTGGTACTGCTGTGACTTCGACCTTTTGTTCCTGGTTCTTTGTACTTAGTTCTTTGTTCTTAGTTCTTTGTACTTTGTTCTTCTTAATATTATCGTCATACTAAGTTCAAAACACAAAACACTAAGGACAAAGCACAAAGTGCAAAGTACAAAACACTAAGGACAAAGCACAAAGCACAAAGTACAAAACACAAAGCACAAAGCATTATGATCATAGAAGAAATCACCGTCACAGCCTTTCAACAGCACACGCGTGTCCTGGGCTGCGAAATAACCAAACGCGCAATCTGTATCGATCCTGGGGACGACTCGGAAGAAATCGTCCGCGCAATCGACAAACACGGGTTCGAGTTACAGGCGATAGCGGTGACGCATGCGCATCTCGATCATGTAGGCGGAGTCTCGGCCCTAAAGAAACTCAAACCCGCCGCGGAGATCATGATTCATAAGGCAGACGAATTTATCTACGAGGCCCTTCCCGAACAGGCGGCGTGGATAGGTATTCCACGCGAGCAGTGGCCGGCTTTCGGATTTGATTTTGAAGCGCCTCCGAAGCCTGATGGTTATTGGGAAGATGGCCAGAATTACAAAGTTGGCGAGCTGGAATTCAGGATCATCCATTGTCCGGGTCACACGCCTGGCCACGTCGTGTTGTTTGAAGAGCAGGAGCGAAAAGTGTTTGTGGGGGACGTGCTCTTTGCGGGTTCGGTAGGTAGGACCGATCTTCCGGGAGGATCGACTGAGCAGCTCATGGATTCAATTACGAACAAACTTCTACCTTTGGGTGATGACGTAGAAGTCTATTCCGGACATGGGCCAGTCACGACCATCGGCCAGGAACGACTAACCAATCCATTTCTCACAGGCGTTTATAGGTTGGGATCCGGCAGGCTATAGCACTATCCGCAGATTTCGCAGATTAAGCAGATTAGAATTAAAGGGAAGGGTATGAGCTACTTAGCTGAGTGGCATTTGAATCTGCGTAGTCTGCGTAATCTGCGGATTCACTTGCGGCCTTTGAGGCGACTCGATTTTAGTTCTTCCCACTTTTCCTTTTGCTCACCATCGAGCTGGCTTGGCAGCGTTTCCACCGGAATGTTGTGTTCATTGCAGAAGTGTCGCCAAAGGATGAAACGAAGATCGAATTGACCGGTTTCATCGGAGATAATGTTGTCTACTTGCGGTTCTTCTTTATTTCCCGAGGCCATATGTCATTTTTCCCCGATAATCCAGAGTGGAAAAGAGTGTAGCAGTTTTTCGGGAAATAGTTGATCGGCACCTGGTCACTGATGTTTTCCTACTGTCGAAGGCGCCCTGATTGAAAAGGTCGATCCGCGAAACCACACGAACGAGCACGAAAAAGGCTTTCGTGATACTTCGTGTTATTTCGTGGACCGTTTTTGATTTCGTAAAGGATTTTGACTGAGGCGCTTACGACGCGCTGACAAGGTATATTGCGCCCGTGGGTACTTGTACGCCGCCGGCCGGCTCAAGTGTTATGGCATAGACAGCTGTGGCGAGCGCTGATGCTGGAATTTGATCCTCCAGGACCCCATTACCGCGGGCGTCAGTCGTAAACACCTTACCAGGCATCTTCTGGTTGTCCTTGATGAACCAAAGTTGATAAGCCATGCCTGGTGGCGCCGCCGGTAGATTCCTGGTCATCAGCATCGCGTGGCCTGTTTTATCGTATGCCAGCATTGCGTGCGCTCCCGGCGCCACGTTTGTGCCCGCCAGTTCGGTCATGCGCGACCCGGGCTTTGTCAGCAGTGCAACCATCGCCCGCTCGTAAGCAAGCTCTTCGCTTGTTTCGCGCATCTGGGTTGCGAGACGCACTAACTCCGCTCTGGTAGACCGGTTCTGTTGCCAGAGTGTCAATAGCCCAATGAGCATTGCGACCATCGCGAACGCGGCCGCGATAGCACCGAAGGAGCCCAGTGAAGTCCAGACATTTTTGCCCCGTTTTTCAAAAGGTAAGACAAGCGAGGAACTTGAAGCGCGGTGGGCTGCAGAGTCGGCATAGGTTGCACTCGGAGACCCTGCTGCGCGGACGGCAGCCAGGATGCGCTCGCGGAGTTGGATAGAAGGCTCAGCTGGATTGGTACTAAGCGCGACAAATGCCACTGTCTCCTGCCACTCGTTCAACTCAGAAAGGCAGTCTCGACAGTCTTCAAGATGGGTTGCGAGCGCACGCGATTCGTCTGCGTCGAGCGCAGAGAGAGCGTTCGCGGCCAGCATCTCCTTATAGTCTTCGTGCCTCATGCTTTTCCGCTGTAACCAAAGTTCTCCAATTGAGTGCCCAGGAGCGCCCGGAGCTTTGTCATTCCCGAGCGCATTCGCGTCTTAATTGTTCCCAGTGGTGTGCCCAGTTGCGATGCTATTTCAGATTGGGTTAAACCATCGTAATAGGCGAGCACCAGGGCCTGCTTCTGTTCCTCCGGCAGTTCTGCCAAAGCCCGTTGGACAATCTCGCGCTGTCCGGAATGGATCGTGTCGGCCAGGGCATCTGAAACGTCCTCTGTTTGATCTTTCCCCGCCGCGTCGGCCAGGCGCTGGCGAGCCCCAAGAAGCCTAAGGCGATCAATCGCCCGACTGCGCGCGAGAGTAACCAGCCAGGTAAATGGTTTGCCCCGTTTTTCGTCAAAATCCGCCGCCCGCCGCCAGACCTGAATGAAGACGTCCTGCAAAACATCCTCCGCCTCTTCGCGGTTGCCTAATATACGCATCAGCAGGCCGAAGAGGATTACCCGATACTGGTCATAAAGGCGAGCTAACGCCGCTTCATCGCCGCGTGCAACGGCATGAAGAAGCTCAACCTCAGAGGCTCGTGCCTGTTCGGGGTTAACTTCGAGAGACATTTAGCTGATATACGGGCGAGACATGATAACAAGATTGCGTGGGAGGGCATATTTTTGGAGGCCAGACGTGCATACCAAAGTCCAAGTCAATGGGATGACTCTTGAGTTCCTCGAGGTCGGGAAGATGGGCTTGCCCCCGCTCCGGTTCGTGGTACTCAACGAGCGGGGGCAAGCCCACCTCCCGACCTCGAGGTGATAACGGGCTCCTTTTTAAACCGCGTAAACCCTCAATTGAGGCCAAAACAAAAGGGGCGCACGATACGTGCGCCCCTAACAGTTATTTGATTCGTGGTTACGCTATCGTGATCTCGGGTGCCAGGTAAACATCTTGAATTGCATTCAGCAGCTCGACACCTTCGCTCATAGGACGTTGGAAGGCTTTGCGCCCGGAGATTAGCCCGGTGCCGCCGCCACGTTTGTTTATGACGGCCGTGCGCACAGCCTCTGCCATATCACTCGCACCTTTTGATTCGCCACCCGAGTTGATCAAGCCGCAGCGGCCCATGTAGCAATTCGCGACCTGATAGCGAACGAGATCGATCGGATTATCAGTAGTGAGTTTTTCGTACACGAGCTTGCTCGTCTTGCCGTATGACTTGCCGAGCGCTTTTTCCACGGCAGTGTAGCCGCCATTTCTCTCGGGAAGTTTCTGCTTGATGATGTCTGCCTGAATTGTCACGCCCAGGTGATTTGCCTGGCCGGTTAGATCGGCCGACGTGTGCATATCACCTTCGGGAGTCTTGAATCCTGAATTGCGAATGTAACACCAGAGAATAGTGCCCATGCCGAGCTCGTGCGCCTGGGCGAAGGCCTCGCTGATCTCCGTAATCTGCCTGGTTGACTCGTCGGAGCCAAAGTAAATCGTGGCGCCTACAGCTACCGCGCCCATGTTGTGGGCTTCCTTCACCGTGCCAAATAGCACCTGGTCAAACTTGTTCGGCAGCGTGAGCAATTCGTTGTGATTGATTTTCACAATGAAGGGGATCTTATGCGCATACCTGCGCGCCACCGTCCCCAGCACGCCAAACGTCGATGCCACGGCATTACAGCCGCCTTCGATGGCGAGCTTCACGATGTTGTCAGGATCGAAGTATTGCGGATTTGGGGCAAAGGACGCTCCGGCGGAGTGTTCAATCCCCTGGTCCACCGGCAGGATGGAGAGATATCCGGTGCCTGCGAGTCGCCCGTTGTTGAAAAGCGATTGCAGCGAACGCAAAACCGCCGGGGAGCGATCAGAGATGGACCAGACGCGATCAATAAAATCCGGCCCCGGCAGATTTAAATGCTCCTTGGGAATCGTCTCAGCTTTGTGGTCCAGCAGGGTTCGGGCATTTTCACCCAGCAGCTCTTCAATCCGATCCAAGTTAGTGGGTGCTCGTTTGAGTTCGGTGGCCATTTTTCCTTCTTTCTCCGGGTTAATGCAGCGAGCAGTTTATACGCATTTTCTCAGCGAATCGGGCAGATTGTAACATAATGGTTCTGTTTGTGACCTTTTGCTGCAGTGAACCGCGCCCTAGCCTTTTAATGGGGCTGGAAAGGCAACGAACCGGGGTTAAAGTTCGTCAAAGCCGTGTTCAAATGTTTGCGGGCATTCAACTCGTGGTCCTAAAATCCTGCCCGCATTTGGTTCCAGGTAGTTCAGCCGCCGAATGATTTAGCATCGAGCGAATCGCTTGTCGAACGTCCTTACCCGCATTCAATAGATTATCCTGAAAGGTAAGTTTATGAAGTCTCCTCTAGCTATTTCTCTGCTCGCTCTTAGTCTATTCCTAATTCTTCCATCGTCTGTTTTTGCTCTCGGTGACGATTGGCGACCGGTGGATCCAGCCGACCTTGCACTCAAGGCCGCGGTCGTTGAAAAGGACGCCGACGCCGAGGCGATTTTGTGGGAGGTTAAGGTCGCCGACGAGGTCCAGGGAGGCACGCCGCGGACAGTGCTCACTCACTACGTCAAGATAAAAATCTTCACCGAGCGAGGGCGCGAATCGCAAAGCAAGATAGACATTCCTTATTTGAATGGCTGGAGCATTACCGACATTGCAGCTCGCACGATCAAGCCGGACGGAACGATTACCGAGATCAAGAAGGAAGACATTCTGGAGCGCCTGATCGTCAAAGAGGGCGGTCGAAAAATAAAGGCCAAGTCTTTTGCGCTGCGAGGAGTGGAGCCGGGAGCGATAGTTGAATATCGCTGGAAGGAAATGCGCAACGATGCCCTGGCAAACTACCTTCGCCTGTATTTTCAGCGCGACGTGCCCGTGCAAACGGTCCGCTACTACATCAAACCCCTTTCATTGCCTGGTTTCCCGTATGGAATGCGCGTTCAGACTTTCCATAGCACGCCGAGTCCTTTCGTCAAAGACAAGAGTGGTTTCTACACTACGTTCATGACGAACGTCCCCGCATTTCGTGAGGAGCCTCGGATGCCGCCCGAAGACTCGGTCCGTCCCTGGATGCTGATCTATTACTCTGAAGACCGGAAGCTTGTCGGCGAAAAGTTCTGGAAGGACTACGGCAAAAGTTCCTACGAGAAAACCAAGCCGCTGATGAAGGTAAACGACGAAGTAAAGCAAGCGGCTACTGCCGCCATAGGTAATGCCACGGACCCGGAGCAGAAAATCCAGAGGCTGTTCGAGTTTTGCCGTTCAAAGATCAAGAACATCAATGACGATGCTTCGGGGCTGACCTCTGAGGAGCGCGCCAAAATCAAAGACAATAAGTCGCCCTCGGACACGCTGAAGCGCGGCATGGGAACCGGCACTGATATCGACATGCTGTTCGCTGCTTTGGCGATAGCGGCGGGCTTCGATGCGCGCATCATCAACCTTTCCGATCGCAGCGATAATTTCTTCGATAAAGAATTTCCAGACGACTATTTTATTCAGACCTTCGATGTGGCCGTGCGGGTGGGAGACGAATGGCGCTTCTATGATCCCGCCAGCACCTATGTTCCTTTCGGCATGCTGCGTTGGCAGGAAGAGAACCAGGATGCGATTCTCACGGATCCGAAGGATCCTACCTGGGTGAAGACGCCGCTTTCCGCCCCTGAGAAATCCAGGCAAAAGCGGATTGCCAATCTACGGCTTACCGAGGACGGCACGCTCGAGGGTGACGTAACAGTCGAATATTACGGCCATCTCGCAGTGGACCGAAAAGAATGGGACGACGACGACTCACCGGCGCAGCGTGAGGAAACTTTGCGCGACAACGTTAAGGCACGCATGAGTACCGCGGAAATAACCAACATTCAGATCGAGAATGTCACCGATCCGGTGAAGCCTTACGTTTACAAGTATCACATTCAGGTTCCAGGTTACGCCCAGCGCACGGGCAAACGGCTTTTCCTTCAACCGGCGTTCTTTCAGTTTGGGCTTCGACCACTGTTTCCGACCAGCGCTCGGCAGCACCCGATCTATTTTAGTTATCCCTGGTCGGAGGAGGACGAAGTCACGATCCACCTGCCGCAAGGGTTCTCACTGGACAGCGCTGAATCTCCAGCGCCTTTCGCTTCCTTGCCGATCAGTTCTTACAAGCCCAGCGCCGGCGTTTCGCCTGATGGCAAAACCCTCGTCTATAAGAGAAGTTTCTTTTTTGGTGGCGGAGGTAACATCCTGTTTCCTGTTAATGCGTATGGACAGCTCAAGACCTATTTTGATGAGCTACATAAGCAGGACGGCCACATGATTACACTGAAGCAAACTGCTGCCACCGTTTCCAAATAGTGCCTGGCGGAATCGTTTCGGGGGACCGAAACTTCACAGAGGTTTTTACTGAAGGATAGATCAAATGCGTAGACTGACTCTCCTAACGGGTTTTTTGTTATTGGTGATTCTGACGCCGGTAGTTGGCGCTGCCGCGGACGAGGCCCCGGCCTGGCTGCAAGCGGCAGCCGCGCTCAAGCCTCCAACCTACGATAAAGACGTTCACGCAGTGGTCCTTCGTAAGGAGCAGTCAGTGACCCTGAGCACTGACGGTCGCATTACCACCACCACCACTTTTGCAGTTCGAATACTGACGCGCGAAGGTCGCGGATATGCCGTGGCTGGAGAAGGCTATGTTACCAAGACCGGAAAAGTCCGCGAGATTACTGCATGGCTCATTCGTCCGAACGGTTACGTCAAGAAATACGGGAAGGACGAGACGGTGGATGTTATTTCGGATCCGAACGACATCTACAATGAGTATCGGATCAAATCAATTAACGCCTCAGACGATGCCGATGCCGGGGTGGTCTTTGGCTACCAATCAATTAGTGAGGAGAGGCCACTCTTCAATCAGGATTTGTGGAATTTCCAGGACCGGTTGCCCACCCTGGTGTCCCGATACAGCCTTACGTTACCCACCGGTTGGCAGGCGACGAGTGTAGTGTTCAATCACGCGAAGATAGAGCCGAGCGTGAATGGATCGACTTACGTTTGGGAGCTACGCGATCTTCAGCCGATCAAGCGTGAAACCGTCAGCCCGACCGTGCGCAACCTGGCGCCACTGGTGGCTATTAACTATTTCCCCGCGGCAGGCGCGACCCCAAACGGTTTTAAGACTTTTGAAACGTGGGCCCAGGTCTCGCGCTGGGGCACTGACTTGCACGATCCCCAGGCGATTCCGGATGAAGCCGTGTCGGCCAAGGCGCGCGCTTTGACTGTTAATTCGAAAACGGAACTCGATCGAATCAAGGCGATCGCACGTTTCGTCCAGGGGCTTCAGTACATCTCGATAGATATCGGCGTAGGTAGAGGAAATGGATACCGGCCGCACTCCGCCTCGCAGGTGCTGGCTAAGGAATATGGGGACTGCAAGGACAAGGCCAACTTGATGCGGGCGATGCTCAAGACCATCGGCATAACCGCCTATCCGGTTTTTATTTTTTCAGGCGATTCCACGCTGGTAAGGGAAGAATGGCCCTCACCAACTCAGTTTAATCACTGCATCATTGCGGTCAGAGTCAACGACGGAACTGAGGCTCCGACCGTAATCCAGCATCCCACGCTCGGCCGGCTCCTCATATTCGACGCGACTGACGAAAGCACGGCGATCGGAGATTTGCCCGATCACGAACAGGGAAGTTTTGCGCTGATTGTCGCGGGAGACGCCGGCGCACTTTTGCGCATGCCCACCCTGGCGCCGGGATTGAGTCAATTAGAACGTCAAACGGATGTCGTGCTTGCTTCGGATGGTTCAATCACGGCCAACGTGAAAGAGAGATCTATTGGGCAAACAGCCGTCGATGAGCGTCGCGCTTTCCGCCAACTCTCAACCACCGCATACAAAGGCATGATCGAGAATTGGGTTACGCAGGGCGCATCGGGCGCCAAGGTATCGAGGTTGCTTCCTACCGACGACAACGATGGCACAGGGTTCGGTCTGGACGTTGACTTCTCAGCAGTGGCTTATGCCAAGTCGATGCAGGACCGTTTGCTGGTTTTCAACCCGTCAATAGTGTCTCGCCGCGAATCTGTTTTTCTGACCGAGCCGACCCGGAAACATCCCATGGTGCTCGACTCGCATGCATTCACAGAAACCGTTCGGGTAAAGCTTCCTGCAGGGTTTGATGTGGACGAGTTGCCGGATCCGGTTAAACTGGAAACTTCATTTGGCTCATATAAAACCAGCTACGAAGTAAAAAGCGGCGAGTTACTTTTCATCCGGACGCTTTCGCAAAGGGCGGGCACGATTCCAGCCGATCAATATCAGGCTGTTCGTAGTTTCTACGACCGTATGCGCGCAGCGGAACAAGCGCCGGTAGTGCTGGCGAAGAAATAGGACACGGTAGACTGTTTGAAAAATTTCAGCAGATCACAATAACCGCTGGTGTGCTCTCAGGTCGGGAAGGTGGGCTTGCCCCCGCTCTTCCTCACGCAGATCCAATCATAAGAGAAATCGAGTACCGTCAGTCTCCCCAGAGAGGTAGTTGGAGGTGCAGTATTACTCCAGGGTATTGTGGTAATCATCAAAGAGCGGGGGCAAGCCCACCTTCCCGACCTGAGAGCACACCAGCGGCTCTCGTTCTCTGCTGAAAGCTTTACACAACCTCGGCAGTGGCGGATCAGAATGAACTAAGGCGCGTTCTATTCAGTGCAGCGAGGCTGCCACCATCACTCTAAGTGAGTCTTTAGCAAAGCATCTTTGAAGTCTACGCGCGTAAGGGTATGCCAATCTTACAAGCGGATGTTGAGGACGTGAGAACGCATAGATGTCGTACCAGACCGAGTCGTCCTTGCGCCATTCAATCGTAAAACGTTCCTCGCCACATTCGGCATGCGCGGGAAGCGTTCCGTAAGCGAAGCCAAACCGAGCTTTAAATTCCGGATGCTCACCAAGCAGATAAACAATACGGCAGGCATTTAGCGACCAGAGTCCGAGCGTGCGGGCTCGGACGGCCACAGTTGTGCCGACTTCAACTGCTGCGCCAGCGGGAAGAACCTTTACCCAGCCAAGATCAAAGTGTTTCCAACTTCGTAAAGCGTCGGCAGCCCTTCGGTAAGTGGTCGCTCCCGCCCCAAGCTTGATCCGATTATGGTCAACAGTGTAACCGGACGGCTGCGATCCTGTTTGAGTGCTTCCTACCTCTGAATACGAAAAAGGCAAATCGCATTGGCCGGAGATAAACTGCCGCACTGTTTCATCCGATGGCTTGCGGAGGTAAAGCAAACTGTTAGTTTGCGTCATGTGTGAAACCTTTAGCATCCAAATCACAAAGTCCAAGGCCGAAGTCGCACGGTTCCAAAATCACAGGAGGAACTATTTAGAGCGGCTCCGGGAATGTAAAGCAAACTGTTAGTTTGCGTCATCTCTGACACCCAAGTTGAATGGTGATGAGAGGGTCGCAAACTAACAGTTTGCTTTACGATTTAGGCTTGGGTGCGGAACGGGCTCGCGGATGATGGTTATCGTAAGCAGCGCGAAGATGCCGATCGGTCATGTGTGTGTAGATCTGTGTGGTTGAAATATCGCTGTGGCCAAGTAAAGCCTGAACAGACCGCGAGTCGGCTCCATGTTGCAAAAGGTGAGTGGCAAAGCTGTGGCGTAAGGTGTGCGGTGAAACATCGCCGACGCCCGCAGTCGATGCGTGGCGCTTGATGATGGACCATGCAAGTTGCCTTGTCAGTGGTTTGCCACGATGCAGAAACAGGTTCGGGTAGCCGGCCTGACCATAGGCAGCTTTAATCGAAGCGTGGCGCTGCAACCAGTGAATCGCGCTTTTACCAATCGGCACGCGCCTCTCCTTGCTGCCCTTGCCATGACAATTGACTACGCCGCCGTTGAGATCAACTTCCGTCTGTTTCAAGCCGACAAGTTCCGACACGCGTAAACCTGCTGCATACATCAGCTCCAGCATCGCTCGATCGCGCACCCCTTCTTCCGTGGTGATGTCCGGTGCGGCGAGCAATTGGTCGATCTCTTCTACAGTCAAAAACCGGGGCAGGTATGAAAACTTTTGCGGCGTGTCTAAATCTTCCGCTGGATGATGCTTGATGTGGCCGTCAAGCATCATAAAACGAAAGAACCCACGCGACGCGCTCACCGATCTGGCGACGGATGAAGGCGCCAGCCCGTCACGTGAAAGTTGCGCGATCCATTTCCGCAGGTCCGGTCGCGTCAGCTCAAAGACAGGTTTGCCAAGCTTGTTTGCCTGGCGATCGAGGCGCTCGAGATCTCGCCGGTAGCTGTCGAGCGTATTGCGAGCCAGCCCCTTCTCCACCTGGAGGTAGGTTAGATATTCTTTGATGACATCGCGCTGGTGCGTTGTTTTGGTCACTAAACCGCATTATAGACGAGGTTGGAAAGATGTGGGTGATACGGCGTGGGTTAGATTCAACGATGGGTTGTCTACCGATTTGTCTTCTCTGTGCGTCCTCTGTGTTCTCTGTGCCTCCGTGGTAAATCTTACGCGGCAGAAGTTCACCACAGAGTCACAGAGAACACAGAGGTTGCACAGAGGGTATTTCGAAAAACCTACATCCGGAACACAGCATGATGATGAAGAATTAAGGGGGACTCTTGCTATTCGTAACGCAGACACTCAATAGGATCGAGACGGGAAGCTTTGCGAGCAGGCCAGACTCCGAAGATTAGGCCGACGCCGACGGAAACAGAAAGGCCGGTGATCACAGCCCACGCGGGAATAGTTGCGGGCAGAGCAGGAACCAGGAGCATGATGATCTTGCTCACGCCGATGGCAATAATGACGCCCAGTGCTCCACCCAGAAACGTCAATGCCATGGCCTCAAAGAGAAACTGACGAACTATATCTTTTCGACGCGCCCCAATCGCCTTGCGAATTCCAATCTCCTTGGTCCTTTCGGTCACGCTGACCAGCATGATGTTCATGACACCGATGCCGCCGACGAGAAGCCCCAGACTGGAAATTGCTATCGCAATTAAGCCGATCATCGCAAAGATGCTGTCGAACTGTTCGATAAACTTGTCGGCCGTCTTAATGTCAAAGTTGTTTGGGTCGCCAAACTTAACATTGCGGCGGCGGCGCAGAATTTCTTCAGACTGCTGTAGCGCTTCGGTGGTTTGACCCGAGCGAGCTTTGATTACCAATAAAAGGTGGCCCCTGGCCGGCGCTACCTTGTGCGCCGTACGGTAGGGTATTAACACCGCGTTATCTTCTTCATTCTCACCAAAGAACCCGGCTTTTCTTTTCTCCAGCACACCGACAATCTCGAAGTTGTAGCCGCCCATGCGCACTTGCGTTCCGACGATCTGATGGTTCTGGCCCGGGAAAAGAGCATCAGCCGCATTGACGCCAATCACCATTACATTCGCCCGCTGCTGGTCATCGTGTTCGGTGATGAAACGGCCCTCTTTGAGGGCAATGTTTGTGATAAAAGCATAGTTTGGGGAAACACCCTGCGTGTTTCCCCAGCGGTAGTTGTGTCCCTGATAAGTGATATTGTCGTCAAAAGGTCCGCCGCTGTAACCCACGTTTTCCGCGACGTGGCCCACATCTTCCACGGCACTTGCCTGTAACTTGATGGTATCCGCGTCATCCACCGTCAGAGGTTTCCTGGTTCTTTCGGAACGGTCTTCCCCCAAATTGGGTCCGGTGGAAAGATGAAACGCGTAGATGTTATTGGTGCCGTACTCTTCGATGATGGAGACGATGTTTTGACGCATGCCGGTGAGGATCGAAGCGATCGTGATGGCGGTCATAACTCCAATCACGATACCGAGCACCGTCAGAAAGCTGCGAAACTTGTGCGCGCGGACACTTTCCAGCGCCATCGCCAGCGTTTCGCGCAAATTACTGTTTGATAACTTAAACTTCAAGTGCCTATGTAGCCTTAGTCAGCGCCAAAATTGGATCAAGCCGCGCTGCTTTGAACGCCGGATATATTCCGGCAACCATTCCGATGACCGTGGAAACGATCAAGGCCATCAATATGTAGCCAATGGTGATGGTCATGGTGATGGACGCCAGAGCGGTAATCAACTCGGTTACGCCCCACGAGAGCAACAGCCCGATCACCCCGCCCAGTGCGCACAGGATTGCCGACTCGATGAGGAATTGCAGCAGGATTTGTCTCTTCGTCGCCCCCACCGCTTTGCGCAGTCCTACTTCAAACGTTCGTTCCGTTACGCTAACCAGCATGATGTTCATCACGACTATCCCGCCGACAATGAGCGTGATCAGAGTGATAGGTACAACGACCATTGCGATACTCGCTGTAAACTGATCGATTTGATTGTTGACCGCTTCTACATCCACCAGGCCGAAGTCGTCCTCCTCGTTGCCCTTTAACTGGTGCTTGACGCGCAGCGCAATGCGCGCATCTTCGATGGCCTCCTGAAACTCTTCCCTGTTTTTACCCTTGCCGTGAATCTGAAGACCGTTACGTCCCCAGATTTGCATATGGGTGGTAATCGGAATGTAGATGTGGCGGTCGAATGAGTCACCGAAAAAGGAGCCGCGCTTTTCCTCGACACCGACGATCCGCATTGGCCGCCCGCGCACCTTCAACGTCTTGCCCACCGCCTGGGTGTTGGGAAAGAACTTGTCCTTGATGTCCCCGCCAAGGACCACAACCAGGGCCGAACGCTCAACTTCGTCAGCTGAAATAAAACGACCGTCGGCCATTGTCTTGTCTTCGATATCGATCATGTTGGCAGAAGCCCCGAAGACCATTGCTCCAGGAAACTGAATGCCATCCTGCGATAGATCAGTTCCGCCCCCGGCGGCGGCGCCCACTTCAGCGCATGACTTGCAGTGGTCACGAACCCACTCGTAGTCGTCCCACTGCAGTCTCTTGTTGCGTCGATTCATTTTTTCGAATTCGTCGTCCGAGAGGCGTCCGTTTGAAGCTATGCGGGCAATCATAAAGTGATTGCTGCCAAGAACTTTGGCGACCTTGTCGACCACGTAAGTATTGAGACCGCTAATCGAGGCCCCTACAGTCACTACCGACGCTACACCGATGATAATTCCGATTAACGTGAGAAAAGCTCGCAGTTTGTGGGCGAAAATCGACTGCAGGGCGATTCTCAAAGCATCGGCATAGAAGGAAAAGAAAGCTCTCATGATAGGAATAACCGAAACCTCGGTCGCGAAAGACCTGTACGACAAAAGTGGCGCGAAAGATTCAACAAATCGGCGTCTGGATTCAGCTCGAACTTCGCCTTGCCTCTGCCCGAGCGACAACCTGAAGGTTGAACTCTGAACTACAGGCTTGAAGTTTAGAGTCCAAACTTTAGTTTGTGTTCCCGGCGGGCGAAAGACAGCCCGAGGGCTGAACTCTGAACTACCCACCTCAGGCGGAGAGACACCTTGGGTCTCCCCACCATCGTAGACGCACCCAAGTTGGTTTTTGTTAACAGCTAAGTTAGTTCGGCAGAAGGCTGCTCAATCGGTTTCAGCGAAAACCTGTCTGCCCAACGAATTCTGCCGGTGACTTGCATCGCCACGAAAAGGGTTACGACTGAGCCGATGGTAATCGCCAGACCCGTGAAACCCTTGAGGAAGAACGCGTACGAGAACATCACCAGATAAACAAACTGCGCCAAAGCCGCCTCCCGACTTGCGAAATGCAATCCGACTACAAGGCGCAAGTAACTCACCACCAGGAAGACCGACACAGCCGCGGAAATCGCAAACGCCAGATGAATGGAAACATGGTCCACCAGGTAAGCCAGTAAGAGATGGAAGGAGAAGAAGGCGGCGGCAAGGAAAAAATAGTTCATCGGATGAAGCTCTATGCCGCGCATGGTTGTGATGATGAGCATGATGAAGAAAAAGAAGAACAACGAGACTGGAGCAAAGAAACTGATGCGACCCGCCAGCGGGCCGGGCTGAAGTTTTTCCGGCATCACCATGGCTATTTGATAACCAGAAACCAGGTTTTTAGACGACCAGGTGAGGTCCCAGCCATTACCAGTCTCATGCTTTTCAGATGGTGAAAGCGTGTAATCAGGAAAGTCGATGTCTTTGAAGTTAGTCCTCATCTTGAGCTTAAAGTCTCGGACCTGCGCGACATCGTTACTGCCAAAACTGTAACGCCACTCATTGAGACCCTGCGAGCGGTAGCCAACATCCAATTGCGCAACATGTCCCGCGGGGACCTTCACCGAACCTCTGGCAGCATTTTCCTGATTGCTGGTTATTACAGGCACACCCTGAACGGTGAATACCAGGTCGTCATAAATCGCTTTGGATGCCGGATAGTTGAGTGTGAAGTTAATCGTTTCTTCATTGTCGCTTGTATTTCGAAAAGCGTAGATCCCCATGAAACCAACTTTGTATGTGCTGTACCAGAGCAACCCTTTTTGCCTGTGCTCCAGATCCAGCGCGACATCGACTGCGCTGCTTTCCAGTGGCAGTGGCACAATCACCTCGTCCTTAATGGTCTTGAGGATCTTCTTCCCTCCCTCAAAGGTTTCCTCTGTCCGGGGAACAATACGTGTAAACGTGGCCGTAGGTGGCAACTGGTTTTGCGGCGCGCCCCAGGTGGACGCGACTTTGTTGTCTGAAGTCGCGGCGGAATCGTATGTACGAGCGAAGATGGTGCCACCGAGAATGGCCCAGGCCACCGATGCGCACACAAAGATGAAAGCAATGGCAATAATTCGTTTGGTCATTTTCGAATCTCCTCTGGAGGTCACATTAACCGGGTCGGCACTCCCCATTTTAAAAACTTTGTCGTTCCAATCTTCGAATCCTTTGCCCAAAGTGACAATGTGGCGAACCACAGAAAGCATGTGTGAATAGCTACATTGATCTACGCTTCGGCACTCGTCTTACAAGCAGTTTGCGGAACCAAATGCGAGTCCACATCTGGAAATGACCCACGGCCAAAGAAAACGTGCCACGCAAACCAGTTGAGGACCGGGAGCCGCATGGCGGCGCAAGCTAACTCGAGCAAAGCGGGCTGACGAACATTGGAAATCACACGGCGCATCCAAAGCCGCGAGGCAAAGCGCGCTCGGAACAATTCACCGGAATAGGCTTTCAACACATCCGCGTCCCCGGTTTCCAGATACATGGCAATTACGTTCGCGGCGAGGGTTGAGAGTCGCATACAGGGATCGAGCCCACCGGCCGTCAGCGGTGAGACCGCTCCTGCGGCATCACCAACCAGCAGTCCGCGAGTGTTGGCAATATTTCGCAAGACGCCGCCCACGGGGATTCGTCCGCCTCGCCGCTCAAGTTGCTTTCCTTCACTCAAATCGATAATTCCCTGCAAGCTGGATCGAAACTGGCCCAAAGCTCGAAGCGGGTCAAACATCGATGCGTATCCGCCCACGCCGATGTGAGTTTCCTCGCCGTCGTGTGCCACCCAGGCGAGATAACCCGGCGCAATTTTGGGATCAAGAAAACAATGCAGCCGAGGTGGTCCGTTGAGGGGAATGTTTGTAAACACGTCCTCCACTCCAACGAGCCACTCGCAATTAAGGTCGAGTTGCAGGTCGCGAGCGACGCGTGATTTTGCGCCGTCGGCGCCGACAAGGTAGCGGGCTGTCACCCAACGCGAAGAATACCGGCCATCGAGCCGGATCATGATCCGGTTTTCAAGTTGATTCCTGCCTCCCGGCTCGGTCATCCCGCTGGGAATGATAGAGTGCGCGCCATAACCCGTTTCAGGCATCCAGGTGACTCCCGCGCGCTGACAATGTTCCAGATAACGCTGGTAAAGCCGGCCCATCCTCCCGACCCTGAATTCGTAGTGAGGACTAACTAAGTCCATTCGCCGGCGGGCAGGCGAATACAAACTCACATTACTGACCGCAGGACCTAAACAATCTTCAGGTATAGGGAAGTCTTCAAGAGTGCGACGCACAAAAATGCCGGTGGTGTGAATCGACGTGTCGAGCGACTTCTTCCGATCCGCGAGCAGAACATGAAAGCCACGTTCTCCAAGTAGTCGTGCACACTGCAAGCCGGCCAGACCTGCCCCGACGATAACTACATCGTAATGATCCATAGTTTTATCGGGACACTTCGAGAGCATTGCTGAGGATTGAGGACATGCAGACATGTTTCCCTAGATTTGAAATCCGATTTTCTTGTGGAGGGGACTGTTTTCGTGACCGATGACAAAATGGGTCATCGACTCACCTTCATGAATTAGCAGGACGGGATTAGTGATACCTGCGGGCAAATCGAAAACGACGGTGGTGTTGTAAAACTCGCCGGGACGAAGCGGGGCCGTAAAGGGAGAGCCGGCCGCCTGCGACGTTTCAAGTGCCTTTTGACCTGTCGGGGAAGGAAGGTACTCGTTGCCATTGTCGTCGATCACGACCACGACACGACTATTTGGATGCAACAGCCCGTTACCGCGTGTTGGGCTTATTGTGTTTTCATCGAAGCGAGTCTTAATGGTCACGACTCGGAACAATCCAGCGGCCGTTGGGCCATTAGCGCCAACCCCCGTCATGGTTTGCCCTAACGTTTTCGAGTGCTGCACGTCGGTGACCGAGTAGGCCAGGTGGCAATCAATTTCGCAGAAGTGTTTTTCCTGGCCGCGGACCAGCACTCTTTCCTCGCTGGTAAGCGAGAAGATCAACATCACGCCAAGATAGACAGCGATAATCACAGCCATAGTAATCAGCGCAAACCTGGCGAGCCCAAATTTCTTCCTGGTAAGGGAATAGATAAGCGCCAAGCCGGCGACAAACAACAGAAAGCCTGTGCCGAGAAATAACAAAGCACCGATCGGAGCTGCCAGATTCACATTGGTGTACATTTGGTCCTCCTATTTTCTCAAAGCGCTTTGTTATGCAAAGTTAAAAGACAAAAAAAGTAAATGGCTCAGGTATTTCTCATCTGGTGAATAAGGGCTTCCATGTGACTCAAGTAACTTTCGAGCGCCCGTCTGCCCGAGGCGGTTAGCTTGTATTCAGTTTTCGGTAGACGTCCTTCGAACGACTTGCTGCAGGTAATGTAGCCGCCGTCCTCCAGTTTGCGAGCGTGCACGCTTAGGTTCCCATCCGTTGTATCCATCAGACGCTTGAGATCGTTGAACGTCAAAGATTCATTTGCGGCCAGCGCGCTGACGATTCCAAGACGCATACGCTCGTGAATCAAACGATCGAGCGCGGCTGGCGAACTCCGAGCTTTGGCGCGTGCCTCCTGTAAACCGGAGGCGGCTGTCTCCCGCTTTTTCTGATTACTGTGTTTGGCTGCTGTTTGTCTAGCCACCGTATTTCCTCGCGATAATTATTCCGAAAAGAATATGTAATCCACCAAAGCCTGCTGCCATAAACCAGTTAGCAAATCCAGGGGGCGCCAGGCAGGCTGCCGCTCCCAGCGCCATGAAGCAAAGACCCATAATCGGGACGACGCTGACAGAGAACATTCCCCCAGTAATCACACCCGTTCCATAAAGCAATAACCAAAGTCCGGGGATAGCATCAGTAAGTCCGGCTCGATAGAGGACGATGGTTAACAATCCACCTGCGAAAATTGGTGGTGTCAAACTAAAAGCCACCTTACGTCCAGGGCCCGAGAGCAAAGGCATTTTGGATGCCCGCGCTTTACGATCTATGGACCAACCGGCGATGAGCAAAGCTACCAGCTCCTCGACCAGCCAAATCATCATCCAGTCTTTGAACGATTTCTGGCGGGCGGCGATGAAAGATGCGGCCAGCGCGGTGACGCCGATGGCCACCTGACCCCATCCGGAAATTCCGGTAAAGGCGGTGGCCCGCTCCATCGTCTCGCGAATGTACTTGAGATTATCCATTGCCCGCGCGTGCAGCGCCGGCGGCTCTTCCTTTTGCGGGTTCACCAGATGGATTGGGGTCATGGCCGGCATCTTAGCCAAGCAGATTCTGTTCTGTCAAGTACTTTGTATTATAAAGAGCGATTTAGGTGCTGACCGAGAATTAATTGTGTCTATCGGAAGAGCGGGGGCAAGCCCTCCTTCGCAACCTCGAGGAATTTTGAGGTTCTCTTGACATCCAGGGTGCTAAGTCACGGAGTGCGCCTTTGAATACCTCGAGGTTGGGAAGGAGGGCTTGGCCCCGCTCTTCGCTTCGATAGAGGCTTCACAGCTGATGACTTCAAAAGTGATGCGATGGAGCCTTAAGCTTCAGCGGCGACAGTGCCTGCGGCTTTGGGGAGTAGGTTAGCCTTGCGCCGGCGAATGATTAGCAGTACTAAGGCAATGCCACCGACCAGAAGGCTGATGATTTGCGAGGTGGAAAGGCCCGTAAGTGTCGTCACTCCCAGAATGTCGCCGCGTGGATCGTCGCGTACAAACTCAATTAGAAACCGCACAACTGAATACAGCAGGGCGTACAACAGAATCACCTGACCTTCGAAGCGCCTGTGTTTGTGAAGCCAGAGCAGAAAGAAAAAGACGAGCAGCATTGAGAACGATTCGTAGAGCTGCGTGGGATGCAGGTGAGCGTCGATAGGCACGCCCGTGATTTGGTGTCCCAGTTCGCTAAATCTTACGCCCCATGGAAGTGTTGTCGGCTTACCCCAGCAGCAGCCGGCGGCGAAACACCCCTGTCTGCCGAAGAAGTTCCCGATAGCTATTCCCGGCGCGCAGGCGTCGGCGGTCTTCCACCAGGGGAGCTTGAAACGACGCATCAGGAAATAACCAGAAATGACTGCGCCGAGGAGCCCGCCATAAAAAACACCGCCCGAACGCAGGAAGTCGAGTGAGATAAGCTGTAGCGGACTGTCTCGATACTCCGGTTCGGTGAAGAGCATCAGGATCTTTGAACCGATGAGTGCTGCCAATAGCATCCACAGACAAAGGTCGTAGATCTTTTCGCGTGGCAATCCGTCGCGCGCTCCGAGTCGCACCGTAATGAGAATTGCAAGCAGGAAGGCCAGTGCTAGAAACACCCCGTAGGTATGAACCGGGAAACTGCCGATGCGGAAAAGTTCGGGATACATGGATGATCAGAGGTCAGATGTCAGAAGTCGAGGTCAGAGGTCAGAAGTCAGAGCTTAATGGGTAAGCGGTAACACCTTACAATTAACTGCTGACCTCTGACTTCTGACCTCTGACCTCTGGTTTCTGTTTTCCTTCAAAAACCAAATCGTAAGCAAGCAGCAACGCGCCAATGCAAATGCTGGCGTCTGCCACGTTGAAAGTTGGCCAATGATATTGACCCGCGTGCAGGGCGATGAAATCAATGACGTAACCGAGGCGGGCGCGGTCGGTCAGATTCCCGAGGATTCCCGCAAGCACGAGTGCGCATGCTCCCAGGACCCGGTCATCATTTCGCGGCGTGCGCAGGAAATAATAGAAGACCGCCAACGCGGCAGCCATTGCCAACGCGACAAAGAACCAGCGCCCAAACGCGCCACCTTTCTGCAACTGACCGAAAGCGATGCCGGAATTTTCGGTGTAAATCAAATCGAAGAATCCAGGGATAATGGTTCGATCATCTCCATGGCGAAGTGTACGCACGGCCCAGGCCTTGGTCGCCTGGTCTACCATGTAGATTCCAAAGCTGGCCAGCAAGTAGCCGGCGCGCCAGCCAAAGCGCGTTCGGGTGCTGGTGCTGATTTCTGAGTTCTTTAGTTCGGCGTCCATTTAAGTGTTTTTGAGCAAGAAAGCACGATCCACGAACCCACACGAACGATCACGAAAAGTATATTAGTGTTACTTCGTGCATGTTCGTGGATCGTATTTCTCTTAAACAAGTGGCAAAGCCTACGTCAATGAAATCAATCGATCTGTTCGCGTTCTATTTCTTCAAGCGCCTCGACACATCGTTCGCAAACCGTTGGATATTGAGTGGATTCGCCGACTCGTGTCGAATAGTTCCAGCAGCGTTCGCACTTTTCGCCTTCCGCTGGAACTACCTTCACTACAACTCCGCTTGCTACTTCATCGGATTGCACAACATCAACTTGAGACACAATGAAGAGATAGCGCAACTCGTCGCGATAACGTTCAAGCAGGTCGTAGCTCTCACCTGACGCAGCGACCTCAACCCGCGCTTCCAATGAACTTCCAATCTGTTTCGCGATTCTTGCCTCTTCGAGTGCCTGCAAAACCTCATCGCGTATGGCGAATAGACGTTCCCAGTTTGAACGCAAATGCTCGCTGCTCCGTTCGCTTTCTTCAGGCAGCAGCGCGAGGTGCACAAAGCCCGGCCGCTCATTTTCTGCCGGCAGGTTTTCCCAGATCTCGTCTGAGGTAAAGACGAGGATCGGGGCCAGCATTCGGGCCAGGGCATCAACGATCCGGTAGAGCGCGGTCTGGGCTGAGCGGCGCGTCAGGCTACGTGGCGCACTGGTGTACAGACGATCCTTGATGATGTCAAAGTAACGCGCTGACAGCGTCACTGTGCAGAAGGAATAAATAGCGCGGGTCGCTAAGTGAAACTCGTAAGTCTCATAAGCATCACGGACCTTCTTAACCACCTCGTCAAGTTCCGCCAGCGCCCAGCGATCGATCTCGAGCATCTCATCTTCGGAGACGCTGCCCCGCGTCGGATCGAATCCGTAAAGATTTCCGAGCGCGTAGCGAGCGGTGTTCCGAATCTTCCGGTAGGCATCTACCGTGCGCTCCAGGATTTCTTCTGAACAGCGCACGTCTTCATGGTAGTCCGACGAAGCCACCCAAAGACGAAGTATGTCCGCCCCGGAGGCCTTCACCACTTCATTTGGTGAAATGCCCGTACCTGCAGACTTGCTCATCTTCTCGCCGGCCACCGTGATTAACCAGCCATGCGTGATCACGTTGCGATACGGGGCTTTGCGATACTTTGCCAGGCTGATCAGCAATGAAGAGTTGAACCAGCCACGGTACTGATCTCCACCCTCGAGGTAAACGTCCGCCGGTTGCCACTCTCCTAGTTCAGCCGCGAAGTAGTCCTTAAACACCGCCGGCCACGAAGAACCACTATCGAACCAAACATCGAGGATGTCAGTCTCTTTCGTAAACTCTGCGCCGCCACACGTCGGACACGTGAAACCTTCCGGCAACAATTCCTTTGCCTCGCGTCTGTACCAGGCATCAGACGATTCCTGCTCAAAGATGTCGGCGACGTGATTTATCACATCGGGCTGCAACAGCACCACGGTGTTCGGATGTTCCTGGTTACAAGTCACACAGTAGAACGCCGGGATTGGAACGCCCCACACGCGTTGGCGGGAGACGCACCAATCGCTGCGGTTCTTAAACATGTTGAGCATGCGCTCACGGCCCCAGGCAGGAATCCAGTTAACGCTCTCTTTGATTTCTTGTTCGGCTCCGGTGCGCAGGCTGAAGCCCCAATCGTCATCCTCAGACACGCGGTCGAGCGAGATAAACCATTGCGGCGTGGCGCGGAAGATCACCGGGTTCTTGCAGCGCCAGCAATGCGGGTAACGGTGGTCGTAGTTTTCAGAAAACAGCAGCACGCCCCGCTCGCGCATAAAGTCGACTATCTTTGGATTCGCCTCAAAGACACTCTGGCCAGCAAAGTGTTCGACCTCCGAAGTAAACCGTCCTGCATTGTCCACCGGACAATAGATTTCAAGGCCATAACGCTTTCCGATTACGAAGTCGTCGTGGCCGTGACCGGGGGCTGTGTGAACAGCGCCTGTGCCGGCCTTCCCCGTTGTCTTTCTTTCGCGTGCCTCGCTGACATCGAGTTCGGTTTCCGCGTCAGCTTCGCCGCCAAGGGTGACGTGGTCGCCGACCATCAAAAGCGACGGTCGATCCAACCAGGCATGACGGCATTCGAGCCGATCTAGTTTTGCGCCAGGGAAGCGGGCCAACACTTTTGCAGCAGCGTGGTGGCCATCTGTATCGCTTTGTCCCAGTACACATTTCTCTATTACGGTCTCGAGTAACTCTGAAGCAACGATATAGACCTCTTCGCCGTGCTCAAAAGCGGAATACTCGAAGTCTGGATGGACTGCAATTCCCAAATTGGCAGGCAGAGTCCAGGGAGTGGTGGTCCAAATCAGCACAAAAACTTTTCGGCCAGCTAACGCCGGATCGATTTCGGCCGGATCACTCGCCAGGGGGAACTTCACGTAGACCGAAGGACTTCGATGCTGGTGATACTCAACTTCAGCTTCAGCTAGGGCAGTTTGATCGTGAATGCACCAGTAGACCGGACGTGCGCCCTTGTAAACATAGTCACGTTCAGCAAACGTCCCAAACAGTCGCGCCGTTTCAGCCTCGTATCCGTTCGACATCGTCGAGTAGGGGTTCTCCCAGAGACCAAGAATGCCCAGCCGCTGGAAATCGCGGGTTTGACTCTTGAGCGCGTTGCTCGCGTATTCACGACATGCGCGTCTGATGGATGCCGGCGGCATGTTTGCCTTCTTAGTGCCCAGTTTTCGCTCGACGTGCAGCTCGATTGGCAGACCATGGCAGTCGTATCCGGGGACATATGGCGCGTCGTAGCCCATCATGCTGCGGGTTTTCACGACCAGGTCTTTGAGGATCTTATTCATGGCCGTGCCGAGATGAATATCGGCGTTAGCGTAAGGTGGCCCATCGTGAAGAATAAACTTCTCAGAATCAGCGCGTTCTTTGCGAATCAAATCATAAAGACGGGCCTCCGACCATTTCTTCAAACGCACGGGCTCGCTTTGGGCCAGATTCGCTTTTTGTGAGAAACCGGTCTTCGGCAGGTTGATGGTTTTTTTCAGGTCCAGCGGGGTTTCAGTAGACATGATCTTGACGTTTCCAGAATCTGTAATACTACAGTAGGTATGTTTGGCCGCCCAAATCAGCCTGAAATCGGGTACTGATGCATTTTGGCGCAATGCACCTAATTACAGAACCCAGCGCGGTAGCGCGGGATCCCGGAGGCACCTTTAGCCGTAAGGTCGGCAAGGCTTCTAATACTCAGGTTCTTGAAGCATCCCGCGCATCCACCACCCCATTGGTTTGAAGCGTATTTACATTAGCGATGGTCCTTGAAGTCAGTACCACCACGCGGTAGCGGGTGGGTCTCTTACAGTGGCAATTGTTGATTTCCGATTTCCGATTGGCCTTACCGAGACAGCCAATCTGCATTTGGCAATCGGCAATCGACAATGCGAATGACCCACCCGCTACCGCGTGGTGGTACTGACCTCATCACTTGCATCGCATTCAAACTCAAAATAAGAAACCCGAACCAGGCTCCTTGCGGAGGCGATGGTTCGGGTTCGTTTGAACCTTGATAACTCAAAGCTCAGCCGATAAACATCTCATCCTCTCCGTAGGTTTGATTGATCGGCTTCGGTATGGGCGCTACCAGAACTTCGAGCCCTCTACGAAAGCCCGACATAATCGCCGCCAGCTCGCGGGCCGGTTCGACCACCTTCCGCTGAATGAAATCGGTGGTGGAAACGACCTGGCTGTGCGTTCTGTCGATCGTGTTGCTAACGAGCTCAACCTTGTCACGCGCTTCAACTGCTGTTTCACTCACCAGTACCTTCAGCTCGCTTACCTCGTCTTTAATGATGGCGAGCGACTCTGAAAGATTCATAGAGGCAGTCGAAAGATGACTGGAGACGGCGGTGAACTGTTCCGCTATCAGTTTGCCCTGGACGGCAATTTGTTTTCCTTGCTCGCTAATTAGCGTCACTCGCTCGATCAGCGGCCCAAGCTTTCGCTCCAGGCGGTTTACCGATTGCACGGCGCGACTAACAAACACGGCGATAGCAACCATCGCCGCGGCGATAATCACGAACGACAACGCGACAACCACCATGATCCAAAACATCGGGTCGTCTGTAGTGATCTGAAACGCCAGCGTTACCATCGTCTACCCTGTGACTAGTTCGACTTTTCCGTGTAATTCGGAGCAGCTTCGATTCTGCCGGACAGCTCAGTCTTACGTTTCTCGTCCTGATAGGCTTTTTTGCCGGCATCGATAGCTGCGGCTACCGTGCTGGTCTGACGGGTAGCAGTATCACGAGCGGTCTGGGCCACCTCGCCCACCTTCTCCGCTGCCTGCGAGTAGAGGCCAGAAGCCTTTTCCGTGGCTTGCGAATAAAGGTCCGTGGCACGCTCGCGAGTCTGTTCATAATACTCGCCTGCGCGGTCACCGAGTTGCTGAGCAGCCTCACGCGACTTGTCGATACCTTTGCGGGTCGCGTCCGCAATATCGCCCCGCAGTTCCTGGCCGGATTTGGGAGCAAAAAGCAGGGCCAAAACCGCCCCAATGCCACCGCCGATAAGCAGGTAAGTGAGCCGAGTGGAAATGTTGTCACCAGAATCGTTTCCCATAACAGGATCCTTTCGTCGAAAGCAAAGCCCCCGGGCTCTGCATGTTGGTTTCTATGTAGGTTTTCGGACTTGGACTATATCAAATGCGTGTGAAGCGGCGCAAGAAGATGGGCTATTCGACTATTCTCCTGCCCCTAAAGAGAAGTAAACGATCCACGAAATCACGCTAAACAACACTAAGCTTTTTCGTGAATTTCGTGTGATTTCGTGGATCGTTTTACTCATTGTTTCCGCCGTTGTATTGGTCGAGTTTGCGGTAGAGCGTCTTGCGGCCGATGCCGAGGGCGCGAGCGGCGTGAGTCTTGTCGCCCTTGGTGTAGTCGAGAGTAGCTTCAATTGCCTGGCGCTCGATTTCATCCATCGACGACGGCACAGTTACTTCAAACGTCGTCGTCCGGCCTTCACTCGCCGCCCTGGCCCTTTCGACCTTGATCCGATCCTGCTCCTGCAACGCAATTCGGCTGATGGCTACCGGCAAGTCTTCCAATTCGATCTGCCGGCCAGAGGCAATGATGACCGCACGCTCGATGGCGTTTTCCAACTCACGGACGTTGCCGGGCCACTCGTAAGTAATCAGCGCTTGCAAAGCGTCTTTGGAAATGCCGGAAATAAAGCGTCCGGTCTTCTGCTTGTAGTGTTCGAGGAAGTGAATGACGAGTGGATGAGTGTCTTCAGGACGGTCACGCATCGGTGGTAGGCTAATGGGAAAGACCGAAAGCCGGTAGTAAAGATCTTTACGAAACGTTCCCAGCTCAGTGGCGCGTTCGAGGTCAACATTCGATGCAGCGATGACCCGCACGTCCGCTTTCAAAACGTCGTTACCACCTACGCGCGTAAACTCTCCATCCTGCAAAACTCGCAACAGCCTGACCTGGGCCGACAAGCTCATCTCTCCAACTTCATCAAGAAACAGCGTTCCGCCATTCGCTTCTTCGAATCTGCCCTGGCGGCGCGCGCGCGCATCGGTAAACGCGCCTTTCTCGTGGCCAAAGAGTTCCGATTCGAGCAGGGTTTCGGGAATCGCGCCACAGTTTAGCTTTACGTAAGGTTGATCTTCGCGCCCCGAGTTGTAATGAATCAGATTGGCCAGAAGCTCTTTGCCGGTCCCTGACTCGCCCTGGATCAGAACGGTGGTCTGCGTATCCGCGACACTAAGAGCGAGTTCAATCGCCCGCTTGATAATCGCTGTTTGTCCAATGATTCGGCCTTCGCCGTAACGCTCGTGAAGAGCATCACGAAGGTTCATCACCTCCGCCGACAACTGGTCCCGCTCGAGCGCTGTCCCGATCTGGTCGGCAATGCCTTCGACGAGCGCGACTTCATGGTCTTGAAAGCCGGTCCGCGCCTCACTCCAAACGAGACCAAGCAGACCAAACGTTTGCCCGGCCACACGAACGGGAGCCACCAGAGCCGCCCGGCCCCCGAGCGTGGCATTGAAAATCAAACGAAAAGGAAACGGTAGATCTGAATCGAGTAAACGAAGGGTTTTGCCCTGGGCCAAAACCTCCATGGCAGCAGGGAATTCAGTTACGTCAAGAGACTGTGCGTGCTCGTCGATCAGGCCCTGGACGGTATCGGTCGAAGCGTGCGGCGCTGCCTTGAAGGCCGCCAGGGTGATTCGGCCGCCCTTCGGATCGAGCACGCCAAGCGCTGAATAGTCTGCCCCGACGAGGGTGATCGCCCGTTCCAGCACGAGCGAAGAAACCTCGCGAAAGTCGGATCGCGCATTGAGAGCGTTGGCTATCTCCAATAGCGCACGTTTTGTTTCCGCTTCGCGCTCCTTGTCTGTGTAGAGCCGAGTGTATTCGTAGCCAACCGCAATCTGACGCGCGATCGATTCCAAAAAAGAGACTTCATCGTCGAGCCACACGCGCGGTGTTTTGGTGGTGTGCATGCCCACCAGGCCAAGAACGTCTTCGCCACGAATGACGGGAACAACCAATAGCGATCGGGTCCCCAAACTTTTGGCCAGAAAGCGCACTTTCTGGTCCAGTCCCGGGGCCGACGTGTCATCCAGCCGAATGGGCTTGGTTATGTCAACGTGTTCCGCCAGTTGTCTGGGGTCGAGTGGAATGCGTGTGCCGAGGCTTGAAGGAACATCGGAGCCGGCCCGCCATTCATGACTGATGCGCAACTCGCTGCTGGATGTCAGTTGAATTACGTCGCAACGATCAACGTTCATCATCCTGCCCAACTCGGAGACTATGACGTTGAGGAAGCGGTCGAGATTGATAGTCGTAGGCAGCGTCAAGGCGAGGCGATTGATGATGCCTTCGCGCGCCTCATGCATCTTGATCTTGCGTTCGAGGGAGAGAGATTTTGCAGTGTCTGACATGGAGATATTTCGCGTTTGATCATAACGAACCGGGTATTAACTTGCAAAGCCAGGTTCAGGCGGGCACGCATCTCAGGTTGGATTATGAGGACAGTTGCTGACAGAACCGAGCGCGGTAGCGCCGGATGCCAGGGACAACTTCTTAAGAGGATGTTGGAAGACCTCTCCGGTGAGAATGGATATAACTTAGCCTGCCGACGATCAATCCGGGCATCCGGCGCCACCGCGCTCGGTTCTCTAATGCATTCCAGCGGTCTGATTGCGTGGCCGGATTGCGGCTCGTATACTGTCGAACGGAATCGCCGACAGCCAATAACCAGGGGTTTATGCCGATATACGAATATGAATGTGCGAAATGTAAGTCGCGCGTCGAAGTCTTTCAAAAGATGACCGACAAGCCACCCACCAAATGTAAAAAGTGTGGGGGGCGGCTGGAAAAGCAAGTGTCCGCATCGGCGATCCAGTTCAAAGGTTCGGGTTGGTACGTCACCGATTACGCCGGAGCTGGCAAGAAAGCTGCCGAGAAATCCGAGCGCGAAGCAACCGTTACCGGTGATCAGAAATCAGACAATTCAGACAAAGCGGACAATTCAGACAAAGCGGACAAAGCGGACAAGAAAACGAAAACTACAGAGAGCTCCCCAGCAAAGAGAACTTCCGAAAAGGCCTCCACACCAAAATCCAAAGGTGATTGAAGCGCCGTTTTCATAAGGTGATGTTCCAATCACGCTTCGAGCCAGCACCGAAAGCCAGCTCAACGCATCAGCGTTTCCTCGTGGTTCTTAATTGCGCCACCGGCTTATTGCTTGTGTTCGCAATCTGCGCCGGCGTAATGGGCCAGGCTGGCCGCCGTCCGTCAACCTCAAATGATAGCGGTATCCTCGTCAACGTAGTGGCGAAGCGTGGCGACAGTTCTGCCAGGTCAATTACCGCCAGGCAGCTTGCTATCTACGACAACGGCATCGAACAGACAATACGCAATTTCACTCCAGACCCATCACCTGCCCGGATTGTTCTTCTGGTAGACAACTCTTTGACATTGCGTGCAGATATAGAAAAGCTCGAGCAAGCAGCAAGGGAGTTTGCTTACGAAATCTACGAAGGCGATAAGTTGCTGATCGTCGGCTACGATGAACAGGCTGAGGTGGTCGCGGATTGGACCGACGATGCGAAGTCGATCGAGGCTTCGTTAAAGCTGTTCAGGAAGAAAGGGCAGCCACACCTTTTCGATGCGGCTTCGGCTGTGATTGATCAGGCGTTGCGGGCCACGCCGGGGCAAAAGCGCGTCATAGTTGTGATCAGCGACGGACTGGACCGCGGTAGCAAGACTACTTTTGAGAAGATTCTGGCAGAGCTGCAAAGGCTCGATATCACAGTGTATGCGGTCCAGGCCCAGGACCGCACTCGCGGAGCTATTCGTCGAGATGTGCCAAAACCGAAGCAGGTGATTAATAAGCTGGTGGAGGGAACCGGGGGCGCGATCTTCTCAATTGACGAGCCATCAGTTGCAGCCAAGGCAATCTGTGACGAACTCAGAAAGAACCGCTACGTTTTGTCCTACGTTCCTTCCAGCGCTCCCTTCGGCGAGCTGCGGAATCTGCTCGTTGTGGGAGACGAGGGAATTACTGTCCGAGCGAAAACAGCACAACAGCCGAACTGAGGTTGAATGTTTTCCAGAACCGAGCGCGGTAGCGCCGGATGCCAGAGGCTACTTCCCTGACAGCAAAGTCTGTGTAAACGCGGGTGAGTTGTAAATCACAGTAGCCTCCGGCATCCGGCGCTACCGCGCTCGGTTCTGGAAACAACCGCCCCTGCGCCCCAGACCACTTAACACTTCATTTCTTTTGGCGGGAATAGAGATAGAACAGTCCCGCAATGATCAGCAGAACCAAGCTCTCCATGAAAACAAAGAAGCGAGGAACGAAGGTTCCATCTTCATCTTTGGAATCTGAGTAAGCGACTAACGTTCCGAGCAAGAGTCCTCCTGCCAACCAGATCAATTGTCGTTTTCTGTCCCACATTTTATCCACAGATTACACAGCGCGGCTGACGCGGCAAAGAACGAAGAGCAGAGACGATCCACGAACATACACGAAAGGAACACGAACGTCTTTTCGCGTCAGTTCGTGTCGTTTCGTGGATCGGATTTCTTTTTCGCTTGGTGGCGGCTAAGAGCGCGCTATGTAGTCTGTGGATTTACTTCAGCAATCCGGATAGCCAGTGCATGATGTTCAAGGCGAGTTGTCTGTTATCGCTGCCTGGAACATTCATCCCCATCGGTCGGTTCTGGGGACCGCTAACCTGCGCGGAAAGCATCGCTGCTTCTCCCATCATCACCACACGCCCCTTGCCAAACTTCATCGCCAGTCCCTGGGCCTGACCCGCGACTGAAACGCTTTGCTCGGCCGTCCGGCTGGGAGCGTCTTTTGCGGTTTCGGCCAGTTTCAGAAATGGCATCGCCCCCTCGCCGCCCTTGAGTGCCTGACCAGTGAAAGTTTGCACTCGATCGATTCTTTCCGTCTCGTTGCGGCCCTGCGTGATCGGGTGATCGAGCAATAGTTTGTTCTCTCTGGAGAAAATGAGAGAAGACGAAGGGTTAGCCTCGGAGTGGTCCGGATCAAACACAAACCCCTTGCTCATGGTGACGCTGAATCGCTTCGCCAAAATTTCCGCCGCAGCGCCAAACGGCGCGTGGTCCGCGATTAGCAACAGTGCGCCGCCACCGCGCACCCAATCACGGACCGCATCCGATTCTGCTTCGGTAAACGCTGGTTGATCCGCGCCCTCATCTTCCATTTCTTCGGCACCTAGCGCGTTGGCGATGACCAGCACTTTAAATGTTTTGAGCGACTCCTTCGTAAAAGGCTTCCGATTCACGACCACCTGGTAACCATCGCTGAAGATGAGTTCAGCGAAAGGCTTGTAACGGCCCGATACCGTGTGAAAATTGTTATGCGCCTCGTCAAACAATACGCGCGGATAGTTTTTCGAGTAAGCCGGACTTTCAACGCGTGTGTTGAAATGAGGGTCGGCAATCTGCTGCGAATGGGCTGTGACACAAGATGCGAGTACTAGTAAACAGCCGATCAAAAAGTTGGGAAACCTGGTGGTCATCGTATTAACCGCAAAGCATACCCACCCGCTAACGAGACTGTGTGAAAACTCCCGGGTCTCAGCGCCAAAGGCGCGAAATGTAACAGC
>JBBPIC010000055.1:0-44606 GCA_038040525.1 Acidobacteriota bacterium | reverse complement strand
ATAAAGGTCCTTAGTATCGCGCCGCTTCTGGCGAAAGCGATCAAGTCGATCCATGAGGAAACCAGCGTTTCCTCGCTCTTCGTATAGCGGAGGGCAAACACTGATGGCTTGGGAAGTCCATCAGCGACCGGCCATTGCCGATTGCCGATTGCCAATTGCCAATTTGGTTTTGAATGGAGCCTCTGAGGTGTCCACAAAATCGGCAATTGGAAATTGGAAATTGGAAATGCTCAGGTCGCTGAACGTTTGTTAAGAGGAGTAATCATGGCTCAAGAACGAAAAGAGATAACGGTTCAGGCAAAGGCGCGTGAGGGCCGCGGGAAGAATGATGCTCGCCGCGCGCGTCGTGAGGGATTGGTCCCGGTTGTGGTTTATGGAGGGGCCGGCGAAAGCGTGGCCGCCTTAGCTCCGCTCCGCGAACTGGCGGCGATTCTGCGTTCTGAGTCCGGTCGGAACAGCATTTTCACGCTCGATATCGAAGGTGTCGGGGCCAGCGAAGTAATGTTTCATGATCGGCAGATCGATCCGGTGAAGAGCCGGCTGATTCACGCGGATTTTCAGCGACTGGTAAAGGGACAGAAGATCGAAGTTACAGTTCCTCTGCACCTGATTGGCGAGCCTTATGGTGTTCGAGAAGAGGAGGGTGTTTTGGAGCAGATCATTCGCGAGATCGAGATCCGCTGCCAACCAAGAGATATTCCTGATGCCATTGACGTCGATGTAACAGAGCTAAAAGTTCATGACGTGTTGCACGTTTCCGATCTGCAGGTCCCGGAGGGTGTTGAAATTTTGACACCAGCCGACACTGTGATTGCGACTGTGGGCATCGTTAAGGAAGAGCCGGTGGCAGCGCCTGTTGAAGTTGAGGCCCCGGTCGAGCCTGAAGTAATCGGCAAGGGTAAGAAGGAAGACGAAGAGGGCGACGAGCCGAAGAAGGGCTAGGCCATTGCCGATTGCCGATTTCCGATTGCCAATTTGTCTTCATTGAAAAATGGCCCAGGAACCGACAATTGACGATACCTCAAATTGGCAATTGGACATTGGCAATCGGCAATCTCTGATCGTTGGCCTTGGAAATCCGGGTGCGGAATATGAGTGGACACGCCATAACCTCGGATTCATGTTGATTGACAAATTGAGCGCGGACACGCGTCTTGAGGTAAAACGACGCGAGTGCCAATCCCTTGTAGGACGCGGTGAGGTCGACGGTCGTCTCATTAAAATGGTTAAGCCTCAGACCTACATGAATCTGAGCGGCCATGCTGTCGGATGTCTGGTGGCAAAACACAAGTTGTCGCCGCCCGGAGAGAATCTGATCGTGATCTCGGATGACCTGGCACTGCCGTTCGGAAAAATTCGGATTCGTGCGCGAGGCTCTGCGGGCGGGCACAACGGTTTGAAGTCGATTATTGAGTCGCTGGGAACTGATGAATTCACGCGACTGAGAATAGGGATTCAGCCCGACCATCCAGTCGCCGATGCGAAGCGGTTTGTGCTCGATCCATTTCCGAAGGCAATACGAACGGAAGTTGCAAAGATCCTGGAGAGAAGTGCTGAAGCGATTCATACCATCCTGAAAGATGGTGTTTTGAAAGCAATGACGGAATACAACGCGTGACAAGTGACAAGTGACAAGTGACAAGTGACAAGTGACGAGCAAGGCAATCATTGATTGGCCTGTCACTTGTCACTCGTTACCTGTCACTCGTAGGAGGAGATTGATTTTGGAAACGAAAAGACAATACGAAGTGGTGTTCATTGTGAACCCTGAGGCCGACGAGGATGAAGTCACCCGCCTGACGGATGGCTTCAAACTGATAATTACGGATCAGGGCGGCACGGTGACCAAAGCTGAGAGTATGGGCAGACGTAAGCTGGCCTATGAGATCCTTCATAAAACGGAAGGCAGTTTTGTACTGCTCGAGATTGAAGGGTCGGGCCGCGAGATCGCTGAACTGGAGCGCCGCATGCGCGTGAACGACCGCATTATTCGGTATATCACGGTGCGCGTGGATGAGGACCGCCAGCGCGCTGAAAAGTTTAAGGCGAAGCGGGAGAAGAAGGCTGCCAGGCGATCCGGCGGTGGGCGAGCAAACGAACAGAAGAGCGGCGGTTCGAATGTTGAGGTTGCCGACGAAGATGTTGAGGAAGCTGCACAGGATGCCGCCTAAGGAAGATTGCTAGTAGCTCAAGCTTTTGCTTGGTTCTCAGACAGCAACCTTTGGATTTGAATTGGAACTGCCAGATTTACGTTTAACGATTTACGAGGATAGATATGTCAACTAATTATGAAGACCGAGGGCGCCGTTACAATGGTGGCGGCGACGAGGATTTCGACCGGGGTCGTTCAATGCAGGGTGGTCGCGGAGGTCGCCGTATGCGTCGCCGCCGAATCTGCCGCTTTTGCATCGAAAAGGTAGATATCATTGATTTCAAGGATACCCGGTTCCTGCAGAATTATATTCCTGAGCGGGGCAAGATTTTGCCGCGGCGCATTTCGGGCAACTGCGCGATTCATCAGCGAATGCTTGCCGAGGCGATCAAGCGCGCGCGCAACATAGCGCTGTTGCCGTACACAACGGATTAACGAAAGGGAACTGCCGTCATGGGGCACACTAGAATACTTTTACGAGAAGATGTTGACGATCTCGGTACTCGTGGCGAGATTGTGCGAGTGCGAGCTGGATACGCTCGCAACTATCTTTTACCGCGCAAGCTGGCCGTCGAAGCGACGGCAAGCAATGTGAAAGGGATCGAACAGGAACGCGCTGCGCTGCTGAAGAAGGAAGCAACTGAACGCTCTCACGCCGAAGGACAGGGTGAACAGATGCGAGCGATGGTGCTCGAGTTTAAACGTAAAGCCGGCGAGCAAGGTGCGCTTTACGGATCAGTGACATCGATGGACATCGCCGAAGCACTAAAAGAGCGCGGCTACGAAATTGACCGTCACCGGCTGCACCTGCGCGAGCCTCTGAAGCGCGTTGGCGACTTTACCGTCCCGCTTCGTTTACATCGCGAAGTGACCATCGATCTTCAGGTAAAGGTCGTTCCCGAGGGCGAGGTGATTGTCGGTCACTTGACGGCGGATCAAGAGGCAGAGCTAGCGAAGCAGGCAGAAGGCACTCCGGAAGAAGAGTCGGCTCAAACTGCAGAATAAAAACAGTCCGTCTGTGGTCGACTTTAATCGCGTGTTGTATAGTTCGACGCTGTAGGTTTTGCATAACCTACAGCGTCGTTTTTCTTTAAGAATACCCCATTTTACTTTAGTGTAATTTCGTGTGAGTTCGTGGATCGCACTATCTAAGGGAATAAACGATCCACGAAATCACACGAAACGACACGAACCGCGTCAAAATTTCATTACATGGCAACTCCGGATCCCATTCGCGAGCAATCGTTTGAACGTTCGCTACCGCATAGCGCCGAAGCGGAGCGCGCGATTCTGGGCGGCATCCTTATCGATAACGGCTTAATCACTCAGGCAATCGAGTTGCTGCGGCCTGAGGATTATTATGTGCCTTCTCACAGGCGTATTTTCACAGCCATGACGGCGCTTTTCGAGCGCGGCGGTGAAATCAACCCGATCTTGATCGGTGAAGAACTCAAGAAGGAAAACGCGCTCGAGTCCGCCGGCGGCATTAGTTTCATCACCAATCTAACCTACGGTCTGCCACATTCGACCAATATTGAACACTACGCGAAAGTCGTTCGCGGCAAGTCGATGTTGCGTCAACTTATCAAAGCGGCGAACAAGATTACGCAGGAGGCCCTGGAGCAGGAAGACGAGCCAGAGTTCATCCTCGATCATGCGGAGCATGCCATCTTTCAGCTGGCCGATGAACGGATACGTCAGGGATTTGTTCACGTTAAGCCGGTGGCGGAACAGCTTCTGGAAAAGATTCAGGAGATGGAAGGCCGTGCGGCGGTTCTGACGGGACTTACGACGGGCTTTGCGGACCTCGACAAGATAACTTCGGGTTTGCAGCGTCAGGATTTGATTATCGTGGCGGCGCGCCCTTCGATGGGGAAAACAAGCTTCGCGCTTATGCTGGCGGAGAATGCTGCGATTCACGTTCCTGGCGCCGTCGTCGGTGTCTTTTCCCTGGAGATGTCGAAAGAAGCCCTGGTTATGCGCATGTTGTGTTCGCAGGGAAACATCGATGCGCAGCGCTTTCGCAATGGCTTTCTCTCGCGTCCGGAATGGGCCCAGATTGCAAAATCTCTGGGCACACTTGCGGAAGCGAAGATATTTCTTGACGACACTGCCGGCATTACTGTGCTGGAGATGCGTGCGAAGGCAAGGCGATTGGCAGCCGAGCAAAAACGTTTGGATCTAATTGTCGTGGACTACCTTCAGTTGATGAGCGGATCGGCGAAACGCACAGAGTCACGACAGCAGGAGGTTTCGCAGATTTCTCGTGAGCTCAAAGGCCTGGCCAAGGAACTTAACGTTCCCCTGGTAGCGCTGTCGCAGCTCTCGCGGGCGCCCGAAGCGCGTTCCGACCATCGTCCACAGCTTGCAGACCTCCGTGAGTCGGGCGCGCTCGAACAGGATGCCGACCTGGTAGCTTTCATCTATCGTCCGGAGCAATACAAGACCCCTGAAGAACGCGACAACATGCCCGACGATGAAAAGAACGTAGCCGAGCTGATTGTCGCCAAACAACGCAATGGTCCAACCGACACCATCCGCCTTCGCTTTACTCCTTCAAGCATGCGCTTCGATAATCTCTATCGCGAATAAGAGTGCGTTCGTTTGAGAAACTTCAACGTGCCTGAATTAACAAACATTCAAACTCGAACTGATCTTGCGGGTCACCGGCCCACGTGGGCCGAAATCGATCTGGGTTCGCTGGCGACAA
This sequence comes from Acidobacteriota bacterium, assembly GCA_038040525.1. GTDB lineage: Bacteria > Acidobacteriota > Blastocatellia > Pyrinomonadales > Pyrinomonadaceae > PSRF01. Next base: position 39,744 of record JBBPIC010000055.1, on the reverse strand, counting down.
ACTTTCATCTTGTAAAAGACAGGATTGGACCCGACGTCAACGTAATGGCTGTGGTTAAGGCCAATGCGTATGGTCATGGCGCGGTCGAGTGTGCGCGGAGGCTTGAAAGGGAAGGCGCCGATTGGTTTGGAGTCGCGCTTCCTGAAGAAGGGGTTGAACTCAGGAACGCGGGCATCAGGAAGCCAATTCTGTGTCTGGCCGGGTTCTGGAAAGGGCAGGCCGAAGCCTGTATTCAAAACAAGCTTACTCCCGCGGTTTACCGGCTCGACACGATCGAGGCGATCGATCGGGCCGCGCGCGAGCGTGGCGAGGTTGCTGATGTGCACGTGAAGGTCGACACCGGCATGGGCCGTCTGGGCGTGCGCTTTGATGAAGTTGCGGAATTTGTCGCAGCCTTGAAGCGGTTCGCAAATGTTCGCGTTGACGGTTTAATGACCCACTTTGCCGCTGCTGACGAGCCCAGGTGTGGACCGTTGACTACTGAACAGCTCCAACGCTTTGACAACGTCGCTGGTGCTTTTCGCGCACACGGATTTCAACCGACGTACCAACACCTGGCAAACTCCGCAGCCATATTTGGTCAACCCAACGCTTTTGCAAAGGGGAAAGCAAACATGGTGCGGCCCGGGGGCGTGCTTTACGGTCTGTGGCGCGACATACTTGACCCTTCTCATCGCGATGAGAAATTTCACCCGGTGATGTCCCTGCATTCTCAAATTAGTTTGCTGAAATGGGTACCTGCGGGCGAAACCGTTGGATACGGCTGCACGTTTGAAACTTCGAGCAAGACGCTCGTAGCCACCGTTCCTGTCGGCTACGACGATGGATACATGCGCGCCTTATCGAACCGAGGACACGCGATCATCCGCGGTGTCTTTGCCACAGTCATCGGCCGCATCTCGATGGACCTCACGATCATCGACGTTACCAATGTGCCCGGCGTACAAATAGATGATGAAGTAGTTCTTATGGGACATTCGGGTAATCTGGCGGTAACAGCTGAAGATCTTGCCAAAACAGCGGGCACACTGTCTTACGAAGTAACCTGTGGTGTCGGTGGACGCGTGCCGCGAGTGTACGGGTAATTGTAAAGCAAACTGTTAGTTTGCTTCTGTTGGGAATTCCAGGCGGGGCTTGTACTGGACCAGCAGCAAACTAACAGTTTGCTTTACCTCGGAAAGGTAGTTAGTGACGTTACAAAAGTCCCGATGGCGTTGGTTGATTCTCGCAGGGGTAGCTCTCGCTGCGATGATCGCCGGGATTATCGGGTCGTTCAAACCGGATTCCAATGTAGTTCTCACGGACCTGAACAGTATCGAAGAACTGCGCGTACGCTTCAATCAGGATAAAGGCTCCCCGCGTCTTTTGCTTCTGTTATCGCCGACCTGACCCGAATGCTTTGCCGGCGCCCGGCGGGTGCAGAACGAGATTCTCGAAAAACATCCTTCGGCAAACCTGCGCGTTTATGTTGTCTGGTTTTCAATGATTCCAACAGACGCTCGCTCGAGATGGAGGTGGACGGGTGGAGTGCTGGAGGATTCAAGAGTCCTGCACTTCTGGGATGAAAAGAAAAAGGTTGGGCGCCTCTTTGCGGACAAGGATCCTGATTCGGACGATCCCGATGTCGTTTGGGACGCTTATTACCTTTATGGACCAGATGGGGAATGGCCGGTGTCAGTACCACCTGCGTTAGCAGGTGAGTCGAAACCTGGACCACTGATAAGCTCTGGTGCTACCGTGCGCAGCGAAGCGGAAGAATTAAAAAACCAGTTGGTGCCTTTGTTAAGATGAGAACGATCCACGAAATCACACGAACATTCACGAAGGTTTAGTGTTGCTTAGTGTGATTTAGTGGATGGTCTATTTTTCATGACCGGAAACTAACTGATTCGTATGTATGTGTGGCTACCAAAGCGACTCCTCGTATGACAACCGAACCAACAAAACTTACTGTAAGCGTAAACGACCGCGACAGCGTAACCGCTCTGCTTTATCTTGCTCAGAAGAAACAGCGGGCTGGTATCACTTTGATTCTGGGCCATGGCGCCGGTGCCGGTCAGTTGCATCCCTTTATGCGCCTGTTCGCTAACGGCCTGGCTGCCCGTGGCTTGGACGTAATGACTTTCAATTTTGTTTACATGGAGCAAGGACGACATGTTCCCGACCCCAAAGCGAAACTTGAAGCCTGCTATCGCACTGTTATGGCAGCCGCGCAAACTCATAAGGCGTTGAAAGGGAACCGTCTGGCGATTGGCGGCAAGTCGATGGGTGGGCGAATCGCTTCTCAGGTGGCGGCAGAATCGACAGGATTGACAGGATTCACAAAATCAGACCAGGGCAAGACGCCTTCCAAGAAGCGTCCACAAGCTACCAACAAGGAAAAAGGTAACGAGATTGATCTCGCCGGACTAGTCTTCCTCGGCTATCCATTGCATCCGCCCGGCAATCCCGAAAAGCTTCGCGATGCACACTTAAATCAAATCAAAGCCCCAATGCTTTTCATCCAGGGCTCCCGCGACGCCTTCGGTACCGAGGACGAGTTGCGTGCTGTAATCAAACGACTTCACTTACCCGCAACGCTCCACCCCATTGCAGGCGGCGATCACTCCTTGAAAGTTCCCAAGAGCGCCGGCATTCCGCAAGATCAAGTCTACGAATCCACTATGGACGAAATCGCCCGTTGGTTGCGGTCGGAAGGTGACGAATAGGTGCCACTACTTACTTGATGCTCGACGCAGCTGCGCGACGAACATACTGATTATGGCAATCGCCAGTAACAGTCTAAGCAGATTTTTATTCGTCAAAACCTTGTTAATGAACGGCAAGCAAGGAGACGATCCACGAAACCACACTAAATGTCACCAAGTAATCTTGCGTTCGTTCGTGTGGTTTCGCGGATCGGTCGGGTTCACAAAAATCGCTTTCGTTCGCCACAGTCCCCTTATCTGAATACGATGCCGGCGGAGAAACGGAAGTTTCCCTGTTGCGCGCGGCCGTTAATATCCACCACGGTTCCATCGCTGGCCGTCACCCTTCGATCCTTTCCCAGCATCGGCATGTAGTCCATTTGGAACACGCGGACTGAAATTCTTTTGCTGATGCGGAGATCGATGCCGCCACCCAGGGCAAACGCAAAGCGTGTCGAGCTGTCTTTTGCGGTAGTAGGATTGGTGGTGAAGTTTTCCCGATAAGAAACGCTGGTGTGGGCACCACCTGCCAGAGCATGAAAGAAAACGTTCGCGCGATGTTCGTTGAGGAACCTCACCTTTGGACCACCCATGACGTAATAGATCTTATGGTCGGCTTTAAATAACGTATCGGCGAGGCGTGCATTAGCATGGCGGTAGTAACCGGAGAAGTCACCGGAGAGGCCAACGTGTTTGGAAAAATAGCGCGTCACGTTGGCTTCAAAACCGTAGCCGGGAATGTATCGTTCGTTATCGAGTAAATCGAAGCCTGCTAAAGCCCTAAACTGCGCGGGAGTGATCCCGCCGAGGGTCTTGATGTCTTTATTGGTTAGCGCATTCTGCGCGGCGAGTGCGGAAACGCCCAGAAAGACTTCCACTTTACGTTCGTCCGATTGAGCATAAGCCAGCGGGGCAAACACCAATAGCATGCTCAACGAAATGATTATTCTTTGTAAGTGCATTATATCCTCTCTGTATTCGAACAAACCTCCGGATAACCACCTTCAGATCGAAGATCGCGACTACTCCGTTTGTGATCTGATTAGCCGTAAGAGGATTGAAGTTATTAGTAGCCGTAAAAAAATATTCTTAAGCTAGACTCGACCGCGCGTGTTTGCATCGAAGGTGTTCAGGTTAATGTTCGTGTTCGTGTGTATTAGTGGATCGTATTTAATCCTGAACCAGATGTACGATCCACGAATACACACGAACAAACTCGAAAACTATTTAATGGCTCAAACTCATAAGAATGTCACTTCTCTAACAAGCGGTTGCTTGGCCCTCATCCTCTGCCTCGGTCTAACTGCTTTTGCACAGCCACCTACGCAAACCAAGAGTGAGGCTGATCCACGGCTTCAATTCGTTGAGTTTGTGATGAGTGCTTATCGCGCCTACGAACGGAAAGACCGCGAAGCTTTACTTTCAATCTGGAGCGCAACCTCGCCTCACATTGCGGAGTTCACGAATATCATCGATGAACAGTTTGCGTTGGCGGCGGATGTGAAGTTGGAACTGAAGAGGGTTCTGATCCTCAAGGCTACGGTACATGACGACCGCGCCGAAGTTCGAGTTCTCTCTAACTTTGTGGGGACGGATGCAAACGGACGCCGCGCGGAAGCGATCCCCCGCGAATGGGACCATACGCTGCACCTTATCCGACAAAATAACATTTGGAAACTCTGGCGGTTTACCGACAGCGGCGAAGCATTAGCCGAAGCTTACTTGAAGGCTACAACGGAGAGGCAGCGCGCTGATCTTCTGGTCGAGGCACAACCTATAACTAATGGTTTTACAAAGGCATTGTTAGCCGAGGGCCAGAGTCTTTTAGAAGCTCGTGGTGATGACGTGAATGCCGAAGTGATTTTTCAGTTGGCCTCACGCCTGGCAGTAGACAACAAAAATATTGTAGAGGAAGCGGGCGCTCAGGTTGGCATGGGAGACGTTTACCTGAGCAGAGGCGACTACGTCCGCGCGGCTGAAAACTATCAAAAGGTGCTCACGCTGGTGGAGAAGTTTCACAGCAAAGAAGGAATCGCTGCAATCTCCGTGAAAATGGGGAACGTTCACTATGAACAGGGAAACCTGCCCCAGGCAATGGACCATTACCTGAAGAGCGCCCGTCTCTACGAGGAACTGGGAAGCACGATAGAGATTACATACCCGCTGGTGAACCTCGGCAGCGGATATTTTGCGTTGGGCAATTATGATCAGGCGCTGGAGCACTACCAGAAAATCTATAAAATTTACGAAAAGCTTCTGGCAAAAAACGGCACCGCCTGGCTTTTGAACAAAATCGCGGACGTTTATGCCGCACAGGGAAAACGTGATCTGGCCCGAGCTAACTATAACCAGGCGCTGAAGGCCCATGAGGAGTTGGGGAATAGAGCGCTGCAGGCGTATGCGCTGAACGGTCTGGGCAGAATTCATTTTGGAGAGGGTAACTATCGAGAGGCTATAGCTCTTTTCGCTCGGGCAATCGTTCTCGCCCGGGCCAGTAATGCGCCTGAAATTCTTTGGAAAGCGCTGAACCTGTTGGGCCAAAGTCACCGCTTACTTCGAGATTCCGCTCAAGCGCGTCAAGCCTTTACCGAGAGCATTGCGGTTGTTGAGCAACTCCGCAATCAGGTCGCAGGCACAGAGCACGATCAGGAGCTTTCATTTGGAAACAAGACTGCGCCCTATCTTGGAATGGTCGAGTTGCTGATTGAGCAGGGCAATTTCCCAGAAGCGCTGACTTACGCTGAACGCTCCAAGGGACGGATGCTCCTGGATGTGCTGCGTAATGGCCGCGCAGACATCACTCAAAGTCTGACAGCAGAAGAGAGAGACAAGGAACGAAGTTTGGATGCGGCAATGATTTCACTCAGCTCGCAGATTAGACGCGAAAGTTCGCTGCCGCGTCCGGACCTGACGAAGATTGCAAACATCGAAGACCGTCTGCGGCAGGCTCGGCTTGATTATGAGTCGTATGAAACCCGCCTCTACGCCGCTCATCCCGAGCTGAGGACACAACGCGGAGAGACGCATCAGTTAACGCTCGAGGAAGTTGGCAGACTGATTACTGATGACCACACCGCGCTACTCGAATATGTAGTCGCTCCCCAAAAGACCTACTTGTTTGTGTTGACCAGAAAGAACCAAAGCGCAGCGGGAGCAGCGGAGAACGGGTCCGGCAGTGGAGCTGACCTGGCCCTAAAGGTCTATTCGATTCCGATTGCCGCATCCGAGCTCACACGTCGGGTCGCGGCGTTTCGCGAAACATTGGCTCGCAACTCACCCGCATTCAAGGGCTCCGCGCGCGAACTACACGACCTGCTCCTGTTGCCTGCACAGCCGGAGCTAGCCGGGAAGACTACTGTTTGCATCGTGCCCTCAAGCCAACTGTGGGAGTTGCCATTTCAGGCCCTGGTCTCGCCAGCGGGGAAATACGTGATTGAAGACCATGCATTGTTCTATGTGCCGTCTTTGAGTGTGCTTCGCGAGGTCCGAGAAAAAAATCTCACCCGGCGAATGACTGGGAATACCGAGGGGGGATCTAAAGAACTCTCCTTACCGAAGGTTAGTACTGCTTCGGCCACGCCAGTGGCCACATTGTTGGCGATGGGCAATCCGAGCCTAAGCACACAATTAGTTTCAAAAACGACAGCCACCGATAGAAGTATTTCTTTGGGCGAACTGCCTGAGGCGGAGCGCGAGGTAAAAGCATTAGGCGAGATCTACGGTTCAGAGCAAAGCAGGATACTGACCGGGACTGCAGCGGGTGAGGGCATCTTCAAAGCTGAAGCAGGGAACTATACAATTCTTCATTTCGCTACTCACGGCATTTTGGATAACGACAATCCACTCTACTCGCGCCTGTTGCTGGCCAGCTCCAACCAAAACGACGATGGGTATCTTGAAGCCAGGGAGATCATGAGGCTGAACCTTCACGCTGATCTGGCAGTGTTGTCAGCCTGTCAGACTGGTCTGGGACGCGTCAGTGACGGTGAAGGCTTGATCGGTATGTCGTGGGCACTATTTATCGCGGGCACTTCTACTACCGTCACCAGCCAATGGAAGGTCGACTCTGCGAGCACGGCCCGACTGATGGTCAATTTTCACCGTCTGCTGCAGGGCTCAAAAGATCAGTCAGGTCTCCGCAAAGCTGAAGCTCTGCGGCAGGCCTCAATAAAACTCATGGCCGAACCGAAATACCGTCACCCGTTCTTTTGGTCGGGCTTTGTGGTTGTCGGTGAAGGGATGTAGGGGCGATCTTACGACCACAAAGAAAAGTAAATAGCTTCATCCCGTGGTCTTCGCGGCTCGCCGCCGCACACTGCGGAAAGCCTATGGCTTTCCGTGCGTCACCCTCCCCTTTTTTTCTGAGGCTCAGCCTCAGGAAAAGCACATTATGGTCCTCCCTCGGAAAGGCGGAGCCTTTCCGCCGTGTGCTGCGGCAGAGCCGCGCTCCGCATATGCTATAAATCACTTCCATCCTTGGACAGTCCGGAGAAGTTTCTTTGCCACAGGAGAGTCGGGATTCTCTTTTGCAAGCTGTCGAAACTCTCGCTCTGCATCACTAATCAAACCGGCACGCGCGTATGCCAAACCCAGGGCGAGATGTGAGAGGGGTGACTGTTGTTTTCGTTTGGCCAGGTCGTTTCGTTGCCCCTCTTCAAGCATCCTGAATTTCGCCGCGGATACGGGTGCGGACGGTGCCACCATCGCTTTCCCATTCCGGGTAGCCGTTACCTCCCATGAATACGTGTGGCCGCGCTTGAGAGACACGTTGGAAGTCCACTGCGTGGCCGTAAGGGGAGGGCTCAGAGCAACACCATTGAAATTCTCATCGAAGATTGAGACAACATAACTGTCGGCCCCGGGTAGTGCTCGCCACCTAAGTGTCGGACGATTGTCGGCAACGACTGTCCCCAACGGTCCAATGAGTTCAAACGAGTCACCGTCCGGCGTTCCCAACAACTTAATTTTTTGCGACAACTCATCGAGCACCCTCGGTTTTGGCAACTCCTCACCTTTCAAAGCGGCCGTGATCACTCGTTGGGTGGCATCGTCGAGTCCTTCCAGACCTGCAAGCTTACCGTCATGCTCCAACCTTATTTCACTGTTGTTATCTTTAAGGACCACAAGCGACGGCGTCGTCGTAACACTCGCCCCCGGTCCCGGCGTCGCGATGTTACCTGGGACTCCACCACTCCCCGGCGCTGTCGGTTGCGGGTCTGAACTAATAACTTCGGTTGGTGATTGTTGCCGGCGCAATTGGACCAACCCGAATGCCAGCAATCCTACAATCGCGATTGCAACAGCGGCCTGTGCCGGAGTAAGCCACGCCCACCTTGGCCAAAGTCGGCGTGCGGGTACCATCTGCCGTACTGGTGCAGTTTGCTGTGATAGGAGAGCGACTGTCTTCGACAGCTCTTCAAGACCTCCCTTACACCGCTCACAATCCTCAAGATGACTGCCGTAAATGATCCTGTCCGCCTCGTCGAGAGAACTCTCGAAGTAACTTCGGAGTTCAACTTTTGAAAGGTGATAGGGTGCTTCATTTTTAGACGGTAGCAGGGCTTCATTAAGCGAATTGAAAGCGAGAGCTGAATGTTCGGAATCCAGTACACGGTCCAGGCACTCCTCACACTTTGCAAGGTGCGCGTCAGCTTCACGCCGAGCAGCTGGATCTATCTCCCGACGCCGGTAAAGCTCAATATTCTCGACAGTCAAATGCTCGGTCATCTAATACTCCGCAGGTTAAGCCGTGAAGTAACGCCTTTTCTTACTATCAGCTTCGGGCTCGATTTCCGCGTCATCGCGCTTTATCCATTCGTCGCGCCAGTCGCTCGCGCGCAGTTTTTCTCAAATTTATGACCTGTTGCCGAGTGATTTTGAGTCGTTGCGCAATCTCTGCATCTTCCAACGGCAGGTCGACCCACAGCGCCGCAAACTCCGCGTCGCTCAGCTCCAAAGCTTCGGCAAGCTGCTCCTTGCTGGATATTCCAAGGTGGGGAATAAAGAAGATCGCACTTCCTCCCTGCGCATCCCTCAAGGTTAGAAGCAGAGCCACACGTTGCAACCGGGGCAGCTGACAGACTTCGGTCCACAGTCTTTCCAAATAAATACGCTGCTCAAGTACCAAATCAACTCGCGGTGTTGAACTGACCGATTCTGAAGCCAGCTCTTGATCCGGATCATCGATTGAGTCGGCTGGAAAATCAGTAATTCGCCAAACCTCGGCGGCCAGCGACACAACACGCTCGAATTGGACGGGGTGTCCTACGTGTTCGAATACCGCTGTCAGTAGTTCGATTGCCGCCGTGTCCTGAGTCGGCTTGAGGAGAAGTCTGTCACGAATCGACTCAGCGGGTGGCAGCGGCTTCAGCAAGTTTCCGGAGCCCTGCATGTCCCGCCATTCACTGAAGCCTGCGCACCAGTAGTTATTATCAACCTTCCAAAGTGCGAATCGCTGGTTCTGCTTCAACTGATAGCGGAGAAGGTTCTTAAGCCGCCAGCGACGAGGGTTCATCTCACGGAAATAGTCTGCACAAGCGGAATAGGTTTTGATAGCTACATAATTTCGAAAGCTCGTAATTGTTTTCCGGGTGGGATTGTTTTGTACCGAGCGTAAATCTGAAATGAGCGTAGCACGTAGATCGCCGGCCATCTCGAGCGCGTCCTGATTCTGTCGGTCACCATTCGTAACGTCCAGGGAGACGCGCATTTTGCTTTTGATTATTTTGCTTATGACCGGATCTGCGTGTTCAAGAATGAGTTGGGCCAGGAGGTTCTCCGCCGCATTTGCATCAGTCGCTCGCAGGAAGGGCTGGAGAAGGGGATCGCAGCTTTCGACTGTGAGATGGTCATTCATCTTTGGAGAAAACCACTGAACAAACTCCGACCGATAAAGCTCATTTCAAGAGAACCCTTCGTAAGGAATCTTGCCTGGGGGCAAACTGGGGAAAATAAGGCTAACATACACAGCCTATTTAGTTATAAGAGGGTCGTTTTACCACGCTCACGGTAGCGAGCGTTTGAAATCTCAGAAGTCCATCCACAACTGGTCCTCGCAGCGACCAACAATGGACGCGGCTCTGCCGCCGCACACTGCGGTAAGGCTCTGCCTTACCGGAGGCGCCCCTAAAGATTCTTTTCCTGAGGCTCAGCCTCGGGAAAAAAGGGGGGGTGGGGTGCCCGGACGGTAAGGCGAAGCCTTACCGCAGTGTGCGGCGGCAGAGCCGCATCATTCGTTCTAAGCAGATTGGGCGTGCGCCTTCTGAGTTTTCACACGCTCACGGTAGCGAGATGTTGCTGACCTCATCTCAGTGCGTCAGCGCACCGGCATTGCCGATCAAATCACCGCTGTTTCTTCGAGGAGTCTTCCTTCCGCGAAGCGCTCCACGCTCAGCTGGCTCGCGTCGATAAGGTCTGATTGTCCCTGAAGAATCAAGTCAGCGGTGATGCGACCGGATGCGGGGGAGTGCATGACTCCGTGACCGCTGAACCCATTCGCGAAAAACAAACCGGCAACGTTAGGGCATGGACCAATGATCGCGTGATGGTCGGGAGTCATCTCGTATAAACCGGCCCAGGCTCGACGTGGATCTACTTCCGCATCAACCAGACAAGGCACGCGATCGGCGGCGCGGGTCAGGATCTTTTCCACGAAGGTGGCATCAAACTCGGTCTTGAAGCCGGGCGTCTCTTCGGGATCATTCCACGCCAATAAGATTCCTTTGCCCTCGCGGCGGAAATGAAATCCTGTCGACATGTCGATCACCATCGGGAAGCGTTGCGGCAACCCTGCGAACGGCTCTGTTGGCACCAATTGACGTCGCAGCGGTTCGACCGGCAACTCCGCGCCGGCCAACCGCGCGACCTTGGCTGCCCATGGGCCGGCGGCGTTAACGACTGTATGTGTGGAGACGAAACCTCGTGTTGTGTTCACACCACTAATACGATGTGTGGAGAACCGCGCCTGGCCGCCGCCGTCCAAAGAGTCGACTTCAATTCCGGTTACTTCTGCATCAAGCCAAAGCCTGACACCGCCCTCGCGCGCCTTCAGCATGAACCCCATCATCACACTGTGCGGATCAACAAAGCCGTCAGTAGGGCAAAACGTGCCGCCAATAATGTCATCTACTCTGAGTTGGGGGACAAACTTCAGGATGTCTTCCGGCCAGACGAGCTCCACGTTGTCGACGCCCAGCGCTATCTGACGTTCGCGGTTTGTCTTCAGGTATTCAAGGTGTCGCTCACTGGTGGCGCAAAAAAGATAGCCGTGTGCGCGGTAGTCTGCCGGATAGCCGACGATCTCGTCGAAGGTAGAGAAAAAATCGATGGAGTAACGGGACATCTGGATGTTTACCGGCGTGGAGAATTGTGCCCGCACCCCGCCCATGCTTTTTCCCGTTGACCCTTTGCCCTGGTGGGCCTCGCGCTCGATCACAAGTACGTTCGTGCAGCCCTGCTGGGCAAGATGGTAAGCGACGCTGGAGCCCACGATGCCGCTGCCGATGATGACGACGTCCGCTGTTTCAGTCATAGTTGTCGCAAATAAGATCGCCGACGTAAAATCGTTCCATAGTTTCGAACAAGACACAAGCTTTTAGGTTATCGTAAAGCAAACTGTTAGTTTGCGATGACGGGGAACTCCCAGTTGAGTGAAAACCAAGCGTAGCAAACTAACAGTTTGCTTTACTATTTCGCGCCAAACTACTTGAACAACCAGATCGGAGGCAATAATGGACCTGCGCTACCCTGTCGGACCGTTTGAATTTGAAGGGACCCTTTCCAGTGAAGAACGCCAAGCCATGATTGCTGAGATCGCTGCCACGCCAGCGCGGATGCGCGAAGCCGTCGCAGGACTGTCCGCTGAACAGCTTGATACACCGTACCGGCCAGATGGTTGGACAGTCAGACAAGTGGTGCATCATGTGCCGGATAGTCACTTGAACAGCTATACGCGTTTCAAACTGGCAATCACGGAAGACCACCCGACCATCAGGGCCTACGACGAAAATCTCTGGGCCAACCTTGACGACGCAAGGACGGCGCCGATTGATATGTCACTCGACTTGCTGGAGGCGCTGCATCGTCGCTGGGTGGTCTTTCTCGGCTCATTCGACGAAAACGACTTCGCACGTACGTTTCAACATCCCGAAATCGGGGTCGTCAGCGTTGATAAGAATGTTGCGCTCTATGCCTGGCATGGCCGTCATCATGTGGCCCATATCACTTCATTGCGGGAACGCAACGGATGGTGAAGAGACAGGAGGCAGGAGCGCCTCTTTGGAGTGCGGCGGCCCGGCGCCGCTTTGGCCCGCGGCGGCCTGGCGCCGCTTTCGGATGGGTTGAAGTGCGCGACGAAATTCGACTGTAGTCTATTGCAACATCGTGCCGCCGAGCCGGCACGGGCCAAAGCGGCGCCGGGCCGCCGCACTCCAAATTAACTAATTATCTTTCACTTAACACTAACATGCCTGAAACATTTCAATGTCCTAAATGCGGTGCCCCGGTTAACTATCAGCGAGACGTGATTGGTGCGAATCTCACAGCGCGATGCGCGTATTGCAATAGCTCGGTTTCGCTCCCCACGGCAATGCGTCCGGCGCAGGTCATTTCGCATGTCAATATCGATCTGCGAAATACCGTGTCCAGTAAGAACCTTGGGAAGTGGATACTCTTGATCGTGCTGATACCTGTGACTGGTCTGGTCATCGGCGCGATTGTGTTGGGCGGATTTATGCTTCCACTTTTTCGCACCACTCCTCCAGTCACCAGGAGCCCGGTGACCGTCCCCATTGGAAGTCGAACTGTGCCCTCCCGTGCGAAGGACACTACCCCAACGTTTGCGACTCTCAGGCTTAAGTTTGGCGATGAGGGAATTGGTCCTGGAATGTTCAAAGACGCCCGCAGCATCGCCCTGGACGGCTCAGGGAACATTTATGTGGGTGAATACACCGGCGGGCGCATACAGGTGTTCGACTCCAGCGGCAAGTTCATCACACAATGGATGGTGGATCCTAAAATGCCTCTACGTGGACTTGCCGCCGACCGCAAGGGCACGGTCTACGTAGTTCAGAGTGGGAAGATTACTCGTCATGAAGGAGAGACGGGAAACCTCCTGAGTGAAGTGTCGTATGCGGGAGGTTGGGGCTTCGATGATTTGCGCGCGACACCTGATGGAGGCCTGGTGGCTGCCTGGTACAGGAACCGCGATGACATCGTGCGGTTTAATCCCTCCGGGCAAGTTGCACAGACGATCCGTGCCGCCATTAGTTCAGCCAGCGGTGATTCAGAACTGGACACCAGTGTAGCCGTCGATGGTTTGGGTAACATCTATGCGCTGGGCGCTTTTAATAACGCCGTCTTTAAGTTTGGACCAGATGGAAAGTTTCTGACGCGATTCGGAGACGCAGGTGATCAGCCGGGACAGTTTCGCGCGCCTTCAGATGTGGCCGTAGACGGAAAGGGCCGAGTTTATGTCAACGATATTAAGGGCATACAAGTGTTTGACCCAAACGGCCGATATCTGACTGTTTTCAAACCCGACGGCAATGCTTCGGGTCTGATATTTAACGATCAGGGCGAGCTTTTCATAGCCGCTCGTAAGCAGGTGCTCCGGTATTCAATCAACGAATAGAGAGCGACGAACGTTAGAGGCGCCCCTTTGGAGTGCGGCGGCCCGGCGCCGCTTTGGCCCGCGGCGACCTGTCGCAGCTTCGGTAGGCTTGAGTGACCTAAGACTTCGACCCGCATCTTTCGCAACATCGCGGCGCCGGGCCGCCGCTGGCCAAAGCGCCGACAACCGGGGTCCCCGGCGCGGCAGCCGCGCTGGGGTGGCGTGGCGGCGCACTCCAAAGGAGGCGCCACATGGCTGCGCGGTTTAATAACAAGATTCTAAAAGAGGTTTGTTAAAGATGCAGGTAGGCGAGGTAATTTCATGGCAACGCACATTCACCGAAGAAGATATCAGACTGTTCGCCGGACTCTCCGGTGATCAGGGCGTTCATCATCTGCAACCGGATGAGAAAGGGCGTCTGATGGCCCATGGTCTACTAACCGCCACACTCCCTACCAAGATCGGCGGCGACATAAACCTGATTGCTCGCGAGATGACCTTTGCATTTCACCGTCCGGTGTTTGCCGGAGACACCATTACCTGTGAAGTGACATTGACGGCGCTGGAGCCCGAGGAAAAGTATTTCAAAGTGAGCTCAATCTGGGTGTGTCGCAATCAGAATGGCAAAGAAGTCATGACCGGGGGTGGCGACGGGATTGTCCGACGCTGAGATTTGCACGTAAAGCAAACTGTTGGTTTGCGTTGTGTCGACACCTTAACGTCAGGGAAACGGAAAATCGCAAACTAACAGTTTGCTTTACAAGGGCAGCCATCAGGCGGGAGAGGTACGGGGGTGCACAGAACTCGCGTACCTCTTTGTTTCGGTGGGTAACTAAGATTTAGTAGGACAGGCATTCCTGCCTGTCTGCCGTTGGCGACGTTTCGGTTTAATCTAAACAGGCTTCCTGAGAATCTTAGACAGGCAGGAATGCCTGTCCTACTTATTGCAAGACGAAGTTGTAGGTGATTACGCCTGACACCTTAACCGGCTGACCGCTCAGCCGCGTGGGCGAGAATCGTGCTTCGAACGCGGCTTTTTGCGCGGCATGCATCAGCGCCGGACTTCCATCGATCGCTTTCGCTGAAATAACCCTCCCTGCCTCATCGATTAGAACCTGCACACTCACCCGGCCCTGAATACGCATCTGTTTTGCCAGCGGCGGATACGCGGGTTTTGGCAACGATATAGCTTCGCCCGTAATGGGACCCTTGCTGATAATCTTTGGAACGGTCTTTTGCACCGGTTCAGGCTTTGGCGGGGAGCCCACATCAATTACTGGAGTTGTACCGCCAGTATTGTTCCCACTGCCTCCGCCTCCGTGACGACCTGCACCCGGTATACCGGGATTGGCATCATGATTGCCGACCGTAAAAGGGACACCGGCAGGCAGTATAGGATTCGTACTCGGAGTTGACGACGTTTCTGTCGGCACTACTTGAGGATCGTTAACACTCGCGGTGGGATTTCGGCGCACGAAACCTGACGAGTGACCGGAACCGACGGACGGACCGGTAGTCGGTTTGCTCGGTGCTGGTTCCGGTTTAGGAAAATCCACCGGATTCAGCATAGTGATCATCTCAGTATTCGGATATTCCAGCTGCGCATCGTATGCGTAAATGCTGGCCACGCCTGCTGCGACGAAAAGCACAACATAGGTCACGACTGTAAATAGAAAAAATGACCCTCGGCGCTTCATTTCGTCGACGTGTGAGCTCGACTCGATTAAGTTATTAAACATCTTTCCTTCCTCTTTCTTGCCGGACGAACTTTAGTTTGTCGTCTGGAGTTGTAACGACAAACAAAACTTGTCGGACTGTGCGCCGGTGCCATGCGGATCGCAGGAGCGAACTCCAGTTACTTAGACACCGTCGCGTCGACCGTGTTCCCGCGGAAGGTCAGAGGTCAGCCGTTGCTAGACGGCCCGGTCCGCTTGAGGCCTGAAGCCGACTGCTCATCAACACACAGGAAGGTTGACTTCTGACCTCTGATCTCTGACTTCTGACCTCTGACCTCTGTCCCTAACTTTGGACAATTAAGCTTGGACGTTCTACGATTGCGGCGCTCTCGCACCCCCCTTCCAGGAGACACGAACAAATGGCCACCAGGGAAGCCTTCCAGGAGCAGCTCAATCCATTCGAAATTGCCAAGCAACAGTTTAATCGTGCCGCTGACTATCTCGATCTGGACCAGTCCACGCGGAAGGTCCTGAGTAATGCCAAGCGCCAATTGATAGTGTCTATACCCGTGAAGATGGATGGCGGCGATGTGCAGGTATTTGAGGGCTATCGCGTGCAACACAATATCGCGCGCGGTCCGGCCAAGGGCGGCATACGCTATCACCCAAACGTAACCCTCGATGAGGTAAAAGCCCTCGCGGCCTGGATGACCTGGAAGTGTGCGACGGTCGGTATCCCGTATGGCGGCGGCAAAGGCGGCGTTATCTGCGATCCGAAGAGTCTGTCAGACAACGAGTTGGAGCGGCTGACGCGCCGCTACGCTTTTGAGATTGCTCCAATCATCGGACCCGATCGCGATATACCTGCGCCTGATGTGTATACCAACGAACAAACAATGGCCTGGATCATGGACACGATCTCGATGGTCCGCGGCCATACAGAGTTGGGAGTTGTTACCGGCAAACCTATATCGCTCGGCGGCTCACAGGGACGCAGCGAAGCTACGGCACGAGGTTGTCTGTATGCACTGCGCGAAGCTTGCCGCGTGCAGGGGACGACTCTGAAAGACTCGCGTGTCTCTATCCACGGTTTCGGAAATGCAGGGGCCAACATCGCCCACATGGTTGCGTCTGACGGCGCGCGGGTTGTGGCAATCAGCGACTCCAAGGTGGGACTCTATGCCGAAAGTGGTATTGATATTCAGGAAGCCCTCAATCACAAGAAGACCACCTCAACTCTGGCCGGATTCCGGGGCGCCAAAGAAATTGCCCGCGACGATGTGCTGACGGTTGACTGTGACATCCTGTTGCCGTCGGCGCTGGAAAACGCGATCACCCTCGAAAATGTTGGATGCGTGAAGGCCAGGATTATCGCCGAACTGGCGAATGGACCAACAACGCCCGGGTCGGATCGTGTGTTCGCGGATGAAGGTGTGTTTCTAATTCCTGACATACTCGCCAATGCGGGCGGCGTCACGGTGAGCTACTACGAATGGGTTCAGGACCAGTATTCATTCTTCTGGTCTGAGAAACAGATCAACGAGACTCTGGAACAAACGATGCACACGGCCTTCAAGTCGGTGCATGAAACGGCACAGCGTTACGACACAGACATGCGAACCGGTGCATACATCCTGGCGGTGGATCGAGTGGCTGAGGCGACGAGGGTTCGAGGGATATTTCCGTAAAGGCGGGTGCAGCCCGCGGTAGCGTACGGATCCAGCCCGCGGTAGCGGGTGAGAGCATAAAGCCTGGGGTGAAGCGCAGCGGAACCCCAGGTTTAAGAGTTAGAGGATAAGGCCAGCCCGCAGAGCGGGCGACAGGTGCGCGGTTCCTGGGGTTCCGCTACGCTTCACCCCAGGCTTTATGCTATCGCCCGCTACCGCGGGCTAGGAACAGAGAACAAGCACAAAATTCTGATGAAGATTACTGTTTACGAAAAACCCACTTGAACGAAGTGTCGAGAGATGGCCAAGCTGCTCCGGGAGAGTGGCATACCTTTCGAAAAGGTGAATTACTACACCCAGCCTCTTGATCGAAAGAAACTGAGTGAGTTGCTGCGCAAGATGGGAATGAAGCCGCGAGAGCTTTTGCGTAAAGCGGAACACATCTATCGTGAACTCGGCTTAGGCAAAGATGAATTCAGCGACGACGAGCTCATCGATATGATGATCAAACATCCGGACTTGATTCAACGGCCTATCGTCGAACGCGGCAACCGGGCCGTGCTTGGCAGGCCGGTGGAAAACGTCAGAAGTTTATTGGACTGAAGTAAGCGGGATGAAGCTGAATCTAGTTCGAAGTGCAATGGGCTTCGGCCTTTCACCGAATCAGCCCGGAGGGCTGCCAGAAAGTAGCCGGTGGTCGGAGCGAAGCGTAGACCACCGGATCGCTCGTCGCAGGGGCCAGCACCCAGGAGGGGTGCCAGAACCGAGATGTCAACGATTTCTCGCACCCCGCCGGGGTGCAGTTTCCGTTCCGCCCTTGACCGGTGGTCTACGCTTCGCTCCGACCACCGGCTACTTTCTGATAGCCCTCCGGGCTGATTCGTAAAAAACCGAAGCACTTGCACTTGTCACTACCGAGTAAATTAGTTTGAAGAAAACATCGGCAACAACCTTCGTCTGTCAGAACTGCGGGCATCAATCGGGCAAGTGGCTGGGAAAATGCCCGGAGTGTGGGGAATGGAATTCGCTCGTGGAAGAACGCGCGCGCAGTTCGGCAAAGAGCCCTGGTCGCAGTGGCTTGAAGCTCCGTGATGTGTCAGCTATCGCGTATTCCGAAATCGAATCGCAGGACGAAGTTCGTATTTCCTCCGGTGTAACTGAATTCGATCGTGTGCTGGGTGGCGGCATCGTCCCCGGGACGCTTGTGCTCATTGGCGGTGATCCGGGTATTGGAAAGAGCACGCTCCTGCTTCAGGTTGCTGATCGCTTAAGCGCGGGACAAGGTGCAGTGCTCTACGTCTCCGGCGAGGAATCGGAGCGGCAGATAAAACTTCGCGGCGAACGCTTGGGCATTTCGGCTAAGAACTTATTTCTGCTGCCGGAAACGAATCTGGAGAACATTTTTCATGAGGTCGAGAAACTAAGGCCCACGGCTATTGTGGTCGACTCAATTCAGACAGTCTTCTCGGCCATGATTGAGTCGGCGCCGGGCTCTGTGTCGCAGGTGAGGGAGGCAGCCCATCAATTCCTGCTGCTGGCAAAGAATCGCACTATTCC
The DNA here is from genome assembly GCA_038040525.1 of Acidobacteriota bacterium. Taxonomy (GTDB): domain Bacteria; phylum Acidobacteriota; class Blastocatellia; order Pyrinomonadales; family Pyrinomonadaceae; genus PSRF01. The sequence goes on along the minus strand of JBBPIC010000055.1, from coordinate 21,548 downwards.
AGTTTTCCTGATCGGCCATATCACCAAAGATGGATCGATTGCCGGTCCCAAGGCACTTGAACACGTCGTCGACACAGTTCTTTATTTTGAAGGCGAGCGTCATCACAACCATCGCATCGTGCGCGCCGTCAAGAATCGCTTTGGGGCTGCCAACGAAATTGGCGTCTTCGAGATGACGGCTCGCGGGCTGGTCCCAGTCGCGAATCCATCGCAAATGTTTTTGCAGGAGCGACCGCAGAATGTTTCCGGCTCTGTGGTTACGGCTTGCATGGAAGGTACAAGACCGCTGCTGGTGGAGATTCAAGCCCTTGTCTCGGAAACAAAATACGGAACCGGGCGGCGCATGACCCAGGGCGTGGATCAGAATCGCGTTTCGCTTTTGATGGCCATGCTGGACAAGCGCGTGGGGCTACAGATGTTGGGCGACGACGTCTTCGTCAACATTGCAGGTGGGTTGGAGGTGGATGAGCCGGCGGTGGATCTGGGCGTAGTTGCGGCAATCACTTCCAGTTTCAAAGGCATCCCGATTGATCCACATACGGCGGTTTTTGGTGAAGTGGGCCTGACCGGCGAAGTCCGCGGAACGAACCAAGCTGTGGTGCGCGCGCGCGAGGCCCAGGCGCTCGGATTTAAGACCATTATCATGCCATCTTCCAACACGGCGGGTTTGGAAAGAATGCTCGGGCTGCGAGCGGTGGGCGTGCGGTCGGTGGAAGAAGCGCTCGAAGCGTTGTTCTAGTTTCTACGAATAGGACGCCTCCTTGGAGTGCGCCGGCCTGGCGGCGCTTTGGCCCGCTGCGACTTGTCGCAGCTTTCGGATGGGTTAGAGGCGCGCCAGAATGTGAGTTGAATCTATGGAGACATCGTGCCGCCGGGCCGGCACGGGCCAAAGCGCCGCCAGGCCGGCGCACTCCAAGGGGGCGCTCTAGCCAAGGCTACAACAGTTCAACAGGGTCGCCTTCGTTCACAGTTCCCGTGGTGATCACGCTCGCATAAACCCCAAGGTTCTGATCAGCATCCTTAACAATTGAACGCAGCACGCTGGCGTCTTTCGGCAGGTCGTGTTGGGCTTGCATCGTCATACCGCAACGCACCGTTGGTATTTCACACTTCAGCTCGACCGAGCCTATCCGCAATGTTTTCCCCGCCCACGTTGATTCTGCCAAGCCTTCTATCCCCGCCTCGGTTTTGATTAAGAAGTTGGGCCGGAAACGTCGCACGTTCCAATTGGCAGCTTGATTGAATTGGGCCATCGCGTCGAGCGATGCAGTCGTGAGGACGTGGATCGGAAACGCATCGAAATAAGTTCCCGGCGGAGAAGTGAACTCAAGCACTTCAGGCGGCAAAATGGAGATGTCGGGTATCGGCTCATGCGCCTCCCGGCTGAACATTTCTCGCAGGTCCCTGTTCATACTGCCAAAGCTGGTGAGCGCGGGCAGCATCGCGCGAAATGCGCTGAATCGACCCATAACTCCCGCAAGACGCGCGCCCATTTTAGCCCTGCGATAGTGGGCCTTGTTGCTCGCAGGTTGTAGCGGCCAGAGCGTAAGCGCCTTCCCAAAGACTTCGGATAAATAGGAGTTTAATTCGGGCGAGTCGCTTCCGATACGTGTGCCGTCAGGAAAGGTGATGTCAACGTGTGGAATTGCGCCGTTCGCCGGTTCTTCACGATAACGCGCCGCACATTGCATGAGCAGCGGTATTTGTTTGCCGTTAGTTATCTCCTGGGAAACTTCATCACGAAGCGCCCACCCTCGATCGCCTGGGATGCCCATTGATGCAACCTTGCAGGCGTCGAGTTTTTCACCGGCCATCGACTTCACGGGATGGCGCCAAATCTCTTTTACTGTTCCGATGTGCATTTGAGTCTGAGCATTGGATCTAAGAAGAATCGAGTCTTAAGATTCCAGAGCATAGGCCCGATAATACGCCTCAGTCCCATAGGGACATAATGTCTATAGAACGAAGACAACATAAGACTCTCCAGCTCCGTAGGTGCGCAATGTGGCGAATTCAGGTCTGTAACAACGGCTGACACTCCTGACATCACTCAGCCCAGAAATAGAGGATCTGTCATGAGATACGGATTCGAGCACTCAAGCGCTGCCTGAGTCGGTACAAGCCAAAGCACAAGTGGCAAAAGAAAACTCTAGAAAACTTTAGAATTCTGGAAGGCCAAAACGCCAAGAAGACGCAAGAACTTTTGCGGGCGCATCTTACGCCCAAAACTCCGGGATTTTCGCAAGGTGCGGGACAATAGGTAGGAAACATGAAGTAACTTGGTTCAAACGAAGCGACAACGTGGGAGGGTTAGGCGGCGTGGACGCCTCTCATCCGTTCTTCTCCCAGTCCTGCCAATCCGGGGGCGGGCCATCATAACTTCCAGCGCGGTCAAGGAACACGGCATTTGAGGCCGGGCCTTGCGACCAACAAAACTCTAACGCCATTTCGCTCTTGCCCGATCGAAAAACGATTGCTTGCGGTCGTAGGAATCCAAACTGCTGAGGATGCCCGGGTGTTCCCATACACATCACAAAAGGAAACCCTCGGATGACAAATGTTGTAGCCAGTACCAGCTGTCGCGTCGGGTCAACTTTGGTTTCAATCAAGAACGACTGAGAGTGATAAACCTTATTGTTATTCATGACATCAAAATATAAGCCCCAACCGTCTGGCCATGTTTCCTCGCCGAACAGTAAACCGAACCACTCCGGTTTGAGATTAGTAGCATTGACGTTCCTTGAATATTACAAGGCCGACTGTGCATTTCAACATCCAACGCACAATGTCATCACCTGAGAAGGATCTTACTTCAGAGGGCGCATCAGGTTTGCGCTGCTCTGCGTCAAAATCACGAATTGCTTCGGTAAACAAACCCATGGTCGCATCGAGTCCGCTGAGGGCTTGGTTGTGACGCTCGCACAGAATGTTTGACGCCAATCTAGGAATAGGAACAACGGCAAATTTTGCGGCTCCTGCCACTTCAACCCTGCAATTTTCGCTGTGTTGTTCAACTCAATTTGTTGAAGAAGAGTTTCTGAAATGAAATGTTCTCGCGAGACAACAGGCGAACAGTTGCGGTCTTGGCGAGCGTAACACTTCGCATGTTGATAATTAGTAACTGGTCCAGGTAAGTAGATACTCATGGGGCTTTAGCTTTCGAGCATAATGGGTTCCTATGAAACTTGACAGCGCGTTTCTTCTCGCCAACAACATTTCGCTCCTACAGAGCTTAGGTCTTGGAGTAGACGTTGTATCTATAAACATTCGGCTCCTACGGAGCAATCGTTCCGCGTTCCACGCGACAGAAACTGCGCGAGTTGATATTATGCGCAGCCGTTCCAAAGCTCCAACCTTGATTGGAATCCGTCAACGCAAACTAACAGTTTGCTTTACGATAGCGCCAAATTAAAGGAGTCTCCCTCAATGCTCAAGACGTTGTTCGATCGATGTCGCGCGTCTCTTTGCCTCTTCGTCCTACTAACAGTCGTTACTGTTTCACTTCAGGCCCAGCCAAGGCCGTCAGCCTCGCCCGCACCCTCCGAAGCCGATCCGCTGAAAGCACTTCAGTGGCGATCGATTGGACCATTCCGTGGCGGACGCGTAACGGCGGTGGCGGGAGTGTCATCGCAACCGCTGGTTTACTACTTTGGCGCTACCGGTGGCGGCGTCTGGAAAACAGTGGACGGCGGGATTAACTGGGAACCAATTAGCGATGGCTCTGTGTTTGGTACGGGCTCAGTCGGAGCTATAGGTTTGTCCGATTCCGATCCGAACACGATCTATGTTGGCATGGGCGAGTCGCCGATCCGCGGCAATGTTTCCCACGGTGACGGCGTTTACAAGTCTACTGACGCCGGCAAAACGTGGAAACGCGTTGGCCTGGAAGACACGCGTCAGATTTCCCGCATTAGAGTGCACCCGCGTAATCCAGATCTCGTTTACGTGGCTGCGCTGGGCCACACGTTTGGGCCTAATGAACAACGAGGAATCTTCCGATCGAAAGACGGGGGCAAGTCGTGGGACAAGGTCCTCTATCGAAGTGACAAAGCAGGTGCGTCAGATTTGATATTCGATCCAACCAACGCACACATTCTTTACGCGGGCTTCTGGGAGGTTTATCGAAAACCGTGGACGCTCGAGAGTGGTGGTCCAGGCGGAGGAATCCTCAAATCAACCGATGGGGGCGACACCTGGCAGGAGCTTACTCGTAATCCGGGTTTGCCGAGGGCCATGGTGGGAAAGGTAGGCATCACCGTATCGGCGGCCAACCCCGATCGATTGTGGGCAATCGTCGAAGCCGACGATGGCGGTGTGTTTCGTTCCGACAACGCCGGCCGGACCTGGACGAAAGTGAACGAAGAGCGCCGGCTGCGGCAGCGCGCGTGGTACTACACGCGCATCTACGCGGATCCAAAAAACGCCGACACGGTTTACGTGCTTAACACGGGCTTCTACAAGTCGAACGACGGGGGCCGCACGTATTCATCCATCTCGGTGCCTCATGGCGACAATCATGATCTGTGGATTGCTCCCGACGATCCCAGCCGGATGATCAACAGCAATGACGGCGGCGCAAACGTTTCCTTCAACGGTGGCCGCAGTTGGACCGAACAAGACCAGGCGACGGCGCAGTTTTATCGAGTCACCGTCGACAACGATTTTCCTTACAACATCTATGGCGCACAACAGGACAACTCAACTGTGCGCATTCCCAGCCGCACGACCGAAGCGGGCATTCGACGCGAAGACTGGTATGACGTGGGTGGTGGTGAGTCTGGCTGGATCGCGCCCTCACCAAAGGATTCGTTAATTGTATTCGCTGGTTCTTACGGCGGCCTGCTGACGCGCTACGATCATCGCACCGGCCAACTTCGCAACGTAACTCCTTATCCAAATAATCCGATGGGCGCCGGCGCCGATGTTTTGAAATATCGATTCCAGTGGAATTTTCCAATCTTCTTTTCTCCACATGATTCGAACACGCTCTTTGCCGGGGGCAACGTTCTCTTCAGGTCCTTGAACGAAGGACAAACCTGGGAAGTAATCAGCCCCGATCTGACTCGAAACGACAAATCCAAACAGGGTTCGTCCGGGGGACCCATAACGAAGGACAACACCAGCGTTGAATACTACGGGACCATTTTTGCGGCCATGGAGTCGCCCGTTCAGCGGAATGTGATCTGGTCAGGTTCCGACGACGGAGTGGTCTATATCACTCGAGACGGGGGCAAGAACTGGGAAAACGTCACCCCACCAAAAAGCTTGATGCCGGAATGGATTCAGATTAATTCCATTGAGGCTTCGCCAAACGATGCGGCGACTGCTTACCTGGCCGCGACTATGTACAAGTGGGACGACAACAAACCCTATCTTTACAAGACCAACGACTACGGCAAGTCGTGGAAGAAAATCACCAGCGGAATTCCAAACACAGCATTCACGCGCGTCATCCGCGAGGACCCGGGCAAGCGCGGACTTCTCTATGCGGGAACGGAAACAGGTCTCTATGTTTCCTTCGATGACGGCGCCAATTGGCAACCGATGCAATTCAACCTTCCGGTTGTTCCGATTACCGACCTTGCCGTTCATAAACGAGAGCAAGACCTGGTTGCCTCTACGCAGGGTCGATCTTTTTGGGTGTTCGACGATCTCCCGCTGGTCCAACAGCTCATGGAGGCCGGGGGCGCAAACGCGGCCAGGCAAAACAAACTCTTTCGACCGGAGAATCCATATCGCATGCAGGGTGGAGGATTTCCCCTGCCGGCGACAGCAACCATTGGCCGCAATCCGCCCTCGGGCGCAGTGGTCTATTATTCGCTCAAGTCAAAACCCACGACTGACGTAGTACTGGAATTTCTCGACTCGTCCGGTAAATCGATTCAAAAGTTCACGGCCAGAGCGCCTCGAGCACAACCAGCGGCTGCGGTGGCTGCACCCTCACCAGGTGCTCAGCCAGGTCCCGCTGCGATGGGAGCTGCACAAGTGCAAACGCCTCCTGACGAACCGCCAGCGCCTTCGGGGGAAGAGTCGGAATTCTTTGGCCCGGGAACACGGCAACCGCGCGTGACCACTGACGTCGGATTGAATCGCTTTGTGTGGGACCTGCGATATCCGGAAGCGGTTCGATTTCCGGGAATGATCCTGTGGGCAGGGGATATGCGCGGACCGCGAGCAGTGCCGGGCACGTATCAGGTGAAACTTACGGTCGATGGAAAGACCATGACCGAAAGCTTCGAAGTAAAACCCGATCCTCGGTTGTCGACGCCAGCCGGCGACTTTGTGAAGCAGCTTGAGTTTGGCCTCAAGATCCGCGACAAGGTTTCGGAGACGCACAATGCGATTCTCCAGATCCGCGATGTCCGAAAACAAGTGGACGATCTGGTGAAACGTCTCGCCGGCCAACCGAGCTTCAAAGTCATCAATGACGCCGCCTCAACGCTTAAGAAGAATCTTACTGACGTTGAAGAAACTCTGTATCAAACCAAAAATCAGAGCAGCCAGGATCCCTTGAATTATCCAATCCGGCTAAACAACAAGCTGGCTTCGTTAGCCGGCGTTGTGGCAAGTGGCGATGCAGCGCCAACCGATCAGTCGTATGCGGTTTACGGTGAGTTAGTTGGACAGATTGATGCGCAGTTGACCCGTCTGGCCCAAATTATGAAAACAGACGTGCCCGCATTCAACCAACTTGTGCGCGACCAGAATGTCCCAGCGGTTACTGTCAAGCCACCCGCAGGTGCAGGCGCGGCCACGCCATAGGCGTCTCCTTGGAGTGCGCCGCCTTGTCGGCGCTTTGGCCCGTGCCGGCTTGGCGGCACGACGTTGCCAAAAGATCAACTCAGATTTAGTCACGCACTCAACCCATGCGAAGGCTGCGACTAGTCGCAGCGGGCCAAAGCGCCGACAAGGCGGCGCACTCCAAGGAGGGGCCTCGTTACTTGCTCTGCAGTTCCGTGCGTTGTAGTCTCTACGCGTTCCCTCGAAGATACACAGCTTCTTATCTGCAACCTCTCCCCCCATTTTGAGGCCTGAGCTTGGAGTTCGGGAGGAGAAAACCATGAAAAAATTTGTTTTTGCGTTACTGATCACGCTGGCGGCCTTTTCGTTGGTGGCTGCCGACACAATTACTTTGCGTGGCGGCACAATACTGAGAGGCACCGTGCTGGGCTTCATTAACGGCCGCTTCGCGATACAACTAACTGCGCCGGCAACATTGCCTGCTCGTCCCACCAATCAAGGAGGTTCTGCCGGCACAGCACGAACGGTCAGCGCCGGCGAGGTGGTATTTCTGCGTCCGCGCGACATTGAACGTATTGAAATCGAGGGCCGCTCATTGGATGACGCGCGTTACCAAACGCGCACCGTCGACGTCGCGCTTGGTCCAAACTGGGTTGACACCGGGATTGATCTCCGGCGCGGCGAGAGAATGAGAGTTGACGCGACCGGAACCATTTATGCGGGTCGGACTCGAATCACTCCCGCAGGTTTGAGTACCACGGATCCGAGTGCTCCGTTACCGCGAGCTGCGGAAGGAGAGCTGATTGGCGTAATCGGCAATGACTATGATGCGCCGATAATCGAGATCGGCGGCGGGCGTGAAATTACGGCTGATCGCGATGGGCGTCTTTATCTGACGATTAACCGCGGCAACTACACCGACGCTCGCGGCGCTTTCAATGTTCGTGTTCGCAAGGAAGTTGACTTGTCGGCGATGACGCAGGCTGATGACAGTCGCAACCAGAATGATAACTTCGATCCGTTTGGCTCACCGGCGGGAAACACTGAACCAGCCGCCACGCGTTCGCGACAACGAGGCGACTACAATCCAAATCAAAATCCAAATCGCGATCGACGCAGCAATCGCACGCTGGAAAGAATGATCAATGTCCCGGGTAACGACTCGCGAGGGATTGATTCAGGCGTCGAACTCCGTACTGGCGATCAAGTCACAATCACGGCGTCAGGAAACGTTACCGCCGGGCAACGCGTGGGGATCGTATCGCCGGACGGCAGCCGCGCCGGAGCGAGCGCGATTTTTGGGGTCAACAGACGTCCCGTGCCAAATGCGGGAATAGGTGCGCTGATTGGTTACATACTTCAGTCGAATGGTCAGATGACGCAACCGTTTCTGATCGGTAGCCAGTTGACTTTTACTGCCCCGATCGACGGTAGGTTATTTCTCTTAGCTAACGACGATAACTACAACGACAACAGCGGTAGTTTTAGTGTCCGGATCGTGTATCCGGATAACCGGTAGTATCAAACCGCCAAGACGCCAGGGACGCCAAGACAGCAGCAGATGAGATCACTGCAATGCATCGCGTCCTTGGCGCTCTTGGCGTCTTGGCGGTTCCTCCACTGCACTCATCAATGCGGGAGGGGACTCAGACTGGCATCTTTGCCACCGCTGACAAGCAGGAATGCCCTGTCCTACACGGCTCACGTCATTTCTAAGCCAATCGCTCTAAATCGCGGACTATAAGAGGTTTTTGGTGACGGGTAGGTAAGGCCGTGTTAAGATTCCCGCCATTATGCATGGGGATGTAGTTATCATCCGGTTGGTTTTTACTGCAATTCTCGTTGCTGCTGGATACGTTCTTCGACCTATAGGCGGCGATCCGTGGATTTCTGCGGCCATAGGCGCCGTCATCGCAATCAGCATAATTTTTTTTGAACTGCGAATCCGACGCGCAAGCCTGAAGACTTTAATCGGGGCGGCCGTAGGTTCGATTCTGGGAATCATCGGGGCGTTTCTGATCGGATCTTTGATTAGCCGTCAGGAATCGATGGCGGTTGCGCCGGAGGTTAAGACCTTCCTGACGTTGGCCTTGACGTTCTTTATGGCTTACGTCGGCCTGATGGTCGGTGCTGCCAAAGGCGACTATCTGGAGCTCTCGGCTTTGGGCGGAATCCTGACCGACAAGGCATCGCGACGGGATCTTAAAATCCTGGACACTTCTGTAATTATCGACGGCCGTATTGCCGACGTCGCCGAGACTGGTTTCCTGACCGGCTCCTTAATCATCCCGCAGTTTATCCTGCGCGAGTTGCAACAGGTGGCCGATTCTCCCGATTCATCGAAACGCCAGCGTGGCCGTCGTGGCCTGGACATGCTCAACCGGCTGCAGAACAACAGTTCGCTCGACATTCAAATTGTCGAAACCGACTTTCCTTCCGTGCGAGAAGTTGATTTGAAGTTGATCGAACTCGGCAAGCAATTGGATGCGGTCATCGTTACTAACGACTTCAATCTGAACAAAGTGTCGCAGTTGCGCGGTGTGAGCGTGCTCAACATAAATGAGCTGGCTAACGCCCTGAAGCCGGTAGTGCTTCCAGGCGAAGCCATGCGAGTGTTTATTTTGAAGGAAGGCAAAGAATACAACCAGGGCGTCGCGTATTTGGATGATGGCACGATGGTAGTCGTAGATAACGCGCGCCGGTTGATAGGCAAAAACGCGGACATTGCTGTCACCAGCGTCCTTCAGACTACAGCCGGAAAAATGATCTTCGGACGCCTCTGGGAGGACCCGGATAGTGCTGCCGTTAGTGGCGAACATCGTATCAATGGCGCGGTCCGGCGACCTGCGCGTGAACCTCGCAGCGGGCCAGTGCCTGTGCGCATCACCGATAGTGAGCCGATAACGGAGCTTTAAGAGTGACAAGTGACAAGTGACAAGTGACAGGTGACAGGTGACAAGTGACGAGATGGCATTGGGTGCTTCTTGGTACTTGTTAGCTGTCACTTTCTTATGATCCATGACAAGTGGCGAGAAAATAACCGCAGCTGCCTTTTTACTTGTCACTTGTCACTTGTTACCTGTCACTCGTTACCTGTCACTTCTTTATGAATGTCGCAATCATAGCCGCTGCCGGGCAGGGCATGCGGATGGCCGGCTCACGGCCCAAGCAGTTTCTGGAACTGGCCGGCACCCCCATTCTTTTTCACACACTCAATGCCTTCGAGTGCTGTGACGTCATCCAGGAAATTATTGTTGTCATTCCCGCTCAGGAATCCGCAGCCTTTCTTGATCTTAGTGCCAGACACGGATTGCGAAAGCTCGGAAAAGTTGTCCCGGGCGGATCGACGCGAGCCGAATCTGTTTTGAAGGGTCTGCAGTCGGTTCGTGAAGTCACAGCGGAAATCATTGTGGTCCACGACGGTGTGCGGCCTTTTGTAACTCCCGATGAAATCGCTCGTACGGTTGAAGTCGCGAGCAGGGAAGGCGCTGCTATTCTCGTTTCCAAGCCTGTCGACACAGTAAAAGAGGTCCGGGAAGGAATGGTGGTCAAGACACTGCGACGCGAAGATCTGCGCAACGCTCTGACACCTCAAAGTTTTCGCTATGCACTACTGCGGCGCGCCTATGAGCAGGTAGATGTACTTGATCCCGAGCTGACTGATGAAAGCTCGATTGTGGAGCGATTGGGTGTCAATATCGCAACTGTAGAGGGCAGCTCGCGCAATATTAAGATCACGCGGGAAGCGGATCTGGTTATTGCTGAGGCGATACTGCGATCCACGAACTAACACGAAATAGCACTAACAAGATTTTCGTGTTCGTTCGTGTAGGTTCGTGGATCGTGCCTTCTTTTACTCGTAATCTTGGACTAACGAATCAAACGCAAAAACTGGAATGTTCAGAATTGGCATCGGCAACGATATACACCGGCTCGTGGAGGGTCGGCCGCTGGTCCTCGGCGGAGTGCCTATAGATTCGGATCGAGGTGGCGACGGCCACTCAGATGCCGACGCGTTGTTGCATGCAATTGCCGACGCCATACTCGGTGCTCTTTGTGAAGGGGATCTGGGAGTTCATTTTCCGGATAATGATCCGCAATGGAAAGATGCTGGTAGTTTGCAGTTACTTTCGCGCGTCGTTTGGCTGGCTCACGAACGCAACAGCCAGATTGTGAATGTTGATTCCACAATTATGCTTGAGAGCCCAAAGCTGAGGCCTTATATTTTTTCAATGCGAGAGAAGATAGCCGAGGTTTTGGGTGTTGAGCTCTCGAGTGTGAGCGTGAAGGCCAAGACAGGAGAAGGACTTGATGCGGTGGGGCAAGAACTTGCTGTGGCCGCGCAGGCGGTGGTGATGATAACGAGCGGTTGAGGAAAAGAGATTGAGACCTCAGGACGTAATCAGAAAGAAACGCGACGGCGGGCATCTCTCCCTTGAAGAGATCGAGTTCTTCATCGAAGGCGTTACGAACGGGACGATCGCCGACTATCAAATCAGCGCCCTCCTGATGGCCATCTACCTTAATGGAATGGACGACTCCGAACAGCAGATGCTTACAGACGCCATGCTGCATTCGGGAAACACGCTCGATTTTTCAGCCATTGACAAGCCTAAGGCCGACAAGCATTCCACCGGCGGAGTCGGCGATAAGACCTCGTTGCTCATCGCGCCGATGGTCGCCGCATGCGGGGTTGCCGTGCCGATGATTTCCGGACGCGGCCTGGGCCACACGGGCGGCACGCTCGACAAACTTGAATCCATCCCCGGCTACCGGGTCGATCTAAGTGCCGCTGAGTTTGAGCGCGTCCTGAAGACCGTCGGCTACGCCATGTCGGGCCAAACTGGAGAATTAGCTCCAGCTGACAAAAAGATGTATGCGCTGCGGGATGCCACGTCCACTGTCGAAGCAATCCCGCTGATCGTAGCCTCGATCATTTCAAAGAAGGGGGCAGCAGGCCTCGATGCAATGGTCATCGATGTAAAAGTCGGCTCGGGCGCTTTCATGCGCGAAGAAGAACGAGCGAAGGCACTAGCCCACGCTCTGGTTCGAACGGGAAACTCCTGCGGCATTCACACGCGCGCGCTGTTGACGGACATGAACCAGCCTCTTGGACGGGCGGTCGGTAACTCGCTGGAAGTGAAAGAGTGTATTGAGCTGTTGCGTGGAGAACTTGAGGAGGGTGCGGCCCCGGTTCTTGATCTTTCGCTTGAGCTCTCGGCCCACATGCTGGTGCTCACCAAAGTTGATGACTCTCTTGACCCGGCTCGCTCGAGACTGCGCGGGGTCTTGAGTTCGGGAGCGGTACTGGAATGCTTCCGCAGGAATGTAGAAGAACAGGGCGGCGAACCCCGAGTCTGTGACGATCCGGCGAAGTTTCTTCCTTTGGTGACAGAATCGTTTAAGGTAGAATCACCACGCTCTGGATTTATCAACAAAGTTAATACGGCGGAAATCGGACATGCAATTGCTGCTATCGGCGGGGGGCGTGTGCGTATCGACGATACCATTGATCCGACGGTCGGTTTTATGACTGCAGGAAAAATAGGTGATCGCGTGGACGCTGGAGCAGCGCTGGGAACGATTTATTGCCGCGACAATTCCAAAGCGAAAGAAGCGGTGGGCCGCATACAAGCCGCTTACGAAGTTGCCGACCAACCTCCCCTTGAATTACCGCTATTAGTTAGGGAAGTGATTAACCAATGAAAGTCGTAATGTTATCCACTTTGCTTGTTCTTTGTCTGTTGGCCCTTTTCGGTTCAGCCTGTAGCAATGAAAGTTATGGCGCGGATGACAAAGGAAAGATTCGCGTAGGAATTGTCTTCGACATTGGTGGAAAGGATGACCGCTCGTTTAATGCGGCGGCGTGGGCGGGGGCTAAATGTGCGGAAACTGGAAAGTGGCCCGATGCCTCGAGCTGTGACAAGCCGCCTCTGCCAATCCTCCTGCGTGATATCGAACCCGGCAATCCTACGTCTATTGAACCGGCCATGCGCGCGTTTGCCGAACGCGGCTACGATCTGATCATTGGCATCGGGTTCGCGCAAACTCCCATTATCGAACTGGTCGCGAAAGACTACCCAAACATTCGTTTTGCGATCGTTGATGGCGTCAGCGATCTCCCCAATGTCGCGTCGTTGGTCTTTAAGGAACACGAAGGATCCTATCTGGTGGGAATGCTCGCGGCGAAGGCATCGAAGACAGGGACCATCGGATTTCTGGGTGGGATGGACATCGGTCTGATCCACCGGTTCAAAGAGGGCTATGAAGAAGGCGCTCGCGCCGTTAATCCCAATATTCGCGTGATTCCAAACTACGTCGGTGTTACTGATGCTGCCTGGAACAATCCCGGCAAAGGCAAGGAAATCGCGCTGGCGCAAATCGGCAAGGGCGCCGACGTGATTTTCACGGCCGCGGGTAATTCAGGTCTGGGTGCGTTTGATGCGGTTGAGCAATATGGCAAGCAAAACGGCCGCGCGACACATTTCGTTATCGGGGTTGATTCAAATCAAAACATGGTGAAGCCCGGCTTTGTGCTTACGAGTATGGTGAAGCGAGTGGACAATGCTGTCTACGACATCGTCAAAGACGTGGTCAACGGACAATTCAAAGCAGGGTTCCATGTTTACGGTTTGGACAAGGACGGTGTTGGATACTCGATGGATGAATTCAACAAGGAGCTGATCAATGCCGAGATGACCCAGCAAGTAGAAGAGGCGAGAAAGAAAATCATGGCAGGGGAGATTAAGGTTACGGATGCCATGACGAAATAATCAACGATCCACGAAATCACACGAAGCAACACGAAAATTTGTTAGTGCCAGGTCGTGTAATTTCGTGGATCGTACCCTTCGCTGGCGTTAATAACGTTTTCTTCGATGTTAGAGCTTAGAAACATAACCAAACGCTTCGGCAATGTTCTCGCAAACGACCACGTGAATATTGTGGTTAAGCCGGGGACGATCCACGCCATCGTGGGTGAAAATGGCGCCGGCAAGTCCACGGCGATGCGCATCGCGTATGGTTTTTACACCGCAGACGAAGGCGAGATCTTAGTCGATGGCCACGTCCATGAAATAAAGTCTCCACACGATGCAATTGTTCTCGGCATAGGGATGGTCCATCAACATTTCATGTTGGTAGACACGATGACGGTTGCCGAAAACATAGTTCTGGGCGCTGAGCCGGGAAGCGCGGTTGCCCTCGATCTCAGAAAAGCTTCGGCTGAAATCCAAAAACTTTCTGAAGAGTTTAAGCTGGCCGTTAATCCGGGCGCGGTGGTCGAGCATCTTTCCGTGGGCCAGCAACAACGAGTCGAACTACTCAAGGCGCTTTATCGCCACGCGCGACTACTCATTCTGGACGAGCCCACAGCTGTACTTACTCCACAGGAAGTGGAGGAATTCTTTGCCATCCTCCGGCGCATGCGCGAGCAGGGGAAGACTGTAGTCATCATCACCCACAAACTGGCGGAGGTCCTGGCGATCTCGGATGAAGTGACGGTGATGCGTGATGGTCGTGTAGTTGGCCGCCTGCAGACGAAGGAAACGAATGCTGCAGAGCTGGCCCGTTTAATGGTAGGTCGCGAAGTTCTTTTGCGGGTCGAGAAGACGGAGGCCATGCCGGGAAGTGCAGAACTGATAGTGCGAAATCTTTCGGTTACTGCCCGAGAAGGAAAGGCAGTCGACGACGTTTCCTTTGAAGTTCGTAAGGGAGAGATCGTAGGCATTGCCGGCGTCGAGGGAAATGGTCAAACAGAACTGATTGAAGCACTGGCAGGACTGGTTGACGCTTCACGGATCTCCGGCGAAATCAACTTTGAGAATCAGAACATCACGGGCGCAGGCGCTCGTATCCGACGTGAGTTGCACATCGCCCATATTCCGGAAGACAGACATCGACGCGGTTTATTGCTCGAGTTTGATTTGGCGGAGAACTCGATTCTGGGTGTCCACTATCGCAAACCAATTGTGGCTTACGCAGGATTTCTGGACCAGGAAGCCATTCACACACGCGCTAACGAAATCATCGAGGGCTTTGACGTGCGCCCGGCGAATCCGGACCTTCCTGCCCGCGCGCTCTCCGGCGGCAACCAGCAGAAGTTGATTATCGGCCGGGAATTCAAGGTTGATCCGAAGCTTCTTCTGGTTTCCCAGCCGACAAGGGGCGTTGATATTGGGGCCATCGAGTTCATTCACCGGAAGTTGGTCGCCTTGCGTGATGCTGGTTGCGCGGTTTTGTTGGTGTCGGCCGAGCTGGAGGAAGTTACGTCGCTTGCGGATCGGCTGCTGGTGGTCCACAACGGTCGCATCGTCGGCGAAGTTGATCCCAAGGTTGCCACCATTGAAGAGATTGGACTGCTGATGACACGGGGGCACTAGATTTGGAGCTGCGGCTCTGCCGCCTTCCGTGCGGTAAGGCTGTGCCTTACCGGTGACCCGAAAAGGAGTCTGAGGCTATGCCTCCGTCCGAGGCGTAGCCTCAAAACAAGATCGCACCGCCGGTAAGGCAGAGCCGGCAGAGCCTTACCGCACGGAAGGCGGCAAAGCCGCAAAGAACTCTGACAGCACGAAGAGTCAACACACAAAGCACAAAGCACTAAGCACAAAGACCCAAGAGCAAAGACCCAAGAGCAAAGATCAAAGAACAAAGTCCTAAGACCATTTCAAAAATGAATCTCTTACGCGAACTCTTGTTCCCCCTAATCGCTGTCATCGCCGCTTTTATCGTCGGCGGAATTCTGATCCTCATCATTGGCGACAACCCTCTGACGGCTTATGGATTGCTCTTTGGCAGCGCTCTTTCGTGGCCTGTCGGCATTGGCTACACGCTTTTTTATGCGACCCCACTGATTTTTACCGGCCTGGCGGTGGCGCTGGCATTTCGTTGCGGGTTACTAAACATTGGCGCTGAGGGACAGTTGTATGTAGCCGCGTTTGCGGCCGCCTGGGTGGGGATCGAGTTTGGCGGCGTCTTTATCAAATCGCCCGGCGGCGACATTGTTAACTCCCCGATCGCGAATCTTCCTGGCCTGATTCTCATTCCGCTCTGCTTCATTGCCGCAATCAGTGCCGGCGCGTTGTGGGGAGCCATACCCGGCGTCCTAAAAGCCCGATTTGGATCGCATGAAGTTATCAACACGATCATGCTGAACTTTGTCGCGGTCGCACTTTGCAGCTACTTTACGCAATACCACTATAAGATTCCTGGCGATCCAATCATGCAGACTGCGGCGATAAGCCAGTCAGCACACATTAGCCGGTTAGGTAACTTTATTCCCGGGTTTCCGCCATGGATTCCTCTGAATCTTTCGTTTGTACTGGCGCTGATTTGCTGCGGGCTGGTCTATCTTTTTCTGTGGCGAACAAGATGGGGTTATGAGCTAAGGGCCACGGGCACGAATCCCACTGCTGCTGAATACGGCGGCATTTCCGTTCGCAAACAGATCATTCTGGCGATGACGATCTCCGGAGGACTCGCTGGGATGGTAGCTATCAACGAAGTGCTTGGCTATCGCTACCGTTACTATGATGGTTTTTCGGATAACTACGGCTTCACCGGCATTGCCGTCGCCCTTCTGGGCCGCAACCATCCGGTTGGAGTCATCCTGTCAGCCCTGCTGTTTGCAGTTCTGCAACGCGGAGGCATTCCGGTTGACGCCTTTACCGAACACGTCACCAAGGACATCGTTCAGGTTCTGCAGGGTACAATAATCTTATTCGTTGCCGCGGAGGCTTTCTTCCGTGGTCCATTCGCGAAGTGGGGTTTACTCAAGCGCTCAAAGGTGTGACGCGATGGCTGAAATCTTTACAATCACGTTAATCTGGTCGACCATTCGCTCTTCGACGCCGCTCATTCTCGCCGCGCTTGGAGGGATGTTTTCCGAGCGCGCGGGGGTGATCAATATTGCGCTTGAAGGAATGATGCTGGCTGGCGCGTTCACCGCCGCGGCGGTGACGTATGGGGTCGGCAATCCTTATGTTGGACTTCTCGCGGGCATGGGCGCGGGCTCACTGATTGCTGCCATTCACGCTGTCGCATGCATTCGTTATAGAGCTGACCAGGTGGTGACGGGAACCGCCATCAATATTCTGATGATCGGTATCCCGGGTTTCTTAAGCGGCGCATTGTTTCTGTCATCAGGCTCTACTCCACAAATCGCAAAGGAAAACTTGATACCAGGCACGCCCATCTGGATTGCCTTTGCCCTTGTCCCACTTGCGTGGTACGTCCTGTACAAAACTCCGTTTGGATTGAGGCTGCGTTCTGTGGGCGAGAACCCTGAAGCAGCGGATGCCGCCGGCGTGCCTGTTGCGAAAATGAGATATGCAGGTGTGTTGTTGTCAGGACTGCTGGCCGGAATGGGAGGCGCCTATCTTTCAATCGGCCAGTCGTCATTGTTCACTCGCAACATGACCTCTGGGCGCGGCTTCATAGCTTTGGCGGCATTGATCTTCGGAAAATGGCGGCCGGTCCAAACTATGCTTGCCTGCCTCTTGTTCGGTTTCACGGAAGCTGTGACAATCCAAATGCAAGGCGTCGTGAAACTTCCTTCGGGTGAAGACGTCCCTATTCAGTTTATTCAAATGCTCCCCTATGTCCTGACGATTATTGTGCTGGCCGGGTTTATAGGATCGTCGCGCCCCCCGAAGGCCTTGGGTATCCCGTACGAGAAAGAACGATAAAAGCAGCGACCTGTGATGCGTGATAGGCGGGAAGTTCAGAGTTCAGCCTTTAGGCTGCCGCTTCGCATCGCATGCTAAAACTTAAATTCTAAACTGCATTAGTTTCGGCCGCATTTGTTGGCTGCGGGCTGAGGTGAAGAAGTGTCGGAAGGAATGGCCAAAATGGATCTTTATTCGCGCGCGGAGCACGCGGCGCGGACAATCAGTTCTCGCGCTGGCAGCGATGCCCGGATTGCCCTGGTCCTGGGCAGCGGGCTCGGGGCTTTCGCTGAAGAATTTGAAGAGTCCGTTCGCATTCCATACCAGGAGATTCCTGGTTTTGTAACTTCAACCGCGCAGGGCCATGCGGGCCGTTTGGTAATCGGCAAGGTAGCAGGGGTGCCCGTCATCGCAATGCAGGGTCGGGTCCATTACTACGAAGGCTATACCCTCGAGGAAGTTACTTTTCCAATCCGGACGTTCAAATTGCTGGGAATCGAAACACTGATTCTCACCAACGCCGCCGGTGGGATTGACGTGCAATTGAATCAAGGTGCGTTGATGGTGATTAGCGATCATCTAAACTTGATGGGAGTCAACCCGTTGCGTGGGCCTAATGATGAGCGTTTTGGTCCTCGCTTTCCCGATATGTCGGAAGTTTATACTCGCGAACTTCAGGAGATGGTGGTTGCAGAAGCTCACGACCTCGGCGTGACAGTTCGTCGCGGCATCTACGCCGCACTTTCGGGGCCTTGTTACGAGACACCGGCGGAGATTCATATGCTGCGTGCTTTCGGCGCAGATGCTGTGGGGATGAGTACGGTCCCGGAAGCCATTGTGGCGCGTCACATGGGACTGAATGTCCTGGGTATCTCCTGCATCACGAACATGGCGGCCGGAATCAGTGAGAATCCGATTAATCATGAGGAAGTGATCGAAACCGGTGAACGCGTGCGCATCACATTCACGCAGTTGCTGAGAGGACTAATAACAAAGCTGCCGAAGTAGGGGCGATCCACGAAACTACACTAACCAACACGAAGACCTCGTTAGTGCCATTTCGTGTTATTTCGTGGATCGCCCCAACTGCTGATTGGACTTGATTGGGTAAAATAGGCGATAAATAGAGTAATGAGCTTGATAATTGGCATTTCCGGTGGTACCGGCTCGGGCAAGACGACGATAGCAAATCGAATTCTCGATACAGTCAAAGCCAGCGAAGTAGTTTTTATTCAGCAGGACTCCTATTACCGCAATCTCAAAGACCTGCCCCTCGATTATCGACAGGTTGCAAACTTCGATCATCCCGACGCTCTCGATAACGACCTGCTGGTAAACCACGTCAGGAAGTTGAAGGCCGGAGAGTTCGTTGAGCTTCCGATTTACGACTTCCGCACGCACACCCGTTCTAATGACACTCGGCGGGTGGAACCAAAACCAATTGTGATTGTGGAGGGCATTCTGATTTTCGCCGACCCGCGCTTACTGGAACAGTTGGATATTAAAGTGTTCGTCGACACGCCGGACGATATTCGTTTCATTCGTCGCCTGCGGCGCGACATTGACGAAAGAGGCCGGACGCTTGAATCCGTTATCGAGCAGTATGTTGCTACAGTTCGGCCAATGCATATGCAATTCGTTGAGCCTTCAAAGCGTTACGCTGATGTCATAATTCCGGAAGGTGGTCATAATTCAGTGAGCATAGATCTAATAGGTGGGAAGATTCGTGAGAGGTTGGCGAGTGCCCTGACCTCGGTTGGAGGTCAATCTTGAGCGAAGAGAATTTTGAAAAACTGATCGAAACAGCGAAGGCCGCGCGCTTGCAATCCGTCGCACCGTTTTCAAACTTCCTGGTCGGCGCCGCGTTGAAAACAGAGGGTGGCAAAGTTTACACCGGCTGCAACGTTGAAAGTGCCAGCTACGGTCTGACGGTTTGTGCTGAACGTGTCGCCATTTGGAAGGCTCTCTCTGAAGGCGAAAGAAAGTTTTCTGAGCTGGCGATCGTGGCTGACACAGGACAGTTAACGCCACCATGCGGGACTTGCCGGCAGATTATTCATGAGTTTTGCGAGAACGCCACGATCGTCCTGGCAAATCTTCGAGGTCAAAGCGAGACATGCAACATCGAAGAATTATTGCCGCGTGCTTTCGACGCGCGCTTTCTTAGCGGCGCGACGAAGTAGGTACTGTCTCTGTGGCCCTCTGTTTAACAAACGTTCAAGTTCTGGTTTCTTGAAGAGTACGATCCACCAAACGACACGAACTGACGCGAAAGACGTTAGTGTTCCTTTCGTGTATGTTCGTGGATCGTAGCACACAGAGGACGCACCAGAGAAGATTTAGAGCGGGACGATACCTTCCGTCGCAATCGGTTTCGATTCGACCGGAGGGCTGTCCAACTTTCACGAGTCATCAACGACTATGTCACAAAAAACATTGATCACCCTCATCTTAGTTATCGCCACGATTGTTGGGCCGGCCATACCTGCGGCTGCGCAACGGAGGGGAACGCGTATGACGCCCGTAGATCTCCTGGTGCTGAATGGCACGCTCGTAACCATGGACAAAGGGCATCGCGTCATTGAAGACGCCGGCGTGGCCATCGAAAACGGGCGCATCGTCGCCGTGGGCCAGCGCAAAGAGATATTGAGACGTTTCACGTCGTCCCAAACGGTTGACGCGCGCGACAGGATCATCATTCCCGGTCTTATCAATGGACACACACATGTTCCGATGACTTTGTTCAGAGGGTTGGCTGATGACCTCGACCTTCAGGAATGGCTGACAAAGTTTATCTTCCCGGCCGAAGCAAAGAATGTGAACGAGGAATTTGTTCGCGCGGGGACCCGTTTAGGTCTAGCTGAAATGATTCGCGGCGGC
The DNA here is from genome assembly GCA_038040525.1 of Acidobacteriota bacterium. GTDB lineage: Bacteria > Acidobacteriota > Blastocatellia > Pyrinomonadales > Pyrinomonadaceae > PSRF01. The sequence continues at coordinate 1,263 of JBBPIC010000055.1, read as the reverse complement.
ACAACGACCTACTGCGATATGTACTACTTTGAAGACGCCATTGCCGATGAAACCGCTAAAGCCGGTGTTCGCGGCGTGCTGGGCGAGACTGTTATCGACTTTCCTGTCGCAGACAACAAGACTCATGCGGAGGCGATGGCCTATGTCGAAAAATTTGTCCAGAAATGGAAAGGCCATGAGCTGATCACGCCAGCCATAGCTCCCCACGCGCCTTACACGGTTTCCGAAGAGCATCTCAGGGCAGTGCGGGCGTTCTCAGATCGAACCGGCGCCCCCATCGTGACGCACGTTTCGGAAACGAAGAGGGAAGTAGATGATAGTCTGAAAGCGAAGGGTGCAAGTCCGGTCGAGTATCTCAGGCGCATTGGTTTCTTAAATGATCGCGTGATTGCGGCTCACGTTGTTTGGCCTACGGAGACCGACATTGCCACTTTGGAACGCGCCGGCGTCGGCGTGGTTCACAATCCGCAGTCGAACATGAAGCTCGCGTCGGGAGTGGCCCCTGTTCCGCGGATGATGAAAGAGGGCGTGAAAGTTGGTTTAGGTACGGACGGTGCCGCATCGAACAACGATTTGAGCATGTGGGAAGAAATGGATACGGTCGCTAAACTTCACAAACTCATTAGCGGAGATCCCAAAGTCATATCGGCGGTGGAGGCGTTTGAGTTGGCCACAATTCGAGGCGCCAAAGCACTGCACATGGAAAAAGAAATTGGGTCGATCGAAGTGGGCAAACGCGCTGATCTGGTGCTGGTAGCTCGCGATTCCCTCAATCAAATACCCGTCTACAACATTTATTCAGACCTTGTCTACGCCACAAAGGCCTCCGACGTTCAGACAGTCATCATCAACGGCCGTGTGGTAATGCGCGACCGGCGTTTGCTGACTCTCGATGAAGCCTCGATCAAAGAAAGAGCACGCTTTTTCCGTGAGAAGGTAGTCAAAAGCCTGGCCAGCCCCGCAAAATAATCCTCTCTCCTCGGCCTCCTCTGTGGGACAGTAAGACGATCCACGAAGGAACACGAAATTTCACTAAAAAGCTTGGTGTTGCTTCGTGTAGTTTAGTGGATCGTATACTGACCTCTCTGAGATGAGGCACCGCTGGTCGCCAGAGTAATGGGTCAGTTTGGTGTCCGATGAGCTTTATTAGCTTGTCGTGGCGCCGCGACAAACTAAAGGAAGCTCTGAATAAGTCTCGGCTTGGATTGGTACCGCGAAGCGGTTATGTAGTTTAGCCCAGGGTTGCCGCGTTGCGCGGCTACC
>JBBPIC010000111.1:0-9183 GCA_038040525.1 Acidobacteriota bacterium | reverse complement strand
GATCGCACAGAGAGTTAAAGGTTATCCCGACAGACTCGCTGGGGTGGAGGATGCGGGGGATCCCGGAGGCCACTTAGCCGTAACGTCGGCAATGCTTCTTAATACTCAGTTGCCTGAAGGATCCCGCGCTACCGCGCTGGGTTCTGTACCTGATTGCGGTTCTGGATTGTTTCACTCAACGCCACAACACCACAATCTAATTTGAAGAATGCAACAATTCACTTTCTCGGATAATTTTCCGAATCTAGCGATTTTTGTTTCACCCTAGTCTCTCGGCATTACGATAAAACGGGCTCTTGACGCGACTCACTTTTTGCAGCGCTGTTGGCATAATCCTTGCAGAATTTGTAAAAACCCATCACGACCCCCGCAGTTCGCCAAACGTCGGCCAATGCGCTCGGTTTGCGCGCCTTGGAACCTCGGGCCGTAGTGTGCGGAGAGAAGTGCGTTGAGAGAAACACATAAATCCAATACTGCGGGGTATGTATTCACCCCGCACCACAAAACTAGGAGGACAACAGAATGAAGAACCTTTGGACAAAGAAATCCTCAGTGATTTCCTTGATGATCTTTTCGCTCTCGGTTTTCACTGTCACCTGGGTCAGCGCCGATGGTGGCGGTGGCAAAACCATTCGGGCCCGGTTAATTGGGTATGAGGAAACCCCCCTTTCGTTATCCACCACTGGCCGAGGTAATCTCAGAGCGAGAATAAACGAGTCAGCCCAAACGATAACTTACAGGTTAACCTATTCCGATCTGGAAGGCGCAACTACAACGGCCGCACATATTCACCTCGGCCAACGCAGAACCACTGGTGGAGTTTCTGCTTTTCTCTGCGGCGGTGGAGATAAGCCTCCCTGTCCGTCAACAGGCGGAACGGTCAACGGGGTGATCGATGCCGCTGACGTCATCGGACCGACTGGCCAGGGTATTGCCGCCGGGGAATTCGATGAGTTGGTTCGTGCGATACGCAGTGGCTACACCTACGCTAACGTCCATACGAACAAGTACCCCAGCGGCGAAATTCGAGGACAGATCAGGGTCGATGCCAGCGATGATCATGATAATAATGATGACGAGGACGATTGAACTGGCGACGCTCGTGATTGCCGATCATCCTTAGTCTGAGCGCGTTTCAGAATGTGACCCCCATGTATTAATTCAAAGGCTTTCGGAGCCTTCTGAAACGCGCTGCCCTGCGTTTCTCGCGTTGTAGTTAAGGCACAGGTACCGTTTTACCGCAATCGGAAAATCCGCCACGGTGTTCGGCTCGGCCGTGGCCGGAGTCTGCTTGCCTCCAGTCAGTTCCTTCAGGCGCTCTGAGATGTAAAGTCCAGCATGTTAATTGTAATTCTGCCTTTCCCGAGTAATCAGCCCGACGCATGAAGCCTTCAACCAGGGCTTTGGTAAAGGCGCCGTTGAAGTTCAGAAACTTGAAGCAGTGTTTGATGGTTTCTTAATTTGGTAGATGACCTGTTCGACGGTTTTTCCCTGAAGATCCGTTTTTTTCCGCTTCTCTGTCATAACGCCACCGATTTTCTCGACGGCTCTTTGCGACCTGACATTTGTTGGTCCTTCAGGCTGACGAAGGTAAACCTTATGTACATCTATGAAGGTAAATTTTCGAAGATCAAACCTGGACCGGCCGTCAGACATTACTTCTGTTTGAGCACTCTCGGAACGTCGCACTGCCGGATCGACTTCGTCTGAGATTTGCCGCCAAAGGGCCGGAGTGAGGTCGCTCAAACCGAGTGGCGAATCGTCAACCTTATTTAATATTGCCGCCCTGACTATGTTCTCCAATTGCCTGGCGTTGCCTGGAAGTTCAACCCTCTTCAGCGCTTCTGCAAAGTCTAAGCTCACTCGCTTGGTCTGATTCTGGTTGAGGGATGAATACTTCTCCAGAAAATGTTCAACCAGCGGTGGCAGGTCATCATAGCGATCGCGCAACGGGGGAATATTTACCGACAGCACGTTCAGTCTGTGATAGAGGTCCTCACGAAAGCGCCCGTTTGCCACCATTTCTTCCAGGCTTTTATTAGTTGCGGCCACCACCCGTACGTCAATTGGCACTTCCTGATCAAAGCCGACGCCCAGTACGCGCTTTTCCTGCAAGACGCGCAGCAGTTTCGCTTGAAGTGATTCACTTAGTTCGCCAATTTCATCAAGAAAGAGAATGCCGCCGTTGGCCGACCGAAACAACCCCTTGCGTTCAGTGTCGGCTCCCGTGAAGGCTCCACGGCGATGCCCGAAAAATTCACTCTCGGCCAATCCGGAACTGATAGCACCGCAGTTGGCGACGATGAGTGGGCCCTTGCGCCGCTTGGGATCGATCTGATGCAGGGCATTAGCGATCAGTTCTTTGCCGGTCCCGGTTTCACCGTTGATTAGAACCGGAAAGTCGCTCAAAGCGCTGACGCGCACCACCCAGCGAAAGACTGACATCATTTGGCAGCTCTCACCGACAATGCCCAGTTCCTTCATCTGCTTTCTAATTTGTTCTTCCTCGAGATGCTCCTCGACCTCAGATTTCAAAACTTTGGTCAGCGTCTGGAGCAGATCTTGAGAAAAGGTGGGCGATGCACTGTTAAGCAATGATGAAACACCACTTAACAATGCCCTGCATCGCAGCGCAATTGGCCACGAGAAAACATTTGGGGCATACGAAATTACCTTGAATCCCTTCAGCTTAAGCGGGCGGATAATACTCAGGCTATCCAGTGCCTGAGGCCGCGAGTCTCCCAGAGCCACCAGGGCGACGCTCTGTAGTGCTGAATAAACAGCGCCGCCAACCTGCGAGTTTTCTCTGATGTCCTTTGTTTTGGCCCCGCAGGATTGGACTACTCGGGCGACCAGACCCAGGCGCTCGGGCAGAGGGTCCCAAAGAAGCACGGTTGTGTCCCGAAAGGGAGGCAACATTTCGATCACCGTCGAGTGGTGTGGAGGCGGGGTCGGAAGCCGAGAAGCAAACTGATTTAGCGAGACTGCAATGCGACTACGGCGATCTTATTAAGGCGACCCGTCAGCAAAAATGCGAGGAGACCTAGGGCTTAGCTATTATCAAGAGTTAGTTGCTTTGTGTGGAACGAGTACGATACTGAAGCTCCGGGGAACAGTGAATAGTTTTTAGGCGACGATTCATCTTATGAAGACAGCTGGATCTTCTGTTGATGCAATCAAGGAACGCAGAAAACGCAGGGAGCAAGGATTTCAAGGCTAAATAGTTATGAGGCCACATCCAGAAAATATGCTAACGCAGCCCGTGGGAATTCCGCCACCGAGTTATGAGCAGCCGAGACACTATGCTCAACGAGTCTGAAAGTCAATGCGAATTCGTCACGCGGTGTGCATTTCCGTTCTCCTTTGTGCTGCTTCGTTTGATTTCGATCACTTACCGCTCGGCAATGATCCTCGCGAACGCCTTCAGCGTTGGAATTACGGCAACGATCCACGAAAACACACGAAACAACACTAACTCTTCTTCGTGAGATTTCGTGTGGCTTCGTGGATCGTTTTGCCTTTGACCTCGCACTATTACCTCTTATCTAGCTTATTTAACCGCTTACTTGATTTTGCTAGCCGAGAAACGAGTTTTCTCACAATATTGCATGCAGACGCGAGCATGAGCGAAAGACACTCTCCTTATTCAATATCGAAAGGTCTTCAGCTTTGATTGCCGCAGCGGTTTCAAGGGAAGTTTTAGGAGGCTTTCATGAGAATTGTCAAAGGTGGCGCTTCACTGGTCCTGGCGCTTTTCATTTCAAGTATTTTGACGGCATCATCAAGCCCATTGGCGCGGCCCTACGCAGGCGTCCAGCAGGGCGGCGCGGCGGGGGGCAACAGCACCAATGGCGCCAAGCTCATAACTACCGTCGAGGGCATCACTGAGTATCGTTTACCCAACGGCCTGCGCGTGCTTCTCTTCCCCGATCAGTCAAAGCAGACTGTCACGGTCAACATCACTTATCTGGTTGGTTCGCGCCACGAGAACTACGGCGAGACGGGCATGGCCCACCTGCTCGAACACCTGATGTTCAAGGGCTCCACAAACCATGCCAACATCTATCAAGAGCTGACGGCGCACGGCGGCCAAACTAACGCGACAACCACCAGCGATCGCACCAACTACTACCAGACGTTTCCTGCCGGCGATGCCAATCTCGAATGGGCACTTAAACTGGAAGCCGATCGGATGGTGAATTCTTTCATCGCCCGGAAAGACCTGGACAGCGAAATGACTGTCGTGCGCAATGAATATGAGTCAGGTGAAAATTCCCCCGGAGTTGTCTTGCGAAAACGAGTACTCGGCGCCGCCTTCGATTGGCACAACTACTCAAGGGACACGATTGGCGCACGCAGCGATATTGAAAACGTTTCAATCGATCGGTTGCAGGCTTTCTACCGCAATTATTATCAACCCGACAACGCCGTACTGCTGATTATTGGGCGGTTTGATCCACAGAAAACGCTTCCACTCATTGCGACCAGCTTTGGCGCCATCCCTCGACCCGGTCGCGTGCTCCAACCAATCTACACTGTCGAGCCGGTCCAGGATGGCGAACGCCTTGTGACTTTGCGTCGCACGGGTGATACGCAAATTGTTATGGCCGGTTATCACATTCCCGCCGGTTCTCATCCGGATTCAGCGGCGCTTGCCGTCCTGTTACAGGTCCTCGGCAGCGTTCCGGCAGGGAGGTTACATCAGGCACTGGTTGAAACAAAAAAAGCGGCCGGTGTCGGCGGATACAACCTGCAACGCCGGGATCCGGGAATGACGTTTCTGCTCGCTGAGCTGCGCAGAGGAGACTCGATCGAAGCCGCGCGCGCGAGTCTTCTCCAGGCAATTGAGGAGGTAGCGACTAAACCGCCGGTGCCGGACGAAGTGGAGCGAGCGCGTACATTGTTGTTGAAGTCGTTGGAGCTAACGATGGCGTCATCGGAAGGCCTGGGACTGCTCATGAGCGATTGGATAGCCATGGGTGATTGGCGGCTCTTTTTCATCCATCGCGATCAGATTGAGAAAGTCACACCCGCGGATGTGCAACGGGTCGCCGCTGCCTACTTGAAGCCGAACAATCGCACCGTCGGTCTTTTTGTTCCGACCGACAAGCCCGACCGTGCTGAAATCCCACCCGCAATTGATGTCGACGCTTTAACAAAAAATTATAGAGGCAAGCTCGCCGTCTCCGAGGGCGAGGCGTTTGATCCCTCTCCGGTTAACGTCGAAGCGCGTGTGACAAGAACTGACTTGCCCGGTGGATTGAAACTCGCGCTGCTGCCCAGAAAGACTCGCGGTAACACCGTAGTGGCAGTTTTGACACTACACTTTGGCGATGAACAGAGTTTGGCCAACCGGGCCGTCGCCGGAGCGATCGTCCCCCCGATGTTAGTGCGCGGGACGGCCAGGCACACGCGCCAACAAATTCAGGACGAATTTGCAAAGTTGGGTGCCCAGGTTTTTGTTTCCGGCGATGCGACCGCTGCCACCATTTCGATTCAAACCGTTCGAGAAAACCTGGCAGCGGTTTTGACGCTGGCGGCGGAAATCTTGCGCGAACCTTCCTTTCCGTTTGGAGAATTCGACCAGCTCAAGCAGGGGTTGCTGGCGGGACTCGAGGCCCAGCGAAGCGAGCCGCAGACCATCGCCGCTCGCGCCTACATTCGCCATCTGAATCCGTATCCCGCAAGCGACGTGCGTTACAACGCCACGCTTGAAGAAGGGCTGGCCAGAGTGAAGGCGCTTACCGTTGAAGAAGTCAGAAAATTTCATGCCGATTTTTATGGAGCGTCGAACGTCGAGTTTGCGGCCGTTGGTGATTTCGCCAGCCGCGAGATCGAGAAGCTAACTGGCGATCTCTTCGGCTCGTGGAAAAGTCCACGCCCGTTTTCGCGGCTGGTTTCACGGTATTTGGATATTCCGCCAATCAGTGAATCATTCGAAACTCCGGACAAAGCGAATGCGATCTTCATTGCCGCGTTGAGACTGAACCTGGGCGAGGATGATGCGGACTATCCGGCGATGGTATTGGGAAATTATCTTTTAGGCGGCGGCTTCTTGAATTCGCGGCTGGTGACGCGTATCCGGCAGAAAGAAGGCTTGAGTTACAGCGTTGGTTCGTCGTTGTCGGCGAATGCGCTGGATCGCAACGGCGAGTTCTCCGTCTCTGCGATCTACGCACCTCAGAATGCAGCCAAAGTCGAAGCTGCGGTCAAGGAAGAAATCACACGAGCTCTCAAAGATGGTTTCACAGCTGAGGAGGTGGCGGCGGCAAAGTCCGGTCTTCTGCAAGCGCAGCAAACTAACCGTTCTCAGGATGGAGCGTTGGCAGGCAAACTAGCGTCGTATCGATTCCTAAAACGGACCTTCGCGTGGGATGCATTCTTCGAGCAGAAGATCGCCGCGCTGACTCCCGATCAAATTGTCGCGGCGATGCGCCGTCACCTGGATCCTGCGAGGCTGACGGTGATAAAGGCAGGCGCCTTCGCCAAAGCCGACAAGTCGCGGCCATGATCCAGGAGCTTGGTTATTCTGAAGAAGAGCCGTTGTAATCTCTCAGGTAAGGAAGGTGGGCTTGCCCCCGCTCTTCGTTGCGCCCCGCTCCCGCGGGGCAGTAGCCCGACCGTTAGGGAGGGCGTGGATTCCGGTGCGCAGGTTGAATGATGAGGGAAATTGAGTCCTTAGCCCATCCAAGCGGTAGCTGAAGGTGCGTGAATCGCTTTAATGAACTGAGGTAATCAACGAAAGAGCGGGGGCGAGCCCTCCTTCCCAACCTCGAGGAGTTCAGAGTGCATCTGAAAGGTCGCAAGGTCTTTTTGCTTACTTGAAAGGCTTCACAAGGTAACTCTAGCATTCGGCGCTAGCGCTAATGGTTCTGTATCGACTGTGTTGCACTTGAATCTCTAAGGTTAACAAATACACTTGATGAACGACCTACCTCTGATCTCCGCCAGCCTGGGCTTTGCCGGCGCACTTGCCTGCGTGTGGCTGGCGGGAGCCATCACTCGACGTGCGCAGCGTAACGCGGAGGTCATATTCCTGCTTGTGATGCTCGGCGTCGTGGCAGTGAGGTGCGCGGTTTTCGGTGCGGACAACCTGTTGTACTCCGGCCTGCACCTGATCAGCATTAAGACGCATTTCATTCTCACCTCCTCGGCTGAGCTCTCACGAATTCTCTTCACTACTCTCCTTGGGCACTTTCTGGCTTTGACTTACTTGAGGTTCGCGCGCGAGTTGTCAAGGAAGGATGAGTATGGCTCCTTCGCAGATCCGGAAACGCTGCGAACAGGATTCTGGACGTTAATCGTAATAACCTACCTGATATTTATTGTTGGAATTGCAGGCTATCTTAACTTCTTCATCAGCTCTCTACTTAACTATGAGTCCTGGGCATCGGGCCGTCCTCCATCGTTCTCCGGACGCTTCCCTTCGTTTTTTAACGGAGTCTCAGTCGGCTTTTGGCCCATTATCCAGATGCAAATCGCGCTGATGGCTTACAGCGCATCTCCGAAGGCGAAAGGAAGAATCGCGAGCTGGATATTGGATCTGATGGTAGACACAAGAAGCCCCGACTTAACCTCGCTCGATCTTTCCGGGAAGAAAGCCACTAAAGCCCAAACGACGCAGGCCTGGACTACCTGGCCCGTACTTCCCTACGCTTTAGGGGCCGACGAGTGGAAGGCGCTTTTAATAGTATTCGCCGGCTCCATTGCCGTGGCCGTGCTCAATTACCTCAGACTAGAGGGGAAGCCATCCGGCCCCGCTGCTCAGGCAATGCTCGATTTAGCCGACGGTCTTCTGCCATTGCTGCTATTGCTGCCAGTAATCTATTACAAGATGCGCTTCGTTTTTTTCGACGTGATCATCAAGCGCGGAACGGCGCTGCTGGCGCTCGTAGTGTCTTCGGCAGCTTACTTACGGTGGGCACTCTTGCCTGTGCTGCAAATTGTCTCTGAGCAGGTACCGGCTGCGGAACAATTTACTTTAATCGCCGGCATCGCGGCCTTCGTTGGGTTGTGGCTGTGGTTCTATAGTTACTTCAATCGAGCCCTTGATCGTTACCTTTTTGCTCGACCGAATTACGGACGACTCTCAGCAGAGATCGGCAACGAGATGAGCCGCTTCGTCGATCGGCAGTTGTTGCTGAATGGAGTAACCGCAAGATTGAAAGACGCGCTCAAGGCGAGTTACGTCAGTTTCGCCGGGGTAGGTCTAAACGAAGAAGTGGCGGCGACCGGCGCAGAAGGGTCCGCCGAAGGCGAGCCCACCTTTGATGACGAAACCGACCCGGCTGCCTCGGTCGCCGTTTCGACGGAGGAGCACAGTTTCGGTTCTCTGCTCTTCGGGGAGCGCCAACGCGGCCAACTCTACCAGAGCGAGGATTTGAACTTTCTCATTACCGTCGCCAATCAATTGGCAGGAATGCTGCAAAACTTCGCGCTACGCGACGAGCGCGACGCCCAAGCGAGACGCGAGCAGGAGCTGAACGAACTGGCGACCCGTTCGGAAGTCAAAGCATTGCGTGCTCAGATCAATCCGCACTTTCTGTTCAACGCCCTCAACACGCTGGCTGACCTGACGCACGAAGATCCTCAGGCCGCCGAAGCCACGATCGTCAATCTGGCCCAGGTCTTTCGTTTCACACTTGAGGCAACAAAGCGCGAGACGGTGGCGCTCGGCGAAGAGCTCGATTTTGTTAGATCGTATTTAGAGATCGAACGCGCGCGCTTCGAGGACAAACTGCGCTACGAGATTCATGTCCCTGACTCTTTGCGTGACGCGCGGATAGTTCCCATGCTGATTCAGCCCCTGGTCGAGAACGCGGTCAAACATGGAATTGCTCCCAAAGTCGAGGGCGGTAGTGTCGTAATTCGCGCGAGTGCGTGCAACGGCAGCATCGAGCTTAGCGTCGAGGATAATGGTGTCGGATTTCAAACGGCCAACGCGCGAAAAAATCATACCGGCATTGGGCTCGCTAATGTACAGGGACGTATCGAAAAGCTCTTTGGGCCAGGCCACTGGCAGCTTAACTCCACCGCCGGCCACGGGACAGTTATCAAAATTAAGTTGGGAGACATCGAACCTCCGGCGGAGAGGCAATGAATGCGTTGGTTGTTCGCGGCACTGGCGTCTCCTTGGAGTGCGCCGCCTTGTCGGCGCTTTGGCCCGCGGCGGCCTGGCGCCGC
>JBBPIC010000054.1:30169-44625 GCA_038040525.1 Acidobacteriota bacterium | reverse complement strand
CTGGGCCGATGGCCCAGGCTTTCACATTTCGCGCCTTTGGCGCTGAAAGCAGGTGCTTTCACACAGTCTCTATCGAGGGGTGGTACCGGCCTCATGACACCGCGGCCGCTTCCAGCAATAGCACCCATCGCTGCCGCGGGTCTTTAAGAGTTCTCAACGAGCGCTGAACAGCTCATCGGTTATTGCGTTGGTAATGCCAAAGTTCCCATTTCCCAGCTACCGCCTCTTGCTGAAGTGTGCCTGATAAAGGTGGCAGGGATTGATCCTTTGCTGAAAGGATGTATCCAACTCCGGCATCGTTCAAGACGCTTTGTAGTATATCAGGCGAAAAAGTCTCAATGATTTGTTGGTTATCGCCGAGGGTGTAACGCAACCCAGGGCGTCTGGGATGTAGCGCATACATGACCAAAGGCTCACCACGTTGTAACCCTGGGAGAGCGCGCTGACCAAGTTGATTCAGCGGTGTTGTGTCAGAGATGGTCCACGCGGGTATCAAGAAATGTACGGCCACAATGATATGGGCCAGGCTTAAGCAAATGTGAGTGCTATTAACGGCGGAAAGGCGACGATACGCGTTTCTCATTCCATTGCGACTAACAACTCACAGGTTGGGTTCCCTAACCTTGGTTCTGCAATTTTCAAGTCACTGGGTAATAACCTGGTGGATGGCAATACGACAGACACCTCCGGCACGATCACTCTCATCGCGCCGAAATAGCGTGGACTGAGTAATTGTGGGAGACTTTGTCAGTGCGCTCGGTAAGTCGGACGCGCTCCATCTCGTTTTCCACATAGGACGATCCGAATTAAGCAGAGGTGACCATCTTATGAACCGCATCATCATACTGACCGCACTGGCGACAGCGTTTATAGGTTTCGGCTGCACCAAAACACAGCAGCCGTCACCGGCGGCGACGGCGCAACCAACTCCGATCAACGACGCTGAATCTATTAACAGCGTCGAAGGCAGTTTCACTGTCACTGGCTATTGGGCCAAAGACAAACCGCCGGAGGCCGTCACGTTGACGCAGGCGTATGCGCGCAGGGTGAAGAACAAAGACGATCAGACCAGGCCGGCCATTTTGATTTTGCTAACGGAGAAGCCGGTCGCCCTCAAAGTGCTGGCGGAAGCGGACGATGATAAAGGGTTCGATTCGTCGAGCCTCCAGTCAAAATTGGATAACAGAGGCGTGCGCGGTATTCAATTGCTATTCGCCGGCGAAAAGAAGGCTGCATCGGGCGGGGAGGACCAGGATTCCGAATCCGAATCCGAATCCGAAAGCGATTTCGACTCGGTCGTTTACTTCAACGGGTCCATTCAAACAAATGTATTGGAGTTTAAGCCGGCGGTTTTCACTGCCGATGAGGTGCAGGGCAACATCACGGCGAGAGGAGACTGGGAGGGCCAATTCAACATCAACTTCAAAGTCTCCCTTCGCCCGCAGGGATGGACTGGCGGCGTTTTTTTCGTACAGCCTCCGACGAATCTTTCGCCCGGCACGGCGAACGGGCAGATTGTGGTTGATGGCAAGGCGACCAGGTTCAATTACGTGTATGCGCGCCAGCAGAAGTACGACCTTTTTGACGAGAAGAATAACGTAGTGAAGCTGTTTTTTACCGAGAAGCCGGTGCCTGAAGATGCCCTCGGCGAAAACATCGAGCACTACCTGAGCATGAAACGAGCAGGCAATGTTTACGTGATGCTGTACCAGTTAACAGCCAAAGACCCGTCCGGCTTTCCACACATCTGGCACGTGGGAGGGCTTGCGGACTCGCAAACACATTTCACGATGGAGACGAGAGATCTCGATGAGAGCTTAATGTCGACAGACATTGACCTTTCGAAGTTTGACGATAGCCTGATTGACGGGCGGCTTTACACGCCGAAGCCCTACAAGAGTTTCGATAGCACTTATGAGTTAGACGTTTCTTTCAACGCCCAGATCAATAAACCCGACGAGACCGATGCTCCCGTCAAGGCCAGTCAGGGCCAGCCACTGCCCTCGGATGGAGGCGAGCCCGGTAAGGCTTATCTGGCATTTCTCAAGGGTGTCGAAGCCGCCGGAAACCTCAAAGAATTAGCGCAAGTCCTGGAAACCTCGCTGAGCGCGAAGCCCTCGGAGGAGGCGAAAAAATCGCTGGCGTCGGTTCCGGTTGACGAGGAGGACAAGACATTTAACCTGTTCAAGACGGTGCTCCTCATCAATGACCCACGCATTGAGGGCGGCCTTGTGAGCGGTGACAAGGCGACACTCTCGTTTACCGGCATGGACGGAGGCCAGAAGGCTAACGGTCGAGTCAACATGCACCTGGAAAACGGTCAGTGGAAAGTGGGCGCAAGCTCTACCCATATGGGCGATATGAAATAGGCAGAACAGATAAGTTGTAGGGGCGTCCCTCCGTGGGCGCCCCTTGACACGCGACTCGGGGCGCCCACGGAGGGACGCCCCCTACAAAATGTTCGTTGGGCAGCAGATGCGGCGGAAATCAGTTTGCCTCGCCGCTGAACCGCAGAATGTAGCCAGAAGGATCGCGAACGTGATATTCCCGCGATCCCCAGGGCTCATTCCGGATTGTCATTTCAATTGGTGCACCGCCCGCCATGTGTTCGGCATACAAGGAGTCGATGTCCTCAACTGTGATCGTGACCTCCGCGTCTTTCGCCCGCGCGGCCAGCTCCGGGTTTTGGACAAGGTAGAGGCGGACGCCATCCCTTTGTACTCCGCCATCGGTTGGTGGTTCCCCCCAGCTCCATTCCCGAGCGAAGCCTAACTTATTCTCAAAGAACTCGAAGCAAGCAAGTAAGTCGGCGCACGCCAGCCAGGGAATAGCTCCCAGCAGTCGGGGCTTTGTGCCGATCGCGTTAGTGGTATTCGAACTCATCGTGTTAGTCCTGTGATCTTGACGCTGAATTTGAAAGTAGAGTCGATAGAAGTAAACAATTAACGATCCACCAAATAACACGAAATGGCACGAAGGCTAGTTCGTGTAGTTTCGTGTGCTTTAGTGGATCGTCCGACAAAACGAGATCACCAAGATCGTTGCTCGAATCCGTGACGTCGAAAACCGATTCGACCTTGAAGGCAATAGGAATAGACGCGTAGTGAACAAGAGCCGCTAGGGGCTCCTCACTAACTTCAACTCTCATTCGAGAACCTCACGAGCCCACAAAACCCTAGGAACAACCCAGCTGCGAGCAGGGGAAAAGCGCTATTAGGCTGCTGTCTCCGAATTCCAGATATCCACTGCACAACGCCATTCGCCGTCGGATTCACGACGCCAAATTGTGATCGCGCGGCCTTCGGTCGTGACAGGCGTCCCGTTTGGACCATTCATCGTAACTGCATTCAGACTAAACATATACGCCAGGTTTCCGTCTGGTGAGAGCACGGTATCCGTAGTTGTCCAGGTAATTCTGAAGCCGGGAATCTGCATACTGCTCTGCACGTACTGGCGCAAGGCGTCCTTGCCGACCACTGCTGGAAAGCCAGGAGACAGGACCATTGCATCATCCGTCCAGTAAGACAGAACACGTTCAACGTCGAATCCCTCCGAAGCCGCAGTGGCCCACTCAGCGTCGCGCTGAAGCAGTCGCGTTTTTTCCCAAGCCAAGTCCATGCTGTCTTCCTTCCGAAATTAGACTGGAGTCTCTATACGCGTTCGTCCGTGTTTCTTGGTGAGTTTACCAAACGATAAAACGCTGATGCACAGCAGTCCTGTTATCAGGCCCGTGAGAATAGCAGAGGCCCACAGACTATATCGTGTCACTTCACCCCATTCACTCCAGATGCCTTGCAGGCCAAAATAAATAAGAAGTACACATGCTAAGCCATTACTTACAATGCCCACCAGTATTGTGTTAAAGGGGATCGTACCTAAATGGAGGTCCCGCAAGCCGAGGGCATAACCTACAAGTAGTGCAACAAAAGCTGCGCCGAGGAGGCGGGTAAATAAGATGGGTTTTGGTTCTGGCATGCCCCATGTCTCGAATTGATTTGCGCTGAAAAATAAGAGCGGAGCGGACCAACAGATGGTTAAAAGAATTTTGACGATCAATGTGGCCTTTAATAAGCGCATAACGTCCTCTCGTCGGTCATAACGTGGTCGTGTGTACTCAATTTGTGATCGTTCGGTTCGATCTACAGATCGATCCACGAATTACACGTAGACACTTAGCGTTGCTCAGTGTGATTAGCTGAATCGTTTACTTGTTCCTGAATCAGGGACATGCCACAGCTGACGCAAGAGCCTCCAGCTCTCCTGGCTCTCTTTCTTTTGGTGACTTTGGCTTCATGCGAAGAATCCCAAGTGGGGATAAGATTACGCCGCACATCACGAACTCGCAGTACTACTATGTCGGGCATATGGCTGAGCACCGAATGTATGCCAGGCCTGAAGTGACAACTGGAACAAGTATCGAAAACAGGTCTGAGGTGTCTATCAATTGAATCGTGCGTAGTCTTCTCATGCTCGAAGAGATCGATCCCATGAGATTGGAATATAGGAAACTCTTTTTCGTCACGCCAGACGGGGCGCAAACCGCCTGAATCACCTGCGAACATGTTTTGTGTCGAAGTAAGCATAGTCCTCAGAGATACTCCGCCAGAGATAGTCAAAATCCTCATTATATTGCTGCCGCGTGAAGTTAGTTTGCGGTGCGGCAAGAGCTCCGACTAAGAAGCATAGAAAGAGGGCCAACTTTGGGACTTTGAGCTTGTGCAATTCACCTCTCCGTCAGTGTTGAAAATATTAGCCTCGCGATGAGCCCGTCTGACTTGCTGATGTTAACACTTGCCCGATTTTCTCCGTCTATGTCAATAGTTCTACCGACATGCACGAAACTTCGACGACTGTTAAGGAGCCGCCTCTATGAAGCTTCCACTGATTGCTGCAGGGCGACTGTTCACCGTGCTTTTGCCTCTCGTCTTTCTGACAATCACTACCCACGCCCAGGAATCGGCCAGAATTAAGCTGGAAAGTCTCGACAAACTTGCAACCAAGGCCACGGAGGTCGTTCGCAAGGAGGAAAAGCCCAAAAGTGGAGATGGCGTGGTCTATGTGCGCTGCTTTGAATTTAGGGAAGCAGGAGATTACAAGGAAACGGACTTGCAAGAAATCCGCGCGCAGCTACAGACCCCCAATTGGTCGCGGTTTATGAGGGTTGATGCTAAGGATGTTGATCCCGATGAGAATGAAACAGTTGAGATTTATGTTTTTGGTCGGAGGGCCGGGAGCGACATCTTCAGCGGGATGACGATTATTGCGACCCAGCCAAAGGAGTTGGCAGTGGTGAACATCGTGGGCCAGGGCAACATCAACGAGATTACGAAACGGACAAAACAAGCCAAGCCGCGCAAGTGAGTGTGACAACTCAAGAACTTTGGATCATATCGGAACCGTATCGACGGTTTTGATCAACGTCGACAAGGTTCCATATTCTCCACATAGCGTTATCAAGGGTTGACTCGATCCTGCCAATAACCAGGACGGCGGCTGTAATGGGCGACCGCGACGACCAGGATCAAATCCACTTCAACTGAGTAAATTATGCTAAAGGGAAAGCGATGCAGAAGATCATCCTTAGGTTACGAGCGACCGCGCGTCCGAGCAGGGGATGTTCACACAGGTTATCGACGACTCGCTGGACATCATCAAGAAAATCATTTCCAAGCCCCCTGGAAGCGGCTTGATAAAAAAGAGACGCCTCGGTCATCTCTTTTTCCGCTGGGTCGAGAAAGCGATAACCAATCATTTCAGGCGGGCGCGGGTCCTGGCCATAACCTCTTCGCCGGGCCGAGCTTCAAGCTCACCTCTAAGAAAGGCCTCGTACCTACGCTGGGCCTCGGCAATCCACAATTGCTCAACTTCAGCGTCATGGGACGGGTCAAGCTCTCCTATAAGGATGCGGGCCAGTGTCGCCTTCTCATGCGGTGTAAGCGTTCGCGCCTGCTTCTCCAGCTCATCAAATAGTGCGCTCATGGGCGGCAATTATAGCTACGAAATGAGTTGAGAGCTAACGTTTCGCGAGGCGCAGGCCGCCAGGGCAACGTTAGTTTTCGTCCGACGTCACCCCTTTCCTCTTAACAAAAAATCCTGATAAGCTCGCGTGGTTTACTGAGGTGAGATTTGGAAGAAATGGTACAGCGCCACATCATTGGGCGTCCCTACTTCGATTCGGCGACTTTATCCGTTGCTTCCTCGGGCATCCGTAAAACTTCCTGCCAGCCGGAGTTGTCGGCGCGCATCTGCGCTGTGAGATCGTCGCGCAGTTGGCGGAGGTTGTCGCTTAAGAGAGTGGGATAGTTGTTGATGTCGGGGAAGCGCCGGCGCTGCTCGGCGACGAATGACTTTTGTTTTTCGATTGAAGGGATCTTCGCGTGTTGTCCATTTTCCCAGAAGGAAACCAGCAAACGCTCCACGCGCGAGGCGCCGGGGATTTCAACCTCTTCATCATCGAGCCCGGTTAAATCACCAACGTAGGTTCCTCTTGAGTCGACACCTCGAAAGAGTTGTAAGCGTCCGGGCAGCGTGGTTTTGTCGAGTGAGTTTGAAGCTTTGAGAGTGGGCCGGTTATCAATCAGGCATTGCTTGAAGATCACGCCGGCCACATTTTTGACTTCGCTCGACAGTTTGGTGCCAATGCCGAAACCTGCGACTTCGGGAAACTCGGACACGATACCTCTAATCTTTTCCACATCGAGATCGCCGGTCAGGTTTGGTCTGAGACCGTGCAAACCGTTCGCTTCAAAGAAACGCAGACACCACTGGCCCAACTCCGCCAGGTCACCCGAATCAACACGGAATCCTTTGAACGCCCGGCGCCGGGCTTCCGTTGAGGTGGCGGCCATGGCTGCATGGACCGCTCCCATGTATACATCGATCGTGTCGAGCAGGAGGGTAGTACCGTTGGGGTTGGCATCGAGCCAACGTTCAAAGGCGACTTGCTCGAAATGTTTCGGCCGGCCCGTGCGTGGCTCTATCTCCGGCTCATACATGTATTCGATGTAAGACTGCTGCCAGTAGTGGGCTTCGGTGCCTACTGCCGGAATATCGAGTCGATGCGCAGCTTCCATGTTTGAGGTGTCGTTGAAGCCGCCAATGAACGCATAGACGGCGATATCAACCGCGCGCTCGATGTCACCATTTCGCCGGAGTGAAAAATCGGACAACCAGCGATGGTCGCCTGCGGCAATACGAAACTGCATGGCCGTGCTCGCAGTTGTCATTGGGAGATCGAAGGCATGCTCAAACTTAATCTCCTGCGCCTGCGTCAATCCAAAAGCTCCGGTGATATCAGCGAATGGTTGTTGCGCAAACACAATCGTCCCTGGTTTCACCGCCCGGATCGTGCCGACAAATTGAATATCTTCGATGGCTTTCGCGAATCTTTGCAGTCCGCCGCGGTCCTGTTCGAGAAATCTTAAGCGCGGACGATCAATTTGACTGTCTACCAGCAGACGAATGAGACGGTCATGGCCCAGGACGGGGGCAAAGGGCAACTTTCGCTGCGTGACATAAAAGGTGGCTTCCGTTTCGCTGAGGGGACGATCGTGCAGGCGGGTGACGTCTTTGTAAGACGCGTCGCCCATCGCGGCGTGGTAACGATCAATGTTGAGTGTGCCCATCTAGTAGGACAGGCATTCCTGCCTGTCGGAGATTCTCAAGAAGCCTGTTTAGCTCGCGAGAGGCCCTGTGCCACCTGTGACAGGCAGGAATGCCTGTCCTACAACAATCTCCGCGCCTGCGCTACGCATCTCCTCAATCGCTTTCGTCCCATCGCCGGGGTTCACATCAACCGCGCGCATCGCATTTTCGATAGCCTGCACTTGAAAGCCTTCCTTCAAGGCGTCAAGCACGGTGTTTTTGACGCAGTAGTCGGTTGCCAGACCGCCAACCCACACTTCTTCCACTCCGAGACGACGTAGTTGCAACGCGAGATCAGTGCCATCGAATGCGGAGTAAGAGTCTTCGTCGCCCAGACCTTTTGAAACTGTGCGGATGTGAATGTCATCGATGAGCTCAGGATGAAACTCCGCCCCCTTTGTTTCTTGCACACAATGGACCGGCCATGTACCGCCGTAAGCAGCGAAATGCTTCGTCTTGTCCGGATGCCAGTCACGGCTCTTGAACACAGGCTCGCCGCGCTCTAGAAATTCCTGGATGAGCTTATTCAGTGGCGCCACCACCTCGTCACCACCGGCGACGGCCAACGCACCGCCCGGACAGAAGTCGTTCTGGACGTCGACTACTATCAATGCTCTTTTCTTGTTTGTCATGTTCACTAGCCCCCTGGCGATTAAATGTAGAAGTAACTCCTTGGAGTGCGCCGCCTTGTCGGCGCTTTGGCCCGCGGCGGCCCGACGCCGCAACTCGAAGCAAATTTATTCTGATGTCATCGCGCTCTCAACCTAAGGAAGGCTGCGTCAAGCCGCAGCAGGCCAAAGCGCCGACAAGGCGGCGCACTCCAAGGAGAGGCTTGTTTGCGTTACAAAGAACGACCGTTGCTCGTGTTAGACTGTCGCTGATCCACCAAATAAAAGATCGCCGCCTTTGTTCGTCGAGGTCTGATTATGAAGGATGCAGGAATCGAAGCCAAGCCACTATCGACCCAGTTAGTTGCCAACCTCGGCGAATTCGACGCTGCGGTTCGGACCACGCTCAACGAAGCGGCTGAGTCAAACGTGGTTAAGCGTATCTGGGATAAAGATGCGACGGTTTGGAAGGACGACGAATCACATAAGAAGATCATTGCGAACTCTCTGGGCTGGTTGACAGTGCCACGCCAGATGCTCCAGGTCGCACACGAATTAGTCAGCTTTGCTGAAAACGTACGGGGATCGGACGAGCGTTATGTCATGGTCTGCGGCATGGGTGGCTCCTCACTTTGTCCGGAAGTGCTGCGACAAACTTTCGGAAGGCAGAAAGAATTTCCTGAGTTGCTCGTTCTTGACTCCACGGATCCCGATTCCATCGACGCCTTCGCAAAGCAGATTGACACCAGCCGCTGCTTCTTTATCATCGCCTCGAAATCCGGGACCACTACTGAGCCGGTAGCCTTCCACCGTTTTTGGTATCAGGAGGTCGGGAAAAAGTTTCCTAAGCCAGGCTCGTCTTTTGTCGCTATCACCGACCCCGGCACACTGATGGCCAGGACCGCAACGGCCGAAGAATTCAGGCGAATCTTTCTGAACCCACCCGACATTGGTGGCCGTTATTCGGCGCTCTCGTATTTCGGAATGGTTCCAGCTGCCTTGATGGGCCTGGACATTAATGAGTTGCTAATGCGTGCTAATCGCATGGCCTTGATGTGTGGGCCCGACATTGGTGTAGTTGAGAACCCGGCAGCGTTGCTCGGCGTCATCATGGCGGAATGCGCCGTTGCAGGCCGCGACAAATTGACAATCATCACCGATCAAAAACTTTCCGCACTCGGACTGTGGATTGAACAACTAATTGCCGAAAGCACAGGGAAAGAAGGCAAGGGAATCGTACCCGTCATAGGCGAGCCGCTTGGGCCACCTTCCGCATACGGAGATGATCGTTTGTTCGTTGCTATTTCTTCAGGAGCCGGGCCAGGATTGGGGGCGGATGAGTCAGCGTCGAAATTGAAAGCGCTCGAAGCGGCTGGACATCCAGTGGTTTATCGAAATCTGACCGGTCTCGATGAGCTTGGTGCGGAGTTTTTCCTTTGGGAAATGGCGACTGCAATCGCCGGGTGGCGGCTGCGAATCAATCCTTTCGATCAACCGAATGTCCAGGAATCGAAAGATGCAACTAAGGCTCTGCTGGAAAGGTTCGCCAAAGAGGGAAAACTGGACGAGCCGTCGCCGATAGCAAACGATGGGACGTTGAGCGTTTATTCGAAGGATCAAGACTCGGCTTTATCGGTCGCCGAAGCTTTACGGGCACACCTCGCTAAAGTGAAGCCACGCGATTACATCGCGCTCCTTGCTTATGTTGAGGAGACTCCGGATGTCGACGCAGCGCTTCAGGCGTTGCGCTTAGGTGTTCGCGATGCAACGGGCTGTGCGACAACCACAGGCTATGGGCCCAGGTTCCTGCATTCAACCGGTCAGTTGCACAAAGGAGGACCGGATTCCGGTGTTTTCATTCAAATAACCGCCCCCGATAAGACTGACTTTTCAGTGCCAGGCGCGACCTACAGCTTCAGCATCCTCAAGCAGGCCCAGGCGCAAGGTGATCTTGAGGCTTTGCTGGCGCATCGCCGGCGGGCTATTCGAGTTGACTTGGGCGAAGACGTGTTAGTAGGACTGAAACGACTGAAGGAGTTGCTGACTGGAGCCAGCGAGGGGGATCTTGACTAAAAGATAGACGAAACCGCACGAACGCACATGGGATCTCGTTGGTGTTGTTTAGTGATATTTCGTGGATTGTATTGCTCCGAACACTAAAGGCCTCCAGAGAAGAACCTTGATGACAACAGCTAACATTGGAATGATTGGTCTTGGGGTGATGGGCCAAAATCTGGCGCTCAACATCGAGCGCAATGGATATTCGGTTGCGGTCTGGGAACGGGAGCCAGCCGTCCTCGCCAGTTTTATCGAGGCAAGTCAGGGCAAACAGATCATTGGCGCGCAGTCTCCCGAAGACCTGGTCAAGTCACTTGAGTCACCGCGAAAGATAATACTTCTGGTTAAAGCCGGTGCTCCGGTCGACTGGACGATCGATCTGCTCAGACCCTTTCTCGGTCGAGGCGACATTCTCATTGATGGAGGTAACTCCCATTTTAAGGACACGGAGCGAAGGCAAAAAGCACTCGAGGCGGACGGCTTGTTTCTGATCGGGTCGGGGACTTCGGGAGGCGAGAAGGGTGCGTTGCTTGGACCGAGCCTGATGCCCGGCGGCGACCGTCAGGCTTACGAACAGATTCGACCCATCTTTGAAGCCATCGCCGCGAAAGTTCCGGACGGACCCTGTGTCACCTATATCGGCCCAGGCGGATCGGGTCATTTCGTAAAGATGGTCCATAACGGCATCGAGTACGGCGACATGCAGCTTATAGCAGAGGCCTACGACATCATGCGCAAGGGCTTCGGATTACAAGCGGGTGAGATGGCCCAGATTTTTGCCGAATGGAATCGAAGCGAACTCGAATCGTATTTGATCGAGATTACGGCGAAGATCCTTAGCGTAATAGACGCGGAGACAGGGAAGCCTTTGGTTGATCTGATTAAGGACCAGGCAGGACAAAAAGGCACAGGACGTTGGACCAGCGAATTGGCTTTGGAGTTGGGGGTTCCGATTCCCACGATTGACGCGGCGATTAGCTCCCGGACAGTTTCAGCGTTGAAGGATGAGCGGGTAGAAGCCAGCCGAAAGATCAGCGTTCGCACCACCGGCGCGTATGGCCGGTTAGGGGATGCCATGAAGAAGGCTCTGAAGGACGCGCTTTACGCTTCCAAAATCTGTTCCTACGCGCAGGGAATGAACCTAATCAAACGTGGCTCTGAAGAATTTGGTTGGAACATCAATCTGAGCGAAGTGGCGCGAATCTGGCAGGGTGGCTGCATCATTCGCGCAAAGTTCCTTGGCAAGATCAAAGAAGCCTACAAGCGAGACCCGCAACTGCAAAATCTCTTGCTCGACGCGGACTTCAACTCTTCAATCGAACGAGCGCAATCGGATTGGCGAATAATGACCAGCACTGCCATGCAGGAGGGCATTCCCGTGCACGCGATGTCATCAAGCCTTGGCTACTTCGACATGTATCGCTCCGACAATCTGCCACTTAACTTGACGCAGGCGCAGCGGGACTTCTTCGGCTCCCACACGTATGAACGTATCGGTAAACCGGAGTTGGGTTTTGTTCATACTGAATGGGAAGACCTTCTTTGAGAATGGCCTCTACCAGCCCTCGCTGAGGGTGGTCGGAGCGGCGTGAACACACGATCCACGAAACCGCACGAACCAATACGAAGACTCATTGGAATCGTTTCGTGTGGTTTAGTGGATCGAATCTCTTTCTGGCCGGCATTCATGTTGTCGAAACCTCAGTCAAATGTCCTTGTTTTCGAAGCGCCTGAACAAGTTGCATTGGCTGCGGCTGAAAGATTTGTCGCGCACGCCCAGGAGTCGAATAGCAACCATGGTCGGTTCAGTGTTGCCCTGTCTGGAGGGAACACGCCGCGGCGGATGTATGAGTTGCTGGCTACGGAACAGTTCATGGGCCGCGTCGCGTGGTCAAACGTTCACATTTTTTTCGGCGACGAACGCACTGTTCCTCGCGATCATCCCGACAGCAACTATCGCCTGGCACACGACGCCCTCATCTCCCGCGTGCCCATTCCGCCAGACAATGTGCACCCGATAAACGGAGCGGGAGACCCGGTGGTAAATGCTCACCATTATGAAAGGGAACTGAAGTCGTTTTTCCCCGACTCTGAATGGCCTCGGTTCGATCTGGTCTTACTCGGGTTGGGTAAAGACGGCCACACCGCTTCGCTATTTCCCGGCACCAACGCTCTCAGCGAAAGGCGAGCCTGGGTGGTCGCGAATTGGGTCAATGCGTTACAAACGTATCGCATCACCCTGACCGCGCCCGCCATCAACGCCGCGGTCAACGTGGAAGTTTTGGTTACCGGTGCTGATAAAGCTCCAGCCCTCGCCGCCGTCCTCAATGGACCATATGATCCGGAGCAACTTCCTGCGCAATTAATTAAACCAATGTCCGGCTCCTTGACTTGGCTGGCCGACGCACACGCAGCTTCGCTGCTAAAGAAATGATGAGTGATGAGCGAGGGATCGAGGACACGCTCCTCAGCCGGAAAGGCCACCAGATATAGCCGGTGGTCGAAGCGCAAGCCGGACCACCGGATCGCAGTGGAAATGATTCACAGCAGAAGGGTGTCAGCAGCCCCTCGACTGAAAGAGCTGTCAGATAGGAGGCGCTCATAGCGCGCGCTACGCTACGACCACCGCCTACTTACATGATCCTGTAATCGTTCAGGCAGCCACTGCGCCACCCGTCAGCAATTCACATAACCCAACGCCCAAAACACAAGAATAAAAATCAGGATTGTCGAAATACATCCGCCGCCAAATTTCCAGGCCGCGGCTCCAGCGAGAAGCCCGCGCAAAGGTCCTTGCATAATATGTCTCCTATGAAGGTAGGACAGGCATTCCTGCCTGTCGATTGTTGGTGTCCATCATCCTGTCGATATTGACGGCCTGACAAGCAAAATACTCCGCCTATCAGGACAGACAATCTGACTTACTGTTCCGGTATTTCACGCGCTCCTGGATCGAGCGCCTTATCTCTTCCGGGAAGACGGTTTCTTCCTGGCACCGGCGCGTGCTGGCGATTTCTTCGTCGATTTCTTCGTCGATTTCTTCGTCACTTTTCGCGTACCTGGAGATTGACGTTTGGTGGATTTCTTAGTTCCTGACTTCTTGCTTGTTGTTTTCGCAGCACTCTTTTTTATGGCTTTCTTAGTGGATCCGGTCGCTTTCGCAGTGCCCGAGGATTTCTTTCCCGCCGCGCCTTTGGTGCCGCGTGTGCCGGGTTTTTTGACTGCATTCGAGGAGCTGCCACCAAGTCCCACGAGATTAGCGAGGCGTTTTAGAACGCCTGGACTCGCTGATTTCTTTGGTGCCGAGCGCGATTTTGCAGGTGCTGAGGCTCTTTGGGTTGAAGTCCCACGATTGGATGGGGCTCCACCTTGTTTTCTTGCCTTCTCAGCCTCCATCTCAGCGCCCAGGCGCTCGATTTGCTCCTGAGTTAAGACGTCTTCGGCTTTGTCAAACAATTCGCCTTCTTCTTCTTCCACGTGATGCTCAACGTTTTCCTTCAGTACTTTCAGCTTTGCGTCCCATTCGTCACTGGGAGTAGCGGCCGCCAACTCTGCCAGTAGGTCCTTGACCACTTTATGTTCTTCGTAAGCTTCGAGCGTGATATCTCTCGACTCTTTTTTATTCTCCAGCGCCGGATAGAAAATCTTCTCTTCGACGTGTGCGTGTACATCCAACTCGTTCTTCAGCTGGCCAAACAATTGGGTCTTCGACTTGCCCGATGCCGATTCGATTTCCTCAAAAAGCTGAGAAACTTTTTCATGATCTTTCTTGAGAAGTTCAAAGGCGTCCATGGTTATCTCCTCCAGATAGTAGGGGTCTTAGGTTTAGGTAGCGCAAACTGTTAGTTTGCGGACCGTTGGTGGGTTCATCCGCTGTAGTGTGATTCCACCGGCTTTGCGAACTAACAGTTTGCTTTACTGTCCAGCTGGATCAGCGGGCGCCCCCGCCGGTTGCGCCGCCGCCTGTCCCGCCACCACCGGCTCCTCCACGGTCGCCACTCTGCTGGCTACCACCGCCTTGTTGACCGCCACCGCCCTTGTGGCCACCACCTTCTTGATCACCACCACCTTGTTGACCGCCACCACCTTGTTGACCGCCACCGCCTTGTTTGCCGCCCCCACCTTGTTGACCGCCCCCGCCTTGTT
>JBBPIC010000054.1:29933-30069 GCA_038040525.1 Acidobacteriota bacterium | reverse complement strand
TGACCGCCACCGCCTTGTTTGCCGCCCCCACCTTGTTGACCGCCCCCGCCTTGTTTGCCGCCCCCACCTTGTTGACCGCCACCACCTTGTTGACCGCCACCACCTTGTTGACCGCCACCACCTTGTTGACCGCCAC
>JBBPIC010000054.1:0-29833 GCA_038040525.1 Acidobacteriota bacterium | reverse complement strand
CACCTTGTTGACCGCCCCCGCCTTGTTTGCCGCCCCCACCTTGTTGACCGCCCCCGCCTTGTTGACCGCCACCACCTTGTTGTTGATTATCCTTTTCCATCATTTCCTCCCATGGATCGTTCTGTTAATAATTAGTAAAGGGGGCTGTATTGATTAAGTCGTTTTTCTTCCTGCGCAAGCGAACATAGATCTCACTTCGCATGCTATCCGAACAGCTTACATTGGCTTCTTCATGCCTTGGCAACGTGAGTGCCACACGCGCGCTAACGATCACCGCCGTCATTTGAGCGCACTTCGTTTCATGAAACTAAGCAGAGACTTTTCAGCAGGATGAAGATATCTCCCGCGAAACTTCATGAACTCGTCCAACGTCTTGAAGTATCGGCTAATCATCTTTCCGGTTTCGAAGCTGTTAATGATCTCGGGGCAGATGTAAGCGCTACGGCAAACAGCAGGGGTGTTTCCGAGCGCATCCGCCGTCTCTTTGATTGCTTCAACTACTTTTCGCTTCATCGAGGCGCTATTGTCTCCGGCTTCGTTGCCAACTCGTGCCAGCGCACATGCACAAACAAGTGTGCCCGCCCAGGTCCGAAAATCTTTGGCGCTAAACTTCTCCCCCATCACCTCGCGAATGTATGCGTTGATGTGCGGACGCGTTACGTTAACGAATTCGCCGTTTCCGTTTTGATATTTGAACACTTCGCGTGCAGGTTGCTTTAAAAGACTTCGCACCACCTTCGATACCTGCCGATCCTTGATCTGACGTTGTTGTCGAACGCCGGACTTGCCCGGAAAATCGAATTCAATTGTGTCTCCCTTGACCTTCACATGCTTTGGCCGCAGCGTGGCTATTCCGTAGCTACCGTTTTCACTGGCGTAAACATGACTGCCCGGTCGCATAAACGAGGTTGAAAGAATCCGGAGGATAGAGCCCATTACCGGTTCTCTTCCCAAACCTGGTTGCCTGAGATGGGCCGCAATAGTGACGCGCATCTTTGGCAAGGCTTCGACAAACTTCATGAGCCGCTGAAACTTCTTGGTTTCCTGCCGTCTTACGTGGTTTTCGTGATAGAGATATTGTAGACGTCCAGCAGCGTCTTTCCCTATGGCTTGCACCGGACCTCCAGCTGCAGCGTTGATCCAGACGTCAGTCCAAGCCGGCGGTATTTTCAGATCCTCGATTCTTTTTCGATCTGCGGCGTTTACCTTCGTGCCGTCTGCACGCCTGTAACTGAAGCCCCGGGTCATCGATCCACGGCGATTTATTCCTGTTTTCTGAAGTCGTTCGAGTTTTGTCATTAAATTATTGGTCCACGTTAACCAGTCGCCGACACGAGATAAACTTTGAACGACCGTTCTCGGTGAAACTACCTTTGTTTATCGGTTCTCGATGGATGCTAGGTATGGGCCAACCAAAAGTTTGAGAGATCCGGCCCCCTCGTTGGTTCAGTTCCCACATTCTCTACTGTCGTTGATCGCCGCAATCTCCCTGACCTGGGTTCACCTTGGTCGTGGCTTATCGTTTCATGTCCTGGGCCAGTGACCGACCCTGGTCGTCAGATTCTTTGAACTGGTCCTTCGTCATCGTGCTGCACAAGCGCTTATCAGTGCGGTATCAATGACGCTTGTTTGCCACCTAAAGTACTTGTTGGCCCTCTTGTCGGCTTTGTGTAGGCTTCCTGTACAGAACAAGGACGCACTTGTTTAGTAACAGACCACCATTCCGGTCTTTATGATAGCTGCACAATGTTGGTCGGCAATCTTGGTGCCAGTTTTTTCTTCAAAAAGAGTAGCGCGATTTGCGTCTATAGAATGCATCGCGTGTTTACACCATTCGACTCGACACGTCGGGGCGCAGTAATTGCAAAGTTCAAGCAAAAGGAGGTCCGACCATGCCGAGAGGCGATAAAGGAGCTTACACGGATAAACAGAAGCGACAGGCGGAACACATTGAGGAAGGTTACGAGAAAAAGGGAGTCTCGAAGAAAGAAGCGGAGTCACGCGCGTGGGCCACGGTAAACAAAGAAACGGGCGGAGGTAAGAAGAGCGGTTCCGGCCGCGGGAAGAAGACAAGCCGCAGTTCTGCCAGGAAAGGTGGAAAGAAGGCCGCGTCGAAAAAGTCTGCCAGGAAAACGGGTCGCAAAACCAGCAAAAAGAAGACGAGTAAGAAGAGCTAATTGATGGCAACTAAAGGCAAGAATGCGTCGGGCAGGCGCCGTGGAGGCGTTAACACGACTTCGCGATCGACCAGGAGAGCCCCCAAAAAAACGACTACTAACAGAGCCGCGTCTAGTTCCTCCAGAGTGAGCGCAGCGAAGGCCGCCGGCGAGCTTGGTCAATTGAAAGAACCGAAGTCGCCAATGCCAGAGCAACATCAGAGAAAGCCGGGTCTCGAGTGGAAGTTAAGGCCGCGTCCACGCTATGAAGCGCCTCATTACAAAGGATCAGGCAAGTTGAAGAACAAGGTGGCACTTATTACCGGCGGTGATTCGGGAATTGGTCGCGCCGTTGCGGTCTTGTTTGCGAGAGAAGGCGCCGATGTGGCGTTCACTTATCTGCCGCAGGAGAAAGGCGACGCGCTTGAGACAGCCGAGGCGATCGAAGCTGAAGGCCGGAAAGCGCACTTCATTGCCGGCGATCTTCAGAAACCGGAATTTTCTCGTCGCGCTGTCTCAGAAACGATTAAGAACCTGGGAAAGCTAGACGTGCTCGTAAACAACCTTCCGATAAACCGGCGAAAGACGTGGCCGCCTTTGGCGCTGACACACCCATGAAGCGTCCGGCTCAACCGGAAGAGATTGCGCCGGCTTTTGTTTATTTCGCTTCGGAGATTGATTCAAGCTATGTAACCGGAGAGGTCCTGACGCTACTGGGCGGGGAAACAACTGCCGCCTAGTTCTGCAAACTACAACATAAGGAGAAAATGTTATGGGAGACAACGGTGGTGGAGGTAGCGCGGGCGTCGTAGCGGTGCTCGTAATCTTCGTGATTATCGTCGTGGCTGCGCTTTTTGTTTTTGGGGGCCGGTTATTCGGTGGCAACAAGCAGGTCGATGTCAACATCAGCGCACCGTCGAAATAACCGATAGCGAATTGAAAGTAGTAGTGTTGCAGAGACCGCTGCGGACGCTGTAATTCTGCGTCTGGTGCCGCGTGACTGTAGTTTGGCCTCACACTAGACAGCAATGGCTGCATAGTTTCCGGTCACGCGGCGTTGCTATTTCAACGCGTGGTTCAATGCGCATGCAGATTAATCGCCTGGCTTCGCAAGCTTCGGTAGCTGGCGCAAATAAGGACTGCCTGCCTGCCTGGAATAATTGGTTCTAGATGGAATTGCTTTTGGAATTGGAAATGCGACCGGATTAGGAGTTGTCTAGTGACATAAGGTGATAATTATGAAACGGTCTGTCCTCAAAGTCGGTCCCCTTGCACTTGTTCCATCAGCGGAGGAGTCCACTACCCATCCGCGGGAAAGAGCTGAGCCACCAGAAGACTATTTTGAAGGATGGTTGACGTCTGTGTCCCCCGAGGTACGAGAGCGGCGCCCTGGTGCCAGGCGCGCGCTAACGCTGGAAGACCTCATTCAAGTGAGGCGCGCGACCATCCGCGAAGCAGGCGATCATCGTCATTGGCCTCCAGACGTCGTTAGGAGATTCCTCGTGGCTGAGGTCATCAATCGCAAGTGACGTTTACAGAACCGAGCGCGGTAGCGCCGGATCCTAGAGCTAACTTTCGGCATAAGTTACACACGTAGATTGACTGCCCTAGGTTGTCTCCAGCATCCGGCGCTACCGCGCTCGGTTCTGTAATAGTCGCCTATTTACTTCCGGCTTTCTGATTCTCCGCGTCGAGCCAGGTTTTGAGCGGAGCAAAGTAATCAATAATTGCCGTTGCGTCCATCTTCTCTTCGCCGGTCATTGCTTTGAGGGCTTCCGGCCATGGCTTGCTGATACCCATCGCCAGCATGTGCTTGAGTTTCTCGCCCGCCTTCTTATTGCCGTAAACGGAGCACTGATGCAATGGACCAGTGAATCCAGCCTCTCGGCACAAAGCCCGATGAAACTGAAACTGCATAATGGCCGCAAGGAAATAGCGGGAATAGGGGACATTCGCCGGCACATGGTATTTCGCGCCCGCATCGAAGTCCTTTTCACTTCGTGTCTCCGGCGGTGCCACGCCCTGATATTTCTCGCGCAGCTCCCACCAGGCTTTGTTGTAGTCGTTTGGTCCAACCTCACCGGAGAAAACCTTCCAGCGCCACTGGTCAACCAAATAACCAAATGGCAGGAATGCGACCTTTTCGAGAGCCCGTTGCAGAAGAAAGCCGGTGTCTGCGCTGGCATCCGGAAGGGTATTGATTAAGCCGAGCTGCTTCAGATAGGGCGGGGTCACTGATAAAGCCATCGTGTCGCCAATGGCTTCGTGAAAACCATCGTTAGCGCTGTCACGATAGAGAAACGGTTGGCTTGCATAAGCCATCTGGTAGTAATTGTGGCCCAGTTCGTGATGTACAACTGAAAAGTCCTCTTCGGTAATTTGGACGCACATTTTTAGCCGCACGTCTTTTTCAAAGTCAACATCCCAGGCGCTCGCGTGACAGACGACGTCGTGATCGACCGGCTTACTGAACAGCGATCGCTCCCAGAAAGTTGGCGGCAGTGATTCAAAACCGAGCGAGGTGAAAAACGATTCACCGTATCGGACCATCTGCTTTGAATCCGTGTTGCGCTCCTTGAGTGTCTTCGTCAAATCGAAACCACGGTCTCCGCCCTGCGGCGCGAGCAGCGGATAAATATTGCCCCATTGCTGCGCCCACATGTTGCCCAGCAGGTGGGCCGGAATAGGTTTGTCTTCGGGAACCACATCCTTGCCGTGTTCTTCTGAAAGTTTGCGACGAGTGTAGTTGTAGAGCGAGTCGTAGAGTGGCTTTACCTGCAACCAGAGGCGCTCCATCTCCGAGGCAAAAGCGTCCGGATCCATGTCGTACTTGGAGCGCCACATTGCCCCAGTATCTTTGAAGCCCAGTTCGCGGGCGCCCTTGTTGCTAAGTTCGACAAAGCGTTCATAGTTCTTTCGATAAGGTGAAGAGATTTGGTGCCAGCCAAGCCAGGTCTGTTTCAACTCTTCCGGACTTCGGCTATTCGCCATAGTCACACCCAACTCGTCAATGCCCAGGCATTTTCCTTTGTCGCCCTCAGGACAATACTTGCCTTTTCCGTAATCGCCTTCCAAAGACGCTGCCAGCTTCGTCAACTCGTCGCGCTCAGCCGGATCCTTGGGGGCCGGCAGCGTCAGCGCCAACTTTAATAGCTTCATCTTGCGAGCAACGTCGTAAGGCAAATCGAGTCCATCAAACCTTCGCGACTGGTCCGCTAATTCCGTTGTCGCCGCGATCAC
This sequence comes from Acidobacteriota bacterium, assembly GCA_038040525.1. Lineage (GTDB taxonomy): Bacteria > Acidobacteriota > Blastocatellia > Pyrinomonadales > Pyrinomonadaceae > PSRF01. Next base: position 24,437 of record JBBPIC010000054.1, on the reverse strand, counting down.
CTGTTTGTTGGCTTCGGCTGACAGTGCTTCCGTGTCGTCAGTGATGAAAGTGCTCTTGACCCAGTCCGCGCGGCTGTATTTCACGTTGAGGTCAAAGAGCCTGGCTTCGGCGTCTGCGATAAATTTCTCCGCTTCGGCCGGCGTCCCTTTGTCGCTTGAAGTAGTTACAGGCCCTGCATTTGAGCAAGACGTTACGAGAGCAAGACTCAAGCTGACGAGGAGAAACGCGGCCGTCCACAGATTCCGACTGCGACAGATGAAATTCATGGTTGCCTCCGCTGCTGACTGGTTTGAAATCTGATTACGGGGGGTGGGAGGGATTGTAACCAGCGGAGAGTGACTTGAAAAGTTCAGGCGAGTGTTCTTATCCGGCGCGTGAGAACCCGCATCCCGATTCCTGGAAAGGATGATGCCCGCTGATAACCGGCACGAGTAAAGGATCCCAATCCGCAGATCACCAACTTATTCAGGAGCCAGGCAGGACAGAATCTGCTTGAGCCAAACTGCGGTTCGTGGGCAGCCACGGTATCGTTTCCGGCCAAACGACGGATTTCAATTCGTGAGTGGTTCGACGAGCGGAGAAATGGCTGGTTCCTGCTCCGGTGAACGTGAATGGGATCGAAAGTTGTTTGAGGAAGTTTCGAATCGCTTTTTCAATCTGTTGAATGGTTTCTCCACCACGTAGAAAGAGGCGGAAGCAATCGCTAAGGCCAGGCCGAGTCGGGCCCAGGGTTCCCACTGGCCCAGGTAGTAGAAGGTTGTGTGCCTGACTACCAGCCAATGCCAGAGATAGAGACCATAAGAGATGCGTCCAAGCCAACGAAGAGGCTGCCAACCAAGTGCTAACGCCAGTATTTGAGGCGGGGAATAAGCGGAGACCAAAACCAATACGCCACAAAGCAGAGCAATGATGGTAAAGCCCCCTTGATAAAGGAAACGGTCAGTAAAGACCAGAGTTGACATTAGGTAAAGCAAGCATGCCGCAGATAGAACGCCCGCGAGATTGAGCCATCGTCTTTTGCTCGACCCGAAGCCGCCTACGGGCAACAAGGCAACCGCGCAGCCTACTAAAAGGGCATCGGCTCTGGTGTCAGTTCCGTAGTAAAGCCTGGTTAGTTCGGCGCCCGCGTTTAGCAGGACATAACGGTGGATGAGTATCGCCATAATAGCAACTCCCAGACCGACAGTGATGTACCCGCGTTTGATTTTCAAGGCCAGACAAGCGAAAAAGACGAGGGGCCATACCAGATAAAATTGTTCTTCGATCGAGAGGGACCAAATGATCGCCGTTGGATCAAGAGCGTTGTCCCAGGCGAAAGCCATGCGCCAATTGGTTGCATAAACCAAAGCTAGCATGATTAGTTTGATCTGGCGGGTGATGCTGATTAGTTGTGTGTGATTAGCCACGAGAAGACAGGCAAACAAGAAGAGAATCAATGCAGGCCCAAGCCGCAACACGCGACGGATGTAAAACTTCTTTAAGGAGATGGAATTAGTTTTGTCGAATTCAGCTGACAGCAATCCCGTTATCAGAAAGCCACTTAAGACGAAGAATAAATCGACGCCAAGAAAGCCACCTTTGAGGGAGAAGGAAGTTAGCTCATGGTGGATGAGGACGGAGATAATCGCGACTCCCCGTAGGCCGTCTAGCTCTGGGACGTGCCGAGATGCGAAGTTGTCCATTTGCCGGCGGTCAACCTTTTAGCGAATTTTAATAGTGGGTAAAGGTGGCCACGGGTTCCGGGTATGTTCGGGCGCTTACGGCTCCACCAGGCCTTTCTTGATGTTCCGTTGCCATGCCTCGTAGTTCCGGACGCGTCTCTTCGCCTGTTTGCGTGTGAGCTTCAATTCCTGCGCCACGGAATCAATGCGGGCTGTCCTATCCTTCTTCTTATCGTAACGATCACCTGGGGCTCTTGTGTAGATTTGGTAAGCACGGGTCCATTCAGACTTAACGTCAGCGGTGGCCTGCTTACCGCGTTGTTCGGGCATATGCTGTCCTCGCGTAAAGGGTGATTAATTGGACGGGATTCTAGCAGCGATGCTTTCCAAGGGGTAGGGGAAAATTCCGCCGAGAACAGACGCATAATTCGTGACCGAGGAGCTTAGCAAATGAAGATGCAACTCCGAAGAGTTGACGGGCCAACCACTTGCTGAGCAAGTAAATCGACAAAGCTTGAGTCTATTATCAACGAGCCACCCACGCCGCGGCGGTAACCGTTACTATTGGTCTTGTCTTTGCGCTCAAGTGCGGATTCCGGTTCAGCGCCTTTCTGTCCGATGCCGGTGCCGTCGTTTGCCGCTTAAGCCGCGCCAACTGTTCTCCTTCGCAGCTCCCGAAGCAGCTCCCACGGTGCCAGCTTTCAAAGGCTTCTTTGCCTTCTTCATTATCCCTGGAGGAGACGTTTTACTTGCTTACTTGCAGTAATTTTCCGGTCGCCTCCCGAGGCTTTTAGGACGCTGAGGCTTTTTTTGCCTTTTCGCTTCCTGACTTCTTAGCTGGTTTTCGGGCTGCGATGGATAGGTCCTTATTCATGCGAGTCCACACGCAGCAACGCCTCCTCATTCGCTGAAGAAGCGTTGGCTACGTGAACTATTTTCTGGATCTATGCCAGACAAATATTCAAAGCCCAGCCCAGACCCCGAGCCTGCGGCTGTAACCTAAGGTGAATCCGAGCTGACAATGAACCAGTTTAATGAAAGCAGAGCCGTTATACTGCTCTCCGGCCGGAAACAAGGTTGATGACCAGCACGATAAGCGCAATAACCAGCAGCAGGTGAATCAATCCGCCACCTATATTGCCCAGTAAGCCCACTAGCCAAAGCACGAGCAAAATCACAAGAATCGTCCACAACATAGGATGTCTCTCCTTTGTCCGTTACGTGAATGTTTTAGATTACTTGAACCAGCAGGCTATGGAGCAATGCTCATGCCATTTTCTCAGGAAACCCAAGTCGTCTCCCGGCTAAGCCCTTAAAAGAGTTAACTTCGGCCGGAAGATCATCCAGCCGCCCTCCTTATTTTCCCCAAAGCATAAACGAGAGGTGCATTAGAATCGGTCGTTTCCTGATTGTCGCCGGTTTAAGAATTGTGCGAATTCGGTTCGAATGAGGTACGCGAGACAAGTGACTCGATGTCAGCTCTTGAAAGGAAGCGTGAATTGGGCGTTTAGTAGTGCTTCATAACGTTCAACCAGCAGTATTGAACCGGCTCACCATGCGACTCCAGCTACCGCATATAGTGTTGACAAACCGAGTAACTGTAACTATATTGGTTACAGACGATTACTAGCTTTTAAGATCATAACTTTATGTCGACGAGTAGCCGGTTTGCAGTCGCTGTTCACGTGCTGACGCTAATGGCGTGGGCTGATGATGAACCCCTCAAATCAGAGCAGGTCGCGGAAAGTGTACAGACGAATCCGGTCGTGATCCGTCGAATGTTGTGTGAGCTGGCCGAAGCGAAACTCGTCGTCTCACAGACGGGCGCCATGGGTGGCTCAAAGCTGGCACGTGAACCGGGGCAAATCACGTTGTTTGATATCTACCAGGCGGTTGAGAGTCCGAGTGTCTTTTCGTTGCATCGCCATCCTCCCAGCCGTAATTGTCCGGTTGGAGTAAATATCGGAACCGTGTTGAACGAGGTGCTCGATGAGGTTGATTCCGCGGTCGAGCGGGTCCTCGCGAACATTACAGTTAAGGACGTGGTGTCGCGGCTAAGACCCTGTGTTGTTTCAACAAATGGAAAAAGGAAGAACGGCGCGAGAGTCCAGCTGGTTTCGACGAGAAACTAGACAGGGCGCGTATTCGTATTATGGAGCAGAGTCGAGAGTTGACCTTGCGAGACACTTTCGGCAAATAAAACGAATCTCGCATGAAAGGATGGGCTTCAATTGAGTAGGCTTCAGAAAGATCAGGACGGTGTTGAGCCAATGGATTCGGTTAAGCCGAATTTTGCAGGGGCTCATGAAGAGCTTCTTGAGGATGCAGTCTCGATCGAGGATATCGACGAGGTGTTGGAGAAGCTCGCAACCGCGGGTATCTCCGGGGCTGAGACCGACGAGCCGGTGATCGGTGAGTCGTCTTCATCGGCCGCGCGGCCGGAAGATGATGACGGTGCTCCAGAAGAGATGGAGTTGGATCTGTCAGCCGGTGAATTGGATAAGACGTCGGATCCGGTGCGAGTGTACATGAGAGAAATGGGTGTAGTGCCCCTTCTCAAGCGAGAGCAGGAAGTCTCGATCGCCAAAAGAATCGAGTGGGGACAGAAGCGGGCGCAAAAAGGTATTACGCGTTCTCCTGTGGCGGTGGCCGAGTTGTTGACTGTCGGCTCCGACCTGGAAGCGGGAACAATAGGTATCCGCGATGTCATCAACTTTTCGGATCAAACTGAAACCGAAGAGCACGAGGACAAGACGGAAGAGTATTTTCAGTGGACAGTGGAGGGCATTCAGAACATTCGCAGACTTTATAAGCGAGGCATCAAAGAGTTACAGCAAATGAATGCCGAACAAAAATTAAGGCGAGGCAAGTCGTCGAAAAAGCTGGTTCGTCTTAGACGCAAACTTGGGCGCACACGGCTTGAGATAGTTGGGGAGATCGCTGGACTGCACCTGAAGGAAGCCGTACGACAACGATTGATCGGTGCAATCGCAACCCTTCATCGAGAGACGCGCGGACTTGAACGGGAGATTGAAGCTAACCAGGCTAAGCTGACTAAGAAGCGCATCAAAGCCGAGGACGCTAAGGAATACAAGCGACAAATTGCTGCTGCCAAGCGGCGTTTGAAAGAAATCGAAGCGGAACATCATGTGTCGCCCCTGGAGCTCAAGCGGTCGCACCAGATGATTGTTACGGGTGAAGCGCAGGCAGCGCAGGCCAAACATGAGCTGACGGAGGCAAACCTGCGTTTAGTGGTTTCAATCGCCAAGAAATACCAAAATCGCGGCCTGCAGTTTCTCGACCTGATACAGGAAGGCAACCTTGGGTTGATGAAAGGCGTGGACAAGTTTGAGTGGCGACGTGGGTACAAATTTTCAACCTACGCAACCTGGTGGATTCGTCAGGCTATTACGCGCGCTATTGCCGACCAGGCGCGCACCATTCGTATTCCCGTACACATGATCGAGGTCATTAACAAGCTGAGGAATACTTCCCGCGAATTAGTTCGTGAATTGGGACGTGAACCAACTACCGAAGAAATAGCTAAGAAAATGGGGATGTCGGTAGAGAAAGTGAGCAAGGCTCGAAAGCTTGTGCAACAACCAGTCTCACTTGAGACTCCCATTGGCGAAAGCGGCGATTCGCAGCTCGGGGATCTGATCGAGGACAAATCAAGCACCAGTCCGGCGGAAAGAGTGATCACTTCAAACCTACGCGAAATTACCGGTGATGTGTTGCAAACGCTCAGCCCACGCGAAGAGCGAGTAATTCGCATGCGGTTTGGGCTGGACAGGGAAGGGCATGAGCGCACTTTAGAAGAGGTGGGCCAGGACTTTAATGTAACTCGAGAACGCATTCGCCAGATTGAAGCCAAAGCCCTTCGAAAACTTCGACACCCTTCGCGGGCACGGGTCTTGAAGAGTTTTATCGAAGGACAACGACAATAAGGCGGATAGACACTGTGGTCTGTCAAATTACGGCGATAGGCCGCTGCCAGTCATAACGAGGAGTAGAAAAGGGAAACACAATGAGCGAGAAGGTAACAAACGTAACAGATAGTTCTTTCGAAAAGGACGTGTTGCAATCGTCCAAACTGATGTTGGTGGATTTTTGGGCTGAGTGGTGTGCGCCATGCCGTATGCTTGCCCCCACGATTGATGCCATCGCGGAGCAGTTTGCCGAGACTGCCAGCGTGGTCAAGATAAACGTGGATGACAACACGGGCACCGCCCAACGTTATGGTATCAAGGGGATTCCTACGCTGATTCTTTTCAGCGAAGGAAAGGAAGTCGAACGTGTAGTTGGGGCGACGAGTAAGGATTCAATCTCCCGCATGATTGAGAAGCACGTAATCGTCGCTAGCGCCTAGGAGAGCCATCTTCAGAAGTAAGAGAGGGGATCAGCGATGATCCCCTTTTCTATTTGCGTCAGCCTCAGTCTTCATCCACAGCGACCTTCTCACCAGGTCCATTCAGACTCTTTCAGGGGTTAAGCTGTTGAAAAACAATCACTTCGGTGCTGGGTAGAGGCTTTCAGATGAGGATCTTGCTCCCGCCTCAGTTCGGTCAATCAAGTCAAAATGAATAGCTCCATTTGACCGATCTTAAATTTCACCGTGGCTGGATCGCACGGTGCGTTGGTGCAAGGTTTAGCATTTCTGAGCAAATCCACAGAAACAGCGAATGGCCCCGAAACTGCAAAGCGCGTCGTGCGACGTTCGTCCCCGCTTTGAGCAGTTCCCAAAAACATTTTCCAGGCATTAGTTAACATTGAACACTGCCATGTACAAATACCGTGCTCCTAAGTGGTTTATGCGGTTGACCTGCGTCTTAGGCGCAGGAGCAGTAGCGTTCGCTCTTTCGCGGACTCCCGCTTCGCGATTGGGCGCTCCGTTGTTGCTGGTTTTGCTGCTGGCCTTATTGGTGGGTTCGCGCTACTCGATACCCATGCCGCGGGGACGTGGACAGGTATCCATTCTCAACATTTTCGTTCTGCTGGCGATTCTTCTTTTTGGCGGTGACGCTGCCATTCCCTTCGCAGCGGGCACGGCTCTGTGCCTATCCCTAAGCCAGGGTAGAGACAGAACTGTTGTCCTTTTCGACGCCGCAGTCTGCGCTCTTGGTGCTTTTCTACTGGTGTGGATCCTACGGCTCAACTTTGGAACGATCCTGGAACCAGGCATCGCCGCACATTCGCAAAACTTCTTTAAAGCTCTTTCATTAGCAGCCTTCATCCAAACCTGCCTGGCCACCGCTCAAATCACTATCAATGAAGCGTATCTGATTAAAGAGTCGGTCTGGCGTAAGTGGGGAGTCATTTGCCTGTGGACGTCCCTCACTTCTCTAGCTGGAACTATTGCCGCGGTTGTCGCAGCCTCCCTGGTTTTCGCGGTTGGCAACAGCGCATTCCTGGTATTAGCTTTACTCGCATCCATCTCCTTCCTCACATATAAAACGTATCAGAAGAACACTCAGCCTCACCCACCTCAGACCGAGCACTTTGGCTCCACCGTTCGAGATACTTCAGAACGTTTCCGAAGCGCGTTCGATAACGCAGCGATCGGAATGGCGTTAGTGACGCCAGAGGGTCGCTGGCTTCAGGTTAATCACTCGCTCTGTAGGCTTCTGGGTTATTCAGAGCGTGAATTAATGGCGATCGACTACCTAAAAGTTCTGCACCCGAACGATCTCAGCCCTGCGCTTGCAAACTTCAAAGATTTGCTGCGCGGCAGAATTCCATCCTGCCAAATGGAGAAGCGATACATTCACAAATCCGGCGAGGAAGTCTGGGGTCTATGGAGCGCCTCACTGGCTCAGGAAGCTCATGCCAGGACACCTAATCTCATCTTCCAGATCCAAGACATCACCATTCGCAAGCAGGCAGAAGAGAAGTTGCACCATGACGCCTTCCATGATGCGTTAACCGGTCTACCGAATCGCGCTCTATTCACAGACCATGTAAAACTGGCAATTGCGCGCTTGCATCGACGTGGAGATCAGAGATTCGCCGTCCTTTACCTCGATTTAGATCGATTCAAGGTTATTAATGACTCACTGGGCCACCTCGGTGGTGACCAGCTTCTCATTGGCATTGCTCGCCGCCTGGAGACTTGCTTGCGGCCTGGTGACACGATCGCTCGAATCGGGGGCGATGAATTTACGGTGTTACTCGAAGATATCGGCGACGGTACTGAAGTTACACAGATTGCCGAACGTATTCAGAACGAACTCTCCACGCCATTTAATCTCAGTGGACGCGAGGTGTTTACCACGGTCAGCATGGGCATTGCCCTCAGCTCACGGGAGTATGAACGTCCAGAGGACATCCTGCGGGACGCGGATACTGCAATGTACAGAGCCAAGGGTCTCGGCAAGGCGCGACATGAAACCTTTGACACGGGAATGCATTCCCAGGCGATCAAGCTTCTACAACTGGAAACGGACTTAAGGCGCGCGGTCGAGCGCAAAGAGTTCATTGTTGTCTATCAGCCGATTATGTCTTTGGAGTCAGAAGGGCTCAGGGGATTTGAAGCGCTTGTCCGGTGGCATCACCCGATGCGTGGGTTAATCTCGCCTATGGAATTTATACCCGTCGCTGAAGAGACAGGAATGATCGTGCAGATTGGCGAATGGGTCTTAAGAGAGGCTTGCCGGGAGATGCGGAGATGGCAGGAGATCTTTCCTTCACAGCCTTCACTCTTTGTATGTGTGAATCTTTCGGTCAAGCAGTTTTCTCAGCAGAACCTGATTGAGAAAGTCTCCGCTATCCTGCAAGAAACGAAACTTTCACCGGCCACCCTGAAGTTGGAGATCACCGAGAGTGCTGTAATGGAAAACGTCGAGACCGCCACGAGAATGCTGATGGAGCTCCGAGAGCTGGGCGTGCAGCTGGCAATGGACGACTTCGGCACTGGCTACTCTTCGCTCTCAAATCTTCACAAGTTCCCAATCAATACACTCAAGATCGATCGGTCATTCATAACTCACATGGTCGAAAATAACGAGAACGCAGAAATTGTGCGGACGATCTCGGGTTTGGCTCAGAACCTGGGAATGGACGTGGTAGCTGAAGGCGTGGAGACGCGTGAGCAGTTAGAGATCTTGAGAAGTCTGGGGTGTCAGTTTGGACAGGGATATTTCTTCTCCAAGCCGGTCGATAGTGATGGCGCGGAAACTTTCATCTGCGAAACCTACTCGCCCAACCTACAACTACTCGAAAACATGACAGTAGCTTCCCGGGCGCTGGCTAGTGCAAAGCGGCGACGTGCCGGCACTACATCGCCAGTCGCCTACGCGCGTATCTTGTAGACTCTGATTCACTCCTGCACTCCTAGTCACCCTAATTGCATCCATTCAACCTGAATCGAACCGAGCGGAATTCCGCCTGAGACGGCACGTCACCATCGCCTTCGGACGGGATTGCTGCTGCTTAGGTGGTTATGGCGCGGTTGGCGGTCGCCCTCCGACTGGACTGCGTTCCAAAAAGGGTGAGTGTCGTTCGATAAAGAAGGCCAACTCTTACTCTGGTTTCTACGCAGAACCTTATGAGAAAAGATTGGAGGCGGCGATCGGAATCGAACCGATGAATAAAGGTTTTGCAGTCTTAAAGAGCTTGGTTTCGGGGGTTAGGGTGCATTCCGAGTTGTTCGCTATTGTTAGGTTTTCCTCAGCTCTTTGTTGAGTTGCGTTTACTCATTTTCGCCCCTGGTACGCCTTGTTGTGTAACACCAGTGATACAAAGTTGGGTCAACGGATTTTAAGTCCGCTTCGGGGGTACTTACCTCATTCTACTACGCGCGTTACCAAGTCGTATTTACCGACGTTTCAGCCGTCTAGCGAGTGGAGGTGCCTGCTTCATAACATCGCTCCCGGAGTTGAAGTTGTGAACATGCAGAAGTAAGGACCGGACTATAGCTGATTGCAATTGAGTGTGGCCGCAAGTCAGTATCACCTGCGATAGCGAGCGGACACTGACATAATGCTCGAGATAGCGGTTACATCCAATCACTTACCGCTATAATTAACCACCAACTAAACAGCGTAAGGGGTACGACATATCGTAGCCCTTACGCTTAGCTGCTACGAGACCGATTTACTTGACCTGAAACTGCGCTCCGTGTGTCAGCGGATCGGCCCCTGCCATGAAGGTCAGGACGTAAGTGCCGGTGGTCAGTCCAGTCGTCTTCAGGTTAAAGATATAGCCTCCCTCCCCGTCGAAGTTCGCGAAACGGAAGTTATCGTCGGGGTTGGCGTTGCCAGCATCTTCGACCTCTCCGGGAGCGTAGCTCGACACCAGGGAAGTTCCCAGGGCGTGCACGGTGAGATACTGATTCGACACGTTCACGCCGTTGGCGTCAACGAGCTGAATCTTGACGGGCACTGTGCTCCCGCTCTGGTGCGCTTTGGTCGGGTCGTGCTTCAGGCGGACGCCGTAGGAGACGGTGTAATCAAGCGTCCGGGTGGCAGTGTTGCCCGCCGCGTCGGTGGCCGTGACCGTGAAGTGCTTGAGGCCGACCGCCGAAGTATCAATGCCGCCGCCCACCGGCACGGAGCCGACGCACGAACCCACGCCCGAAGCGCCGTCACTGCACGTATAGTTGGCAGCAGCCGCCTGGTTGAGCAGCAGCGTTGCGGCAGGCGAAGAGATGTTAATCGCCGGCACAGTCTTGTCTATCTTCAGCGTGAGCGTCTGCGGCGCTCCGCTGTTGCCGGCAACGTCGCGCGCGAAGAACGTGACGGTAGTAGTTCCCTCGGCGCTGATTGTGAGCGAGGCCGAAGCGCCGTTGACTGTGGTCAGGGCGACAGGCTGAGCGCCGCTTGCGCTGTAGGTGATGTTCAGCACGCCGGAGCCGCCCTGATTGTCACTCGCGTTGAGCGTCACCGTGACGTTCGATTTACTCCACCCGGCGGCGTTCGGCAGTGACGACAGCGAGGCGACGACTCCGGGCGCGATAACGTCCGTGCTGTCTTCTTGGCCGCCCTCAAACTCTATGGAGCGGTAGGCTTGCGTCTGCCCGACGGTGGTGGCGATTGTGGCCTTGGGCCCGAACAGGAGCATGTCCTCAAGCCGGAACGGTCCGCGCGCGCCCGAAGAGCCAATCGTGAAGCCGTTGTACTCTAAGAGCATGTTATTGAGTCCGGCCGCCAGGAAACCCTGCCCGCGCGCGAAATCTATTCGGTTGGAGTTCTGATCGGTGAGCTTCATGTTCCAGCGGTAGAATCCCGCTTGCCGCACGTCAACCTGCACCGTGACTCGCAGGCGGTCGAAGCGCCCGTTGCCGTTCGTGTCGATGCCCTGATCGGAAGTGACCCCGGTTAGGATTAGCGGGTCACGTTGGAAACTGCCGAACAGGTACGCTTGCGTCGGCCCGACATCAGCGCGGTGGTCAATGGTGATTTGCCTATTGGTTTCGACTGCGTCCAGCTCAATCAGCGTGACGGAGTAGGGGCCGCCCTCGCCTGTCTCGCGGAGGTCCGCTGCGTCCACGTTGACCGGGATGTTGCCGATGCCTGTCAGGAGATCAGCCTCGCCGCCGCCGACGAGGGTCTTTCCGCCAGCCGTCTTGAGATGTACGAAAGCACGGTATGTGCCGGCGACGGTCGTTTGCGCCCCGACGTCGAAAGCGATCGAGTCAACCAGACCGTCGCCGTTACTATCCACAGCGTGATCGGGGGCAGTGCCCGTCAACATGCCGGGGGCGGCGAGTACTGTCAATTCGGTCAGCGAATGCCTGGTGAAGGTGCCGCCGCCGAGAGCGGTGCCGGTGATAATGGCTAGAGCGCTGTACTTGCCCGCTACACTCGGCGTGAACTCTCCGCTGTATAACCCGTCGCCCGCTGTGGCGTCCGCTTCGTTGGCGTCGTCACGGAGGGTCACAGTAGTCGCCGAGCCTCCCTCGCGCTTGAGGGTGACGGTGACGTTGGCTCCCGAGATTGGCGTCTGCCCGCTGAACAGCGCGGCGCTCAACACGGCGGGGCGGCCGGTGAAGACAGTCGCCTCGGTGGCGAACAGCCTGGCGGCGATGGGGCTGTCAGTCGTGACTTCCGTCATGACCGGCACCTCTTCGGCCAGGTTCGCCGGCGCCTGGAAGCGAACGACGTAGTTGCCGGCCCCTTGCGATGGGAAAGAGTAGATGTAGTGATGATTCAATGCCAGCGACAAAAACAGAGAGAGGCCGCTCGGTATTGTCGGGCTGTGGGTGCTCGTAAAACTGCCCCCCAGGCTCTCGACCGTGCTGGGGTTAATCACTTGTCCTGCCGGCCCCGTGATGCTCGTCTCGATCCCGCCGACGGTGGCGATGATCTCAATGGTCACGAAGTTCGAAGAATCCATCGGAAACGTAGCTTGATCGGTTAGTTGGCCTGCGGCCAGACGACTGAGTTGGTACTGCGCAGCCCGCAACGAGAGCGTTGCTTCGTTTTGCTGCGCGTTCGCAGTGGCGGAGAGGCCCCCAGTTAACGCGAGGGAAAGCAGCAGCATGAGGGTTGATCGTAAACTTCTCTTCATTTGGGCACCTTCATAAGGTTTGGGGTCGAGGGTAGATCAGTCTTGATGACCGACAGGTAGTTAAAATTTATCTGGCGATAGAGGACGAACTGCTCGTCCGCCGACCAGCACGGAAGCAGGGTTTCAAAATCCTGACGCGTTGGGACCCGCGCCGGCTTTCCCGTCCAGGTCAGGTCGGGTAAGGATAAGAGTTGGTGGTAGTGTTGGCCCGCCGCCACGCCGCCTGAGGAAAACGGGACGACGGATGTCCCCGCCCTGCCCGTCGCCGAAAGGACCGCGACGTATCTGCCACTGGGCGATTCGATGGCGTTGAGCACCGTCTGCCCGGCGGCTTGAATCTCTCTGCCCCCCGCCAACAGCTTTTGCTCATGCGTGACGAGCATCCCCTCCATCTTCAGGAACTGTCGCCCGCACTGTGCCACCGTCCCGCGCGCCCGCTGCCACTCCTCGTCTGTGACGGCGGTCACGGTGTTTCGCTCAGCGTCGTAGCTGTAAACCACTTCGCGCCTGCTGTGTTTCATCAACAGCGCGCCCGCGCCGTCAGACTCTCGGCGCAGCTCGAACCGGTCGCCGTATTCCAGCTTCAGCCCTCGCCATTCGGGGAGTTCAAACAGGTCCATGAAGGCGGCGGACGATCCCTTCTTCTCGCAGGCCAATACGAAACCGCCTAAGACGGCGAGCGCCACGGCCGCCGCGACGCCCGCCATCAAGTGTTTCAAGCTTCCGAGCGAGGTCATTTAAGAGATCACACACCTTTCGCTGAGGCTGCCCGACGCCGGCCCACGTTACTTCAGGCCGCCGCTGCGCCGCTCGGCCTCGATCATCCAGGGGATGACCGTCTCCGCGACGCCTCTGTTTGCCACGTTCGAATGGTTGCGTCCTGCCCCACCCTGAAACGTGAAACTGTTCCTTGTGAGCCGCTGGAAGAAACCTTCTCCGCGTGCGCTGGGAATCGTGACGAGGGTGTCGTTGCCGAGCGGCGTCGGGTTATCAATGCTGTGGATGGTGGCGACGGTGCGCGTGACCGGCCAGATGCCCTGCTCCCGGTATGTGACGCGCACGCCAGCCGACCTGCGAAGAATCTGGTAGAGGCTGTCAACAATGAAGCGAGTGGTTCGCTGGCCGACTGGGAAACCCGTGATCGGCTCCGTCACTGGGTCCAGCCCTGTCAACTCCGCGCTCTCCTTCCGCAGGTGCAGGTACTCGTCTGGGTTGCGGTCTATCTGCGCGTTGCCGTTCGTGTCCGCGTCGGCCGCGATGGTGCCGAAGGTGATGCCCAGGCTGCCGATGCGGCCTACGTTATCGCGGTTGAAGGCCCCGACGAAGCTCGTCGTCAGGTTCTGCCTGCCCGGGTCGATAGGTTCCCAAGTGGCTAGAGCGGAGAGTTGCCGCGTGTAATCAGGGAACTGGTCTGTGAACTCGACCCTGCCGAGCCTGCCGACCTGCTGCGCGGCGTTGTTACGCTCTATGGCGACATCTGCCAGCACGCTCCCGTTGTGCGGCGCGCTCAGGGTTGTCATCGAGAGTACCTTGAAAGTTTTCTGCTGATGGATCTGGAACTTCGCCAGATACTCGCGCGCGTCAAGTCCGCCCTTACTATGGGTCACGATGTGGACTTGCTTGACGCCGAGCGTTCTAATCAGCGACTGGATTTGTTTGTTGATCTCCCAGGCGTTGTTTTCGATGAAGTTCGGCGCGCCCAGGTTGATGAAGTCGTAAGGGATGCGGTGCGCGCTGAGCCCTTCGGTGAAGCCCATCCTGTTAAAGAAGTCGCCGTTGGAGCCGTTGCCGTGAATCATGATGACCGGCGACAAAGCGCGGAAACTCGCACTGCCCCAGTCAACAGACGTGCACCAGTTCTCTTCAGCGTTCGCAGTGTCAATGTCTATCCTCACCTCGTTGACCCCGCCGGTCGGCTCTCCGCCGTTCGTGCCGGCCTCCGCGAACTTGACCTTACGGATGTCTATCTCGAAGGAGTTCAAGAACCAGTCGTTGTTCACGCCTTCAAGAATCCCGACCTGCTGACCGTTAAAGGAGACGCGATCCACTTCAGGCGCGCTACCGGAAGCTACTGCGCTCGAATCGACATCGAAGCCGGGCATGATGAGCTTAACCTTCGGGGAGAGGAGACCGGCGGCGATCAACTCATCGGCGTTCTTGAGCGTGCCGTCGGTGTTGAGTTCGCCGATAAATCGCTTAATCTCGATTGTGTAAATAATCGGCCCCTGTGAGCGGAAGATACAGCCGGTGTCGAGCTTCGGGCCGTTGTCGGTTGAGAACGAACGGTCACTGTCGGGCGGGGGGTCCCAGAGTGAGGTCCGAACGGGGGCAGCGGCGGCGGCGGCGAGAGTCATCGTGAACGCCTTCGCCGAAGCAGTCTTCGAGGCGCTAGTCTGAGGCGCTCTTTCAGCGGCATCTGTAGTTTGGGCAGATTCTTGGGCTAAAGCCGAATGCCCGATTCCGATAAGCAGGAAGGCTCCCGATAATCGGCAGAGGAACGCGCAGATATTCATAGGTACTCTCCGGTACTGACATGTGATTCATACTAAAGAGGGTTAGGCTCTCTTCAGCGGGTCCTGATGGCTAGTCTTCGCGTGAGACGAAGCAAAGAACTTTTGGCCTGGCGCTGACAAAGTAAGTCTGAGCAAACCAACCTGTCAAGCTTTTTTACAAAATTGTGTTTTTTCAACATTGCGTCAAATCTATTTAGCACAAATGCCATGAACTTTTTTCAGAGACTGGAATGAGCAAAGCAAAACTAAGCGGGCATGAATCATTGTAGTGTTGCAAAAATTTGAAGCACGATATGTTGAGGAGAGCTTGTGAGTCTGATGCTCTTCATATACTGGCCAAAAAATTATTTGAAACACTACCATTTGAGGATGCCGCAAAGGCCAAACCTTCCGAGCCTCCGGATGTGCTCACTATGTTGCGGACAATTCCTATAACTCCGCCGTCCAAACTAACCAGCGGGCTAGCGGAGAGCTGATCGAACCGCTCGGCGAGGTTGACTTGGTCTGGGGACAACAATCGCGCGTCACATTGTGGAACTTCATGGGGACGATCAAAGCCGAAAGGGGAAAAGGGAGCAACATTCAGTGTCCAACTTCCGGGCAGGGCCAGCAGGCAAGAAACGAAGCACTCAACTGAGACAAAGCGGTGACGACCAAGTCACTGCCGAACCACTGGAACCGAGATTCATAGATGGAGCATGGATGGTGAGAGACGAACAACGTTGTTGAAGGAACAAGTGGACTCAAAGCATTGTAAGACCTATTAATTGCAAGACATATCTATAAGGACACAACCCTGACGAACTTTGGTTTTGACATTCCAATGTGGAATCTCAAAACGCTCTCGTCTCCTGCTCATAGTATTCAATAAACTCGCAAGACTGATTAAGGTTTCCGTTCGGAACCCTTATCGATGATGGCTGTCCGCGACCACATAAGCCACGATTTCCTTACCATCAGAGTCGGTTTTGGTGCTCTTAAATAGGATACCCATTACGGCAAGTACATAGACGATAATTTGTGTGAGATACGCCATATTCACAATCCTCAGTGAGAGTAATACGTCACTTATGACCCCAAACTATAATTTCCACACCAAACGAATTTGCCACAGGTTCAAAGCTAACTTCCCGTCCGCTGTCGAGCGCTACCGTTAATTCCTCTTCTGTGATTTTTCCGATGCTGCCAAGCTCTTCGTTGGCGATTCGATGCTCAGTGAACGGCGCGCGAAACTGGATGCGATCTCCCTCTGCGAACATGCGATTTGATTCACTATAAACATTCACACCGGAGAGACGGGCCGGGTTATAGGTGACCTTCACGCTCGACAACCGATTGCACATAATCTCATTTTTCCGGTTCGTTGCGGGGATTCCACATATTCTCAGTCGATCAAAAGAGTAGACTTTTGCTCTAGTCGTTCGTTGGCGAGCAAGCGCTATGAGCGAATAGAGGTTTTTTACACTTCGGCAAAATGTCCGGTACGATTTGGTCTGTTGGAATGTTTGGTTTCACTGGCGTTTTGGACATTTTGGCGCATTAGTTTGCCCAAGTCAGCGTTGTCTTGCCCAAGTCGTGACACAACAGTGACCCAAGCCGAAACGGTGAATGCAAGCTAGCATCGCAATGTATTCAATATGTGAGGGTTATTGGAGGCGGCGATCGGAATCGAACCGATGAATAAAGGTTTTGCAGACCTCTGCCTTACCACTTGGCTACGCCGCCGAAAAGCAAGTATGAAGGATGAAGGCGGAAGTATGAAGCCCAAATTGGCGATGAAAGCCGGGCTTTCATCCTTCATCCTTCCGCCTTCATCCTTTGATATTGGAGCGGGAGACGAGATTTGAACTCGCGACCCTCGCCTTGGCAAGGCGATGCTCTACCACTGAGCTACTCCCGCTGTGGAGCACGAGCGATTCTAATGATTGGATGATTGTTGTCAAGCGAGCCTGTTTACCGCGTCACAAAATCCCTGACGATAAGAGTCCCGGCTGACGTTTAGCTGCTCGCTTAAGCCGGAAAAAAGAGGTAGACGTGGGCTAAGCTAATCGTAGTAGTGGGTTGACCAGGACTGCTTGCGAAAGCTTCGCTCAGTCCAGTAGTTGCGCAGAAGGTGAATCTCAGGACCCGAAGCTTCTTGATCCTGCATGACAACGGTGACGACATCGAAACGATAAGGCTCACCTCCAAGGTCAAACATGCGCCGATAAGCGAGCGCGGCGCGGGCGATTTGACGTTGCTTCCTGCGGTCTACATTGGCCTGCGGCTTCGCGAACCAGTCAGAACTACGCGATTTCACTTCAATAAAACAGAGAGTAGTTCCATCGTAAGCCACTAAATCGATTTCTACGGAGATGACCGCTCCTATTCGGTTTCTACCGATCGGAATAACCAAATTTGCTGCGACTATCCGATAACCCTCTCGTTGCAAGTATGCAGCCGCCAACTCTTCACCGTGCTTGCCAAGCTCAAGGTGGTGAGCGACAGTCATCCGCTGGTTTGCAGAGTTCATCCTTCTAGAGAATTCTGGCTGCGGTAGCCTGATTCATTTTTCCAACGAAGCCTGAAGTCGATCGAGAGCCTTGGCCCAAAACGTTTTCATTTTGGCGGCAGACTTGTTATCGGGCAGTTTGCTGTGCTGCACCACAACCTGGCTCTTTTTCTCGCTTTTCGGAGTGAAGTGAATCTCCAGGCTGGTCTTTTCGTCGTGCCATGTTACGCGCATCGATTTGTTCGCTGTTGCCTTCCGAACAATCAAGCCATCTCCGTCTTCGCGCAGCCATGCCTTGCGATCTTTTTCATTCGCAAAGGACTTGAAAAGCTTTGCAATTGGAATGTCGACAGTGCGGCTAACACTAACCTGGTAGCCATCCGGCCTTTGGTGTTTATCTCGTAAGTTGCGCTCTTGTTCGTAGGTCACCGTAACCATTTGCGTCCACCAGGGTCCGACTTCATGTTCGGTGTGCAGGTACATAGCAATCTCCTGGTGACTCATTTTCTTTGCACCGGCACGGTCAAGAATCGAAAACCACTCTTTCCAGGCCTTTCCGGTTTTGGCACTGACGGCCTCGTCGCTCATGCGCGGGCCTGTTTTGGTGGATGGCATAATCGAACTTTGGTAAATGGTGAATAAATAGTAAATAGTAAGTGGTGAATGGCAACTCCTTAACGGTCGAGAACGGTGACCCGCTTACTGGTAACCATTTACCATTTACCCGAATTAGGCGTCGCGGTCGTATGCCACTTTGAGCCAACGCTTCACTTCGTCGTCGATGTCCTCGAGGGAGGTGATCTCAATGCGATGAGTAATTCGGTCTTTCTTCGCGAAACCGCCGGTGTCGATCAAACGGCCCTTCGCTTTTGTATCACCAAGCGCAAACCCGAAATCAATGCGGGTGCGAGTCGTCGGTTTGATTTGCGCAAAAACATGGTTGCGGTACAGGGGCACGATCGTTTGACACGGACAAGCTTTTGCCTCTTTACCAATGCCGATTCCTGTCTTTAGTAATGCGTCGTAGATAGGTCTCAGTCCAGCCTTTGCACCCGAGAACATGTTGTCCACGTAACCTTCGGCGGCCTGAAGATATGCATCTGGATCGCCGGTCTCCATGCCTTTGCCTTCGAAGCGCTCCGCAAGCCACCAGGCTGTATTGGTTCCTAAACCATGCTCCTCCTTTAGCCAGGCACGTCGCTCTTTCTCGTCTTTCGGGCCATTCTTCTTCAGATAGCGCATCCACTCTTCGAGAGAGCGTCCGGTTTTCTGTTTCAGTTCACCAATCCATTTCACGGTCATCGCCACCCCGGGATGTACGCCATAGATTGACTTCTTCTTTGATTGAGTTGCTGTACGTGACATGACTTGGAACTCCTGGGGTTGTTGTACAAGTCGCCTCGTGGCGATGAGCGGCTTTGCCGTATTCCGTGCGGAAAGGCTATGCCTTTCCGTGGAATTCGTTAAATTCAACAGGCTATGCCTGCGGAAGAATAGCCTCAGACCAGCTCTTAGGGTGCTGTAAAGGCTCAGCCTTTCCGCACGGACGCGGCGAGCCGCTGGAAGACGTAAGTTACTCGAAAACTACCAAGCGTGCTTCTCCAAAATTGCTATGCGTTATCCGCCAGGACCTGCCGACACCAAAAACTGCGGCGGTCGTCGGGCCTTCGTAGCTTGCTCAAACGCATATGCAAATTTAATTAAGGTAGATTCGCTCCAGGCACCGCCGAAGAAAGAGAGGCCCACCGGCAATCCTAAGACATACCCAGCGGGAACCGTGATGTGTGGATATCCTGCTACTGCGGATGCTGATGAATACCCGCCTTTGAAGTGGTCACCATTTAACCAATCGGTGGGCCATGCGGGTCCTCCCGTTGGTGCGATGAGGGCGTCAAGCCGATTCTTCTTCATGACAAAATCGATGCCCTGGGCACGCGTTAACAGGTGGTTGTTTTGCAGCGCCGCGCGATACTTTTTGCTCGTCAAGGTGCCCTTGGCCTCAGCCCGAATGAAAAGATCCTGTCCGAAGAAAGGCATCTCCTGATCGCGATGCTTCTCATTGAAAGCGATCAAATCCTTCAGTGAACGAATGGGAATGTTTCCGCCGGCCTTAGACAGGTAAGCATTCAGGTCCGCCTTAAACTCATACAACAAGACCTCGAGCTCGGAATCGTCAAACCTTCCCACAGTAGGTATGTCGGCTGGATCAATAATGACTGCGCCAAATAGTTTCATCTCGGTAATCAGATCATTCATGACCTTATCGACCATGTCATTGAAACCAAAATGTTTTCGGGCGACACCCAAACGTGCCCCTCTCAGTCCATCCTTGTCGAGAAACTGTGTGTAATCAGTATGGGATTTTTCAGCACTGTTCCTGGTTTCCGAATCGCGTATATCAATGCCCGTTAAGGCGCCGAGTAACATGGCCGCATCGCGTACCGTTCGGGCCATTGGACCGGCCGTATCCTGGCTATGAGCAATAGGAATTATCCCGGCCCGGCTAATCAGGCCCACTGTAGGTTTGATTCCCACTAATGAATTCGCGGAAGAAGGGCAAACAACCGAGCCATCGGTTTCAGTGCCGATGGCCGCCGCGCAAAGGTTGGCGGCCGGCGCGGCCCCTGAGCCTGAACTCGAACCGCATGGATTGCGCGATAGAACATATGGATTCCTGGTCTGTCCACCCCTTGCGCTCCAACCGCTCGTCGAGCGAGTCGAGCGAAAGTTGGCCCACTCGCTCAGGTTAGTCTTACCCAGAATCACTGCTCCGGCCTCACGGAGTTTCTTCGCAACAAAAGCATCCTGCTGAGGCCGGGCGTTGATAAGGGCCAAAGAACCGGCGGTTGTTTTCATTTGGTCGGCGGTGTCGATATTGTCTTTAATTAGGATGGGGATACCGTGAAGTGGTCCACGGGCACGTTTTTCTTTGCGTTCGCGATCGAGTGACTCGGCCACGGATAATGCATCTGGGTTTACTTCAATTACTGAGTTTATCTTGGGACCATGTTTGTCCACCTCATCTATTCGCTCAAGATACTTCTTGACCAGGGAGCGTGCTGTAAACCGGCCAGAAGCCATACCCTGCTGTAGCTCAGAGATGGTCACTTCGTCGAGTTCGAATGCCGCGGGGGACTCCGAAGAACCCGTCACGCACACGGCTGCCGTCGGGTGTGCTATCGCAATCGCACTGGTGATTGCCCCGGTCTTAATAAAGTCGCGTCGTCTCATTCGTGATTCTCCGTTGAGCAAATTTGCAGTCTCTTATTTTGAGCAAGATGTTTAACAAGAATTGACGATCCACGAAATCACACGAAACAACACGAAATGTCTTTCGCGTGATTTTGTGTTAATTCGTGGATCGTGTCTGCGGAACAAGTTAGTTCTGACCGCTTGACTCTGATTTCGTTTCCGGCAGTTCGACGTTATATGCCAGGACCAAAACCCACTCTCCGTTCCGTTTCGCAAAGACATCGCTAAAGGCCGAGGCGCTCAACTGTTCTTTGCCATCTTTTCCTCGCGTGCGCGCCTGTTGTACGCCCGTTAGCAGTGCGACATCCCCATAAGCATTGACTTTCATATCGTCGGACCAGATTTCAAGAATTTCAATTTGTATCGACTTGACGCTTTCCAGAAACTCCGTCCTTCCAATCTCCGGTTGACCGGGAGTCCGGAGAACGAAATCCTCCGCCACGAACCTCCCAAGAGTCTCATCATCGCTTGTCTTTATCGCGACAAAGATACTGCGCTCAATTTCCAGTATCTGTTCCGCAACTTCCCTAGAGTCCTCGTTCATAAACAAGTCCGACTTCAGTGAGCAACCTCGCTCATCATCGCGAGAAGATTATTCTCTGAGTCACGAAATGCCGCTATCCAAAGATCGTACGAACCCATATTGGCGACAAACGCAGGTTGTTCCTCGAACTGAACGCCGCGCTCGGTTAGGGTTTCAGCCGCCTTCTGAATATCGTCAACCTTGAAGTAAAGAATTGAGCTGGGGTGATCAAATTCAGGCCGGTCGGGAAGCGACAGCATTAAACGGACCCCATCACAATCGAAAAAAGACATCTTTGGAGGCACGCTAAAAAGGTGTTTCATGCCGAGTTTGTCGAGGTAAAACGCAGTAGCGCGCTCGATGTTGTGCGCATTGACCGCAATCTGCCCGATAGTAGATAGGCCAAATCCACTTGTACTATCCATTCTATTTTTCTCCTTGTTGCGCCTTCAGAAATCGAACCGTAGACAGTTGACGTCCTTTGTGATCGAAACACTGATGGGTAGGCCCAAGAATTTACCGCGCAGCTTCCAGTTGTGTCCAGCATGCGAATGTAGAGGGTGGGTATTAATTCGCAACCCTATATGTGAGGACAAAAAAGAGAAACTGGACCTGGTGCGTAGTGGATCACTTTAGTGTTAGCGAAGGCCTTACAGAACCGAGCGCGGTAGCGCCGGATGTTAGAGTCTACTTGTCGCTAACGTCGTACACGAAAAAACATTTATCTCTAAAGTTGCTTCTCTGATCCGGCGCTACCGCGCTCGGTTCCGTAAGCAAGCTGCCTCACCGGATTGAAACTGACCACCGCTTACCAGCGCGTGCGTTTGGCAAATTCCTGTTGTTGCCCTAACGTTGTTTCCACGCAAACAATGAAAGTGGCTGGTGTGATGGCGCGAATTCCTGTCCCAGGTAAAGAAAAGACTCCGGAAATGACAAACGAAAATGACCCCACCGTAGAGAGCACCAGAGCTACTCTCCCGCTCGTGGCAGTTGTTGGTCAGCCGAACGTCGGCAAGTCTACGCTTTTCAACCGTCTGATTGGTCAGCGCCGTTCGATCGTGGGTGACGAGCCTGGAATTACGCGCGACCGAATCTACGGAGAAGTGGAGTGGTCAGGCCAACGCTTTTCGATTGTCGACACTGGCGGCATCGTTCCTGATGATGATGCCGTTATTCCTGCCAACATTCTTAAGCAGGCAGGATTCGCCATTGATGACGCCCAGGCGTTGATTTGGGTGGTAGATGCGCGCCAGGGAATCACGCCCCTCGACGAAGAATTGGCGAAACTCCTGCGGTCTACGAGCAAGCGCGTGTTAGTTGCGGCGAACAAGACAGAACGTGCCCGTGTGGAAGCTGAGGCATCGGAGTTCTATCGTTTCGGTTTTGAAGAAGTCTTTCCTGTATCGGCAGAGCAGGGAATTGGACTGGGAGACTTGCTCGATGCGTTAGTGCAAGGATTCGCTGAGGTCCCGGCGCAAATAGAAGAGCAGGGAAACCCAGTTGACGTCCCACGGGAGATACGCCTTGCAATTGTAGGTCGGCCCAACGTGGGCAAGTCTTCCTTGTTGAATGATCTGATCGGCGAAGAGCGAGTGATTGTATCGCCCGTCGCCGGGACCACCCGTGACTCAATCGATACTCTGCTCGAAACCCCCGGCCAGAAGTTTCGCCTCATCGACACGGCCGGCATTCGCCGGAAAGGCAAAACGGGTGAGATGGCCGAAAAGCTGTCAGTTGTGATGGCCATGAAGAGCTTGCAAAGGGCGGACGTTGCCATTGTTGTAATTGATGCTGAGGAAGGCGTTACCGCACTGGATGCGCACATCGCCGGCTACGCTTACGATGCCGGTTGCTCAATCATTATCGCGTGCAACAAATGGGATGCCGTCAAGGACAAGGAAACTGGCACGACTGCCGAATTTGAGCGGAAGGTGCGCGAGAGAATGAAGTTTCTTGACTTCGCGCCTGTCGTTACGATCTCGGCCCTGACCGGCCAGCGAGTGGACAAGATTCTGCCCTTGGCAATTCATGCGTATGAGTCCCGCAATAGACGCATTCCGACCTCTCAACTGAACGCTTTTTTCGAACAGGCTGTGTCTCAACCTCGTGGTGGCTCGGCCCCCGCCCCTGTAAAGGGTGGCGTTTCCAGGCTCCACGTTCAATACATGACGCAAGTCGGAGTGCGACCCCCGACTTTTGTTGTTTTTACGGCAGGAGGCAAAGCCGGCTTGCACTTTTCTTATGAGCGCTATTTACAGAATCGCCTGCGCGAAGAGTTTGATTTCTTCGCAACACCGCTACGCATTGTCCAAAGGCACAAGAAACGATCCAAGAGGTAAGGGGCCACACCAATAGATTTCGATGTCTGACACGCCTGCGATAAGTTTTGAAGTCACTGCCCGCGTGGGCGAAGCGCGCGCAGGCCTTCTTAGGACCAGACGCGGCATCATTGAGACGCCAGTATTCATGCCGATCGGTACAGGTGGTACCGTGAAAGGTGTTCGCTTTGAGGCGCTCGAAGAAGATCTCGATGCGCGCATCATTCTTGGCAATACTTATCATCTCTGGTTGCGGCCTGGCGTCGAAGTCCTGCTGGCATGTGGGGGCCTACATGGGTTTACCAGTTGGGAGCGGCCGTTATTAACCGACTCTGGCGGCTTTCAGGTTTGGAGCCTGGGCGCATTGCGAAAGGTCACCGAGGAAGGGACAGAATTCCGTTCACATGTGGATGGAAGCCTAAGATTTCTATCACCCGAAGTTTCAATGGAGGTTCAGGGCACACTGGGTTCAGAAATTGTCATGGCGTTTGACGAGTGTGCAGCTGGAGAGGCGCCCCAGGGGGTTGCGGAACAAAGCATGAAATTGACTGCGCGTTGGGCAAAGCGCTCGCGCGTCATGTTTGACAGGCTGCAGTCGGAACTCTTCGATACCGGTCGAAAGAAGGATGATGGAACCGTTAACGGCAAGCAGTCTCTGTTTGGGATTGTTCAAGGTGGTTCTCATCTCGATCTGAGACGGGAAAGCTTGCAACGCACGGTTGAAATCGGTTTTGACGGTTACGCGATTGGCGGCTTGAGTGTCGGGGAGGAAAAGTCCGTGATGTGGAACGTTGTGGGCGAAGTAGCTCCAGGGATGCCGGCGAGTCAACCACGTTATCTAATGGGAGTGGGGACACCCGAGGACCTGATTGAGGCCGTTTCTCTCGGTGTTGACATGTTTGACTGCGTCCTTCCCACCAGGAATGGACGAACTGGTCAGGCATTCACCTCACGCGGGAAAGTGAACATTAAGAACGCGCAGTGGGCTGTGGACACAAAACCTCTGGATGAAGATTGTGATTGTACGGTGTGCAGACGACACTCACGTGCTTACCTTCGCCACCTTTACATGTCACGTGAACTACTGGCCAGTGTCTTGTTGACCCATCACAACTTGGCCTTCTTCCTTGACACTATGCGACGTGTAAGGCAATCTATCCGGTCTGGCGATT
>JBBPIC010000155.1:0-2644 GCA_038040525.1 Acidobacteriota bacterium | reverse complement strand
GATGGCTTTCCGATCAGAAATGAGCGATATTTACGATCTGGGAATTAGTCCAGCCATAGAAGATGACTGTGGCTTACGCGCTTTAACAGCCTGTGTCAGAACCTGCATTTTCGGCAGGGAGGGAGATTCAACGAACTCGACGGCGATTTGACGCGGTGCGCGGGCTGTTGAAGGAAATCTTGCTTCCGGCTGCTCGCGGGCGCGTCAAGAGCGGCCAGGGCCGCCAGGATGCGACATAAAGCATCAAAAATGTTTCTGCCCAGGTCCGCCAGGCCCCTGGGCGTTCCGGCTTTGGTCAGCGAGCGCAGAATCAGCGCGAGATTGCAGGCCGCCGCTTGCAGCAACACCCGCTTGGAGACATTTTCGCGGCCGCGCACGTGCACTCTGCGTAGCCCGCCGGTCTCATACTGATGCGCGAACGGACGTTCGAGGAACTCGCCGCGCCGCCGCAATAAACTCTTGCCGCGCTCGCCTTCCACGCGCCGTTTATTGGCGTAAACCGCCGCTTGTTGGTCCGCTTTGTTTTCCCACTTGCGCCGCTGCTGGTGCGGAACAGAAACGTACGTCCGTACGCCCCACTCATGCATTTTCGCCAACACGGGACCACTGTGATAGCCCTTGTCGGTGACGACTTCCCGCATCCCGCCATCCTCAACCTGGTATTGGCCCCGCGCGGTAGGCGTCGCGATCTGTTCCGCCACCGAAACACCCGCAGCCGGTAATGTTTCCAAAACAGATTCGGTGTCGCCTGTTGCGCCGCCGTGCGTCGTGATCGCCACAATCGCGCCCGTATCCAGATCCACGGCCTGCTCGGCCTTGTAGGCAAAGTGCGTCGCGCCGTCTTTCATCTTCGTCACTTCGGCGTCCGGATCGTGTGGATTCACCCAATCTTCATTCGAAGTTTTCTTCTTTCGCTTACGATCCATGCGCCGCACCGCGTCATCATCGTTGGGATCGATGCCCGCTGCCTGGGCCAGCTTCCGCAGATACTCCATGTAACTCTCGCCCGTGTCCCGCCGCACAATCGAGCGCATCGCCGCATTCGCCTCCAGCGTCGTCGCGTCGATCCCAATCGTCTTGCCTTTCAGCAATCCGCGCCGCGCCACTTCGGTCAACACAAACGTGAACACCGCCTGATGCGTTTCTTCATCCAGCAAGCGCCGCGTTCGCGAGATCGTCACATGATCCGGCGTAGCCTCTTCGAGCCCGTAGTTCAAAAAGCGCCGCAGACTCAGACTGTCGGCCACTCTCCACCCGATCCCTCGCTCGCTCCCAATGCCTTCAAAGAAGCCGACCAACAACAACCGGAAATACACGCCCGGCGCCAACGACGGCCGACCCAGCTTTTGGTGATAGAACTTCCGGCAGAGCCCCTCGCAAAACGCATCGAACCCCGCCTGCTTCAACACTCCGTTCAGCGCCTCATAAAACGGATGCCCCGGCGCTTGCGCCACCTCGCTGGCATAAAACATCTCTTCCTGCTTCTGTCTGGTCCGCTCCTCGCCCATCGCCATGCCTGATTCTACGCCCAAACATTCTTAAGCGGAAGTGGTTTTTAGACACGGGCTGCTAGTACTACTGTGTTATAAAAGAACAAATTGATGTAGAATTGTTTCGTGGGATCACGCCTCTCCGCGCCAGGCCCACAACAGAAACGCTTCGCGGCTTATATCGAGGGCCTGGCGCAAGCCGCGGGGCACGCCGACCGGCAGACGCCTTTGAAGAACTACTGCATGGGGTTACTGTTGCCCGGTGAACGTAAGAGCGTAGAGCCGATGGCGGCGCGCTTGGCGCCCGATAACATCCGCCGCATGCATCAGTCGTTGCATCATCTGGTGGCCGATGCGCCGTGGAAGGAGGAGGAGATATTAGGGCAAGTGCAAAGCCAGGTACTGCCGGCGATGGAGAAGAACGGTCCGGTGGTGGCGTGGATTGTCGATGACACAGGGTTCCCAAAGAAAGGCAGCCATTCGGTTGGAGTGAGTCGGCAATACTGCGGCCAGGTGGGTAAGCAGGAGAACTGTCGCGTGGCGGTCAGTTTGTCGGTGAGCACCTGGAGTTCGAGTCTGCCGATCGCCTGGCGGTTATATCTGCCGGAGGCGTGGGCCAACGATTCGGATCGCAGAAAGCAGGCTGGCGTTCCCCCACAGATCCAGTTTCAGACCAAGGCGCAGATCGCATTGGAACAGATCCGGCAAGCGGTAGAGCAGCAGGCGCCGGCGGGAGTGATCGTGGCGGATGCAGGCTACGGAAACGACACCCAATTTCGAGCCGGCATCAGCAAGCTGAAACTGCAGTATGTGATGGGCGTGCAGTCTTCGTTGACGGTCTGGGAGCCTGGCAAGCAACCTCTGACGGCCAAGCCGCGAAAAGGGAGGGGTCGGCCTCCGAAGCGGTTGCAGCGCGACGCAGATCATCAGCCCGTTTCGGTGAAGGGATTAGCGCTGGGTTTGCCGTCTTCGGCCTGGAAGAACATCGGTTGGCGTGCGGGCAGTCAACGGACTTTGCGCTCGCGCTTTGCCGCGATCCGCGTGCGTGCTGCCCATCGGGATTACTGGCAGGCGGAACCTCACCCGCAGCAATGGCTCTTGATCGAGTGGCCGAAAGGAGAATCGGAGCCCACGAAATACTGGCTGTCCACATT
>JBBPIC010000154.1:0-2648 GCA_038040525.1 Acidobacteriota bacterium | reverse complement strand
GCCACTACCAGCGTCTACACGCACCTGACCGTCAAAGCCGAACAACTCGGCGCCGTGTCTCATTCCACCAAAAAGTGGCTTCGCCAGAGTAGCAGTGGACCGGTAAGTACCAAGCCAAGTGCGGAGAAGATAAAGACGGAAGGTCGCGGCAGCCACAGGTATGCCGCCACACCGCTGAGTGTTAGAAAGATTCCAACCACAAAGGCTATGCGCCACGACGAACGCTTCCCCTTCTCAAGGTCTGAGGCGATCAGCAGAAGAAATGATCCCAGTATGACTAAGGCCAGGCCCGCGAGCACGACATTCGCGACCAGTTGAGCGCCCATTCTCTCGACGATTTCCCCACGAGCGATCGCGCGAGTCACTGACCGCACGTTTATGATGGCATGAAGAATTCCGATTCCGCAGAGCAGCGCTCCGAGCGCCAAAGCGATGTATCGCACAACACGGCACCTCGGATTCAACGTTCTCCCCCCTTCGCGCCTACGAGTTCCAGCGCCGTCTAACGCTAGGCTTCAGCTGCGGCGCGCGAGCAGCATTCAAGCCGCGAAGAAAAAGTTACTTGAGAAACATGCTATCGCGCCGTCAGCTGCAAGCCATTGTTAGGCGTCGTCCGCTTAGCGAATCCCGCCATACTTAGAACGCTTCAGATATGGGATCCTAAAGGTTTTGGAAACACCATCCGCCTTAAATATCCCGAAGATTCGCATGCCCTGTGGGAATTTCAATGGTATGAGGGTCACCGGATACATTAATGCTAAAGACTGGTCGCCATCATTTTCGGTGAAAGCAAAGTATGGGTAGGGCTCGTCAAGTTCATTTGGAAATACTTGAGGTTGGATTCTAAGGACGCTCCTAAGCACGTCAAGCCATTTATCATTTTCGTACCCTACTTTTTGAGCCTTCAAGGTAAAAGACTGATAATGCTGCAAGGCTCCACCAACGGCATCAACCAGCATCTCCGAGAGATAATAAACATGGTACAGATTAAAGAGAATATCCTTTGCAAAAGAGAAAGCTGAGTTTCCATCCTCATGAAGATCAAAAGAAGGTCCCGGAACTCCATCACTGTCGGGCTCTTCAAGATAATAACCGAGTCTTACTTCACTGGAATTATAGAAGAATATCCCGCGTAAACGATTTTGCCGGTGCTTGAGACCATTTACCAAATGGGCCAGATAACCATCTCTATACTCAGAAATTGATTTCTTGAATCTGTCTAGTGTTGGAAAGCCTATCGCTTCTAACCATCTATCCGTAAATCGGATTTTAGCAACTTTAGGTGGAACTGTAGCTGGATCAATAAGAGCGGCTAAAATCGCGTAGCAGTCGTCAACGTGCGCCTGCAAGGAATGAATTAAATCTTTCTGAGCTTTGAGCAAGCTGTCATAGTATTCCTCACCACTCGGCAACTTATCAACATTGTCCCTAATGAATTCTCTGGTCTTGAAATATTCATTGAGCAGATTACTAAAGTCTGCAACTAACTGTTCGGTTGAAACATTGTAAATTCCCCGGGGCGGACGGCGAGCATGTTGATTAAGAAAACAGCAATTATCCGGAATGTTCACCAGATAATTGAAAGCCGACGGAGCAAGTGTTCCATCCTGATCCTTAGATCTAGCTATTCTCATCATCTATCTGTTTCAGGCCTAAAGCTCAATGGAGACGCCTAACGCTTGGCTTCAGCGGCGCGGCGCGAACCCACGCAAGCAACGTCGCAGGAAATACCTTGAAAGGGATGCTATCGCCGCGTCCGCTGCAAGCCATTGTTAGGCAACTGTTTGAGATAATAAGCCGCGCGCGTCTCCTTCTTATGTCTTTAAGATGATTTGGGATTTCAATTCCCCGTATAACCTGCATACATCAGTCCATTTCTCAAGCTGATTGATTTTAGCTGAAGTCAGAATGTCCCTTATTCTATTTGGGTCTGTTTCCCGTGAGATCACGGAAGCCGCACTTAACGCCGGAGTATCAAGCGCCCTTACACCAGTATCCCCTTCTAAAATCTCAATCTGCATATCAATGAAATCATTAGACTGGACTCTTCTTTCAGGAGTTAAGAAATAACATACGATAGACCATACGAACCGCTTTTCTTCCTGCTTGAGTTTCTTATTAAAGAACGTATGGGCGAGAGCACGCATTCGAATTCTTTCTGCTTCATAGCTTTCTCTCCCTTCCATAAGACTCCGCTTCGCATCTCTGACATTTGCGCGAAAAGATTCTGCCAGTGTATCGCTTGGCTTAAAATCTTTATCAACCCACCCGTCTCCCTCAATATGGGTCGGAAGCATCTGAAGGGATTTATTGAACAATTCGATGTAATCTTTATGAATTATCAGAAGTTGATCGAACATTGGGTCAAACACTTTCTGAAAAAGTTCTTTACGCCTCCCGGTCGAAATTTCCGCCAAACGCAGTAACAGATCAATTAGTTTGGCTATGGCAGGGAATAGTGGTTCCATGTGGTTCCAACTTCCGTTACGAGTGGTTGCCTAACGTCAGAGTTGACCGGGCGGCGCGATTTCATTCAACCTTCGCCGCACCGAGCTTGATGAGAAACACGCTACCGCCGCTCCGGTCCAACGAGTTGTTGAACTAAGCGCTGCGCGCAGCTAAAGCCTTCCTCTTTAGTAACCCGATCA
>JBBPIC010000153.1:0-2657 GCA_038040525.1 Acidobacteriota bacterium | reverse complement strand
GTAACAAGGTAGCTGTAGGAGAACCTGTGGCTGGATCACCTCCTTTCTAAAGGAAAGCGGTTTCTTGTGCCCATTCGGTGCGGTAGCAAGGGCCGCGAGCTTCCGTTTAGTCTCGATTCGGAAGGTTAGTCTTGCGCCTATCTAGTTTTGAAGGATCGCTATTTGATCTTTACATTTTCAATTGCAGGCACCGTGCTGCAAAACCAAATTGAGGCTACAGGTGGATAACTTGTAGCCCTTATTTTGCGGCAAAAGGCCCGCGGGCCTGTAGCTCAGCTGGTTAGAGCGCACCCCTGATAAGGGTGAGGTCGGTAGTTCGAATCCACCCAGGCCCACCAGATTTCGAGGTCGTATTTCTAAGTTGGCCGAGGGGGGGTGTAGCTCAGTTGGCAGAGCACATGGTTTGCAACCATGGGGTCAGGGGTTCGAATCCCCTCACCTCCACCATCGAGATGATGTCAGGAACTGGCTCCCGGAGCTACTCTTGACGGGTTGCCGGAGTTGACAAAAGTTCTGGGCTTGTCTGTATTTCAGATGGCAAGCGTTGTTTCAGTGCTCTTTGATAATCGAATAGGCAAAATTCCCAAAAGATAGAAAATTCTTCTGGATGCCTTGAATCGTCCAAAGACGATTTGGGTATTCGAGAGGAACTAGGCGTAAGAGAACGATGTGCTGATCGAGTTTGCGATGAGCAAATTTTATGGTCAAGCTACTAAGGGCACACGGTGGATGCCTAGGCGCGTGAAGGCGATGAAGGACGTGGTAAGCTGCGATAAGCTCGGGCGAGGTGCAAACAACCCGTGACCCCGAGATTTCCGAATGGGGGAACCCGGCCAGTTTTAACTGGTCACTGCGAGCTGAATTCATAGGCTCGCGAGAGCTAACCCGGGGAAGTGAACCATCTCAGTACCCGGAGGAAGAGAAAACAAATCAGTGATTCCGTCAGTAGCGGCGAGCGAACGCGGAAGAGCCTAAACTTGCAAGGTGCCAAGCCTGTCAGCGTTGCCTTGCGAGGGTCGTGGGACTTGTTTTGGAGTGGTGGCAGCCGCTCCGGGGAGTTACAAAGCCAAACGGTAGCGGAAGAGTTCTGGAAAGCTCCGCCATAGAGCATAATAGCTGCGTACGCGAAACCGTCTTGGCCTCCCTTCGAATGAGCACCCGAGTAAGGCGGGGTACGAGGAGCCCTGTCTGAATTTGGGAGGACCATCTCCTAAGGCTAAATACTAACACGCGACCGATAGTGAACCAGTACCGTGAGGGAAAGGTGAAAAGCACCCTTCAAAAGGGAGTGAAATAGTACCTGAAACCGTGTGCTTACAAGCAGTGGGAGGGTAATGACGAGGAGCAATCCCCGGCCTGACCACGTGCCTTTTGCATAATGAGCCGGCTAGTGAATCTCGTTGGCAAGGTTAAGAGGTTATGCCTCGGAGCCGCAGCGAAAGCGAGTCTGAATAGGGCGATTCAGTCAGCGGGATTCGGACGTGAAGCGTGTTGATCTATCCTTGGCCAGGTTGAAGCGTGGGTAACACCACGTGGAGGACCGAACCAGTGTTGGTTGAAAACAACTTGGATGAGCTGAGGATAGGGGTGAAAGGCTAATCAAAACACGTGATAGCTCGTTCTCCCCGAAATAGCTTTAGGGCTAGCCTCGCGTGAATACTGCGGGTGGTAGAGCACTGGAAGAGCTAGGGCCCTTCACCGGGTACCAAACTCTACCAAACTCCGAATGCCCGTTCGTCATGCGCGGGAGTCAGACGGTGGGGGCTAAGCTTCATCGTCAAAAGGGAAAGAGCCCAGACCCACAGCTAAGGTCCCTAAATCCATGCTAAGTGGAAAAGGAGGTGGGGACGCACTGACAGCCAGGAGGTTAGCTTAGAAGCAGCTATCCTTTAAAGAAAGCGTAATAGCTCACTGGTCAAGCAGCCCTGCACCGACAATTCAACGGGGCTTAAGCATGGTACCGAAGCTTGGGATTCAAATGGTCTTCGGATCGTTTGGATGGTAGGGGAGCATTCCACAGGCAGCGAAGACGTACCGAAAGGACGGGCCAGCATCATTAAGGATGCCGGCGGCGAGAGCCTGGAGCGTGTGGAAAAGACTTTGTCGGCATAAGTAGCGATAACGACTGTGGGAATCAGTCGGGCCGAAAACCTAAGGTTTCCTGCGTTAAGTTCGTCTGCGCAGGGTTAGTCGGTCCCTAAGGCGAGGCCGAAAGGCGTAGTCGATGGCAATCGGGTTAAAATTCCCGAACCGCTAACAACCGTTTGAGTGTGGAGGGACGCATCAGGGTAGCCGAGACCGGTGATGGATATCCGGTTGAACGCGTGCATAGGCTGTTGAGTAGGCAAATCCGCTCAACGTTAGGCTAAGACGCGGGACAAAGGCAATAGCCGCTAAAGTCGGTGACCCCAGATGCCAAGAAAAACTTCGGGCACGAGGTTGACTAGCGACCGTACCGCAAACCGACACAGGTAGGTGGGGTGAGAATCCTAAGGCCCATGTGAGAATGCTCGTTCAGGAACTCGGCAAATTAGCCCCGTAACTTCGGGAGAAGGGGTGCCACGGTAGGGTGAAAGCCCGAGGTGGTTGCAATGAACAGCGTCAGGCGACTGTTTACTAAAAACACAGGTCTCCGCAAAGTCGTGAAGACGACGTAT
>JBBPIC010000053.1:13244-44690 GCA_038040525.1 Acidobacteriota bacterium | reverse complement strand
GTGCTCCCGTAGCTCAGTTGCATAGAGCGTCCGCCTCCTAAGCGGAAGGTCGCGCGTTGGAATCGCGCCGGGGGCACCACTTTTCAGCTCCGCACACACATTCGCACACAAAAACCCGAACGTAGCGTCGGTCGGGATGGCCTCGGCTAATCTGTGAATCAGTAATCATCCAGTTCCTTTTCTTTTTGCTCCCAATATTCGTCCTGAACCTGGCGCAGATCGTCAAGCGTTAACCGAGGACGCTGCTCTATAGAAAAATCCAGTTGAATTTCCGCCTCTTGAGGCTCACTAAGATTGTCAGCGTAAATCTTGACCGCCAAAGAATATGAACCCGCTGAGCTTGCCGATACGTAGAGTGGATTAGCGGCCCAACTTGTTGCTTTGGGTTGGATATCTCCAAAATCAACCGTCAAAGTCCAGCGATCATCGTGATCAAGAAGTGTAAGAGCTCCCTTAGGTGGATTGATCATCGAATGGAGCGAGACTGGTGGCACGAAAAACGCAATTCGGTTATGACGCGGAAAGTCGGGCAAGTCTTCCACAAGCCTAACACCGGAATTCTTGACTAGACTGATTTCAAGCCGCGCTTTCCTCGCGAGCTCAGCACTGTTGTTAGTCGCTGCGAGCCCGATTGCAGCTAAGGAGCGAGTTGCCAGAGTGTAGTCAGCCAACTCTCGCCAATAGTTCTCGTTCACGTCATCTGATATGGAGCTGAGAAAACCCCGGTTATCGCTTCGCTCTTCGGGATAATCTGCTCGACTGTGAGGTTCATGATTGATCGTATCAAGCTTGACGGAAGTGCCTAAAGTGACTCGGCGCTTAAGATCTGCTAATTCAACGAGAATGATGGGGATCGCTCTGAATTGCTTTTCGTCATCCAATCCCATTTGATAGATATCGGCAGGAGACGCGATGGCGGAACTGCTACCGCGTCGGTAATAAACTTCGCTTGCTTTAACAATTCCGAAGTCCTTGCTTGCATAAAGAGAGCGTCTCTGCTTGAGAATGGTGATGATGCCGAAACTCTTTCCGTCGTACTGAAAAGCCCGATACGAGAACTGAACTTCGCGGTTGGTCTTACTATTTACAAATTGCTGAAGAGATGCATCATCGATGTGATCTCGCGGAGGAATTCCACGAGGATCACGATTGCCGGTACCCAGGTCTTCAACGCCAATAAGGATGTGAGCGTCACCGAGTCGCCAAGAGTTAGCAAAGGTCAAAATGTCTTTTAGCAGTTTTGATTTGGCTAAATCATCAGCCCCGATGAAGGCGTACTGGTCTCGCTTAAAGTCGAGCTCGGGTCCCTCACTCTGTAAAAGCAGAGTCCTAAAAAGCGTTTCATTCAATCTAGTTCAAAGCTCCTTCACAAATTTCGTCGCTATTGTCTCACAAGCTGATTGATTACCTTGTTGTCACTCCTCGGTTGAGAGTTTCTTTCGCACTTCGCCAAGAACTCCATTAGTTGCTCTTCGTCGTATAACACGCGAGTGCCAATGCGAAAGAAACGAATGCGTCCGTCTCCACGCGCCCGAAGCAACGTAATCCGGGCAATGCCTAAGCGCTTTGCCGCCTGTTTCTCCGAAAGTAAGTTGGGGTGTCTTTTGGTTGCTTGCATAATCCTGGTGCATCTCAAGCCCTATGCCACGTCGAGCGCGGATGGAAGGAATCGGAAAGGACCGGACCCGACGGAAACCGATGGCACGGGAAAGGAAGATTACCTTTGGCTGCCTAATGCTCTCGGAGGGCTACCAAGATCACCCCTGTTGTAAAACACAACACCAAAAGTGCATGTAAAATCCAACACCTCGGCCTTTCCGGTTAGCGACTCTAGGCTTCTTCCTTCCTGATTTTCTCCAACAATTCGACCGCATGTTCTTTTGCATAGTGGGTTTTCATGTCGAAGTAATTGGTTAGGTCTTGCTCAGTCCTTCCCTTATTTAGCAGAGGTCGCTTTACGACTTCCTCCCACGCGACATCCCTGCCTGTCCGGGCTTCTACAAAGGTTTCGAGCAGAAGCTTGAGCCCAATCTTCTGATTCCGAAGCAGTAAGTCTTCGTGCTTAATCAGCCTGAGCAGGAGAGTTTGGAGCGTGTGGAGGGTCTCAGCCGTCTCTTGGCCTGGCGGCTCTTCTGAATCGGTAATACCAAGCGCCTTTCGCCGGCGAGTGCTCAACGCTTCATCGAGCAGCTCGCGTATCACCGGAGCATCCTTCACGGCTCCGGTCGCTTCCATGATCGCCCGTACCTGGTAGACCTGATCCATCCACATGTTGAAGGATGACACTTTCTTGGAGAGCGATCTTTTTCTTCCTCGTGGGCGTATTGCCATATCTCCTCCGCCTTATCGAAATGCCTAGGAGAGTGCAAAAATAAAGCCACAAACTTCAGAAGGCGGGGAAGTTGAGTAACTTTCCCAGTCGCCCAAGTTTATTCGTATGATTTGCTCTATTCTAAAGCTACTGAAAAGACGAGGTTTAGAGGATCGATAAAGTTAAAAATCGCGTTCTATCTTGTCTGCCCTCCCTAGTTTGTTTCTTTATCGCCTCTCCGCAAACTTTATTTCCACCAGATGGCACTCAAGCGGACCGTGCTTCTCGATCACGAGCGACACTCATTAGGAACGGGCAAGGGGTGATACACGGAGGGAAAGTACAGACGCGAGGCGTACGATAATCGTCATTATGTAAGGCCGCAGCCGCGCATGACATCGCCTTTTGATGGCGGGCGAGCTGCTCGATTACATAATGCCCGATTATCGGATGACTGTCCGACCCACAGGTTTGGCATTACCTCACTGTTGCCATAGGATCTTTCTGACGGATTTCCACTATGGGCGAAATGGAACGATTCAAAGAAAGTCTTTTTGCGGCTTTACGCTTTGCTCTCCGCAAGGCGCACGAGCACAGCGCGAACGGCAACCCTTCAACGCTGGGAAAGTTTTTGATGGGCGAGACAGACGAGTTGGTCGGTGCACCAGTTGCAGCATGCGATGGGTTCGTCGTCGACCTAGCACTCCGATTTTCTGAGATACTGCGATCGGCACAGGTGCTGAATGATATCGTGGTGTATCTGAAGAGATTTCCCCCCGGAATTTCCCGCAGCCGATATCTTAATTATCATGTGCGCTCATACCTGCAAGAGATGTACATATTGCGAGAGCGGTTGAATGCACTTCTGAAAAAGTACGAACGTTGGAATGCTCCGTTAGCCCCAAACGGCGATAACTTCATAATGCTGGGCGACTGTCGCCGTCTCATAGCAAAGGCCTTTGATCGCATTGTCGATGTCAGAGGCGGAGACGTTCATCGCCAACAATTTTCCGATCCTGAACTTGAGCGACTTGAAGGCTGGGAAGGCCTTGTTGAGGGCGGGGTTGATCTGGGCAAAGAATGGATGACGAAAGCCTACGAAAACCAGATCAAGGCAGCGCGTGAAAAGTGGATAGCACAAATTGAAACAAATAACGCGACCACGACACAGGTACTGGATGTCATTTTTGATGCCCTGTCTGGGATGACTTTCGCTGCCGGTGGAGAGGTTATCTTTCCTAGATCTTATAAACCTCCTCGCGGTCGACACCAAAATTAACGACGAGGCCCGCTTCATGTCATTTTTGGATAAGCTGTTTAGTCGATTGGAGAAAAAGACCGTAGACCGCACCAGTAACTATTTTAGGGATGCGATTCTCGTTTATTCAGGTACTCGTGATCCGGTTGTCCGGATGGCTGCCCTGGCAGCGGCTAAGAAGGCTTCGCGCGACGAGCGTGCATCGATGGTCAACTTCGTTAGGGACTTTGCGTCAGACGAGGACGAGGATTTGAGTTTGCCTCTGAATCAACTAGCTGATGAGATTCTCTTGCGGGATTGGACTATCCGAGATGCAGTCGCAGAGGGATTGGAGTTGGCCAAATTAGACGAGGAGTTTGCGATAGCGTTAGACAAATTTGACGCGAGAGTCTTTCGCCGTCGGTTTCCTGAACTCTTTAGCGAAGAAGAACACCAATGACGTCGACAAATAATAGTGATTACCCTGAATGGTTTCGGTTTGGCAATCCGTTAATGTGGGAAATCCCGAAGGCCGTATACGAATTTCTAGATAAGGGCTCGGCACTCTCTCTAAACCACCAAAACGCAGCTCGATGCGCCATCATCCACTTTATCCACTGTTTGAGCCTCAGCGTTGAAACGAATCGTAAGGGGCAGCATGCGGTTTCCATCTGCCTGCTCCGTCAATGCGCGGAGACTTTGACCGTCATCGAAGTCGGTCTGCTTCGTGATCAAGCACTCAGTTCAACGCTACTGGATGCCTGGATGAACGGGAGTAAAACTTCCGGCGGCACCCGCAAAGAATTGGCTAAAACCGTCTGGCCTCACTATGGTCTCGGATTGTGGCAGGAATCGTGGTCAGAATTCGTGGCCGAATTCGGACAAGCGCTGCATCCGTACGCGCATTACTCTCCCGAACTGTAATCTTGGCAGGTAGCTTTGGCCACGGATAAAGCGCACCAAGACCGGGAGGGCAACTACTTATTTTTGGCTAGAGTTGGTCTAGATACCTACGAAGCTAATAAGGCAACGCGCATAACACTTCTACATGTCCTTCTCAGCTACATGCTTGGAAGAATAGTGGTTGAGAATAATGCGGTGCCCGAATTGCAACGTGACAAGGTCCGCCGCTTGGGAATTGCTATTGCAGAGTCGCCCGAGCTTTACCACGGAAAAATAAATTGGCATCAACAGTTTTGGGCGCACGAGTTCACTAATCCAAACCATCCTCATCAACCCATCGCTAGTAGCAAGTGAGGGATTCGTCTGTTCTTATCGGCTACACTTTACTCCCCGCCGCCTCGGCAGCTTTCAGGATGGATTGACCATTCGTCTCCGGCGAAACACTTGGCGTCAACTCAATGTCTGTTGCGATTCTTATCGCTGAAGTTGGGTAATCCTCATGCGGGTTCTTGACCTTATAAACCTCAACTCGACCCTGTTTACTTAAGCGTGAAGCAATCTCAAAGGAAGCACGGAAATCAAATCCCTTATCGCCTAGATGCCTCCGCACGAAATGAGTAAGTCCGACAAACCCATTGTTTCTTGCAAAGTAAGATTCTGCCGAGCGGAGTTCTTCGAGGAATTGTTCATCACTTATGACCGCAAAGAAACCGCGATCGACAAGACTGTCTTTTATCGCTTCTTTGTCCTCGGCCCCTAAAGTTATAGCGTCAACGGCTTTCGTTGCCTCTTCGATTATTCCCATTAGTTCGTTTGCAATTTCCTGGGCGTGATGCAAATCCGAACCGGTAAAAAGATTATTGTGAGCTACCTTATGCCTGAGCTTTTCAAGCGACTCCCACTTCGCTTGAAAGCCTTTATCCTTAAAGGTATCTTTGAAGAATCTCTGATAGTTGCTTTGCAGATGCTGCTTCAATGCACGAATCGCCTCAGGTGTCTCCTCAACTTCCGAGATTTTCTTAATAATGTCCTCTTTGCTGGTAAAACCTGAGGAATGTGTATAAATAATCTGACCAAGATCGCCGAAATCAATAAGGTAGGCGCTGTTATCGATGTGCTGGGCAAAAACCTGTTCATTATTCTTGCGTAGATGTATTTTTTTGTTCAGCTCACTTGTCGCAGTGTTCTCCCACCATAGAGGTCCGAGTCGCGTTGTCATGAATTTGATGAGATAGCCACGAAGAAGATTCTCGACCTTGTAGATAAGTGGATAAATCTCACACGCAATCTTTTCCGATACCTCGTCAGTCAAAATGTAAAGCCTCTCGAAATTTTGCTGCTTCAGATGAGCTGCGATTCCTTCACGAAGGGGCTCCAACGCGTTTTCACGTCCAACTAGTGTTACGAGAAACGCCTTATTCAGCGCGGCACCGAGGTCGGGATCTCCTTTCACAAGCTGAACACTGAGGGTGAGTCCCTCATCGCTAATCTTGGTATGGACTTGGTCCAATGTTGCATTTTTCAACAGTGTACCGTTCCCCATTAGCGAGTGAAGAAGGTTAATCTCGGACTGAATTGGAGACGCATCTCCAGTATCAAGAGCGAGCAGTTCAAATTTTAGATTTTCCATATTAGAAACCCTTAGGTTTTGCAACGATTGCTCATGAGCGTCTCAAGATTAACGCTAGGTGCAAGGACGTTATTCGCTACACCGTCGCAGGTCCGACTCAAACTTGGAATTACTTTCTTTCGCGCCAGTAACCGGGACGGCGGTTGTGATGAGCGACAGCCAATATGCGAATCTCTTCGCGGGAGACCGTGTAGACCAATGAGTATGGGAACCGTTTCATGAGGTAGCGACGGCGGCCACCACCCCGCCACGGTGAACCCAGTCCGGGGTGTTGCAAAAGAACATTCACTGATTGTTCGAACTCTGCCAGCAAGGACTGCGAGAGACTATTGCCAGCACGCTCCCGGTAGAATTCGGCAGCGTCCCGGAGGTCTTCTTCCGCCTCCGGGTGCAGCGAATAGATCATTGAAACTCCGCTTTCAGCTTGGCTAGGGTTTCGGGACCGGGTAGTAAGGAAACCGCTCCACTTTCGATCTCAGCCTGGCGGCGTTCAACTTCAGCGGCCCAAGCTTCCTCGATTTCGGGGTCAGCATCCAACGTGGCTATAAGCCTCTCAACCAATCTCGCGCGTTCGCCGGGTGACAGATGCAAAGCTGCGGCTTCCAGCGTTTCTACTGTTTCCATTTCTAACGGCATTGTCTCCTCCTAACTCTTGCGTCAGTTTACCATCTCGACAGGGTCTGGCTGCACTGTACCCTCAGCATTGAACATGTCCAACGCCGCTGCCGCTCGTTTTGCGGTTTCCACGTTGGCGTTGACGTAGCGATACGTGGTGTTCGCCTGAGTGTGGCCTAGGACGCGTCCAACCTCCGATAGTGGAATGTGAGCACCCACTAGCCGCGTTGCCGCCGTGTGGCGCAGATCATGAAAGCGCAAGTCCTTCAAACCGGCGTCGCTTCTGGCCGCACCGAAGCTTCGTTTGACATTGTCGTTGATACCAAACACTAAGCCGTTCGGATTGTCCGGTGCACTGGCCTTCAACTGTTCCAGCTCTAGTGCGAGTCGCGTAGTCATCGCAACCTGCCGCTCTTTCATTGTCTTGGTGTGGAACGCCTGAATATTCACGAGTCCATTTTCGAAATCCACGTCTCGCCAACGCAACGAGAAGATTTCGCCCTGTCGCATGCCGGTGTCGAGCGCGCAAATCAGAATTCCCTTCAGGTGTGCGCGCTGAGGAGTCTCGCATGCCGCCAGTAGCTTCGTTTCTTCGGCGCGGGTGAGAATCCGCTCCCGCTTTTGTTCATCGGCAACGCTAATCAATGAATCGCCCGAGGCAAATGGATTCCTGAGAATCCACCCCTCGCGCTGAGCGACGTTGCAAATGCGCCGCAACATTGAGAGTTCGCGGTTGACGCTCGCGATCGACCGTTGTCCATCTGTTCGGGTTTTTTGTGCGAGTCTCGTTGCCCGAAACTCGCGCACGTCTCCGTGAGTAATTGAACGTAATTGACGCCCGCCGAAGTGGTCACGGAGAACAGTCAACTGACCTTTGGCTGTCGCCAGTGAACGCACACCTGACACTTTGCGCCCTTCAACATACTCGGCAGCCTTCACGTAGTGCTTCTCAAGATAATCGCAAAGCTCGGCAAAGGTGTTTCTCTCATGCCGTGGCGACTGGCCGTCGGTCGCGTCGATGTCACGTAAGAGCGCTTGCATTAGATCTCGAGCGTGCGCCTTGTCGTCTCCACGGCGCTGCAAATCGTGGCGCTTGCCGGTCTTGGGATCGACGTACGTGACTCGCGCCCACCAAGTTGCCTTCGCGCCTTTCCTGCGCGGCTTGCGCTTGATTATCGAACCAGTTCTCGCTTTCATGATACTGCTCCGTTGATCCAAACTGCTGACTTCAATAAGCTCAAAAAAGTTGCACACACATTCGCACACAAACGAGTTGATATTATCAGATAGGTCAAGTGACTTACGGAGAGGTTGAAGGACTCGATCAGTCAATAGACACGGGTGAATCGCGCAATTTGTGATGCGCGGAGATAACGCAAGTAAACGCCCTTGCACTGACTCCTAAGCGGAAGGTCGCGCGTTGGAATCGCGCCGGGGGCACCAAATTCCTCAGTAAAATATCCATTAGGATTCAGTCCAGACTGCTCTCTTTTAGCGGTGTCCCTCAATTGTCCTCAAAGGCGATTGAGTGTGCATCAGAATTGCATATACATCGTGGAGGTCTAACAAAATGAAAAATTATTCGGCCAGCATCAAGAGGCTAAAGCGCGGCAAACGAACTGAATATATAGCCAGGCTTCAATACTATGACCGCAACGGCAAGCGCCGTGAAGTCTCCCGTAGCGTCGACAATTCGGGTGATGCCAAAGAACGTTTAGAAAAACTGCTTGTTATTGTCCGCATGAGGTGTCTCCTTTTTGAGTAAATGAGTAGCACTTATTTTGTAAGTTTCGGTCGCAGCGTGGGCCACAGTCTTCGCAAAGGCTCTTGCGAATATTTGATTGCTGCCGCATCGCCCTTAGCCTCTCTTATTCGGACAAGCTCCTGAATGTAGACTTCCATCTCACGTTCATATGAGTTGAGGTATTTCTCATCTAATGATTTACCGTGGCCCATTGGCAGGAGCGAGGTTCTCGCCATCGATTCGATCCGCCTGAAAACGTCTTTCGGCCTTTTGTTGTGTTGAAGTTCAGCTTCAATCGACTTGGAGAGGTCACGTTTCGCGTCGACCATGGACTTCGTCGCCGTAATAAGGCCATTATTGTCCGGGCCAAAAAATGAGCCATCCGCGAAAATGGCTGCGTCTATCGAGACCGTAATCCTCTTCGCCGAGGCCACCAAATGGTCGTTGAGTCGCCGAAATTGAAGACGGAGTTCTTGAATCCTCGGTTTGCTGTTCACATCGAGCGGACTCAACGGAACAATGCTTCTGGTTCGCCAATCAAATATCTGTTTAGTTTCCGGGTCTAAGGATATGAAGGCTATGGAGTGCGGATTAATCAAATCGGTGTGGCCTATCATATTCTTATCAATCGGCTCCATGCCCATGAGCGGACCCGGCGTTACGTAAGATTGTGAGCGATTAATAACCGTGCCATCAGATTGTTCTATGCGCCACTCCAGGTTGCAACCGACGATACTTATGTCGGTCAAATTCTCAACGAAAACAGAAAAGGGTCGGGCCGACACAAGCAGCTTGTTGAGTTCGATCTCTTTACCTTCGAGCATCGCGGCACTCGCGGAATCAAATCGTGGATTTGAAGGATTAAGAATTACGACCCCGTATTGTGGAAAATCATTTTGTGTGAATTTTGGGTGCATGCTCTTAGGCTTTGCATTCTGACGTAAGAGACCAACCACCACCACTGCCGCAGAGGCAAGCATTATGACGAGTAGCGGGATGGTCCAGAAACGCTGATGCTTAGGCTTCATGATCTTTACCGTTAGGCGTAAACAAGAAAGCGACCGGCTGGGAATCCTTCCCGGCTTCCACGCTCAATCATCCCAGTTGGAGTGTAGCAGGGAGCGGTACTCGTCGAGGAGTGGGCCTCTCGCTAGTAAATGTTAACGGCAGTGGAGCCTTGTGCGGACAGGACTTCTGTTAACAACATCCAACACGATCAAACTCAGCTCTGAGCATCACTCGTTCATCTGCTTCATATGTCATGAGCGCTATGCAAGGATTCTGGTATCTTTGCCCATTCCCATGCAAAAACTCTTGCATCGCTGAAGTGCTATCAACCGCGCTGTCCTACTTCTTCGGTGAGCGACGGCGGATTGGAGTACGATCTTTCAGCAGATCCCTGTGCCTTCTTTCAATAATGTACGCGAGGCCCTGATAACTCGTCCCCAACAGCGATGCGGCTTGGGTTAATCTTCCGCCTACCTTTGCCAATGCCTGTCGGATCAATTCGCGTTCAGTTTTCAACTTTTCTTGATTAAGGTCGCGCTTGATATTTGGAAGAGGTTCGGTAGCGTCTTCCGACTGCATTTCAGCGCTTGGATTCACTCGGATCTTCTTCGAGACCGCGATCACTCTTTGCAATACTTCCTGGCTTTGCGATGTTGCGAGCCATTCACTCGCATGATCGTACGCCTGCTCTCTAACTTCAGGTGACAGCCCCTCAATCTCTTCGATCAAAGTGAGCGACGCCATGCCGGCTTTGTTTAGTGCGCCAAC
This sequence comes from Acidobacteriota bacterium, assembly GCA_038040525.1. Classification (GTDB taxonomy): domain Bacteria; phylum Acidobacteriota; class Blastocatellia; order Pyrinomonadales; family Pyrinomonadaceae; genus PSRF01. The sequence goes on along the minus strand of JBBPIC010000053.1, from coordinate 34,474 downwards.
TTGGTGCGCGGTATTAACAGCCCTTTGTAACGTGAATTGAGCTTGCTCACTTTTACCTAGGCGAGCGAGAGCAATACCATGAGTGATCAGCGCATCAGCTAGGAGACAGTGCTGGCCACTCTTTCCCAATACCTTGACGGCATGGCCGGCTACTGCTTCGGCCTCCTTAAGTCTTCCTTCCGCAATAAAGACCTGTGCTCGAGTGTCATCGATTTCAGCGGTTTGTACTCTGTTCCGAATGCTCACGGCGAGGCGTCGCGCCCCCTCAAGATATCTGTGCGCCTCTTGAAATTGAGACAACTGACGGAGAACGTTCCCAACGTTGTTCTTTACATTGGCCCGAAAGACGGTGTTGTGAGCGAGTTTGAAATGAGCATCAGCTTCCTGATATGCGCGGAGAGCTCGCTGAAGATAATCATTTCTGTTCTCGGTCCTAACAAGTTTCCGGAGCACCATCGCGATCTGATTATGATAGGCCCCAATGATGGCGTGGTTATTGATCTTGCTAAATAGTGGAGCATTGTCAGAAAGGATCTTTGATGCATCCTCGTACCGCGAAGCTGAACACTCAACAATGGCTAATCTCAGCAGCGCTCTGGCCTTGGTATTCTCTTCAGTGGTTAGTCTTTCAAGTGCTTCAGTGAGCATGGTCCTTGCCTCGTTCAGAGCACCCTCACGAAAATAGCAATAAGCAATTTCTGCACTCGCGGCGGTCACCTTCCTTACGTCACCTATCGTCTCGTAGAATGTCATCCCTTCAGTGATGAGATCCTTAGCGACCTCTTGCGCATCCTCAAGCTCTTCTTTACTACCAATCCAACTGGTCAAGATACCCACACAGATCAGAACTTCAGCCGACACGGAGGCATGGAGATCCTTGACCTCCGGGCGTTGTCCGATCCGCTTCCACAAGGGGCGCATTACCTCTCGCGCACCTTCGTAGTCGCCCTTGTCCCTCTTCTCTAATGCAGACTGACATTTCTGGAGTGCTGCTTCATTCGTGAGTTGCGAGGCGTGTAGCTTCGGCGTAGTTATCTTCATGATAGATAGGCTCTTCAACGTGAGTGTAAGACAACTTGCAGTTGGCGACTCGGATGTTAATTGGCCTCGCTAGCCCTTGCAAGAAGTTTCTTAAGTTGTTCTAGTCTATTTGATGTAAGAATCCTTGCATCGTCAAATCAACAGGAGAAACATCCATGAAAAGATTGCTAATGGCAGTGGCTATGGCGTTTGTTCTTTCGGTTACCGCCTTGGCCGGCGATATACCGTGTGGTGTTACATCACCAGCGCCCAATGAAACTACGCCAACAACTAATGTGACATCGCCAGGCGAAATACCCAGTGGTTTCGCTGAGGAGATATCAGAGGCAGGACTGTCTGGCTTGCTTGCCGTGCTCGGCTTGCTAGTTGTCTAGGTTGTGACGGTAACTTACGTGATCAGGTAGCGATCTAGCGCAGGAGCTTTGAGGCTATCGTTCCCGTTATCAGGTAACGATTCCAGCTAGCTGTTACTACCCCGAATAAAAGCAGCCTCATGGCAGCACAGTCGTAGTGTGTTTACACGGCTGGAGAATACGCGCACGCCGGAGAGAGCCGCTCTGGTTGGCAGGCGAGAAGCCGAACGAACTGGTGCCGCAAGGTATGGCCCCACGGAATCGAGCGAAGGCCTTGCCTTTAGCAAAAAAAGCATTCACATGGGAGTTCGTAACTCAATCAACCTACAATCAGAATTTGACGATGAGACAGCCGGTCTCTTACTCGGTGGTCAACACCTCCATCTTCCTACGCCGGATGATTTTCCCATCGAGATTGACGATTTAGTGTCGGATAGAATTTCTCCACGCTCTCGTATCAAAAGGTGAAAAGGTATATGTACACTGCGCTTCTGGAGTGGGCCGCGCGCCTTTGCTGCTCATCATCTATCTGATGAGCAACGGACTTTCGAGGATTGAAGCCGTGAATATGGTGAAAAGGGTGCGGCCTTTCCTTCTCCTTTCGGAATCTCAGTCGGGGCAACTGCGCGAAATTGATCAGCACTGCTTTCCCAAAATTCCTTGACAGAAGAGGTGACCCGGGTATAGGGTTCGCGTGTTCCTTGCCCTTCATTTTCCTCGTCCCGGAGTTCTTTTTTGATTTTTGTCCACTATCTCTCAACCCTTTCCCGATTAGTGAAGGAGTGCCTATGAAAAACTTTAAGTCGTCACTCATTGTGATGAGTGTCGTCCTCGCAATCGCGTCTGTTCACGTTTCCGTCGTCGGGCAAACAACTGACGAGGAGAGCAGGCTTGCGGCCATTACCGCCAGCGGATCCCTGGTTCGTTGGCAGGTTGCCGTTCCGCATACAGCTGTGACCATGACGGTCTCGGCACCCGACGGCCAGGTGTTTCGTAAAGAATTCAAAGCTGGCGCTGCGCCTGAATTCATGCTTTTTGATAACGAAGGCAACAAACTCGCTGATGGTCAATACAATTACGAGTTGCGCTTCACGCCGTCGCTTGACTCAGGCGTAAAACAGAGACTGGCCGCCAGCCGCCGCGTCAATACCGAAGACGATGCGTCAACTGAGCGCGAAATGCGCAAACGCGGAACACTGCCCGCGCCGCAGGTTCAGTCAGGTACATTTACCATTTCAAAGGGCTCGGTGATTGTCGCCGGCTCCGCAACGGAAGGCGATGGCCGCACCGGCGCCAGAATTGAGCCAATCCGCACACCAGTTCCCATCGCCAAGACCGGTCCGAGCCGCCAACATCACAGACTGTTGGGACTCAACCCCGACCAGGTGATCCCCGATGATTTGATCGTACAAGGCAGTTTGTGCGTCGGGTTTGATTGCGTTAACAACGAAAGCTTCGGATTCGACACGATTCGACTGAAGGAGAACAATACGCGAATCAAGTTCGAAGATACTTCGGTAGGCACATTTCCAACCAACGACTGGCAACTAACAGCGAACGATTCAGCCAGTGGTGGTGCCAGCAAGTTCTCGATCGAAGACATTACCGGAGCTAAGGTCCCGTTCACCATTACGGCGGGTGCGGCCACCAATTCAGTGTTCGTTGACTCCATTGGACGCGTGGGGATGCGCACCAGCACTCCGGTGTTGGACCTGCACATTAACACCAGCAACACGCCGGCCATTCGCCTTGAGCAAAACAACTCGGGCGGCTTTACGGCGCAGACGTGGGACATAGCCGGCAACGAGGCCAACTTCTTCATCCGCGACGTTACGGGCGGCTCGCGTTTGCCTTTCCGCATTCGTCCCGGCGCGCCTACCAGTAGTATCGATATCTCGGCCGACGGCGACGTAGGCATAGGGACTGCATCGCCGGATGACAAACTTGACGTCGAGGGACAAGCGCGAGTTTCCGGATCACTTGGCGGATTTCTGGTGTCGTCACGAGACGGTAGCGGATCTACCCATATTTGGTATAACCCAACCGGAGATTCCTCACGGTTCTTTACCTCAACTAATGGTGACGTGGTAACTATTCTAAACAACGGCCGAGTAGGCATCGGGACAACTGCACCCGATCAGCTTCTGTCGGTCAACGGCGACGCCAGCAAAACGGGTGGCAATACCTGGCTGGCCTTTTCGGATGAACGCCTGAAGACTGTCAAGGGCCAATTCAATACCGGCCTAAAGGCGCTGATGCAGTTGCAACCGATCCGATACGAGTACAAGCGAAACAACGCTCTCGGCATCAACTCGGAGGGCGAACACATCGGCTTCGGCGCTCAGGCAGTACAGAACGTAATTCCTGAAGCGGTGACGAAAACCCCGAGTGGCTACCTGATGGTGAACGGCGATCCGATCCTTTGGACCATGCTCAACGCAATCAAAGAGCAGCAGAAAGAGATCGAACAACTCAAGACGGAGGTCCGCCGTTTGAGAACCGTCTCGCGTAAGCGCAGATAACCAGGAACACGGTTTCCTGAATTAACGGCCGTGGGTGCGTCATGCACCCACGGCCGAAACTTTTTCCTGGTGCCTTTGGCGCGCCACAATCTTCAAGCCTGTCTAAACATCCAAAAACTTACCGCGATGTCGTGGCTCAGGCATGATGCAGGATTCATATTTTCCGAAGAGTCGGTAGCGATTATTTGCCACCAGGTTGTACATTGCGTCGCGCACTCGCTTCGGTATAAAACGTCCCAGCTTACCTAATCGCCAAATCCAACCAAGTTCACCAACCAGATAGAGAATGGCATCTGAACGGGCCAGCAGCCGTTCGCCCTGCCGATCATAGTCAAGCACAACATACACCGTGTCGAGATCCTCAGGGTCCGCGCCATGACGTTTTAGCACGACATTTGAAAAGTTACTTTGCAACGAGGCAAAGCGCAGGCGATCGTGGGTGTCGCGTTTCAACAGAAATTGATTGAGGCCGTTGCACAAACCACAGACACCGTCGTACAGAACAATAGGATTGAATTCTGAAGGAAGCACAGTCCTAATCTACTTCGTTACGGCTCTGGAGTCGAAAGGAGAAAGACCGCAAACGACGCGAGCCAATGTTCGCCGGCATAATCCCCACTGGCGACGTGGGTCAGGGCGTCGCTGGCATGCGATCGGGCGGCGGCAACGAGGGTCTTGCGCGCGGGATCGTTTGCCGGAAGCTCCGCCGCAATGCTGCGCATGCACCACGCGCGGCTTAGATTTAAACCGTCCAGGTGGACCAGCTTCGGGTCACTCCGGTCGGTGACAACGGCAGGTTGAAGCAAACTCCTGGGCAACCCTACCGCAAGTTGCGGCAGAAAACGGCGAAACCACAGGCGAAATGCAGCGCGTGTCAAGACTCGCCGCATCAGATCCGCTTCCATCAGCGCCGGGGAGAAGAAGTCTTCCCCGCCCGGTTCCCAGCTAGCCGGGTAGTTTCTGTCACTCCCAAAATACGTTCGGCTCCGCTCGGTAATCAGCGCCGCAAGTTTTTCGTTACCCGTTGTTTTGGCATAGTCAAACGCGAAGGAAAGACCAAAAGCTGTGTTGGGGTGAACACCTGTCCGTATCGGATAATTCTGCTTTGGCAGAAAAAGAATGTACCGCTCGACGAATGCATCAACCAGAGGTTGCAGGTCCCTGGACCATTTGCGTCCCTCCGGGTCGTTCCATAGTGACAACTCTTCCGCAAGTTTAAGCAGCCAGGCCCAACCGTAAGTTCGTTCAAACGACTGCCGGTTTGGCGGTTTGAGATATGCCGTCTCAATCAGAATATTTTCGGCAGTTAGGTTGTCGCCCAAAGCTTTGCGTATCTCAGACGCGCGCGTCAGATGGGGAAACGTCCTGAGGAGCCGAACCAGCATCCAGTGCCCATGCACTGACGAATGCCAGTCGTAGCACCCGAAGAAAGCCGGATGCAGAGCCCTGGGACTCTGGACATCTTTTCGGTCGTTCATGACATGTTCAGGCTTGTTTGGATATTCCTTCGCCACACACTTCAGTGCCAGACTCGCGAAGTGTGACGCCTGGGCTTCGTTTAGAATGAGCGCTTGCGCACTCCTCGGCTGTGATCTCGCGCTACTCGCAGCCAAGATGAAAATTGAAGAGGCTATAATAACTGGAAAGTTTAGCTTCAATGATATCCTTCTGATCACGGTGTGACTTATTCAATCAAAACTCTGTATTTGTCGGACCCGCCTAGAATGCCATGCCGGAGAGTGTTTAGCGACTCATGAGAGAGCGGCGCGGATTTCAAGTCTATTCAAAAATAAAGGCTTGGTTAGCAGAGCTACACTCGGATGGAACGAAGCTGAACATAAAGGTCACTGTGCCGTTTTGGACGTGCTAGGTCGTAACCGTCGCCCCGCAGAGGAATCGGCGCGACGAAGTATCGTTTTGTCATGCGGAATATAGTAACCCACGACCTTCAAAATGTAGTTGCTCGTGATGGGGATGTGCGAAATATCAAAATCAATCCTAATTTCCTCGCCTTGTGTGAGCCTTAAGTAGTCGTTGTCAGCAAAGCGCAAGGTTTTGTTTTTGGGCAATAAGATAGCCTCTCTTCCGTCCACAAGAATCGCCTTAATATAGACAGCGTCCAGAAATGAGTCTTCAGGCTCCTTCTCTTTGATTAACAATCGTCCGTCGAATCGACTTAATTCTTTTTCATCGGTTGTCTTCTTACGCCTTGCATTTATCCCATATAGAATCACGCCTTCACTGCGCCATGATTCGCCGTCCGGCGAATACGTGTAAACATAGGGACAGCTTCCACCCTCAGTTCCCCCAGTGATGATGATCCTAGCTGAATCAAACTGCCTAAATGGATAAGAGACTCTATCAACCTCAAGGCTCTCAATACTCATCGAGGGGCCATACAAATACTCCTTATTAAGTCTGAAATCCTCACTAGGCCTATTCAAGATATTTTCGACGGTTCGAGCGTTGACAATGAAATCCGAATTCGGCGCGAACATAGGGAATTTTATTTCACTGATCTCCTTCAATTCGTTTACTACGCCGTCGCGAACTTTTGGAGTAATCGGCGTTTCATCTTCGTACCCTGAGAATTGGCCCTTTTCATAACTAAGCGGCAGCTCAAGGGGAATGACAATTTTCTCACCGGGATTCAAGAGTCTTTGCGGGAATAAGGCCTGCTGTTCTGCTGGCTGGGACTCTAAAGTTGCCTTGTCCTGGTCACGCGTTCGTAATCCCTCCTGCTTGTTTCCCTTGAGAGCAAAGTTACCCAATCCAATTGGCTCTTTAGATATGTTTTCCAGTACCGCAATGCGCAACCCCATCGACCGACCAACAACCTTTGTCATAACGTACTTGATAGGAGAAGTTTCATCGTCACCGCAGCCCTCTACCGGTACCTCAAAATAAATATCAACATAGCCAAAGTCAGGCGGCATGTAGTCCTTGGTAATGTGCTGGTAAAAGCTTTTGAAAAGTGAATCTTCACAGAGGCCCAGATCGTTACGATCGATGAACTTGCGGAAGACTAAGGCATCTATTCCTATTTTCTTTGCGTTCTTGCTATAGAATACACGCCAAGGTTGGCGCTCGTCTTTCATAGAGCTAATGAGGTCACGCGGATCTGAAATATCGAGATTTGAACTTTGGTCGCTCCCAGTGAAAAAATTTACGTCATACTCCTCTGTGGTTAGGTCGTAAGATTTGTTTTTCCCCTTATTTTCAATTTCGAAAAATGTATAACCCGACTTCTCACTGTATGACTTGATGAGCTGAGAGAGCGCTTTTGAGACCTCGTTTGGCACAATGAAAGGTTGCCCCCCGAGTTTTTCCTCCCATCGCGCGTTCATCTTGTGACGGAGCAGAAAATCAATCGCCTGCCCTTCCAACACGAAATACGTAACCCGGAAAGGTGGATCTCCTGGTGGCAGTCTAATGGTTAGTGCGTCGGGTGGGCCGTTCTTTAAATCAGCCGTTATCTCCGCCTCGTGAGTCTGCCAGCTAGCCCTAATGCGCACAGACTTTGACGGTTCGTTACTTAGGTCAACCTTTGGGAAAGAGAACTTACCTCCTGGCGCTGTCACAACCTCTTTTTTCTTCGTCAGAAACAATGTGACGACTGCATTGTCTGCAGGGTCACCACTAGCACTGAGTACAAGTCCTTCAATCGTGACCTTCTGGGCTTCAAGCACACTTCTTACATATGCCACGTAGGCCTGCCTGACACCAAAAACGCCGAGGACAATAGCGGTAAGCCAGATGGCTACAGTTGCACTCTTCAGAAAGTTGTTGACGTTAAGTGTTTTTGCGAGTTTTGACGGTAAGGAAATATTCCGTTTGTCGCCTCGATTGAGTAATCCATACAGCGCGTTTATTACGCCCAGGCTAAGAGTGGCACCACTAATAATCGCCGCGAGCGTAGAAAATCCGTACGCCATTAGGGCGCCGAGCATGCAAGCCGCGATTCCAAGAAGAAAGGTGCCCTGCCAAATCTTTTTGCTTCTCGATTTCATATATGAGCTAGGCCTGCGGGGTGAAGAAACGTTCAAAATTCAACGCAGGGGTTTACCACGCAATTTTTCTGTAACCTAAGAGTAGACATTTGTAAATCGAGCCAGCGTTTAATAAAGACTTATGAGGCTGGCACGTGAAAGCTGAGTGATGCCTGAGGGAAAGAGAACGCCAAAAATATTCCTGGCTAAACCAAATGTCAATGTTTCCGTGAAGGTTAGGAACCTTTCGCCCACACCCAAGTGCTGGCAGTCTTAGACCTCAGGCTTGAGACCTTAAAGACATGGTACGTCTAAAACTTGTGAGATGGTCTGCCAATGTGAATATGAGCGCCAGTAGCTCCACCAGGTATTGCTTGGCGAAACGCCAAAAACGGAATTCCATTCATCCTTAGAAAGCCTATCAGTGCCTGGCCCTCTGGCCCATCCGGGTGGAGCGATATGTCCATAGAGTTTCTGTGATCGAGCCGCCATTGATCGTGGATTGCTCCCTGACCAAAGACTGATACCGGAAGTGGTCTTTTGAAAGAATCCTGGAAGAACCGCTGCACCTTCCACGCATCACTGATCGCCCACGCGCCGCCGCCGTTGAAGCGAATAAGCGTGGCAGTCTGCACCAGACCGCCCCTTGGAATTCGGATCTTTGCCATCTTCTTTTCCGCGTCCGCTTCAAGCAGGGTGTGTGCAATCTGCGTGTCGGCGCTGGCGAAGCGCTGGTTAACTTCCACTACCTTGTCTTTTGCTTTTGCAACCTTGAGATGGTCGGCGTCGAGTTGGTTTTTTGAAATCAATCCTGCGGCGAATAGCGAATTGGAGTTGACCAGCTCCTCCTCGGCTCTAACTATGCTCTTCTCATAACTCGCGCGCAGCTTTTCCAGACTAGCCTTGTACTCGTTTGCCGCTTGCACAAACTCCTCACGCAGCTTCGTTAACTCGTCGACTGGTTTTGTAGGTTTGGGTTTCTGTTTGGCTGCGGTCGATCTTTTTTGTCCCGAGGCTGTTTCTGGAAGTCCCGCCAGGAGACACAACACCAGCGCGCCGCACAAAAACTGCAGGCATGACACGAGAGTTGTACGGTCGTAACGAGTCATCAATTTACCCGTTCAGACTTTTGCGCAATCCCGCTCCAGTTCAGAATTGATCTCACCACCCAGCAAAATGGCCAACCCCGTAAAGTAGAACCACAACATGAGAATGATGAGTGCGCCCAGCGACCCATAAGTCACACTGTAGGAATTGAAGAAATGCAGATAGAGCCTGAATCCAAATGAAACCAGCAACCAAAGGACGACTGCCGTTATTGTCCCGATCATGCACCATCTTTGTTTTCGCGGCCGGACGCTGGGCCCGAAATAATAAATCAGATTGAAGGTCAAAAGCAGAGCCAACAGTGCGATCGGCCATTGAAGGATATTCCAAACAATTGTGAAGGCAGCGCTGAATCCAAAGTAGGCGGCGACGCGATCGCCGATGTGCCCGCCGTACAAAACAATCACCAGCGCCAATACGATCATTACAGACAATGCTATCGTCAGGACAATCGACATCAACCTCACCTTCCACCAGGGGCGTTGCTCTCTGACGCCGTACGCCGCGTTGAGAGTCTCGCTGATCGCGCCCATTCCATTCGAGGCCGCCCATAAAGCGGCGAGAAGGCCAAGTGAAATCTTGCCGCCGCCGCGCGCCTGGCTGATCTCATCGAGCGTCGTGTGCACCAGCGTGATGGCCGAAGACGGCATGACCGTACCGAGGTATGAAATCAATTTATCCCGCAGCTCAGAGCCTGACTCGGCAAAATAGCCGAGCACCGTCATGAGAACGAGCAGCAGCGGAAACAGGGCAAGTAGGAAATAGTAAGACAGTTTAGCTGCGCCGCCGAAAATGTCGTGGTCATTGATGCGTGTCCAAAGGCGGCCGGCGAATTTTTTCCAATTCAAGACACTCACCCCTTGAATAGACGTATCTACACCAGTCCGGTAAAAGTGGGCGATTCTATCACGTCATAAATTGTTGGGGATACGGGGGGAAGGCCCTGCGAATCAGTACCAGGTCTCGAACAGAGTGCTAGTTTGTGTGCCTTCGCGGATCGCGGTTTTTGTCAGAGGAGGCGACCCATAAAAACCACTATAATCGGACAGACTAATAGCTCGCGGCCCGTCACTTAACCATGGTGCCGGTCCTGCTCCAACGCGTATTCGTAAAAAAGTCTATGAGGAAATTGCCATTCGATGGAGCGCTTTCGTCGAAGGACCAGTAAACAAACATCGCCCGGCCGATGACCAGGTCGCGTGGCACAAAACCCCAGTAGCGGCTGTCCTCGCTGTTATTGCGGTTGTCGCCCATAACGAAATACTTACCTGTGGGAATCACGATCTCTTTACCGTCACCTTCGAGTCTGAAGATGGGATAATCTTCTTCTGTAAAATCAGGATTGTAGTAGACGTCGTATGACTGTCCGGGGACGCGCGGGGTGGCATTTTCGGTGTTGAGCGGGGCCTTATCGTTGTTGTCAATCGCCTCAATCTGATGTTCGGGAAGCGGTTGCCCGTTGATCAGTACATTTCTTCCTTCCATCCGCAGTCGATCACCGGGCAAGCCAATTACCCGTTTTACGTAATTGGTCACGATCGGCTTATTGTCCGGCCTTTCATCCCGCCGCGGATCATATTTATTACCAGGGTATTTAAAGACAATGATGTCCCCACGCACGATCTCGCGTTGGGGCAGAAAGGGCAGCGTCGGGCCAGGCGCAAAGATGAACTTGTTGACCAGCAGATGGTCCCCGATGGTAATGGTATTCTGCATAGAACCTGTCGGAACCTTCACAGCCTGAACTATGAAGGTCATGCCAAACAGGGCCATGATTACAGTGACCACAGCCGACTCAAAATACTCGCGCCAAACAGACTTCGGTGGCCCTTTAGGTTTGGTCTCAGCCGGCGGCGTTTGGCCGTGCCCATTACGATTGAAGAATCGAGAAAAAGAGAAAGGTTTGCGTTCCGTCTCCGTCCCGGTAGCGCCGGCTGAAACTCTCCCGCTTGAAGGGTTATTCATCATTTGAAAAATTATCCTAGATACGTTAGATGTCGCGGTCAAGTTTGCTTAGCTTAGCGACACCTCACATTTCGTCAGGGTTGCAACTCGATCGAACCGTTCCTCATTACCGCCAAAGCCTCCCTGGCCGCAGCTGCTTCGGCAGTTTTGATCGATCGTCCTTCCGCTCGGACTTTGCCGGTGTCCCAACTCACTTCGACGTGGAACGTTCTACGATGCGGTGGTCCTAATGCTTCGACCACGGAATACCGAGGCGCAGGGCGACGCTCAGCCTGAAGTTTCTCCTGCAACATTGTTTTGTAGTCAGCCTCCGCTGCCGCCACCGGCGTCACCTTCCGCAAATCTTCGCCGAGCGCGTGCTCCACGAAGGCAGTTGCGGCGGTTAATCCCCCATCAATAAAAATTGCGCCCGCCAGTGCTTCCAGGACGTCGGCCAGAAGAGCCTCCTTGCGACGTCCGCCACTCTTCTCTTCCCCGCGCCCGAACCGCAGAAAATCTCCAAGGTTCAAGGTAACCGATGCCGCCGATAAAGTTGGCGCGCTTACCAGCCGATGCTTCATGCGAGACAGCTCACCTTCGGTGCCAGCCGGATAGGCTTTGCAAAGATAGTCAGCCACGACGAGGCCCAAAACGGAGTCGCCTAAGAATTCCAGAGCTTCATTGTGAAGTCTTCGTGCCTGGTCCTCGGCCCCGGGGGCAACTTGTTCGTGGGCCCAGGATCGATGCGTAATCGCTCGCTCGAGCAATGCTCGATCCTTAAACTTGTACGAAAGGACGTTTTCCAGCAGGTCGAGATCCGGAGGTTGAATTCCCTGTTTCTTCAAGGTAGGTCGGATTGGAATAAAGCCGGAAGCGTCGTCGAAATCCGCGACAAGCTTCCGGCTATGGAATGGTTCGGATAAGGCTGATGCTTAGTTACGTCGCCGGTGATTATTCCTTGGTTTCGGTTTGGCCGTCGTCGTTTTCGTAGCCGCTGTTGTTGACGGTGCAGCCACGGGTGTTGCTGGTTGCGTCGGGACGGACGCTGTCGTCGAAGCGCCGTTACCTGAACCTGCGGCGTTTGTGGCCCCGGAAGTCGGCGTTGTCGATGTTGGCGCACCAGCCGGAAGGGTTGTCAACGGAGTTGGCTCCGGCGGCAACGGTTTAGACAACACGGCGGCAATCATCTCGTTGAGACCGGCGTCTGACTGGTTATGACGATACTTGTACCAGGTCGCCAAACTGTCCAACCATTCTTTCTTGGGCGTGGCAAACTTCGGGTCATTCCCTGCGAGAGCGACGGCACGCGCATAAGCATCTATCATTCGGTCAACAACCTGGTTGATATTAGCCAGGGCCAGTTTGCTTTCAGGAGTCTCGTCCTTGCCTTCGCAGCAGGTCTTGTAGTCAGCCGACATCTTGGCATAGGGTCCCGACTCATAACTCGCGCCGATTAGGTAGTAAATCCCCGGATCTTTCTTTACATCGCCTTCAAACTGCGCAGCCTTAATTAAAGACGTCAGTGTCTCGGGTGAATTGTTCTTGACCGTTAATCGACCCAACGCGTTATAGAGATACGCCAGCGTATCGTCCTTGGACTTAAATGGGTCCCACTTGGCAGGCGCCTTGCCCGACTCAATAGCCTTAATAGCGCGTCGAGCAAAGTCGAGCGACTCGGTGTTGAATGACTCGTTTTTAGCAGTGACGGTCGCCAGATATCCAAGATAGCCGAGACCAATCAGGACGTTCATATTCTCCGGGTCTTCAGCCAGGATTTGTTTTCCGAGCGACATGGCTTCCGCGTAGTTCTTGTCGTTATAAAGAACGACCGGGAACCTGGCCGTGCGAGCTGCCTTCTCGTAAGCTGCCACCCACTTCTTAAGATAAGCAGTGTATTGGTCCTCCCCTTGAGAGCAGCCGAGATATTTCTTGGCCGCTTCATAAGCCTTGGGAGGATCCGTGGGTCGGAGAGTTGTAAAATCGGTATATGTGGCAGCCTTGGCTTCTTCGGTGCAGGCACCCTGTGCCCCAGCCGGTGCGGCTGCAGTTGCCTGGGCGAAAACCGGTGCAGCCAGAATTACCAGACTGGCGCAAGCTGCTAAGGTGGCAATAATCTTTTTCATTAGTCGTCAGAACCTCCAAGTTCCCTCTTCCAACAATCTCTCGGGGGCCAGCGCTGGCTTCCTGCAGCACAACCGCTGTTGTGCGTCAAATAAGATGCTGACTTACATAGCCCGGTTGCCGATCAGTTCGTGACCGTTCTGCTTGGCCGGGAGAGGAACTACAGTCTTATCGAATCTATGGTTTGTAAAGAACGCCCGCAATATTCCTGCAACTCCAAGGAAACTGTCAAGGCTATAAACGCAAGCGAGGGGTAGAAAAAACAGCTTATAAAAGTATCCGCGCCCGAGTTCGTTAAGTTTACGGGACTCGGGCGCAGATTGGTTTTACAGGGATTGCAAGTCCCTTGCAATTATGGCTGCGTTTTACGAGGTCGATCGTCTGGTTGTGTCGAAGGCGTGACGGCAGTCTTGTTTGTCCTGTTTGGCGTGGACTTTGGCTGAGTCTGGTTGTGTCGCGGTTCGACAGGGAGAATCACTCGCTTCACCGTACTGTTGGTGGGCGAGCTTTGATTTACCAGTGGGTGCTGCGTTGGCGTCACGGTTGCGGCAGATGTTGCTGCCTTTTCCTCTTCTGCCTGGATTGCGGCTTCAGTTTCGGCTTCTTCTGCCTCAACGGCCTCCTTCTCTTCTTCATTTAACTCGGCGGCCTTGGAGTCGTTATCGGGCTTCGCCGCGAGCTGGAGATGGATTGGCGTACCAAAGCGCTGGTTTAGGTCGCGATAAATTCGACCGGCTACCGCGGCCGGGAAATGTTTGCGCCCGTCGGAGCCGCGAGCGATCACCACTACGGCCAGCCGGGGATTGGCGAGCGGGGCATACGAAGTAAACAAACCAACCCAGGCACCCTGTTGTATGCAGGTGCCGGTTTTGCCCGCCACTGTCTGAAGCGGATCATAGGCCTTTTTGCCGGAGCCATAATTGACAGCTCCCACCATCCCGGGAACCATACGACGCAGATTGTCCTGGGTAATCTCTATCTGTCGACGGACTTTTACTTTCGAATCCTCCGGCGTACGCGCAATGTATGGCACCAACAACTTTCCGCCGTTGGCCATGGACGATACCAGAGTGCCTAACTGCAGCGCCGTGACTTCAAAATCGTCACCATGCGAAGACATCCGGTTGAGCGCGAACCCTGTCTTTTCAGCAGGTAGGCGTCCCGAATATTCGTAGGAAACATTGACGCCCGTCTTCTCGCCCAACCCCATCTCCTTTGCGTAGCTCATCATCTTTTCGAAGCCAACCTGGCCTCCGATGTGCTGGAAATAGGTGTTGTTTGAATAGGCTAGAGCGTCCGTGAGGTCGATGCGATACCGGTCAGAAATGGTCGTGCCTTCGAAGGGGCTGATCATATTTTCTTGCAGGCCAGCCACCCCCGTCACCAATTTGATAGTGGAGCACGGTTTGAAGCCGCGACGCAGGGCCCATTCCTGATTAACAACCGAATAGACTTTGCCGCTCAGCGGATCCATCACAACCACTGTGCCGGCGTGGTAGCCAAGCGCATTAACAGCGACGCGACGCACTTCCATATCTTCACCAGTCGTATCGTCCCGGCTGATGAAACTCATAGCTTCGTCACGCATTGCCTTTTCCAGGGCCAGCTGACGTGCGATCGCAGCACGGCGTGCAGCCTCGGCCCGGCGGCGGGCTTCCAACAGTTCACGACGGCGCGAAGAGTTAAGTCGCCGCAATTCCGCAGCTCGCTCGCGCTTAGTCAACGGGCGACGCAGCCTACGTTGTAACGCGGCTAACGAATTTGCCTGTTCCCTGGCCGTCAGTTTTCTGTTGCGTCGAAGCTCGCGACGAGACAAGCGAGCCGAGCGCGAAGACATAGACCTGCGGGCACCACGACGATCACGCGCCGAAAGTCGTTCGTTACGGCGACTTGAACGACGGTCCCTGGCGGAAACCTTTTTGGATTTTTCAGAGCGCGCGGCCGGACGCCGAGACTTGCTGGCGTGACGTTTCTTACCGAGGACTGCAGTTTGAAATGGAAGAATAAGGAGGACTAAAAGGATAATTGCGAAATGAAAAGCTCGGGGCTTCGTCAAAGTCATCAGGGGTATACCTTTCCTAGGGTTAATTTCTGCTCATTTTCAACGAGCATCTAATTTCTGCGCCGCGTAACGCTATTGCAATCGCCCCTCACTGGGGTTGTTCCTACTGCAAAAGCTAATTCCAGCATTGGAGGTCAAACACCTCGCTGAAAACACTCCTGGTTTGTTAAGGACCTTCGAGTCCTGGCTACGTTGAGGCGGGAGTTTCCCTTGGCGGTCCCTGGGGACATTGATTCGAGACCGGCGCGACTATACCATCTGACCCGCTGACCGGCAACACAAAAGTAATCTTTTGTACACATCTCGTAACAAAGACATCTTACTTGTGTCCTGATTAATAGGACGAAAGGCCGAAAGTGACATCGATTCCAGGGCTCAAGCCGTCAGATAAACGATGCCGCACCTCTTAAACAGTTTTCGCGCTCGGCTATTGCTGCTGTTGTCACTGCTTCTGGGATTGACCCTGGGCGTGCAGTATTACGTCAATCTGCGATCCGTAAATACCAATGCACACCTGATCCTCGGGCAGGAACAGGCGATTATGGCTGGTGTAGCGCTCGGGGTTAACAGCATCTCGAGTAACAAGTATCTCGGAGAAATGAGAAGCAATGTGCGCGGCCCCGTGTTTGACGAGCAAAGCGGCCGCGTGCGCAACGTGCTCGTAGTAGAAAGCGACGGAAGCGTTTACGATAGTCTGGTCAACGACTACGCCCCGCGTGAGAATCCAGACGGATCTACCCGGAAGATAAAGCTGACGGAGGTACCGCTGCCCCCTTTGAGTAGTGCCGACGAACTTGCGGATGAGAATCAACCATTACCGGATTGGTTAAAGGCGGCAGGCTCGCCCCAGGCAGGGGACCTCGGCGCCTTTTACTTCCCGGTCGAGACCGACAAAGGTCGCTGGTATGTAATTGTCGTACTCGGCTCTGCCAGGACGTTGACGGACATACTCGAACGCCAGGCTTCCCGCTCTGCTTTGTATACACTTCTCTTATTACTGGGCACGACGCTGGTCACAGGTCTGTTCGTGTGGCGGTTTACGCGTCCGATTAAGGATCTCTCCGTAGCCGCCCGCCGGGTCGCAACCGGCGACTTCGACGTCAGAGTTCCCACGGACCAGCGGGATGAGATGGGTGCTCTCGCGACAGCCTTCAATGACATGACGGCCAGATTGGGCCGGGCTCGTGAACTCGAGTCACAACTTCATCAGGTCGAGAAAGCTGCCGTCGTTGGACGGCTGGCTGGAGCGATCGCCCATGAAATTCGCAATCCTCTGAACTACATCAATCTTACGTTGGACCACTTGCGTCATTCCTTCGCGCCGGAAGATCAAACGAAACGCGAAACCTTCGAGCGGCTGGCGGATCAATTAAAATCCGAGGTGGCTCGGATCAATCGCCTCATCACTGATTTTCTGAAGTATTCACGACCCTCCGCACTTGACCTTCAGCCACTGGATCTTCGGGTGCAGGCGGAAGACGCGTTGCGTATAGTGTTGGCCCAGGCCTCAGAAAGAGGGATCGAAACGAGCGTCACAGCGGATGGAGATGTACCCAAGGTTATGGCTGACAAGGATTCGCTCAGGTCTGTTTTCACCAATCTCTTGATTAATAGTGTGGAAGCAACAAACGGCGAGGCTGGTCGGGTTGAGGTTAAGCTGTCGGCCGAACCAGTTGACCGGGTCCGAATTGAGATTACCGACACCGGGTCCGGAATAGCTCCTGAGGACATCGCAAAAATATTTGAGCCTTACTATTCAACGAAAGAAACAGGTACCGGCCTTGGTCTTGCCATTGTCAAAAAAGCAATTGATGATCATGATGGTTCAATCAGCGTGAGTTCAAAACCAGGCAAGGGCACAACCTTTACAATAATCCTGCCGGTTAAGCCAGCGGAGGAAAGAAAGGCTGAAGGATGAGGTAGGACAGACATTCCTGTCAGTTTTTCATTAGAGATTAAGACAGGAATTGGTGCCTCCCTACAAAGAGGACAGACAGGAATGTGTGTCCTACTTCATCCTTCATAATCAGAATACTATGGCGCGTAAGAGCATCCTCGTAGTTGACGACGAAAAGTCGCAACGTGAAATTCTGGAAATGATTCTCTCCGGGGAAGGTTATGACGTTACTACTGCATCATCGGGTGAAGCAGCCATCAAGTTTGCGAAGGACCGCAGGTTTGATCTCGCACTCACCGATCTGAAGATGACCGGAATGGACGGCATTGAGCTGTTGCAACACCTGCTCGGACTCGATTCCTCCATAATTGTGATCCTCCTGACCGCTCACGGTTCCATCGAGTCCGCGAAGGAAGCTTTGCGTCGCGGCGCCTTCGACTATCTGGAAAAGCCTTACGACAAGACCGCTTTGCTGGGCACGATCGATCGCGCCCTGCAACGGCTCGACGCTCTCGACACAGAGATCATCTCGGCGTCGCCAAAGATGGAATCAGTCAAGCGAATGATTATTAAGGTTGCCCGATCAAACTCGACGGTGCTGATTCGAGGTGAGTCGGGGACGGGCAAGGAATTAATCGCGCGTGCCATCCATAACCAGTCACCGCGCGCACAAGATATGTTTCAAGCCGTGAACTGCGCTGCGATCAACGAAAACCTGCTCGAGTCGGAGCTCTTTGGCCACGAAAAAGGATCGTTCACCGGCGCTCACGCCGAAAAGAAAGGACTCTTTGAGATCGCGGATCGAGGCACACTCTTTCTCGACGAAATTGCCGAGCTGGATGTGGCCATGCAAGCCAAATTATTGCGCGCATTGCAGGAGCGAAAGATAAGACGCGTCGGTGGCACACATGAGCTCAGTGTAGATGTGCGCGTAATTGCTGCGACAAATCGCGATCTTCGCGCGATGGTTGCGGACGGCAGATTTCGCGATGATCTTTATTACCGGATCAACGTCCTTTCGGTTGATGTGCCGCCGCTGCGTGAGCGACGTGAAGATATTCCGGTCCTCATCGATTACTTCTTGAAAAAACATACGCGCAATACGTCGCGCCTGGTGCGGGGCTTGACTGCTGAAACCCGAAAGCTGATGGTCGATTACAGCTGGCCCGGAAATGTGCGCCAGCTCGAGTCGGCCATCGAACGCGCCATACTTCTATGTGAAGGCGATCAGATTACGATTGATGATCTTCCACTCGAGGTGAAACAGGAAGCCCGGCCGGTTGCCGAGGGCGCTTTCAAGCTGCCGGCGGACGGAATCAATTTCGAAGACGTGGAAAGAGATCTGATCATGCAGGCTATGGAACAGACCGACTACAACATCACGAAGTCGGCTAAGCTCCTCGGCCTGACTTTCCGGACGTTGCAGTACCGGTTGGAGAAGTTTGGTATCAAGAAACCGGGTGCGACTGACGAAGAGGCCGGCGAAAGTTGAAATATCATAACGTTCCCTCGAGCCGCAAGGACGGGCTGTGGTTTGCGTTCTAACGACAAATAGAACCTGCCAGTGGAGGCTAATTATGAATTCCCCCAAGCCACTCTTGTTTATACTGCCGCTCCTATTCTTAGCCGGATGCGACGCAATGCAGCGCTCCCGATCGGACCGGGTCCAGTCGCCCACGTCAGCCAAGAGAAGCACGGTCGAGCATTTTGGAGACTCAAAGGACGCCAGCCGGGTAGTTAACGAGCCGAATCAAAATCTGGCACAAGTCTCGCTGAAGCAGGCCGACCAATCTCAGTCGATGGCTGAAGCGATGAACCGCAAGATCCTTCGGAATGCCGATCTCATACTGGAAGTCGCCGCTCCAACCGAAGCCCAGCGCAATATCACCTCAATCGCCGAAGCCCTTGGCGGTTTTGTGGTTACTTCTGAGTCAAAGCGACGGCAGAATTCGGATGCTGCCACGCAGGACCTCGAGGTTAATCTGGTAATCCGCGTGCCGGCAGCACAGTTCAGCGCTGCCCTGGAACAAATACGCGGCGCCGGCAGCCGAGTGATTGAGGAGAAGACTACGGGTCAGGACGTAACCGAGGAATTCATCGATCTCGAGGCGCGCATTAAGACGCAAAAGGCGCTCGAACTTCAGTTCCTGGAGATCATGAAACAGGCAAACAAAGTAGTAGACGCGCTCGAAGTACAGCGCCAGATTGCAGAAGTCAGAACTGAGATTGAGAAGCTTGAAGGTCGCAAAAGGTTTTTGGAAAACCGCGCCAGCCTGTCGACAATCTCCGTCAGCTTACAGACTCCCACCGCCATCGTCGTAAACACATCGGGCTTCGGGAGAAACATCCGGGAAGCTGTGGCTGAGAGCGTGGGCGTCGCCAGCGAGATAGTTCTGTTTCTCATCCGTTTTGTAATTGTGATGATTCCGATATTTATTCTGGTTCTTCTTCCGGGGTGGTTTCTGGGGCGCTATGCTTTACGCCGAGCCCGAAGGAGGCAGTCTGGGGGCGGAGCGTCAAAAATCGATCCCCTTTCAGATTCGTCGCCAGATTCACACGCAGTCTAATCCTGGATGGAAGCTCAGAGGAGAAGATGACAAGGTCCACACGCATTCCAATCAGTTGTCTACTGTTCTTAGTCTTTATTTCAGCTTGTTCTAAGCCGAACCCGAATTCGGCGAGTGGAGCAGCCGCTACCCCAACCGCGTCTCCCTCAGCTCAAAGAATCACGTCGCAATCGGTTGTGAAGGCCCAGCCCCATCCCGTTGAGATTACGGCAGGTGGATCGGGGGAAGCAGTTGTTCGAATCACAATCCAAAATGGCTATCACCTCAATGCAAACCCGCCCACTTACCCATACCTGAAGGCCACTGAGCTGGAGATCAAACCAGGTGAAGGCGTAGCGGTGGGGAAAGTCACCTATCCACCGCCAGTGACCGGAACGTTTGCCTTTGCTGAAAAGCCATTGGCGGTCTACGAAGGCACGACGGAGCTCAAAGCCGAAATTAAGACCGTCAAGACGGCGCCAAAGGGCAATCGATCGATGACTGCCATTTTGCGCATCCAAGCATGCGACGATCAGGTTTGCTACCCTCCGGGGGCAATTGATCTTCAGATTCCCCTAACGATTAAGTAGGCAGATTCCCATAACGATTAAGTAGAAGGCGTACGTGAGACTCTTTTGGATGGCTGTAGCCGGGATTTGCATCGTGGCAGCGTTGGTTCTACTGGCGCGTCAGCGGCACGATGCGGCTTTTGTAATAGGGACGCTCGGCGTTGTGGCGTGGTTTCTGAGCTATCGTGTCCAGATGAAGCGCATCATCGCGGCGAATGATATTCAACAAACAAGGGCGGAAGATTCGAATGAAGATGTGGATTACTAATTTTAAGACGGCGGCAATAGTGCTTTCAGCACTCTGTTTCATACCGGTTCTGGCCCATGCCTCGGCGGAAACAGAGGTTCGTGATGTCGTGCAACAAACGTTTCAACAATTACAGTCGCGTAACTTTGGGGCAGTCTATGATTCCCTGCCGGCTTCAACTCGAAGTCGGATGTCCCGCTCTCGTTTCATCGACGCACTACAGCGTGCCCAGGGTCGTTATTCACTTGACCGGATAAATATCGGCACCGTGCGGGTCTCCGGAAATATCGCTGTGGCCGATACTGAACTTTATGGACGCATCACCACGCCGTTTTCAGCCGAAGGTAAGATCGTTGTGCAACAGTATCTGGTGCGCGAGGACGGCAAGTGGCGTGTGGCTACGGGAGATAACGGCACGATTCAGCGATTCCTGAAAGTCAACCCGGCCTTTGCCCGGAAGTTTCCGATTCGCCAACCGAAGATCTATGTGAAGCAGGGTGATAAGTGGATTCAGTTTAGAGGGCTAAGGTAACGCAAACTGTTAGTTTGCGTGGTCTCTAAATACAATCAACGTAGTGGCATCAGACCAAGCCAACCAACATGTTGTTTTACAGTCCTCTGAATAGAATCAACCAGGTAGGCTCAGATCAAGCAAACTAACAGTTTGCTTTACAGTCCTCACGTGAGCATCAAATCGTCAAACGACAATTGGGCATCATCGACTGGTTCGACGTATTCGCCATGCCGAATTCTCGAACGCGGGACGTCGAGGGCTTCACGCAAACTGTTAGTTTGCGTGGTCTCTAAATACAATCAACGTAGTGGCATCAGA
>JBBPIC010000053.1:0-13144 GCA_038040525.1 Acidobacteriota bacterium | reverse complement strand
CTGGTTCGACGTATTCGCCATGCCGAATTCTCGAACGCGGGACGTCGAGGGCTTCGCGCACCGCGTCCAGGTGAAACCGAATAATATGCGGTGTGACTCGGACGGAAGGAATGCGGCGCTTGCGAGCAAGACGTCGCACCGTTGATTCGCTTACTTGCAGTATCCTGGCAAGCTGGCGAGCTGTAAGGAATTCTTCGCGGTCTTCCATAGCTTAGGATTCTGCATCCTATAGCAAAGTCAAACCTTCATCCAAACATAAAACAGTTTACTCAAGCTTGCAGTTTCGGATTTTCAAATGGAGGACAGAGACAACGATCCCCGAAATAACACAAACACCACTGAATCTCGTTAGTGGGATTTCGTGTAATTTCGTGGATCGTATGAACTGTTCCTACTCTTTTTTCGTGGTTTTGACGGAAAGTGCAATGCGGTAAACGGCAGCGCCATCGACTTCGACATCCCGGCTGACGGGCTCTCCACCGTTGGGCTTTGCAGTCACCCGATATTTGGCCAAATCCGGAGTGAGGCGAAACACGAAGGCGCCGATTTCATTGCTGACACGACCGTCAATCTTTTTTGGCGTTCCATCATCCAGAATCTTTGCCAGTTCAATCTTGACGTTTGGCACGCTCCGGCCATCCTCGTTGAAGACGCTGCCCCGAATGAAGGCGATGGAACCCTCGTCAATGGCCAGCACCAGGTTCTCTCCGACTGAACGCGTCTTTCCCGCCTTAACCTCAACATTTTCGATAGTGCCGATACTGAGACCTGGCTTGCGAAAGGTCACGCCATAGAGCCCCGGCGTCAGACGACTGACCACAAACTCCCCTTTCTTATCCGTCAACCCCCGCGCAACCTCGCGTTCGCCCTGTCGCACTAAGATCGCGACACCGGCGGGTGTCCCAGTCTCAACGCGCACTTTGCCCTTGATACCTCCGCTTAAACGCTCTTGCGCAAACACACCGCCTGCCAGCAACGTAGTCAAGACAAGTAGGAAGAGTGATTTGTTGAGTTTCATCGTTATGACAAGACCTCCGGCGAAGCGACTATTAGCGTCGTTGAAACATTCGCAATGATAGCATCGTTCTCAAGTTAATCCCTTGGCCTCTGGATAAAGGGCTACCATTAGTTGATGCCCGGAAACCATTGTGATGTTGCCCCGTACGGGCACCGTTGGTGGCGAAGGTTTCGTCTTAGCCCTTCCTCCGGGTTAAAACGATCCACGAAGCCACACGAAATTTCACGAAGGAAAGTTAGTGTTGCTTCGTGTGATTTCGTGGATCGTTGTTATCTCTAGATTAGGAGACGCCCCTTCAATCGGCTAATCTTGGCGACCAGAATGCCGCCCGGTATAATCTGAGAACCCCAGTTCTTTAATCGACCCCGTGATAATGAATCAGTTTTACCAATTCTTCAGGTTCTTGTTGTTATCGCTGGCAATTACTCTTTGCGTAACGATTGTCCCAGCCGGCAACGCCCAGAATCCTGATCCACCAACCCAACGACCTCGCAAGGTATATCCAAACGGCGACGATCGTCCCGACGACGTCTTAAAAATCGACACAGATCTTGTGTCCGTGGACGTCTTGGTTACTGACATCGAAGGTCGGACCATAAAGAATCTGAAGGAAAAAGACTTCAAGCTTTACCTCGACGGGGTCGAGCAGCCCCTATCCGTTTTTCAGGTTGAGCGCCGATCGGGAGCGCCGCGCCCTGTCGCGGTGGTGTTTGCCATCGATATTTCCGGAAGCATGACCGGGGGAGAGATGGAGCGTCTCAGAGGTGCGTTGAAAGCTTTCTCGGCGAAGCTCTCCGGCCATCCCGCGCTTTACGCCGCCATGGCTTTCGGGATGAATGTAAAAGTGCTTCAGAAGTTTACTTCTGAACGCGACAAACTTGACCGGGCCTTTGCTCGAATTGCGCGCGAGCCCAGTGGCCTATCAACTCATACTTACGATGCGGTCGACGATGCTATCCGCTTGCTGGTCCGGCACGCGCCACGCACTCGCGACAGACGTTTAATGAAGCGCGCCGTGCTCGTAGTCACCGACGGCTTTCCTGTGGGTGACACGGTCTCCGCCAACACTGTAATCGAACGGGCCAACGCGGCCGACGCAAGTATCTATGTGGTTACGCTGCCGTCTTACTCCAGGGCACTGGCATCCTCAACGCAGACTCCTTTGCCTACGCCGCTGGAAGTTAGCGGACTGTCAGAGCTTACGGGTGGCAGAAGTGTTTACGCTGACGAAAGAAACTACGAGGCACTATTCCGCGCGCTGGCAGAGGAGGTGACTTCGGCTTACGTGCTGGCTTTCTATCCTCCGGAAGGTAAGCGGCGCGACGGCCAGTTTCACAATATTAGAGTTGAGGGGCCTAGCGGCCTGACTCTGAGGCAGAGCCGGCCAGGTTTCCAGGCAGCCGGAAAGAAGTAGGGCAGTAAGCAGAAGGCAATAGGCAGAAAGCCAGGGTCCAACGGACCAGCAGGACTTCCTGCCTACTGCTTTGTGCCTACTGCCTACTGATTTTTCAGAATTCGTCTTCCTCGTCGTCGTCTACACTCTCTTCTTCCACGATGTCCAGTTCCACCGGGTCAAGTCCGACCACTTCCAGGTCGGTCCCACATTCCTCACACGAAACGGTTTCGCCTTTGTCAGTATCGGTATCTACGTGGACATCTGCGTCGCACTCGGGACATGTTCCAGTCGGCACTTCGTTACCTCCCGCAAAATTATCAAGGCAGCGCTACCATGAATTCCGGTGAACCCGCCTGAAGGTTATGATTGGCTCTCGACAATCTACCCGCGCCTGTTCGTTTTTGCAATACTCTTTTCTCCACCCACTGCCGGAAGTCGGCCTCGTCCGGTCGGCCGCTGTTTCAAGCCGGTTGTACTGTGGATTTCCACAGCAACTCAATCCGTACCCAGCGGTGGACGTGGACGTGTTAACATGGCCGCCGACTGATTAAGGCCGCCTCGCAAATTGAGAAACTGAACTCGATAATTCCCCCATGCTCGCGTTCATGAAACGGCGACAAGTCGGCTTCGCATTACTGCTACTGGTCGCTCTCAGCCTGGTCCTGCTTATTTCTTTTACGCGCGCGAGAAACCGCAAGCGCGACGAACCGCCTCTAAAGCGCTCACACAGCAATCCGGATAAAGTTGAAGCGCATTCCCTTTCCCTGGACTCAGACAACGATGGTATCCCGGATGCCGCTGAGCTGCAGAGTTTCTCGGACCGGGAAAACTTTCGCAGTTGGTTCACTCTGATTGCCGAGGGCCAGTTTTATCAACTAAGCAACGACTGGAATGCGGAACAGAGAGACTGTGCCGGCCTCGTGCGTTTTGCCTGGCGGGAAGCTTTGCGACGACACGATCGCGCATGGTTTCAGAAGATGGGGCCACGCTACCAGTCTATTGCCCCCGACGTTAAGCGTTATCAGCTCGAACAAGGCCCGTTGGGGGAAAAACTCTTCCGCACCAATTTCGGCGCCTACAAAGACGGTGAGTTGTCTAACGGGACCTTCTCAGAATTCGCCGACGCCCGAAGTCTCAAAAGCTTTAACGTGAAATTCATCAGCCGCGACCGCCACGCCGCCCAGTCCGGAGATCTTCTCTTCTTTTATCAACCCTGGGTGCAGAAGTTCCCTTTTCACGTAATGGTCTTTCTCGGCGACTCGAAACTCAGCAGCGAACGTTCAAACGACTGGGTGATTTATCACACCGGTTCGTCGCCAACCGATGAAGGCGCCGTAAAGAAAGTCCAGCTTTCAGTGCTGGACCAGCACCCAAACAAACGCTGGCGGCCAGTTGAAAGCAATTCCAATTTTCTTGGTTTCTACAGGTTAAGAATTCTCGACTAGCCCAAGGAGGCTAAGCCGTGTCTGAAAAACACTCTCGATCATATCGCGCCCTGATTGCTTCTATTATTTATCTCGTTGCGATCGCCGGCGCCCTTGCCATCGCCACCATGCGCTCGCGAGCCAAGGTGCAGCCCGCTGCCGAAGAACCAACCTACGAAGAGCCGGCACCGCGCGCATCGAGTAAGCCGTTCTTTTCACTCTCCACAAACCGCACTTATGGATCGTCTGACAATCCGCGGCTTTGGGTCGACTATCAGGGTGTGGATCATCTCGACTTTCGGGTTTACCAGGTGAAGGATCCGCGGAAGTTTTTCACTAAACTGAAAGATCCACACCAGATGGGCGAGGATGAGGAGGAAGAAGTTGCCAGTTCCCTGCCTCACCGCAAATCGTTTCTTGAGCGGCTGCGGTCGTTTAAGCGTCGGGCATATTCGGAAGTTAAGACGTTTGTAAGGGCCCAGCTCAAACACGATTCCCGTCAGGCCTTTAATCAGAAATTTCGCAAAGAAGGGGAGACCGTCCGTACGCCGCTGAATGTCGCCGACTATGCACGCGTACCTCTGTTGAATCCTGATTTGCTGGTAACGAGTTGGCGCGAGCCGCTCCAGCCGCTTGAAGACGAATACGACAAACGCATGATTCCTCTGGGGAAACGCCCTCCGGGTGTTTACCTCGTGGAAGCTGTAGCCAACGACTTGCGAGCCTACACGGTAGTCGTTGTTACCGATCTGACGATGATTGATAAGACTACTCGGGATGGAGAACTGCTTATCTACGCCGTGGATCGAAAATCAGGCGAGCCTCGCCCAGGCGCGGAAATTGAAATCATTAGAGAGAAACAGACTATTTCTGCGGGAAAGACCGACGGTCAGGGTGTTTTCAGAACCAGGATCCGGCAACCAAAACAGCCTGATCAAGAAAGCGAAGACGGCGGCGATGAAGAAGGGGGCCAGGATGAAGCGTTGGCCGAAGAAGAGAACCCTGCCGCGAAGTCGCTTCTGATTCTAGCCCGGCACAGCGGCAACTTTGCTATCTCCGATCACGGCGCCTTGTATCAAGATGGTTATGAGGACGAGTCGGGAGAAATCAAAAGCTACATCTACACCGACCGGCCCATTTACCGTCCCAATCACAAAGTCAATTTCAAGGGAATAGTGCGCGCGGTCGACGCAAACGGGGCTTATAAGCCGGTTAACGCAAATACTGTTAACGTCACCATAGAAGATCCAAACAACGCCACGATCTTCAACAAAGAGATTTCGTTAACCCCGCGAGGCACTTTCGCCGGCGACATTGAAATTCCTGAAGCAGCGCCCTTGGGAAACTACAATATCGTCGCTGACGTTAACGGAGCCCGGTCTAGTGGAAGCTTTGAAGTCGCCGAATACAAGAAGCCTGAATACAAAGTGACGGTTTCCGCACCCGGAAAATTTGTCCAGACCGGCCAGAAAACAAACTTTTCGATCGATGCAAAATATTTCTTCGGCGCTCCGGTGGCCAATGCAGAAGTTAAATATTACATCTACCGTTCGCGTTACTACGCGTGGGGGTACGGCAGCGACGACGATTCAGATGTCACTGGCGAAGACTCGGATGAAGGAGATGAGTATTCGCAGTATTACGGCGGGGGCGATGACATGGTCCAGGAAGGCGAAGGCACCCTGGACGCCCGGGGCCACATGAATGTCGACTTCCAGGTGCCGCCGACCGCCGAGAACGATACGTCGGATTATAGTTACCGGCTGGAAGCTCAGGTAACTGATTCAGCCCGCCGAACGATTGACGGCGCCGCGAGTTTTGTGGCTACCCGCGGCACCATCGTCGCCGACGCTAATCCCGAACGTTATGTATATCAAAAGGGAGATGTGGCGAAAATAAGGGTCAACACCAGCGACTATGAGCGGCACCCTGTTTCCACCAATGTTCAGCTCCAATTCGTGGAACGCACGTGGACGAAGAAAGAAAAAAAAGAGGGCGACGAGGAGTATTCCTATCCTGAGTATGAAATGCACGAGCGGGTGATAGGTTCCGGCAGCGTGCAAACCGATTCACAGGGGCAGGCAAACTACGATTACACCACCACGGAAGACGGCAACATCTCGATAAAAACAGTAATCGATGAAGGCGGCAAGAAAGTCGCTTCTATCGGCGGCTATCTGTGGGTTACCGACCGCCAGGCCGAGTGGTCCGACTCTTCCTATTACAGCGAAGACCACAATTCAATTAAACTCGTTCCTGACAAGAAATCGTACCGGCCCGGCGAAACGGCGCACGTGCTCGCCATCCTGCCCACCGATAAAGCTCACCTTCTGGTAAGTACCGAGCTAAACAACGTCATGGCGCTTCAGCACGTCAATTCGCCGGGAAGGTCGATTGTTCTGGACATTCCGATTGTCGCCAACTACGCGCCCAACGTGTTTCTCAACGTGGCGTATGTGAAGAACGGCGACATGTACGTGAGCGATCAACGCCTGGTCGTACCGGCGCGCGACAAGATGCTGAATCTTGAGATCATCTCCAACAAAAACGAATATAAACCACGCGAGACCGCCTCTTACACAATCCTCGCGCGCAACGATGATGGCTCGCCAGTGTCGGGCGCCGAGGTGAGTTTGGGAGTGGTGGACGAATCGATCTACAGCGTGGCGCCTGATTACTCCGGAAACATTAAGAGCGCGTTCTATGGTATGCGCTACAACAGCGTTGAGACGCAGTTTTCGATTTCATACACCTTCACGGGTTACGCCGGCGACAAGCCGATGGATCTCGCCCGGAACAAACCCACATATCAGCTTGCCGACTTCAAGAATGAAAGCTCTCTGGTCCAGCCGACGATCAGAAAGAATTTCAAGGATACTGCTTTTTGGCAACCCGACGTTGTAACAGGCGCCGACGGCAAGGCAACTGTAAAAGTCGAACTGCCCGACAACCTGACGACCTGGCGCGCAACCGCACGCGGTGTGACCAGCGACACAAAAGTTGGGGCGACCAAATACAAAGTCGTCGCCCGGAAGGACGTCATCATGCGGCTGGAAACGCCGCGATTCATCACCCAGGGCGATACGGTGACGTTGTCCGGTATCGTTCACAACTATCTCAACGCCGACAAGTCGACTCAGATTTCCCTCGAAGTCAGCGGCGCCCAGCTTCAGAACTCTCCGCAACAGACCGTGACCGTGCGTAAACACGGCGAGCAACGTATCGACTGGCAGATTTCGGCGCCGAACGTGGGCGAGATCAAACTATTGGCCAAAGCCTTAACCGACACCGAGTCGGACGCCGTGGAGCTGCCTCTGATGGTTGTGCCACGCGGTCTTCACCAGGTGAAGAACGAATCGTGGACCTTTGCGGAGGAGAATGCCGACAAGACCTTCTCTATGACTCTTCCCCCAGATGCCGATCCGCGCGCACGCAATCTGCGGATTGAGATTGCCCCTTCGGTAGCGGCCACACTCTTTGGCGCGCTCGATTACCTGACAACGTATCCCTACGGTTGTACGGAACAAACGATGTCGAGTTTCCTTCCCAACGTAATCGTGTCTCAAGCGTTGAAAGACGTGAAGACGTCTTCAATCCGAAACTCTGACGAGCTGGGGAAGAAAGTTAAGAAGGGTCTGGACCGTCTTTACGCATATCAACATGAAGACGGCGGATGGGGTTGGTGGAAGGACGACCAGAGCGATCCGTTTATGACTGCCTACGTTGTCAGCGGGCTGACGTGGGCCAGGCAGGGCGGTCTTGACGTTGCGGATGATCGCATCGGCAAGGGACGGGAAAAACTGAAACAGATGGTCGATGCCGGGAAGACCGAAGCAGGCACGGCCATCGATCTCGAAACTCGCGCTTTCATGGTCTATGCGCTCGAAGAGAGTGGTGGCAGCGAAAGCCGCCACGTCGAAAGCATCTTTAGCGAACGCAGCAACCTGCAACCATATGGCCGAGCGCTGCTGGCCCTCACTCTGAAGCAACGCAAGGATGAGAAACGGGCACGCGAAGTCGCGGCAGAGATCGAACGAACAGCCACGTCTGACAGCTTCTACACAAATTGGGAATCGCGCCGCAAAGCAATGCTCGATTTCGCCGAGCAGAACGACACGGAAGCGACCGCTCTTTCGCTGAAAGCGCTCGCACGCATTACGCCTGACAGTTCGTTGCTGCCGCGCGTTGCCCGTTGGCTCGTTTCGAATCGCCGGAACAGTTATTACTGGAGCTCGACGAAAGACACGGCGTTCGCAATCTTCGGGCTCATTGATTATTTGAAAGTGAGCCGAGAACTTTCGCCAAACTATGACGTCGAGGTTTATCTAAACGGAGAAAATGTATTGACGGAGCACGTATCGTCACCTTCCCAAACATTTTCCATCACCCGCAAAGCAACTGAGGTTGCGGGAACAAACGACGTGCGCATAGTTAAGCGAGGGTCGGGTCTTACTTACTTTGCGACCTCTCTCGATTATTACTCAGGCGAAGAGGATGTGCCGGCCAGAGGTTCGGCTGACTTGAATGTCACGCGCGAATACCTTCGTCTTAACGTGGTCGAGGATGGCTACAAACTCAAGTGGCAAACCGCGCCTTTGCGAGGCGAAATCCGTTCAGGCGACATGCTGGTAGTGAAGTTGAAAATCAACGGGGCTAAGGCGCGCCACTTGATGATTGAGGATCCAATCCCCGCCGGTGCCGAACAGGTTGAGAGCGTTGGTAATCTCAATCTCGATCACGGCGCCGGGCACGATTGGTCTGACTGGTACAGCTCCCGGGAATTTCGCGATAACCGGACGGTGTACTTCCTCGATTACTTTGACGGTGATGCGACGTTTCAATACGCTATGCGCGTGCAGGTGCCCGGGCAATTTCGCGTCGCTCCCGCGCGCGCCGAACTGATGTACCGTCCGACGACACAGTCAAACACGGCTTCGGGCAAGATGTCGTTCCTGGAGCGAAAGTGACCTTAGCGCCAAAGGCGCGAAATGTAATAGCCCAGGGCAACGCCCTGGGTAAGGTTGTATGAATTTTGTAAGCGCTGAAGGCGCGAAATCTGAGTGTACACCAATAGTTTTGATTGAGCTGCCATTAACATCATTTCGCGCTTTCAGCGCTAGGAAGCTTCAATCCGACCTACCTGGGCCGATGGCCCAGGCTACTACATTTCGCGCCTTTGGCGCTGGGATTGGACATTCCCGTTAACGAGGAAACTAATGCTGACAGAAACGTTCCACTCGATTGCCATGGCAGCGCGCACGGTACTCAAGAATTGGCGAGCGATGCTGCTAATCGCAATTGTGTACGCTGCGCTCCTGGGCGCTCTCTACTTTTTTATCGCGGTTAGAGAAGCAAGCATCGCGCAAGTGGTCGCAACCTTTTGTCTCGCGATTGTTGCGCCCCTGCTCTTCTTCGTGCTGCAGGCGATGATCATGGGCGGCATTGCCAGCGGAGAAAATGCAGGCGTGGGCACGCTGCTAAAGAAGTCCCTTGGAAATTTCTGGAAGCTGCTTCTAATTACCCTACCTC
This sequence comes from Acidobacteriota bacterium, assembly GCA_038040525.1. Lineage (GTDB taxonomy): Bacteria > Acidobacteriota > Blastocatellia > Pyrinomonadales > Pyrinomonadaceae > PSRF01. The sequence goes on along the minus strand of JBBPIC010000053.1, from coordinate 3,777 downwards.
TCATCGCCGTGGCTGTTTTGGTGGCTTACCTCCTGGCAAAGGCGCAAGCCCGCCTCGGAACCAGCATTACAGACACTGCGGCTGAGCTTCCGCGCCGGCTCGCTAATGCAGCAAATCCGCGAGAGTCCACTCGACCTATTGATTGGAGAGCAGCACTGGTTTCGACTGTTCGCTATCTGACCTTCGGTCTCGTCCTACCTCTGGCGGCGATTCACTTATGGATGGCAGCGGCTGGGGAAGGTTTGGGCCACGCAATCAGGAAGTTGGGAAGTTTGCTGTCAAAAGCCTTTGCTCCCAGCTCGGTATTCATATACATCGTCGGCTTTCTTGTTTTTGCGATTGCACCTTACTTCTTGCTCTTCCGTGCCACGCCAAGCAAGCACGCGTGGTTGGAAATCACCCTGCTGGTAGCGCGGCTGGCAGTAGTTTTTGCGCTAACACTTTTCGGTTGGGTGACTACGGTTAAGGCACTGGCGATTTTGTCCGCAAAGCCGCCGCGGAACCAACCGTCTAATGAGGCCGCTTGATGTTGCGAAATCACTACTCCGTCTCCGCCCAGGCGCGACTCTCAACAGGCGTTCAGAGTACAACCCCGGGGTCCCCGCGCGGGCAGCCCGCGTGGGGTGGTCGATTCAGGTTGCGCCTTCGCGACCATGCCCGCGAGTCTTGCCCGAACCGCAAGCTGGCTTCTTGCCCACGCCGCAAGCTAAAGCTTGTACTCTATACACTTGTTAACAAGTGGTCAGGGTACGCGGAGGCACAGCCTTCGACACACACTACGATGCCGTTAAGCCACAGGCTTACCGCACGGAAAGCGGCGAAGCCGCCGGGCAAGATGAACTCTCTGCGCTGGGCACAATGGCTCATTATCACCACTGTTTTAATAATCGGCCTTGGGGCGTTCGCGCTCAAAGCTCGGGATGGGAATTCAGCATCTTCAGCTAACTCGTTCACTGAAGACACTCTTGATCGCAATCTTCAACGCGCGGCGACCATGGCTCTCGGTGAGCGAGGCGGCGCCGTCATCATAATGGACCCGCAAACGGGACGCGTCCGCGCAGTCGTCAACCCTAAAGTTGCATTTGGGTACAATCTGCCTCCGGGCTCGACTATCAAACCCTTCACCGCCCTCGCAGCTTTTCGGTCGGATCTGATCAATGACGACTCGCGCACGGTTTGCCGGGAAGAATATTCGCAAGATGAATTTCATACCGTCTGTTCACACCCGCGCGAACTGCCTCCGCTCAATTCCACCGACGCCATCGCTTATTCGTGCAACTACTATTTTGGGCGGTTGGGCGAGCGACTAAATGAGCCCAACTTCATCTCCACGCTCGGCGAGTTTGGATTCGGCCGCAAGACCGGAATCAACGTAGAAGGGGAATCTCAGGGCAAACTGCTTCGCAATGGTTGGCGTTCGCAGAATGCAATCGGAGAAAGCGATAACGTCCTGGCAACGCCCATCCAGATCATCAACGCTTATTCAGCCCTGGTGAATGGCGGTCATCTTCTTACACCGCGCGTGGCCGCGGCTGACAACTTTGTTCCGAAGCTCAAGAGAGATCTAACGATCAAAGATGACGAGCGAGCGATCATTGTAAAAGGAATGCGCGGAGCGGTTAGGTATGGCACCGCGGAGACGGCTGGTCTCTACAAGATTCCGAACTACATCTTTGGCAAAACAGGCACTGCTACACAGGTCAATGGTTTCCGTTCTCAAGGGTGGTTTATTGGCTTTGCCTCCGAATCCGCCGCCGTCGGGGCTGATGATTCTCAGGCAGCGCCGGAGCGAATAAGACTCGCCGTACTGGTTTTTCTCACAAAAGCGCACGGCTCAGAAGCGGCGGAAATCGCGCGACCGATCTTTAACGAGTTTTCGCACTACCGAATCGACACCGGAAGACATGGAGACATGGAGAGACCGGGAAACCCGCCCTCCCCCAGTCTCCCCATCTCCGCGTCTCCGCGTCGCCCCATCTCCTCAGTTCGCGTTCACCTTGTTCGCGAGAATGTCACTCAAACACTACCGTTCGAAGACTACGTGCGCGGAGTAGTTGCTACTGAAGGCAGCATTGAAAACGAGTTGGAATCGTTGAAGGCGCTGGCCATCGCCAGTCGAACTTATGCAATGAAAAACATGGGCCGGCACGAAGAGGATGGTTACGACTTCTGCTCGACAACTCACTGCCAAAGGTACCGGACGGTCGGTTCGCAGTCGGGCGTTGCAATCTCTAGCGCAGCGATGGAGGCAGTCAAGGCAACCAGGGGACAAATCCTAATTGATGCTGGTGGCGAGGTTGCCGACTCTTACTTCAGCGCCTCGTGTGGTGGCGCGACGGCAAACATCAGCGCTTTGTGGGGAGGCAGCTCTCCGCCCTACTTGAGAGGCGTGCGAGACGAGTATTGCACCAACGAACCGCACCGCAGTTGGACCGATGTAATCTCCCAGGAGCAAATGCTGACGGCGCTACAGAGCGATCAGCGCACCAATGTTGGCGGACGGCTACACAATGTCACCGTGCTCAGACGGGACCAGAGCGACCGGGCTGAACTGATAGCGATCGAAGGCGACCGGAGGATGACGATAAGTGGGTGGGAATTCAAAATCGTCGTGGGACGCGCGCTCGGATGGAACAAATTGAAGAGTTCGCGTTTCGAGATCGTTCGTTCCGGCTCTAACTTTGTTTTCCGCGGCAGGGGGTTCGGCCATGGCCTGGGTCTTTGTCAGGAAGGGGCTCACGTCATGGCGTCGCGCGGAGCCAGCTACCGGCAAATCCTCTTGAAGTATTTCCCAACCACACGAATCGCCGGTGGTTCGACGGGCTCCGCCGATCTGATTTGGGAAGGAGAAGCCGTTAGCGGCTCGACTCCTGTTTTCTCCGTGCGGCCTCCGTGTTCTCTGTGCCTCTGTGGTGACGATTCGTTTTTTCACCACAGAGACACAGAGAACACAGAGGAAGCACAGAGATCCAATCGAATTGCTTCTCTTGCGGCCGCGAGATCCCGTCAAACGCTCAGCAGCGAAAACTTCCGCATAAGCTACCCAGCCACGGTCAACCAGCGCGAGGTTGAATTGCTTTTGAGATTTCTCCAATCGAGTCGTAAATCTTTGGTTGACCGCATTGCTTCCGCCGGCCTGAGCCCGCGCCTATCGTCACTCGAAGTCTTTATCAACGAAACCACCGGCGATTTTGTGGGCCGAACCGGGCAGCCTCCCTGGGCGGCAGCAGCAACCAGAAACAACCGCATCGAGCTGCAACCCCTCGAAACGCTCAGACGTCGCAGAATTCTCGAAACAACGGTGCGCCATGAACTCGTACATACTCTTGTGGATGCACTGGGAAGGGGACGCACGCCCCGCTGGCTGGCGGAAGGCCTGGCGATACACTTAGCCGGAGAGGGGCCTCTGGTTTCCCGTTACCAACTGCGAAATAAGATGACAATACAGGAGATCGAGCAGATGCTTTCCAGTACCCCCTCGGCTGATGCCATGCGGGCTGCTTACGCGGCAGCGTACAGTGAAGTCCGGCGTTTGATCAGGGACGAGGGTGAAGCAAATGTCTGGCGGCGGGTGGCTGATGCCCGTTAGAGTCAATGTCCGACATGCTTTAGGAAGCTCTGATCAAGTCCGCTGTGGGTGATCTGTACCGCGAAGCGGTTATGTAATTCAGCCCAGGGTTGCCGCGTTGCGCGGCTACCCTGGGTAAAAGAGTCTAACGATACCCAACCCCAACGAGTCTGTCGGGATAACCTTTAACTCTCTGTGCGATCTCTGTG
>JBBPIC010000152.1:0-2660 GCA_038040525.1 Acidobacteriota bacterium | reverse complement strand
TTCCGGTCCCTTTCGGTATCAGGCGGCGTCTTATGAGTCTGGCCCGATAGCTTTTCCGATTTAACCTGTCCACCAGATTCTCGACGTTTTCCTTCAGCTGCTTTTCGTACTCCCTGGCATCGACCCGGTCCACGCCCGCTGCGGCGCTTTTCCGAATCCCCCGCCATGTTTCCTTCAGCATCGAAGGGGTGAGCAGACCAAACAGATTCGCAAATCGGTGCTGCTTCTCGCTTTCCGCTTTCTTGCTTATTCCCAGCAGTGAGGTTGGCATGGGGACTCCGGCCTTTCCTATCCGGCCCATGTTTCCTGTGCCGGTTACGTACTCCTGTCCGCCCCCAGGGCCACGTCAAAGTCCCACAAATATAACAAACAACGAAGAAAGAATTTAGGGCTGGCAATTTTCGAGCGGCTTTGTTAGGGTTGGGCCATGCTCAGTTGCCAGCATCCTGTCCCTGGTTTGAAAGATCCCTTCGTGGTGCGCCTGCTGCGATGTGAGGAACGAAGCCGCTGGCGGCAGTTGATGAATCAGCACCACTACCTGGGGTTTCGACCTCTGGTGGGACAATCCCTGTGCTATGTGGCCACCGCTGGCCAAGACTGGGTGGCTCTGCTGGCGTGGGGATCGGCCGCCCTCAAGTGCCAGCCCCGCGATGCCTGGATCGGCTGGCCGCCGTCGCTGCAATGGCGGCGTCTGCACTTGATTGCCAACAACCTGCGTTTCCTCATCCTGCCCGAATGGCGCCAACCCAATCTGGCTTCCCGCATCCTGGCCCTGAACTTAAAACGTCTGAGCGCTGACTGGGAGCGCTTTTACAGCCATCCCATTCTGGTGGCGGAAACCTTTGTCGATCGCGCGCGCTTTCAGGGGACCTGCTATCGGGCGGCTGGCTGGAAAGTGTTGGGTACCACCCGCGGTTTTGCCAAACGAGGCCGCGGCTATGTCTGTCATGGTCAGCCCAAGACCGTGCTGGTTCGCCCGCTCAGTGCCCGAGCGGTCTCCCAATTGGTAGCCCCTTTTTTACCTCCCTTAACCTCCCGACGAAAGGAGAATGCACCGATGGTCGATGTCAACCGTTTACCTCTGGAAGCAAAAGGAGGCCTGATCGATCTGCTGCGAACCTTGGTGGACCCGCGCAAGCCCCGCGGGGTGCGCCATCCGGTGGTCACCATTGTCGCGGTGGCTACGTGTGCCGCTTTGTCGGGTGCCTGCAGCTTCCATGCGATTGCGGAATGGGCGCAAGGGCTGTCGCGAGAAACCTTAAAGCGGTTGGGCTCGAAACGCTGGCGGCCTCCCTCCGAACCCACGATCCGGCGAGTGCTGCAACGACTCGACGCCGACCGGCTCGATGCCCAGATCGGCCAATGGCTGGCCCAGCAGCACTGCCTGTCTGGAGCCGGCATCAGTGTCGATGGCAAAACCCTGCGCGGGGGCCACGACCGCGGCCACTCAGCGCCGCATCTGTTGAGTGCTATCTTGCATCAGGAAGCGGTCGTGCTGGCTCAGCTGGCGGTGGAAGAAAAAACCAACGAAATCCCCAAACTGCCCCAACTGCTCGATCCGCTGCCCATCGCCGGGGCCGTGGTCACCGCCGATGCGCTCCACACCCAAGTCGACACCGCCCGCTATCTGGTCGAAACCAAAAAGGCCGACTACCTGTTCACCGTCAAAGACAACCAGCCCACACTGCGCCAGGACATCGAAGACCTGAACCTGAAAGCGTTCCCCCCCTCAGCACACCACCACCGATAAAGCCCACGGACGCCTGGAAATCCGCCAGATCTGGGCCAGCACCGAGCTGGCTGGCTACCTCACCTTCCCGTATGCGGCCCAAGTGTTCTGCATCCAACGCGACGTCACCGAAATCGTCACCGGGAAATTCCGCAGCGAAACCGTCTATGGCCTGACCAGCCTCACCCCCCCAAAGGGGAGCCCGGCCCGCTTGCTCTCCTTGAACCGCAATCATTGGTCGATTGAAAATCGCTTCCACTGGATTCGGGATGTCACCTTTGATGAAGACCGCTGCCAGATCCGCAAAGGAGCCGGTGGCCAGGTGATGGCGGGCCTGCGCAACCTCGCCATCTCCTTGCTGCGCATGGCCGGCGCCACCAATATCGCCCAGGCCCTTCGCTATTGGGCCCGCCAAGGCTTGCAGGTGCTGCGCTTCCTGGGTCTAGCCAAGCTCTAGCCACGGGCTTCATCTCAACTCCATAGCCTTCTTCTCTGCGGGCTTTGCCCTCACCGGATCCGTCTGTCTTCTCCCGCCCTTCCCTTCCTGCTTTTCCACTCTCTCCTGGCTTTGGCTCTCCCACGCCAGCCTTTTCTCCCCATTTCCCGCTCGGGTCCAAAATCCGCTCGCTTGTCTACCCTCGACTTTGACGTGGCCATGTGGGGTGCAATTGAAAGCCACCCACTCCCCTGGCTGGGAGTTCTGTGCTACCAGTGAACCCGCTTGCCGCCCGCTTGATTTTTCAATTAGTTGCGGGAGGTTCACTTAGGAGTGGCGTACATCTTTAACCGTCAATGCGGCTCCGCGACCTCAGGTGCGGAGAGGCTGTGCCTTCCTGGCAGGTTGAAAGCCTGGCATCTGGAGTCTGTGACCTTCAATAATTGTAGGGGCGGACCCGTGTGTCCGCCCCTGTCGCGTCTCCCATCGAATCAA
>JBBPIC010000110.1:0-9303 GCA_038040525.1 Acidobacteriota bacterium | reverse complement strand
TGAGGATGCACAGAGAAAGACGATTATCTATTTTCCCGACAGACTCGTTGGGGCAGATTCGTCGCGAGGCAGGTGTGTTAAGTGTGACTGTTTAACTTAAAGGCTTTTCAGCTGTGCGGGCAATAAGTGAGTGAAACTGAGCCAAAACTGCTGAAGCTCGATTTCTTTCATAACCCCAAGGAAACTTGCTAATAGACAGGGTCGAGGATTAAAGGCAGAAACGTGATGGCTTGACACCCGCTTCCTTTGTGTCTTCATCGGATATTCCCGGATTCTCCAAACTGACTACGACCGCGTCGGCTTCCATCAGCGTGTGTACGATAACTGCGATCACCGAAATGACACGAAGTATCACAAACCCGCTTCGTGTCAGTTAGTGTGTTTAGTGGATGGTTTCACTTATGCCGCCGTCCGTGCTTAATCACGACATCAACGTTCTGTAAAAGATTGATGTGACGCAGCACGTCGCCGCGGACTGCGATAACGTCTGCGTACTTACCTTCACTTACAGTGCCGACCTGGTCTGAAACTTTCATCGCCACCGAAGGCCAGTAGGTGGCGGCGCGGATAGCCACCATTGGGTCGATCTTGAATTCGTTGACCCAGGCGTCAAGCTCGCGCCAGGTGGTTTGACTGTGAAAGTTCATTGGGATCCCGCTGTCTGTTCCGACCAATAGCACGACACCCGACTCGGAGAGCTGCTGAATTTTTCGATTGAGCGTGGGACGCCGCAATGGCGTGAGCTGGTAATAACCGAGCCGTTGCGGATATCTGAGTGAGGCCTTGATGTCGTCAATGATCGTCTGGGGCAGTCCCATCTGCCATGACGGATCATCCAATTGCTCCGGATTGTCGCGCACGTATTCGTAATTGAGCAGACCCTGGACGGTCAGCGTCCAAAACAGTGGGCCAAGGGCCATCTTTGCCGTGCGCTCACGAATCATTGCGATCACATCTGGCGGATATTCGGGCGCCGTCGCCAGGCCCGTATGCTCAAAGCAATCGACACCAACAAGAAGGCCGCGCCGGATTTCTTCAGGACGATGCGAATGGGCCACGACTGGAAGCTTTCGCTTGTGGGCTTCATCAACCACAGCCTCAACTTCTTCCATGGTCATCTGATCCTGATCGATCAATTTGATAACGTCGACTCCACCTTCAGCCAGCGTTCGTACTTTAGCCCGCGCATCGTCGGCACCTTTTACGCCCCAGCGAACGTAGTCGGTGCCTGGATACGGTTCGTGTTGAATGAATGGACCCGAGACATAAAGCGTCGGACCGGGAATTTCACCTTTCTTGATCCGATCGCGGACCGCGATGCTTGCCTGCAGTGGTCCGCCCAGATCGCGCGCACTTGTCACGCCAGCCATGAGTAACTGCCTGGCAGAGGCAGGCATGATTACTTTTTCCATCTGCGGAGGGTAAGTTTTGTCCCAATGACCGTAGTCGCTGTGACCATTGATCATGAGGTGCACGTGCATGTCCCAGAGGCCGGGCAAAACCGTCATGCCTTCCGTCGAGATAACCTCCGCGCCCGCTGGGATTGCAAGCGAGCCCACCTGGCTTACGGCCTTAATCCGCTCCCCTTCGATGATGATGACGCTGTTGCGTAACGGCTTGCTGCCATAACCGTCGATCAACGTGCCACCCACCAGGGCTTTCACTTGTGCGCGTTGTGCCTGAACTGGAAGCGATCGCTGACAGACAAGAAGGATTAGAAGCAGGCAGACAAACACGTGTTTCGACGGCGGTCTCTTTCGGAAGTGTTTCATAATTCTCCGAATTAAACTAGGGTGTGATTAATTGCGTCCCGGGGTATTTGCAACACAATACTTCTTGTGTTTTGTGCAGGCAAGACTAAAGAATCATAGCCCCCGCATTACAGTTCGGTTCCCGCAGTTCGACTTCTGTATTCGGATGGAACGCGTGATATTGACACTCTTTAGGGCCCCCATTAAACTGCGCGAGCAGTTGACTGGTGGTCAAAATTTCCAGCACTGTGTCACGACCCTAACGAATTCCTAAAACCTCATTTCCCAAAAGGAGAAAATCTCACATGAAAATAACTAGACATCTTCTTGCCGTAGCTGTGACCCTCGCGGTCTCACATCTCTTCTCAACGTTTCCTCAGGCACAAACTCAGAGTCGAAGAACAATTCTAGTAAACCAAATAAGGACTTACGGGTGCGTGCGCACACGCCTTTCTGGAGAAGCCCCAACTGACTCCGTCCAGATTTCCAATTCGACCGGACGACAGGACATTGATCGCGCAGTTTCCATAGATATTACTGAACTGGATAATCAGTTTAAGGTCTACGTTCCGGTTTACTTTGAACTCTCCGATGCAAAGAATGCTTTCTTCACTCCAGATAAGTATCCAGAATTAATAATGGCGGACAAAGGCACCTACGACCAACCTTATAACGGGAGCGTCATTCTTGGTCTTGGATTGTGGAATGACGAAACCGTTAAGAATGCGGGATTTGCCTTACCGGCCGTAATAGCTCATGAATTTGCCCATGCCATGCAACATAAGAATAGGTTTCCGCAGGCCGGCAGCAAATGGGCAGAGCTACACGCAGATTACATGGCTGGTTGGTTTACCGCGCATCGTGGACGATTTGTCTTTCAAAACGACGCGTTGATATTGAAGTCATTCTATGACAAAGGGGACTTCGAATTCTTTAGCGAAGGCCACCATGGTACTCCTCAAGAGCGAGCAAATGCTTTCTACAATGGTTATTTGCTCAACAAGCAAACCGGGGTGGCTTTTGGCACACATGCTTACGAATACGGACTTCAATACCTGAAGACCTGTAGACAATACAAGACGTGTTTATGAGTGCCGCACGATAGTTCCACACCTACTTTGAGCCGGGAACAAGCGTAAATTGCAAAACCCCACGAGAGCTTTAACACTCTCGCGGGCTTCTTTTAAATAATCCGGCGACTTCCTATCCGGATAGGTCGGGATTACCCGCGCACTACGATTCGGCGCGCCGATCTTAATTTAGACCCGTAGCGAGCCACGGAACGCCCTGGCGGCATAGTAAGATTCCGCGCCGTTGTGATACACGAAGACATGGTCATAGCGACGATCACAAAAGAGGGCGCCGCCGAGTTTTCTGATATCGGAAGGTGTCATTATCCAGCTCGACGTTTTCGTATCGAAATCTCCAAGTAGCTGCAGTTCTCGATATTGTTCTTCCGTTAAAAGCTCAATGCCCATGGCGGCCGCCATATCAATAGCATTATTTTTCGGTTTATGTTCTTTCCTTGACTCCAGGGCCTCACCGTCGTAACAAACACTTCTGCGGCCTTTAGGACTCTCCGCCGAACAATCATAAAAAATGTATTCGCCCGTCTTTTTATCTTGACCAACGACGTCGGGTTCACCGCCAGTTGTTTCCATTTCATTGAGCGACCACAATTTTTCAGTATCAGCCTCCAGCTTTGCTTTTACTTTAGCCCATTCAACACCTTCATGGCGGTTCATGTTCTTCTCAAAACGGGCTTGCAAAGCGCTGAGCAGTTCTTTACGTTGTTCTGGCGACAACTTCTTTTTATTGCTTTTCATACTTATATATTATCCCTGTTAGATCGAATTCACTGATCATGCAATCCCTTTCCATCGAGAATTTGCTGCATACATTTTCCCGAGTTTGGATTGTTTGGGTGAGAAAAATAAGGAATTACGGCTTCACCCGCAGCACCAGCGGCATTGGACTGTCCGGCGCGGTGGTCGCGATCTCGCGGCTGAAGCGCAGCGTTGTCCCGTCGAACGCCCACCCGCCGTCGCTGCAGCGCGAGCCGGTTTCGATCGACTTCCCCTCACGCACGCGCAACGCGTTCGCCGTCGCCTCCCGCTCGGCGCGATAGCGGAACGCGCGGCGCCAAACGGATGTAAGGTCCGTTCCCACCTCATTCATGGGCGTGTTCACATCGCAGCGGGTGAGGTTGAACAACTCTTCAGCGATCATGCGATCGTGTTCGATCGACGTGGCGAGCCACTTCGTCGGAAATATCCGCGCCCCGCTTTCCCAATATGACGCCGTCTGATGCTGAAACGACTCCAGCAGCGGTCGCACGTTATCGCGCGCCTGCAACTCGCCGAACCACGCCGGCACGGGCAGCGGCATTTTCCAGGCGACCGCGTTGATCATCCGCACCATGGACAATGCCGCCGTTTGGGCCATCATCTGCGGATGCCCGTCCAGCGTGCGAGCGAGCTTCCACACGGCGTGCAGGTCGTCCCACGACGCTGAATCGTTTGCGCGCGCTTTCGTCAGTGCGCTCGCAACGAGCGCCCTTGCCACTTTCATCTGCCCCGTGCGCCTCGCGTTCATCTCGTTCCCGCCGCCGATTCCCTCCTCGCGCTCCCAGACGATCGGCTCGCGCAGCAGCAACTCGCGGATCGCGGAGACGTCTGAGAGTGCCGGTGGTTCGCCGATGGAGAGCTCGCCCCGCGTGATCTCGCGCGCCACAAAGTCGTCAACGGCGTCGTTCTTCGGCAACGCGTCGGCCAGCGACGTCAGCTTCACGGACGCCTCATTGGCCTTCAGCGACGGCCATCGATCTCCGGCCGCTTTGAGCGTCCCCATCCCTCCCGGCCACGGCCGAGCGGCCGACGTGGCAACCGCGCCTTCGTTTCGGAAGGACAAAACGATCGAGCCGACAAGGCCGATTACGGCTATGACTATTATCAGAGCTGTCTTCATCGTTCTCCCTGTTGTGCTGTCGCCTGAGGAGCATTAGACGGCTGACACCGTACCGCTTCAAACTTAACCTTTATCCCTCGTGCATACCAAGTTGGAATCGAATACGTGGGATTGGGTTTCCGCGCCCCAATTCTATAATGCTAGCTGGCAGATAGATGGCGGTGATGATCATCAGGGCGTTAACGTAATCCAGAAACGGCTAAAAGCCCGCGGACCAACGTGCTCTCGCGGCGCTGGGATAATGACAGATTTTAAGATCTCAAATTTCAAAAGCAAAAGCCCGCTTGAGGTGAATCAAGCGGGCTTTTCTTAAATAATCCCGGCGACTCCCTACTCTCCCACGCAGTTACCCGTGCAGTACCATCGGCTCCAGCAGGCTTAACTTCCGTGTTCGGGATGGGAACGGGTGTGTGACCCTGCCGAAACTCTGGCCGGTCGCTAGGTTCGCTTGTGGGACCAAAGCGGAAACTCCACGAACTTGACTACGCTCCAGTCCGGCGTCACGCTGTTTTATGGGAGATAATTTGCAAATGTGGATATTACCCGTAAACGCAACCTATGCCTTTCATTCTATGTTTGAGAGTCAGGGAGAGTTGCGTGCCTACGCGAACTTGTTTGTTCTCGATCCAGCGCGTGAAGGGGAGTTGCAAAATCCTAACAATGCCGCATACCAAATCCGCGAGATGTGGACAAGAGGAAGTGTCGTAGCCGCGAGACTTGGCATTGTCTACCTTGCGGCAATAATGGAAGCTTACGCCACTGATGTCGTATTCGAATTACTTGGAAAAAGAATCATAAGAGTTAATACGGAACTTTTGGATCAGCCGGCGCCGACAGACTTGGATGAGGGCATATTGAACGAGATACAGCTCGAAGAGGCTGAGTTGAATAGAGAGAACCCGTTCTATTTGTTTGCCGAAATCGCGACGGAGCACATTGAAAACCGACGAGGACAACAAACGCTAAAAAGCATGATCGGCATCCTTGAAAAATACTTTCGAGTCGACATTCAGGAACGAGATACACACCTGCGCAACTGGGCCGACTTGCAAAAATTGCGCAAACAGATCGTCCACCACCGGGCCTCATCCCGGAAGACATCAAACCCGATCATTATCAGAGACGAAACCCTCACCCTGGATGAAATTGTCGTAGACAAAGATGCGCTTCTAAAGAATATCGATCTGATGTATACGTTTGCGGTTGCAGTAGAGGAAGCCATTAATTCGCTGACGTTAAATACGGATTGGAGAGACATCAACTAAAAAGCCCGCGGGAGCGTGATGCTCTCGCGGGCTTTTTAAATAATCCCGGCGACTTCCTACTCTCCCACGCAGTTACCCGCGCAGTACCATCGGCTCCAACAGGCTTAACTTCCATGTTCGGGATGGGAACGGGTGTGACCCTGCCGACAAAATCACCGGAAATCTTTTTTCGTTGCATAAAGTCAATGAATCCTGTAGGACGCTAGACGATAACTGTTTAGCTGGAAGGGAGAATTCGATGGGTCGAATAGATTTGGAATTAAGATGTGAATGCGGCGGGGAATTCCTAATGGTATTTCAGGTTAACGATGTTGTGCCTTCTGAGTATTTGGCAGCCGGCGAAAAGTTACGGTAGTGCACACGCAAAAGCCCGCGAGAGCTTAACACTCACGCCGGTTTCTTTAAATAATCCCGGCGACTTCCTACTCTCCCGTAGTTACGCGCGCAGTACCATGAGCTCCAGCAGGCTTAAGTTACGGACGGTCGGCAAAAAACGGCGACAGTTGTTCGTCACAGCTCCTCAACTAATTACGAACCTCCAACGCTCGCCAAAAAGCGGGGTTAATCGTCAGAGTAGAACTCTCAAAGCCTTTCTTATCAATGATGGCTCGGAGCCGTCTAATATCGTATTTAACTGAGTAAATGTACGCTGTCTCGCCGTCATCACGAAGAAATCCGAGGAAGCCATACCAAAGTAGCAGATCCAGAACTCGGTTCCATCCAGTATCTCCCAGTTTTTTGATGAGTATCTCACGGACCGCGGATCCAGACATCTTCGCCGGCGCTTCAATGAATTCATACAGAATATTGCTACCTGCTGGAAGGATATCGCTTATTTCGAAGTCGATCGTGGTCAATAAGTCGGTAGAATATGCTTCCTCGCCGTGCTCGATGTCACCAAGTTCAATTCGCTCGTGTCGGAGATTTATCGCATGGCTGCGACAATATCGTACCAATTCGATTAAAGCCCTCGGACGCATAAGACACCGATCAATTAAATACTGCGAACTTTCCTCCCCATGTACGTGGCTTGTTGCTATTGAAGCCCATATTGTTTCGAAAGGTAATTCTCCGTCCAAGCCATCCCCATAGAGAAAACGTCGCCGCAAGAGTTCTCTTAGCAAATCAGCATCGGTCCAATCCAAAATGACGCTTGGTACCTTTCCGCGGTCGGGCGTATTTGCCACTAGCAGTTCGTAAACGTCGTTGCGAATAAAGACGACCCCGTGACACTCTATGTCTTCTCTCCCCAGTTCACGCTGTACCTTGACCATAGCGTCCAGCAGGCATCGCAGCGTCAACACGTCCTCAGCTTGAATGCCATGGGGTGGCCATCCCTTATCAAGGTTGTCAAATAGAATCCAAAGAGACTTCTTAAATCTTAGGTATTCCATGACATCTCTTCGTAATCTCGCAACGTCGTGTTTGTAGAGTAGTTCGGTAATTTCACCACTCTCAAGAATTCTTTTGTGTTCTTCATTCTTGAGAGTCGCTCCGAAATCATCAGCGATTCTCTCCTTGAGTTTTAGCATTCGCTCAGCAAAATCACCTTCGGAAATGAGGTCGTCTTGGTAGTACGTGTCTGCCAACTTCCTGTAAGGAGCGTAAAGCCGCTGATCTCTCATATGAAGCGCGCGATCTTTGGCCAGAACCTTCTGACAGATCTCCAGCAGTAGCAGATATTCCCAAAAAGCAGTTACCGTGTGCTCTTTCGTTCCTTCCTCTAAATAATCCAATACTCTTTCTTTAAACTTCAGCAACTGAAATCCCGCAGGCTTTAGATCTAAGACAACATTACTTCTATCCTCTCGAAGGTTGTCTCGAATTTGAGCAAACAAGGCCGTCTTGCCAGAGCCTTTTCGTCCTGCCACGATTTTGATTTCACCACGAAGAGTGCGGTGGAATTCATCTGTTTCAAGAAAATAATATCCAAGTTCTTGAAGCTCATTTTCTGCCGCTGATGCGCCAAGGTTGAGACGTTCGAGAAGAGTTTGAGGTTCAGAAATCAGTGCCGGCGCTGCCGATTGAAAGCGCGCACTGATAGCAGGAGAAAAGGTCGCGACCGCCTCGTCTATTTGGTTCGGAAAGCGAAATGGTTTGACCAGATCCTGATAGTCGAGGGGGACGGGGTCGTCGCCATACTGAAGCACCAAAAGCTCCTTCTCCAACCCTAACGCTAAACCGGCTACGAACGCTGCTCGGAAATTGTGCACCTCTGCGTCTATTCGGTCCTTCGGAAGCAAAAGCGTGAGAACTCCATGCGATTGAGCTACATTTTCGATCGCATCGGCGGCACTTAACCTTGGCTGTTCTTCTGGGTCAAAAGCCCTGAAGAACAAACGAGCCTTTTTGATTCTGGCGATCGTTCTAATTTCAATATCAGTCTTGACCTTGGGAAGCACCAAGTAAACGGGAGCCGCCGTATTGATAGTGTCAGGTAGCGGAAGCGGCTTAAGGTCATCTAGGTTGCGCAAAAAGTGCGCAAGATGACCGGAATTTGAGTAATTCTCGTAGCCAAGGGTGTCGAAGATTCCGACCTGACGGATTAACTCGTCCGAACCGGTTAGGGAGGAATTCTTAATGAGACCTACTCGTTTCTCGCGACCGATTGCATATCCAATCTCGAATGTTACATTGAAGTTCAGGCGCGTAATATCCGCAATCAGAATGTTACCGTCATCAATCTGCGAAAGGATAGGGTCGACCACGAATCTCCCGGGGATGTCATTCTCTTCCCACGTTGTAAGATTCTGACCTATACCCTCTAACCGCAAAATCTCAAGCGTCGATCGCAGCGTGCCACCGATTGTGTCGGGCCTCGAAGGATAAGCCAACAAACCATGAAGTTCTGCCATAGTTTAATATCTTCAGCTTTTATCTCAAAGGTAGTATAACGTAACTTCCCCTCCTTGGTGTTTGGGGATTCCGTTGGTTCCTATCTGGTATCTTTTAGCTTTTTTCAGGTATTTTACGAGCGGTTTCAGCAGATCAAACGCACGTCGGAATCTCCCATGGCAAACGCGGCACCTCAGTGACAAGAGTAGAATCTCACGATATGGAAATATCTCTAAAGATAGCGGAAGTCAAACCAAGGCGGGTGGGCGGGCGATTAGAGACGCCTTGGCTAAGCTGAGTTTATGATTGATGAGGCATGTATTCTTCAACCTGAGTTGGCTGAAAATAAAACCCCCTCAGGTTTGCTCGAGCGGGCCTTCGTTAAATAATCCCGGCGACTTCTTACTCTGCCACGCAGTTACCCGCGCAGTACCATCGGCTCCAGCAGGCTTAACTTCCGTGTTCGGGATGGGAACGGGTGTGAC